>NZ_BQYL01000001.1:1780000-2454686 GCF_023706045.1 Kangiella sp. TOML190
GTTGAGCGAAGGAGTTACCATCAGGGTAATGACTGAGTCGAAACGCAAGAGCAACGATAATGAGCGGCAAAAGGACGAGATAAGGGGCTATAGCTCAGCTGGGAGAGCGCCTGCCTTGCACGCAGGAGGTCAGCAGTTCGATCCTGCTTAGCTCCACCATTTTTGCGTTTAGCATTGTTAGTTACTTAGTCGTTTACTAGAGTAAACTTTCTGCGTAACTGCCGCGCTAAAGCACAAAAAACGACCATTGACCGATTGTTTAAGTATTTAGAGCAAAACCAGAAGGTTTTGCTCTGGGTATTTATACCAGAGCGAGTTCTTTAACAATTAGGTAGAAGCAAAGTAAATGAGTAACAAAAGAGTTTTAATAATTTTGTAAGCGAATTTGTATTCATCATGTTGGCGTTAGCGATTCGAAGTCGGAATTGTTAACACGTAATACGGTTATTTGAAGATACCGAAGTGGTGATTGCTGAGGTTGGCTAGGGCTATACAAAAGGCCTGGTTAAGCGAAGTGATCGAAAACTATTTGGGGTTATATAGTCAAGTGACTAAGAGCATGCGGTGGATGCCTTGGCGACAGAAGGCGATGAAGGACGTGGTAGTCTGCGATAAGCCCGGGGGAGTTGACAACAAACGTGATATCCCGGGATTTCCGAATGGGGAAACCCAGTGACTGTAAGGTCATTATCTTTATCTGAATACATAGGATAAAGAGGCGAACGCGGGGAACTGAAACATCTAAGTACCCGTAGGAACAGAAATCAAACGAGATTTCCTTAGTAGCGGCGAGCGAACGGGAATTAGCCCTTAAGCTTCTTATGCGTTAGTGGAATGGTCTGGAAAGTCCAGCGATACGAGGTGATAGCCCTGTACACGAAAGCGCGTTTTAAGTGAAAACGAGTAGGTCGGGACACGTGATATCTTGACTGAACATGGGGGGACCATCCTCCAAGGCTAAATACTCTCTGTCGACCGATAGTGAACCAGTACCGTGAGGGAAAGGCGAAAAGAACCCCAGTGAGGGGAGTGAAATAGAACCTGAAACCGCATGCTTACAAGCAGTGGGAGCTAGATTTTAGTCTAGTGACTGCGTACCTTTTGTATAATGGGTCAGCGACTTACTCTTCAGTAGCAAGGTTAACCGTTTAGGGGAGCCGTAGGGAAACCGAGTCTTAATAGGGCGTTTAGTTGCTGGAGGTAGACCCGAAACCCGGTGATCTATCCATGGTCAGGTTGAAGGTGAGGTAACACTTACTGGAGGACCGAACCCACTTATGTTGCAAAATGAGGGGATGAACTGTGGATTGGAGTGAAAGGCTAATCAAACCGGGAGATAGCTGGTTCTCCTCGAAATCTATTTAGGTAGAGCCTCGCGTCTTACCCTGGGGGGTAGAGCACTGTTTCGGCTAGGGGGTCATCCCGACTTACCAACCCGATGCAAACTCCGAATACCCAGGAGTACAATCGCGGGAGACACACGGCGGGTGCTAACGTCCGTCGTGGAAAGGGAAACAACCCAGACCGCCAGCTAAGGTCCCAAAGTGTATGTTAAGTGGGAAACGATGTGGGAAGGCTTAGACAGCTAGGAGGTTGGCTTAGAAGCAGCCACCCTTTAAAGAAAGCGTAATAGCTCACTAGTCGAGTCGGCCTGCGCGGAAGATGTAACGGGGCTAAACATACCACCGAAGCTGCGGATGCGATACTTCACTTAAGTTTATTTGCTGTAGAGCAGTGAGCACGTTTTTTGTGCGAACAAAGCGCCTCCGAACGTTGAGTCGGTGAGGTGTTCTAGAGTAAGTGAGTTTAAGGAAGTATCGCATGGTAGAGGAGCGTTCTGTAAGCCGTTGAAGGTGAGCCGGGAGGTTTGCTGGAGGTATCAGAAGTGCGAATGCTGACATGAGTAACGTTAATGCGGGTGAAAAACCCGCACGCCGGAAGACCAAGGGTTCCTGTTCGACGCTAATCGGAGCAGGGTGAGTCGACCCCTAAGGCGAGGCAGAGATGCGTAGTCGATGGGAAACGGGTTAATATTCCCGTACCGGTTATTATTGTGATGGAGAGACGGAGAAGGCTAAACCAGCGCGGCGACGGTTGTCCGCGTTTAAGGTAGTAGGCTGGGTGTTTAGGCAAATCCGGACACCTAAGGCTGAGAGCTGACGACGAAGTCCCACGGGACTGAAGTGGTTGATGCCCTGCTTCCAGGAAAATCTTCTAAACTTCAGATAATAACCGATCGTACCCCAAACCAACACTGGTGGTCAGGTAGAGAATACTAAGGCGCTTGAGAGAACTCGGGTGAAGGAACTAGGCAAAATGGCACCGTAACTTCGGGAGAAGGTGCGCCGCTGATGGTGATCGGACTTGCTCCGTAAGCTGTTGGCGGTCGAAGATACCAGGTGGCTGCGACTGTTTATCAAAAACACAGCACTCTGCAAACACGAAAGTGGACGTATAGGGTGTGACGCCTGCCCGGTGCCGGAAGGTTAATTGATGGGGTTAGACTTAGGTCGAAGCTCTTGATCGAAGCCCCGGTAAACGGCGGCCGTAACTATAACGGTCCTAAGGTAGCGAAATTCCTTGTCGGGTAAGTTCCGACCTGCACGAATGGCGTAACGACGGCCACACTGTCTCCACCCGAGACTCAGTGAAATTGAAATCGCAGTGAAGATGCTGTGTACCCGCGGCTAGACGGAAAGACCCCGTGAACCTTTACTACAGCTTCACACTGGACTTAGAGCCTGCATGTGTAGGATAGCTGGGAGACTGTGAAACGTGTACGCCAGTATGCGTGGAGTCAACCTTGAAATACCAGCCTTGTATGTTTTGAGTTCTAACTCAGGTCCGTTATCCGGATCGAGGACAGTGTGTGGTGGGTAGTTTGACTGGGGCGGTCTCCTCCCAAAGAGTAACGGAGGAGCACGAAGGTTGGCTAATCCTGGTCGGAAATCAGGAGGTTAGTGCAATGGCATAAGCCAGCTTAACTGCGAGACAGACACGTCGAGCAGGTACGAAAGTAGGTCATAGTGATCCGGTGGTTCTGTATGGAAGGGCCATCGCTCAACGGATAAAAGGTACTCCGGGGATAACAGGCTGATACTACCCAAGAGTTCATATCGACGGTAGTGTTTGGCACCTCGATGTCGGCTCATCTCATCCTGGGGCTGTAGCCGGTCCCAAGGGTATGGCTGTTCGCCATTTAAAGAGGTACGCGAGCTGGGTTCAGAACGTCGTGAGACAGTTCGGTCCCTATCTGCCGTGGGCGTTGGATATTTGAAGAGAGCTGCTCCTAGTACGAGAGGACCGGAGTGGACGAACCTCTGGTGTTCCGGTTGTCACGCCAGTGGCATTGCCGGGTAGCTATGTTCGGACAGGATAACCGCTGAAAGCATCTAAGCGGGAAGCCCCCTCTAAGATTAGATATCCCTAGGACTTTAAGTCCTCCTAAGAGCCGTTGTAGACTACGACGTTGATAGGCAAGGTGTGGAAGCGCTGTGAGGCGTTGAGCTAACTTGTACTAATTGCTCGCGAGGCTTGGCTATATAACACCCAAGTGGTTTTAGCCGACCATGGAAAGTGTGAGTCAAATAACCTTATTAACGATAACAATGTGATGAACATTGCTTACGAATGTGACTCAAGCTTGTTTACTAGCTTCTACTTGATTGGACTTGTTTCAAGTATAAATACTCAACGTTTTTTGCTTGGCGACCATAGAGAGTTGGAACCACCTGATCCCTTCCCGAACTCAGAAGTGAAACGACTCATCGCCGATGGTAGTGTGGGGCTTCCCCATGTGAGAGTAGGTCATCGCCAAGCGCTTAATACAAAACCCCAGCCGTTAGGTTGGGGTTTTTTATTATCTGTTGGAAATGCACTCTCACATGGGTTCCCATGTGGAGTAGGATTTTCGAGGGAATTTGCAAAGCAAAGAGTTTTGCTTTGCACCGAGAAAATGGGTGAGGCTCTGCCGAACCCCTGGCTCAAGCGAAGCGCAGAGGTGCCAAGCGCTTATATAAAAGAAAGGCTACCCAGCGGGTGGCCTTTTTTTATGCCTATATGAAATCCATGCCAAAATAGTTTATTCTTTGAACACTTAAGTTAAGTAAGCAGTAAAAAAGGAATAAATATGCTACTAAGAAGAATCACCAAGCACGTCAAGGATCAAAACTGGTTTGCGGTTTTTGTTGATTTTGTCATTGTTGTGGTGGGTGTCTTTATTGGTATTCAAGTGGCCAATTGGAATGAGGCTAAGAAGGCAGAAAAAAATGAAATTAGCTTACTTACCACTTTGTATGATGACTTTTCTGCTCATAGGGATATATTGATTAAGCGAAAAGGGCGATCTAAGCGCTTACGAAATTATTGTGGTGAATTGCTCGAATTGATTAGGAAAAAAGAACTATCTAAAGAAGATGAAGCTAATATAGCTGATGGATATATAGAATTTCTAGCTGTGTCTTGCATGAGCACATCTTGGGGAAGAACTCCGCCAGCAACTTTCACTGAGCTGATGTCTACAGGGAGTTTATCGCAAATTTCAAGCAAATCAGTTAGAAGAGCTTTAGTTGAATATGGTCAGGCGAATGCACTATGGCGCAACATCAATGGTCGTGCTGAAGCACAAAGTAATGAACACTCAAAATTTAGGCAAGCGATAAATATCAAATTATATCCTGTTGATCTTAATCTTGCCGATCCGAATGTTAACTTAAAAGATATAATCAGTTACGATTGGGAGCTATTGCAACAGGCAGAAACATCGATTGGAACCATTATAAGTTTACACTTTAATCAGTATCAAGGGCACAAGAGAGATTTAGAAGCTGTTGAGAATATTCTAAAAGAATTAGAAAAGGATATTAATTAAATGTTACTCTGTCGGATAACCAAACACGTCAAAGACCAAAACTGGTCGCGGTTTTTTAGTTCGATTGTGTAATTTCGATTTACTCTAGTTTCCTTTATAATCAAAGGAAATATTAATTTTGATTCAGCATGCCAAATTATAAAATCCAAGCAATAAACCCTAATGCCCACTTTTTTGAAATTACTATAATTATTCAATCGCCAAATCCAAATGGCCAAATCTGCTATCTGCCTAATTGGATCCCTGGAAGTTATATGATTCGTGATTTTGCGAAGCATATTCAATGGATGAAAGCCGAGTCTAATGGCAAAGAAATTTCTGTTCAGCAACTTGATAAATCTACTTGGCAGTTCGAACCTTGTGATGGTGAGTTAACAATAACTTATCAAGTATATGCTTGGGATTTATCGGTTCGTGGTGCGCACTTAGATCAAACCCATGGTTTCTTTAATGGTACCAGTGTCTTTCTGGCGGTCAAAGGGCAAGAAGATTTATCGCATCAAGTTGAGATTTTAAGACCGGAAGGTGCAAGCTTTGCAAATTGGAAGCTGGCCACTGGTTTGCAGCCAATTCATGCTACTCAAGAGTTTGAGTTTGGTCATTACCAAGCTGCAAATTATGATGAGTTGATTGATTGTCCGGTTGAAATGGCTGATTTTAGGCTGATTAGCTTTGAAGCTTTTGGTATCCCTCATTATATGGCTTTGACTGGGCGTTTCGAAAAGCTTGATGAAGCGCGCTTAAAAAATGATCTAACAAAAATTTGTGAGCATCAATTAGAATTTTTTGGCAAGCCTTATCCAATGCAACGCTATATTTTTATGACTTATGTCTTAGGCAATGGTTTTGGTGGCTTAGAGCATCGAAACTCGACTGCGCTACACTGTAGCCGTGAAGATTTGCCATTAACCACAGATGAGTCGAATCAAGTAAAGCCTGACTATCAAAAGTTTTTGGATTTATGTTCGCATGAGTATTTTCATACCTGGAATGTTAAGCGTATTAAGCCAGCAGTTTTTTTACCCTATGATACGCAACAAGAGTCTTATACCGAGCTGTTGTGGGCGTTTGAAGGAATAACCTCTTATTACGACAGTTTGGCGTGTGTTCAATCCGGTGTTATTAGCGTCGAAAATTATTTAACGGCGCTAGCAAAAACCATGACTTCGGTTCGTCGCTCAAAAGGTCGTTTAATACAGCCAGTGACTGATTCCAGCTTTAATGCTTGGACAAAGTATTATAAGCAAGATGAAAATGCCCCTAACTCAGTTGTGAGTTATTATACCAAAGGTGCTTTGGTGGCGTTTTGTTTGGATATGCTGATCAGGCAAAAAACCGACTCAAACAAATCGCTAACAGACGTAATGCGTTATCTGTGGCAGGAGTTTGGAGCTAAAGGTATTGGTGTTAAAAAAGACACTATTCAAAACTACGTTAAAGGACTCTGTGGACATGCTACTGAGTTTGATAGCTTTTTTGCAAAAGCGCTTTACAGTACTAAAGAGCTTGATCTTGAGGTTGCTTTAACGCCTTTGGGCTTGCAGCTTGATTATGGGCATAGAGAGTCGCAATCGGATCGAGGCAATTTTTCAGAAAACTATTCAGCGGCTAAACCGAAGGCAGGCTTAGGTTTTGAGTATACTTCGAGTGCCGTGGGGATAAAAATCAAAAGCGTCTACCTTGATTCGCCAGCAAGTAAGGCTGGGATTTCCGCAGGCGATCAATTAATAAGTTTAAATGGTTATAAAATTAGCCATAAGACTTTTGAACAAAGGCTAGCAGAACTAGAAATTAATGAACAACTAGAAATTATAGGGTTTAGGCGTGATGAGCTGATGAAATTTGCAGTGACCTTGGCAGAAGCCGAAGCGGATACTGCTTATTTAAGTTATAGTAGCGATCAGCGAAATGAATTATTTAAAAATTGGTTAAATATAAAAGAATGAAAATCGTAACTTTTAACATCAATAGCGTTAGAACACGGGTCCATCAAATTGAAGCTTTGGTGCAGAAGCACGACCCGGATATTATCTGTTTGCAGGAAACTAAAGTGCATGACGATATGTTTCCGTTCGATTTGTATAAGCATTTGGGTTATCACATTGATATTCATGGCGGCAAAGCCCACTATGGCGTTGCCACATTCAGTAAGCAAAAGCCCATTGCGGTAGAAAAAGGATTTCCACACGATCCCGAAGACGCGCAGCGTCGGATGATTATTACCAGCTATCAGTATGGTGACGAAACTTTGAAAGTCTTAAATGGTTATTTTCCGCAAGGCGAAAATCGCAGCCATCCAACTAAGTTTCCTTACAAAGAAAAGTTTTACGCCGATCTGATTGAATATTTAAAAGATCACGATTTAAGCACCAGAACCATAGTGTTGGGTGATATCAATATTTCTCCGACCGATATGGATATTGGTATCGGCGAACCCAATAGAAAGCGTTGGCTAAGAGAGGGTAAGTCGAGTTTCTTACCGGAAGAAAGGGAATGGTTAGCGCAAATGCTTGATACGGGCTTGATTGATACCTACCGAACGGTTAACCCTGAAGTTGACGATAAGTTCAGTTGGTTTGATTATCGTAGCAAAGGCTTCGATCGTGAACCGAAGCGTGGTTTGCGGATCGATTCTATTTTTGCTTGCGATTGGCTAAATCAAAGAGTGGTTGCTTCGGATATTGATTATGAGATCCGAGGCATGGAAAGACCATCGGATCATGCGCCGGTTTGGACAGAATTTAAACTCTAAAAGTTGATCTAGGCGCTAGCCATGGCGCCTTTATTAACTCCTTCAAAAGCCTTAATACTAATAGCTTTTTCGGGCTCGACTAGCTTAATTTGCTTGGCGATATGGTTGGCAATGAGTTCAACGGTGGTATCGTTTTGCATCAGATGGCAATCAGCTTTCGGCAAAGTCAGCGCAAAATGACCTTGTTCGCTTTGATATTCAAAGTGGTAATAATCTTCGTCATCAATTTGCAGTTCTTTGACCAGATCTTCTTGCGTGGCGATATAAATATCTTGCCATTTTTTTGCCCATAAACTTTCTAGCGACTCACTTCGAACGTCATCAGCAAAAATTTGGATTTGCGAACGATGACCATGAGCAATCCGTTGGCAGTCACCAAGATGTTTTTTCAGCCCGTGAGCATAATGATAATAAGCTCCGGTAATGTTTTCGGTCGATAGGGTCAGCTCGATATGAGTTACGTTATCCGGAACGACTTGACGACATTCTTCGATTAACAGCGTCTTTACCGCATCCATAGTCACGTTGTCCGACTCAAGCAAAACAACTGCTTCGCTTGGGGATTGATGGCGATACCAGCGATCTTGCTCGTCTTGGATTTCCAGTAGAAGATTATTTTCTTCGAGCTGGCTATTGAGCTTATGGTAGCGCTTGGGAACCACAAATTTATGATCAACAGAGCCATCGATCGCGATTTTGATCTGTTTTTTAACATCGCCAAAATCAAATACCATACCTTGATCATCCAGATCGCCTTCTAAAACGATATCCACGATCCAGCTTTCACCCACGATCCCTCGCTTGGGATCAAAATAGGCAAAGTCGATAACGGTTAATTGGTCAACAAACAGGGCGGCCATAAGAAAATAATCGGCTGGTGATTCTATATTGGCGGCAATTATAGCATAATCACAGATAAGCAAACGATTAATCCAGCAAAGAAAATCCATGAATAAAAAGTATGATGTTTTCTCATTAGGCAATGCTCTTGTCGATGTTGAAATTGAAGTTTCAGCGCAAGAGTTGGCGCGGCTTGATATAGAAAAAGGCTTAATGACGTTAGTAGAACAAGAGCGCCACGATTATTTACTAAGTGAGCTACAAGGTAAGAGTCACCAAAGAGCTTCCGGCGGTTCGGCAGCCAACAGCATTTTTGCGCTAGCCCAATTAGGCGGCAAAGGATATCACTGTTGCAAAGTTGCTAAGGATGAAGCCGGCGATTTCTACGCCTCGGATCTGAATAGCGCTGGCGTGGATAATAATATTGCTGGCTTAACGAATAATGATGGCACTACGGGAAAATGTTTGGTCATGGTAACGCCCGATGCCGATCGAACTATGAATACCTTTTTAGGGATCAGTAGCGAGCAGCAACCAGAAGATATCGATCCTCAAGCATTAATGCAAAGCGAGTATTTGTATATCGAAGGTTATTTGGTGACCAGCGAGTCAAATCATAATACGGCATTGGCGGCGAAAAAAATGGCTGACGACAATGGTATAAAAGTCGCTTACACCTTGTCGGATCCCAATATGGTGCGTTTTTTCAGGCCGCAAATTGAGCAAATTTTAGCGGGTGGCGTTGACTTGCTTTTTTGTAATGAAGATGAGGCTCTAGAATTTACTGAACAAGGCAATTGCGATGCGGCACTTGAAAGCCTTAAAGCTCAAGCGCGCCAAGTGGTCATCACTTTAGGTGACAAGGGCGCTTTGTACTTTGATGGCGAAAAAACTCACGCCATAGCACCTTTTGAAGCGGAGGCGGTTGACAGCAATGGTGCAGGCGATATGTTCGCTGGTGCTTTTTTATTCGCACTAACTCAAGGCTATTCCGCGGATAACTGCGGCAAATTAGCCAGTTTTTGCTCATCCTATTTAGTGACCCAGTTTGGACCCAGGCTCAAGGCTTCTGCAGTGCAAACCATTCAAGATTTTAACCAAGAGTTGCAAAGCAGCTAATGATTGTTCGCATCATGCGCCATGGCGATGCACCTACCATTGAGGGGATGCGGCAACTGTCAGCCAAGGGAATTGCCGAAGCTCGTACTATGGGGCAATGGCTGTCTGAGCAAAGCTTAACCGATACCATTTTAATCAGCCCTTTGTTGCGCGCTCAACAAACGGCCACTGAAGTTATGGCGTATTTTAAGCATGATTTTAAAAAAGCGGATGAAAGTTTGCTCAAGCCTGAAGCTGATGCCAGTTTAACCATTGAGTATTTTCAGGCGCTTGAAGCAGAGTCTTTGTTATTGATCAGCCACATGCCTTTGGTGGTTAACTTGTTAGAGGCTTGGCTGCCCGGAGCAGGGCGCTATTTTCCCACGGCGGCAATTGCCGAACTTGAGATTAATGATGATTCGGTTGAGTTAGCGCAGTTTATTACTCCTGCGGATCTAAGTGAGCTTAAGCTAGGTTAGCTATAAATCCATGCTAGGGCTGGATATTTAACGCTTTTCTGGCTAGCATAGTCGCCTTGTTCGACTAATTTCAATGAATTTTGCCTGATCCCGTTTTAAACCCCTCGGCCAACCGATTTAAGATTTTCGGTATTATCTGCTATTCCTTAGCGGTAACTCTGAAATACAGTCTAAAGACTCTAGTGGTGGGTTTTCGCTATAACCGCAAAGATCCGCTGGTTGCTCGTGAAAAGATCAATGGCGTTATTTATAACTGGGCTTCGCGTCTAGTTAACAAAATTAAAATCAATTGGCAAATTGATGGCGAGCTAGAGTCACAAATCCCCGAAGATCGCTCCATTATTTTGATGTGCAACCACGCGAGTGCTTACGACATCCCGCTGGCTTATGCCGCCTTGCCTGGCTCGATTAGGATGATTGCCAAAAAGGAATTATTTAAGATCCCGATTTTATCGCAAGCCATGCGCTCGGCGGAGTTTCCTTCGATTGATCGACAAAATCGCGAACAGGCCATTAAGGATCTGGAATTTGCGCGCCAAAAAATGAAAAGTGGTATTCGCATTTGGATGTTCCCAGAAGGTACTCGTTCAGCTGATGGACGCCTAAGACCTCTAAAAAAAGGTGGGATCCGCTTAGCTATCGACACCAACGCCATCATTATCCCAATCATTATGCAGGACATTGAGCATATTTTGCCGAATAAACGTTGGTATAAAATGCGCTTGGGGCAAAAAGTGACCATCAAAATAGGGCGGGCGCTGGATTGTCGAGATTTTAATATTGATGAGCGCCATCAGGTCACGGAACTGGTGTATAATCAATTATTAGAACTCAAACAAGCCCGAGATTAAGCTTGTCTTGTTTATTGAGTGTAATTAACTCAATATTTAGCGCTAAACTGATGATAGCTAGCTGACAAAAAATCGAGTGAATTATGGACAAATATCAACAAGCCGCAGCGTCTTTAAATACCATTACTGACTATATCCGTTTTGCCGCGAGCGAATTTGAGCGGACAGGGCTTTATTATGGCCACGGCACTGACAATGCGTGGGATGAGTCGGTGGCGTTAGTTTTGCAAATGTTGGAATTGCCAAGTGACTATCCTGTGGTGATGTTTGAGGCGCGCTTGATTGACGAAGAAAAGCAACACTTATTAAGCGCTATTCGTACTCGAATAGAAGAACGTAAACCGTTGGCATACATTACTAATAAGGGCTATTTTGCAGGTATCGAGTTTTTTGTCGATGAGCGTGTGTTAGTGCCTCGTTCGCCAATTGCCGAATTGGTGGAAAATCAGTTTAATCCTTGGCTGATTTCTGACGAACCTCGGATCTTGGATTTATGTTGTGGTAGTGGCTGCATTGGTATTGCTTGTGCTGCTTACTTACCCGATTCAGAAGTTATCGTTTCCGATATTTCTGTTGAAGCGTTGCAGGTTGCTGAAATCAATATTGATCAAGCGGGTTTTTATCCTAGAGTACAAGCGGTTCAATCAGACTTGTTTTCATCTATGCGCGATATGAAATTTGATTTGATCGTTTCCAACCCGCCTTATGTAGACGCTGAAGATTTAGCAGAAATGCCTGCAGAATTTTTTCATGAACCTGAAATCGGTTTGGGTTCGGGCGATGATGGGCTGGATTTAACACGAAAAATATTACAACAAGCTGCTGAGTTTCTGACTGAGCACGGGGTTTTGATTGTCGAAGTTGGCAACAGCTGGCCAGCCTTACAGGAAGCGTATCCGGAAGTGCCTTTTAGTTGGCTTGAGTTTGAGCGTGGCGGCGATGGAGTTTTCTTATTGACCAAGCAGCAGCTCGAACAGCACTTTTCTTAATGGCGTATGTGCTTATAACTTGTTGTTGATAGTTTATTTATTGAAGACGTCAATACCATCATGACTATAGCTGAACCTTGTGTATTTGAGTTTGCAGAAACTTTCAATCTAGCTTTTAAGCAAAAAAACACCTGCCTAAAGCCTGGCGCAATGGAGCCCTTTTATCGTGCGCCAAAGGCTCAAGCGCCCGCGATTATTTATTCAAATCAGGATTTTTTCTCTAGCGCTTTGCACGAAGTTGCCCACTGGTGTATTGCTGGTGAAAAACGTCGCCAACAAGATGATTATGGCTATTGGTACGCACCTGCCGGCCGTAACCATGAGCAGCAATTGGCTTTTTACCAAGTGGAAGTTAAGCCGCAAGCCTTAGAGTGGGCTTTTCATTTAGCCGCTAATTGGTGTTTTAAACCCAGTTTGGACAACCCGGGAGTGGATATCTGTCTTGAAACCGTTACTAGTTTCAAAAGGCAACTCCATAAGCAGCTGAGCGACTATTTCGAGCAGGGTTTTCCAGTTGCAGCTTTAGAAGTCATTCAACTTCTTTGCCAACAATATCGCCACGGTCATGCGATTAGCCTTCCCAGTTTGGAGTCTATTACATGAGTCATGAGTTAGCCTTATCCAATACCCTGAAGTTAGGCCTAATTATTAATCCCTTTGCTGGGATTGGCGGCAAAGTAGGGCTTAAAGGTAGTGATGGTGAGCAGATCCGTGAGCAAGCTTTTGCCCTTGGCGCTATCCAACAAGCAGAAAATCGAGCACGAATCACCTTAGAAGCTTTGTTACCTTTTAAAGAACAAATTCACTGGTATTGTGCTTCCTCGGCGATGGGGGAGACTTTGTTGCAAGAGTTGGGTTTTACCTTCGAGCTGGTTTATCAGGCTCCGCAGCTAAGCTCTGATAGGGATACCATAGAAACTGTTGAGCGCTTCAATACTTTAGATTTGGATTTATTAGTGTTTGCTGGTGGCGACGGTACGGCTCGCAATATTTGTTCAGTGATTGATGAGACTACGCCTGTTCTTGGCGTACCAGCGGGGGTAAAAATTCACTCGGGTGTTTATGCCATTACTCCTTTAGCTGCGGCTGAAGTTCTGAGAAATATCCTGACTAACCAACTGGTTTCGTTAATCGAAGCTTCGGTTATGGATATTGATGAGGAGGCGTTTCGAGCAGGAACGGTGACAGCGAAAAAGCATGGACAACTGCTAGTACCGGCAGAGCATCAATACATTCAAGCTACCAAAGTTTCTTCGGCTCAGCTTAATCGTGAAGACGAAGCTTTAGTGCAAAAGGATATCGCCGAATTTGTGGTGGAAGACATGGATGATGAGCTGCACTATTTGATCGGAACAGGAACCAGTTGTGCGGCGGTGATGGATGCGCTGGATTTGCCGGGGAGTTTGTTAGGAATCGACTGGGTTTACCAAAATCAGTTGATGGGCTCAGATCTTAATGAAGCAGATATCTTACAATTGTTAGAACAACAGGCAGGTAAGGTTCGAATAATATTAACCGCGATTGGTGGTCAAGGACATATCATTGGTCGCGGCAATCATCAGTTTAGCGCAACAGTATTGGCACGCCTAAACAAATCCGATCTAATAATCATCGCGACCAAAACCAAACTAAAGCAACTTAACTCTAAACCCTTGTTGATCGATTCGGATCTACCCGCGATTAACAATAAGTTTGCTGGGATATATCGGGTTATTTGCGGCTATGACGACGAAGTGCTCTATCAATTAGGGGCAGAATTTTAAGATATTGACGGATTGTGTTGTGAGATATATCTCACAAGCTAAGTGGCAATGTCTTAATATTAACGCATCTATTTCAACTCTACTTTATTTAAGAGTTCTAACTTGTTGAAATATATCTAAATTATAACTTTCCAATATTAGAATTAATTAGCTGTCATCGAATTGTCATAATAAGCTGATTGATTCGTCAGTTCAGCTTGTTACATTTAGATACCGCAAACGGATACTGCACTATCTACTACAAATCAAGGATTAACAATAATAGGACATGCAAATGGCTTTGCAGTTTCTTAAGGACAAGTAAGGACAGCAATCGAAGATGGATTTGACGGTGAGCGGCTTAGGCCGCTTTTATTTTGCTCAAAACTTTTCTCCTAAGTCGCAATAAGCCGCATTAATTATTGCAATATCAAAGACTTAATTTTTATTTCTAAGAAATTTGTGTAAACTCAAAGAATACATTCTTTAAATGGATTCTTATGGCTAATCGAGTTCTTATCAATTTTGCACACCCGCGTTTTGAAGCATCCAATGCGAATAAGTTAATGGTTTCAGCGGTTAAGGAACTCGAAGGCGTAACCTTTAATGATTTATATGAGCGTTACCCTGATTTTTTGATAGATGTTGAGCGAGAGCAGCAGTTGCTATTAGAACACGACATTATCGTATTTCACCATCCTTTGTACTGGTACAGTGCGCCAGCTTTGTTAAAGGAGTGGCAAGATTTGGTGCTTGAAGCAGGTTTTGCTTATGGTACCGATGGTTATCAGCTACAACATAAATATTGGCTCAATGCGATGACTCTTGGTGGTACTTTCGAAAGTTATGATGAGTCCGGTTATAACCATTTTCCGTTAGAACTTTTGATGAAACCCTTTGAGCAAACCGCGGTTTTTTGTGGCATGAACTATCTAAAACCGTTTGCGGTGTATGATGTGCTTAGAATTTCTAAGGAAAAAATGATTGATGCCGCTGAGTCTTACCGCAAACATTTGATCCAGCTACAAAATCATCTTGATTTGGTAACAGGGGAGTTTCGCTAATTTATGGATACTGAAAGTTTCTTATTTAAAGCCTTTATCTTTTTAGTAGCCGCGGTGATTGGGGTTCCAGTTGCCAAGCGGTTAGGTTTAGGTTCGGTTTTAGGCTATTTATTAGCTGGTGTGGTGATTGGGCCTTTTGCCTTGGGGCTGGTCGGTAAAGATGCCAAAGATATTATGCATTTTGCTGAATTTGGCGTAGTCATGATGCTATTTTTAGTGGGACTGGAGCTGGAGCCGAAAAAATTGTGGCGGATGCGGATGCCAATTTTGGGCTTAGGAGGGCTGCAAGTTATCTTTACCGGTATCCTTATCAGCCTGATTGCTTTTGGATTTGACTTGAACTGGCAAAAATCGCTGACCATTGGCATGGTACTGGCGCTATCTTCTACCGCAATTGTGTTGCAAACCTTAAGCGAGAAAGGCTTGATGCGAACAGATGCAGGTCGCTCGTCATTTTCAGTGTTATTATTCCAAGATATTGCCGTGATCCCGATGCTGGCTTTGATGCCGCTGCTTGCCACTATGGCAGTGAATGGGGTTGATGATAGCCACGCCGGCAGTCATCTGCAGGGTTGGCAACAAACGTTACTGGTTATAGCTAGCATCGCTTCGATTATCTTTGCCGGGCGCTATTTAATTCAACCGCTGTTCAATTTGATTGCTCGCACTGGCTTACGCGAAATTTTCATTGCAACTTCTTTACTGTTAGTTATCGCCATTACGTTAGGCATGCAATGGGTAGGTTTGTCTCCGGCATTAGGGGCTTTTTTAGCAGGCGTAGTCTTAGCCGATAGCGAGTACCGGCATGAATTAGAAGTGGCGCTGGATACGTTCAAGAGTTTGTTGTTAGGGCTATTTTTTATCACGGTCGGCGCTAGCATTAATTTGGAGCTGCTGTGGAATGATCCTCGGCTGATTCTATTGCTAGTCTTTATGCTGATTTTAGTCAAAATCGTGGTGCTTTTCACCTTGGCAAAGTTTTTCAAGATGCCGATTTTAGACAACCTTATTTTTACCTTTGCCCTAGCTCAAGGCGGCGAGTTTGCTTTTGTACTCTTTAGTTTTGCTGGGCAAAATGGCGTTTTAGAGCAAGACATTATCGCGACCCTGACGGTAGTAGTGGCCCTAAGTATGGCGCTAACGCCAGTGCTGATGATCTTGAGTGAAAAGTTTATTCAGCCGCGCTTTGACCGCAAAGAAATTGATCGCGCTTATGATGATATTGATGATGGTGATACGCCAGTTATCGTTGCCGGTTATGGACGTTTCGGACAAGTAGTTTCCCGCCTACTGCGTTCGCAAGGATTTCAAACGACTTTGCTTGAATACGATGCGGTGCAAATTGA
Source organism: Kangiella sp. TOML190 (assembly GCF_023706045.1). NCBI lineage: Bacteria > Pseudomonadati > Pseudomonadota > Gammaproteobacteria > Kangiellales > Kangiellaceae > Kangiella > Kangiella sp. TOML190. The sequence continues at coordinate 1,796,032 of NZ_BQYL01000001.1, forward strand.
TCTGGTAAGAAAGTTTGGTACCAAAGCCTTTTATGGTGATGTGACCAACATAGAATTGCTTAAAGCTGCTGGCGCTGAAACCGCTAAAATTTTAGTTTTGTCGGTGGATAATACGGATAAAGCGATTTTGGTCACCGAGCTGTGCAAAAAGCATTTTCCTGATTTAAAAGTCTATGCTCGAGCCAAAGGACGACGCGAGGCTTACGAAATTCGCAAAGCAGGTGCCGACTTTGTGATGCGCGAGACGTTAGGTTCGGCGTTAATTTTAGGCCGCGAAGCTTTAACTGCTCTGGGCTATCGTAAGTATCAGGCGCATCGAGCGGCGCAAACTTTCTTACATTATGATACCATGCACATGGATGAACTCACCGAACTGTGGGGTGATGAGAAACAGTATATTCTAGCGGCCACCGAAAAAGCTGAGCTGTTAGAGGCAGTTTTGAAGTCGGATATTCAAGATCGTCAGGCGATTAAAGAAGATCATGCTTGGGATTCTAATATGCGCAAAGAAGTCCAACAAGATCAAGAAGACTAAGATGCAGTTGCCGCAAATAGGCTACTTCGAGCTGTTTTTGGTACTGATCCCCGTCGCCATTATTGGTCTAGTGATGCGTCAGTGGAAGATCGCGACTAAAGATTATTGGCTGGCAAACCTGCGGATGGTACTGCAGTTATTGCTCATAGGGTTTGTGTTAATTTATATCTTTAAACACAATAACCTTTGGCTTGGTTTATTGGTTATGGCATTTATGTTGCTGGTTTCTGCTTGGATTGCCTTAAGGCCAATTCCAAATAAGGATCAACAGCACTTTACGGATATTACTATAGGTTTGTTAATTGGCTGCGGTTTGATTTTAGCCTTGATTATTGGGGCTATTTTAAATCTTTCACCTTGGTATCAAGCACAATACGTTATTCCTTTTGCGGGAATGCTATTTGCCAATACCATGAACAGTATTAGTCTTTCTGGCGAGCGTTTTGTGCATGAATACAACCGTCATAAAGACAAGCAAAAGTCTCGTAACCAAGCTTTTAACACCGCCATGATCCCGCAAATCAACAGCCTATTAGCCGTGGGTTTGGTGGCGCTACCAGGGATGATGACCGGACAAATTATCGCTGGCGTTTCGCCGCTGATTGCGGCACGTTATCAAATTGTGATTATGGCCGCCATCTTAAGTTCTAGCGCCATTTCAGTTATGGTATATCTCTATTGTCGTCTAAGACGTTTACCTTAGTTACCAGGAGCCGTTTATGAAAACTCGTGCCGCAGTTGCTTTCGAAGCAGGCAAACCACTAGAAATTGTCGAAGTGGATTTGCAAGGGCCGCAAGCTGGCGAAGTATTAGTGGAAGTCATGGCAACGGGCGTTTGTCATACGGATGCTTTTACCTTATCTGGAGATGATCCTGAAGGCGCTTTTCCGGCCATTTTAGGACATGAAGGAGCGGGTATTGTGCGTGAAGTCGGTGCGGGAGTGACTTCTTTAAAACCTGGCGATCACGTGATCCCGCTTTACACGCCAGAATGTCGCGAGTGTGACTTTTGTTTACATCCCAAAACTAATCTTTGTCAATCCATCCGCGCCACTCAAGGCCAAGGCTTGATGCCTGATGGTAGTAGCCGTTTTTCTTATCAAGGTAAGCCTATTTTGCACTATATGGGCTGTTCGACTTTTGCCAATCATACGGTGCTGCCAGAAATTGCTTTAGCCAAAATTCGCAGTGATGCACCGTTTGATAAAGTTTGTTATATCGGCTGCGGCGTCACTACCGGTATCGGCGCGGTTATCTATACCATGAAGGTAGAAATAGGCTCAACCGTTGCGGTGTTTGGTTTGGGTGGAATAGGCCTTAACGTGATCCAAGGAGCTAAGCTTGCGGGCGCTGACCGAATTATTGGGGTGGATCTGAACGAGGACAAAGTGGCTTTAGCCAAGCAATTTGGCATGACCGATTTTATCAATCCAAAGGAAGTTGATGATGTTACCAACGCTATTATTGAAATGACCAATGGCGGCGTCGATTACAGCTTTGAGTGTATTGGTAACGTTAATACCATGCGCCAAGCTTTAGAGTCTTGCCATAAAGGTTGGGGCGAGTCTTGTATCGTTGGCGTGGCTGGTGCTGGTCAGGAAATTGCTACCCGACCATTCCAGTTAGTCACCGGCAGAGTTTGGAAAGGCACTGCTTTTGGCGGCGCTAGAGGGCGAACCGATGTACCTAAAATTGTCGATTGGTATATGGAGGGTAAAATTAATATTGATGACTTAATTACCCACAAGATGCCGCTTGAAGATATTAACCAAGCCTTTGATCTGATGCATCAAGGTAAATCCATTCGCTCTGTTATAGAATTTTAGAGGTCTTTTAGATGGCGCTAGAATTAATCTCTTCGGCTAAGTGTTTTGAGGGTACTCAGCTCAGATACAGCCATTATTCGCAGGCATTAAATTGCGATATGAATTTCTCATTGTTTTTGCCACCGCAAGCTGCGCAAGAAAAGGTGCCAGTGCTTTATTGGCTATCTGGACTTACTTGTACCGATGAAAACTTTGTGACTAAGGCGGGAGCTCAACAGTACGCCAGTAAATACGGCTTGGCACTAGTTGCGCCTGATACCAGCCCACGTGGGGAAGGCGTTGCAGATGATGCAGAAGGTGCTTGGGATTTTGGTTTAGGGGCGGGTTTTTACCTGAATGCGACCCAAGAGCCTTATAAAAAGCATTACCAAATGTACGATTATATTGTGCATGAACTGTATGCGTTAATCGGTGATAATTTTTCAGTAAACCCTCAGTTGTCGTCAATTTTTGGTCATTCGATGGGTGGTCATGGCGCTATAACGATTGGGATCAAAAATCCTAATAAATTTCAGTCAATTTCCGCGTTTGCCCCGATTGTTGCGCCAATGCAAGTGCCTTGGGGGCAAAAGGCCTTTTCAAATTATTTAGGCGATGATAAGGATGCTTGGGAGGCGTACGATTCGTTGGAGCTAATTAAGCAGAGCCAAGCAAAGATCCCGCCAATATTAATCGATCAAGGTTCAGAGGATGCGTTCTTAACAGAACAACTAAAACCAGAATTACTGCAAGCTGAAATTAAACAGAAAAATCTGGATATCCAACTTAATTTACGGCTCGGTTACGATCACAGCTACTTTTTTATTAGCAGTTTTATCGAATCTCACTTTGCTTTTCATGCTGATAAGTTAGGCGTGCGCTCGGTTTAATACACTTAGCCTTAACTAATTCGTTTTGGGCTTAATCGTTGCAAAAGATTTTTTGAAAGGGGCAGAGTTTTATTTTGCAAACTGGCAGCAATAACTTCTGCACAGAGTAAGGTTAAATTTAAACCGCGAGTACCGTAACCATAGTTAAGCCAGATAGTTTGCTGCTCTGAGTTTTGGTAAAAACCGCAAAAAGGAAAGCGATCAAAAGATGAAGCGCGTATTCCAACTTTTGAACTGCATTTTTGGTTAGCCGGAAGCGCTAATCCTAATTCTTGATTGGCTAACTCAATATTTTTTTGGTTATCTGCCGGCCAAACAGACTCATCCAGGCTGTTATCAAAGCTAGCACCAAGATGCCATTGTTCGTCTTCTTGAAATAAATGCCCTTGATAATTAATCGGTAAATCTAGCCTATAGGGCGCTTTAATGCTGGTGAGTTGACCTCGCAGCGGCATCACCGCTGGCAGCTCACTTAATCCCAAGTTGTTTAATAGGCTACCATGACCGCTGGCAATAATCAGGCAATCAAATCCGCTTAATTGATCTAAAGAGGTAATTTTATGATTTAGATGAATGTGCTTTGATGGAATTGTTTTTAGCCAATATTCGCAGAGTTTTTCGCCGTTGATTTGGATCGCGGGGGATAGCAAAGCTTTTCGCTCGACGGTTGTTGGCCGAGGCGTTTTATTCTCTATGGAAGACCATCTAAGTTCCGAGTGCAGTCTATTCTGGTATAGCTCCAGATATTGCTGTAGCTGATGATCAGAGTATTTTTCGTTGGCAAGCTGTAACACCTGTTTTGCATCAACCAGTTCCGAATGCTCAGCAAAGAACTGCTGTAGCCGATAAAACCCAGAAAAAGTTAGTTGGCTAAAACTGTTGTGATCGATGGAAAAATTAGGGCTTGCCAATAGTGCCGGCATTTTTGATGCACCACTGGCTAGCTTTGAGCCTTGTTCAAAGATTTCTACCGCAAACCCAGCTTTTTGTAGCACATAAGCGCTGCTACAGCCTGCTAGGCCGGCGCCAATAATGGCAATTTTTTTGGTTGGCTTTCGCGTTTCTAAATAACTGCTGGCGAGATTAGGCTTTGGCGTGGAAAGTTCTTTTTTGACAAACTTAGCCGTAAGCATTTCGCGCTTATGGCCAAAACCTTGGCGCTTGATCACTTCAAAACCGTAGTATTGCAGCATTTTTCTAACTTGCGATGCTGCGGTAAAGGTAGCAACGCTACTGCTTTGCGTGTTGTTGGGATCAGAAGCATTAGCCGAGTGAGAGTGCAGCGCCATAAAGTGCCATAAACCCTTGTGCCACATTTGTGGGTTTTTACTTGGAGCAAAGCCATCTAAAAACCAAGCATCAACGCTAAAGCTAGCATTAACCGCAATTTCTTTTAGTGCCTGCTCTAATGGAAAAAACAGTAGATGTAGAGTGATCTTGCTGCTTATTTGAATTGGATAAACGCCGGGCAAAATAGGCGGATAATCGGTTAGTAGTTTATCAATGATATTAGCAATAAAAGGGTTTAGCAGCTCTTTAAGTTTGAGCTGCTGATAGATTTTACTAAGATCATCTGGCTTAATCGGAAACTGCTCAACCGAATAGTAATCGAGCTTGCCATTAGGGTTAGTTTGCTCCCATAAACTGGCACTGAGTAAAAAATTTAGGCCGCTACCAAAGCCCGTTTCAAAAATGGTGAATTGCTTTGGCTGCTTAGAAAACCGCTCTTCGAGTTGATTGCCTTGTAAAAAAACGTATTCAGATTCTTCAATGCCATTATGAGTATTAAAATAGATATCATCGAAAGCTGTTGAATAGGGCGCTAAATAGTTTGAACCGTTTCGTGCTATTTGGCGCCATTCGAGTTTTGCAGGTTCGACAGCTTGAAATGCATTGTGCATTGGAGAATATCAAACAAAATTATTTGCTAATAAGGCTGATAAACTCGTTGCGCGTTTTTTCCGATTTACGGAAGAGCCCGAGCATGGTGGAGCTGGTCATCACCGAGTTTTGCTTTTCGACACCGCGCATCATCATACACATATGCTTGGCTTCGACAATGACTCCAACGCCAGCTGCATCGGTTACTTGTTGAATCGCTTCGGCGATTTGCTTGGTTAGGTTTTCTTGAATTTGCAAGCGGCGAGCGAACATATCGGTAATTCTAGCCAGTTTAGATAAGCCAATGACCTTACCTGTTGGTAGGTAGCCGATATGAACTTTACCTACAAACGGTAACATGTGATGCTCGCACATAGAGTACAGTTCAATATCTTTAACAATCACCATAGAGTCGTTATCCGACTCAAAAATTGCATTATTAACCACTTCATCAAGATTTTGTTCATAACCTTTAGTTAAGAACTGCATAGCCTTAGCGGCGCGTTTTGGGGTGTCTAAAATACCGTCACGCTCTACATCTTCGCCAATCTCAACAAGGATATTATGGTATAGATCAGTTAGTTTTTTGCTCATGCGTGATCCTAAAATTATATTCCAAAAATAATTACTGGCTTAATTTTAAAGGAAGACGCTAAAATACCCAAATATTTATAGCAATTCTTATTAAGAAAATGTTGGAAACGCCAAAGTGTCTTTATTAACAGTTCTGGCTGATGAAAATATGCCCATGGTTGATGATTTATTCGGCAGCTTTTGCTGGATCGAGCGAAAATCTGGGCGTGATATATGCCGTGCTGACTTAGCCGAAGTAGATATTCTATTAGTCCGTTCAATTACTCAGGTTGATCAAGAGTTATTACAAGATACGCCTGTTAAGTTTGTTGGCAGCGCTACTATTGGGCTTGATCATGTCGATGTTGATTATCTAAAACAACAGGATATTCAATTTGCTTATGCTGCAGGTTGTAACGCTCAAGCAGTGGCTGAATATGTGTTAACGGCGATTGCCTATTGGGCGAATAAGCGAAGTGTAAATTTAGCCAATGCTACTGTAGGTATTATTGGCGCTGGCAATGTTGGCAGCCAGTTAAGCCAGTTGTTACAGCAATTAGGGATCAAATATCTACTAAATGATCCGCCGTTAGCAGCAACTTCTGACTCGAGAGACTTCGTTGAATTGCAGGACATTCAGCACTGCGATGTGGTGACTTGTCATGTTCCCTTAAAAATCGATGGCGAATATGCCACACAATACCTAATTGATAGTGACTTTTTGCAAGCTATGCAAGGGGGCTCATTGCTGGTTAATAGCTCTCGCGGTGCGGTGGTAAATAACCAGGATGCGCTCAAATTTAAAGCATGGAACCAAGGTGTTGATTACATCTTTGATGTTTGGGAGGGCGAACCCGATATCAACCAAGAGTTATTGGACGCCTGCCTGCTAGCAACGCCACATATCGCTGGTTATAGTCTTGAAGGCAAAGTCAGAGGAACTTATATGCTGTATCGCCAATTACGGGATTGGCTGGGTAAAGAAACCGGTATTAGTTTAAGCTCTAAATTGCCTCGAGTAACAAAATGGTCACCGCCTAAGTATCTAGAAGACTTGCATCAAAGCTTAATACATCATTATGATATTCTAGCGGACGACCAAGCGTTACGCGCAGCTAAAAATGGTTTGCCTGATACTTTTGACCATTTAAGAAAAAACTATAAGACTCGGCTTGAATTTTGGAAAGAGCATTTTGATGGGGCTTATTGATAACAGAGCTTTAGTGATAGAGCTACTGACAAAAATCTAGTAGAGTATTTAGAAATTATAAACGCAATAGATAATTGAGTAAGGGGATTAAAATGGTGGGTGCAGGTGGAACGAACGGTGGAGTTTGGCAATTTTTTGTAGGCTTAACCATGATGGTGGTTGGCTTTTATCTGTTATTAAATTCAATTCATATACATTCGCAATTTGGTTTTGGTACACGCCTTATTAATATTTCTGCCTTTGGCGGCTTTGGCATTACTTCCGGCATGATTATGCTCCCTTTTGTTGCAGGAGTGGTGATTCTTTTCTATAACCATCGTAACTATTTCGGCTGGTTTCTTGCGGTAGGTTCAATTTTGGCCTTAATTTTCGGTGTGATTGCTTCTTCGCAATTTAGCTTTAGACCTATGAGTGCTTTTGATTTAATCGTGATTTTAGTACTTTGTTTTGGTGGCGCCGGGCTATTTTTACGATCGCTGTTTCCGTTGAAGAAATAAGCCGAGCTTGCAATCAAAATTGCTGGTTTAAAGTTGGCTGCCCTAAAAACCACCACCAGTTTTAAAGCCACCACCGCCTGATGAACCGCTACCGCCGCCCCAGCCAGAAGGAAATTTAATGCCGCGAGGTATTTTGATTCGTGGCATATTTCGACCAATATCTCTAGGAATATTAATATCGCCAGGAATGCCGATGCCACCATGCCTTTGAGTATAACGACGACGTTGGAAGCGCTGGCTACGCTTAAAGATACGCCAAAGTTCTTTAGCATTGACTTGATCACTTACAAATTGACGTAGAATGCTCGACAATACATCGCCATCTTTAAAGCCAGAATTATAGGCATCATAATCGGCCCGTTTAAACTTGCGGCGCACTTCTTTCAGCTCTTCAAGCTTACGATTAATGCTACGATGAGTGCCTTGCAAGCTAGTCATATCGTTTTCCAGTTGCGATTTGCTGTCTCGCAATACGGCTAGCTGATTAACCAAGTGATCATCGCGCGGCGTATCGGTTAAACTGGCTTCATGTTGTAATTGCGGGATCGGATCGGCCTTAAAACTTTCTATCAATACGTCAATAGCTCTAGCAATATATTTATCGGTTCCTAAATTAAAAGCTTCCCGCTCTTTAACCAGCGCTTCAAAAGATTCTTCTTGCTGAGTAATATTTTTATCAATGTCAGCGAGCAGATTACGTTCAGTGTCTGCTTGTGATTCTAGGGTTTCTGCTCCTGCATCAAGCTCGGCCTGCCGCTCCATTTGTTGCAGTTTGGATAACTCATCTTCTGCTTGTTGCTGTAGGTTTTCAGTATGTTCGGCTAATTTCTTGGGTATATTATTAAGCGTGAAAAAGTTAATTCTAGCCTTATCAAAACGAATATGATCGGCTAACTTTTTATCAAAAAAACGAGTAATAAACCTAGCGTCATATTTACTGGTTCCGTAATGACGCTGCCATAAATACATAAAAATTTTATCGTCGCGATAGGGCTTACCTTTTTCTTCAAGCTCTTCTTGCGCCTGTTCAGTTTTAGCGCGAGCATTCGCCGCCATATCAACTAAGTCTTGCGCTTTTAATTGTTGTTTTTGGTATTTGGCCGATTCCGCCAAAGTGCTATCCACTTGCGCTAACAGGTTTTCCAGTTGCTCGATAACTTCGTCTAGTTTTATCGCCTGCTGACCACGTTGGGCGTCCAGCTGCATCTGAGTTTCTTGTGATTGACCGATTTGCTTAACAAGGTGTTGAATTTGATCGTTTCTTTGCAATAAGAGTTGTGTAGCTTGGCGCTCGGCATAATCGAGTTGTTGGGATAACTCATTCGCCTGCAGGCTATCAAGGCGCATTTTGGCTAACTGCCGATAAGTATCGGATTCCTGTTGTCGCAAGCCAAGCAGCTTTTGTCCAAAGCGCTCGAGATCATAATCCGTTTGCGATAAGTGCGAGCGAATTTTTTGTAAGCTCGAATCAATATCCGAAAGGGCTTGGCGGCCTGAATACATCTATTTTTAATTCCTCTATATTGGCTAAATTACCAACGGGTAATGGCTTTGCCGGTGGTTGGAAAACGGTAATCCACTTCCAAAACACCAACGGCTTTTGAGCCAAAGATATTATTTTGAACTATGCCATCGTCACGCTTATCACGAGCAATTTGATCAAAAACTGCGCGCTCCACTCGCAATGCCCATTTTTTCACACGACTGACTTTGCCAGTTTCTTCGTTGACTATGGGCAAAGTCAGTGCTTGACCATTTTTATCAATTGCCTCAACGATTATGTAATAGTTTCTAGCGCTCTGATTAATTTCTGGTTCGCGCCATAAGCCAGTTTGTTCGCCATGACGATAAACGATTTGTAGTTGATAACTTTGCTGTAGATTTTCAATCAAATCTTTTAGATCGCTGGTGACATTATTGGCTGCGTCAAAATCGAAACCTTTAATCGCCGCTAGGCCATTTTGATAATAGTTATTGGCAAGATTTTGCCCGCGAGGGCTGCGCGCTATATCTTTGGCTTGTGAGTAGAGGTTTTGCAGTTCGTTAGGCAATAAATTGATTTGATGCAAACGCTTGATGGCGGTTTCGGCTTTATCCAGTTGCGCTTTGGCTTGGCCTAGCTGATATTCTTGACGATCCACTTGATCCATGGCCAAAGCACCGGCTTTTTTAAATTCATCACCGTCAAAATCATCTTGTTGGCGCAGCGGTCTTGCAACATCGATATGGGTTGCCGCCGTTTTGAGAAGCTGAAAAGCATTTTGTTTTTGCCGCTGATATAAACCTTTCAGTTCGCTATCTTGCGGCTCGCTAGCGCGGTTAAGCTCTTTGACTAGGCCATCTAGACGCGACTGTAGCGATTCTTCGGAAGTATTGGCTTGGATGATACTTTGGTTTAAAGCATTGGCTTGCTTATTAAGCTCCATTTGTTTGGGTAGGGTAAAAACCGCCCATGAAATCAGCCATGCCAAACCTGTAATAGCTAAGAGGGCAGCAAACCCTTTGGCCCATTTACCACGATTGATGTAGATATGTGCTAACTTGGTGAAAAAGCTTGCTTTTGGCGCTTGGTAAGTGAAGCGTTCATCTTCAATTGCTTGAATGGCTTCTTTGATAGTGGCATCACTAACCTCAATCCCTTGGCTGGCGTAAGTTCTTTTGACCTTTTCAAAGAGTGCTTTTTCCCGTTCAGCTTCACTTAATTCTTGTTCGACGATCCGATCGCGATGGCGAATGGTATCGGCAATATCCATAGCCAACATGACATCCGACAAAGGGATGTCATGTTTATTATTGGTGTTTTCGGCCATTAACGATCGAGTAATTGAACAATTAAGCGTTAATAACTAGGGCATTACCACGGCTAGCGAGTTCGGCTAGGCGGCGTTTGCCGTCTTCCGCGGCTAGACGTACTTCCTCGGCATTGCGGGTAGCTTGCTCGCGCATCTCTGCGATAAGGTTGGTCGAGCGCTCTTGGAAATTCACTATGGAATCCACTAATCGTTTTACCGACTCTGCTTTAATGGTCGCGCCATAACCTTCTCTTAAGGCTTCTTCTTGCACTTTATCGCCAACTTCGCCTAATACTTCTAGGCTTTCATTGATGCCTTCTTTCATGTTTTTTAAGGTTTCTGTGGCTTCGTGCAAGCCGTGTAAGCCGGTAAAGGAAGCGGAAAGGGCGGTAAATACGGTTTCATTGGTTCCAAAGAAAGTCACCGACTGCGAATAAACTCGTTCTTTAGCATTGGTGGTTTGCAGTAAGCGGGCCATAACTGCTTCAGAAGTATTGTAGGAAATGGTCAAGTTGTCTGAAAGATCTTTTGCCACCTGATAGCGTTCATCAGAGTTTTGTAATTCGCGTAATCGCTCGTCACGAGCCAACTCCAAACGTGCTATGTGTTCGCGATCATCATTGGTGTTGGTTTCAATATCTTTGGCGGCATTGCTCAGATTAGTTTTTGCATCTTCAAGTTCAGCATGAGCTTTTTTCAAAACATTCAGCGCTAAGACTTCGGACTCTTTTAAAGCTCCACGAAAATCACGGTAAGCATTTAAAATAATTTGTTCACGCTCGATTTGATCTTTGGTATCGGCTGCGACTTCAAGATAAGTCTCTTTGATATCTTCGAAACGGCTAGGAATATCGCCACGTGTCACCTTCATCCATACGTTACCGATGCGTTCCATCACGTCAATTTTGCCATCTTCAAGTTGATCGACCATGCCTTTAGCATCGTCGCGAATAGAATTGAATTTTTCAGTAATACCTTCGTAACGTTCGCCAATGCGCATCGCTTGGATCTGCTCGCGAACAACTTCATTAAACAATGAAGCTTGGTTAAGAGTACGAGCAATGGCGATGGTTTTTTCTTCGTCCAAGTCGGATATTTTGTTGATCAAGCTAATAACCGGCGCTTCGTCAGTTTTTTCCGGAACCAAACCAAGATCTCGTAATTTCGACATGGCTTTATCCAGGTATTTCATAGGCATAGCACTAACTTGCTCAAGGGTGTTCGACATGGTTTCCTCCTAAGAACTTAAAGGTTCTCCTAAAATGATGACGCAAATTCCTCTAGCCACCTTTTAACGGTGGTTAAAGGATCCCTGATTGATATCTTAGATATAAAGATAATTTCTTGATAATACAAGGGTTTCGGTGAAATTAGGACAGAATTTTACTGAAATTTAATAGAATTTCACATTGAGTAGCGATCTAAACTAAAAAGTATTACTAGGCTTTGATTTTGGTTAAATAGCGATCCAATTGATTGGCAAAGGCCATGCGGTCACTTTTACCAAGCGGTGGCGGCCCGCCTTGAGATGCACCACTGGCTTGCAGTGTTTCACGCATCGAGTCCATAAAATCGCGCATATTAAGGCGAGCGCCGATATTGCCTTGGTTAAACAGTTCGCCGCGCGGACTTAGCGCTAGAGCTCCTTTTTCAATCACTTCCGCCGCCAAGGGTATATCGCTAGTAATGATTAGATCACCAGCTTGGCAGCGCAAAACGATTTCGTTATCGGCTACATCAAAGCCTTTAGCTACTTGAAAGGATTTGATATTGGCAAGAGCAGGAACCTTGATTGGATGATTGGCGATAAAGGTTAATCGAATTCCAGTTCGGATCGCGGCTTTGATTAAAATCTCTCGGATCACTAATGGACAAGCATCGGAATCGACCCAAATATTCATGCGTTACTACCCAAGTTTAATATTAACGGTATAAGCATTATTTTTTGCGTAAAGGCGCAAGACCTTCTTCGCTAACGCCACCAAACTTTTTCTTCGGTTTGTTGCTGCTCATCTGATCTTCTGGCTCTTGTTTTGCTTTTTGTTTTTTTGCCAGCTTTTTTTCTAACCGTTTTTTCTCTCGAGCGGTTAAGTTTTTGCCGCTATTTCGCTTTCCTTTGGTGGCAGCTTTGCCATTGGCCTTGAGTTGTTTCGGCCCTGTATAGCTACCAATCAAGGCTTTTACTAACCGCTTTTCAAACTTGGTTTTTAAGTATTTTTCAATGGTTGCCATTAGATTCCATTCGCGCGAACTAATCAGTGAAATGGCCAAGCCTGATTCGCCCGCACGTCCGGTACGGCCAACCCGATGAATATAATCATCGCCATTTTGCGCCATATCAAAATTAAGCACTAGATCCACGTCCTTAATGTCAATGCCGCGTGCGGCTACGTCGGAAGCGACTAGCACTTTAAATTTTCCGTCACGAAACTGCATCATAATTTGATTGCGCAATTCTTGTGAGTTATTGCCATGTAGGGTGCCAGTTTCATGCTTGTGGTACTTTAACAAACCGCCTAAACGATCCACTTGTGACTTGGTGTTGCAAAACACAATCGCTTTGCGATATTGCTCATGGCTTAGCAACCAATGGGTCAATTTTTCTTTATGCTTTAAATCGTCAGCCGGAATAATTTGTTGACGAATTTGTTGCTGTTGATCTTCAAAGCTATTGAGCTTTAGGATTTGCGGTTTATCCAATAGTTGAGTCATTATCTGCTTGAGACCATGACCATTCATGGTGGCAGAAAAGAGCAACGTTTGTCGCTTAGTAGAGCAACTATCAGTAATCGCCGTTACGTCTTCGCTAAAGCCCATATCGAGCATTTTGTCCGCTTCGTCTAGGACCAGATATTCGAGCTTATCCAGTTCGGTAGCGCCGCCTTTGATGTGATCCAAAATACGCCCTGGGGTGGCTATTAGCACTTCCGGATCTTTACGCAACATGGCTCTTTGATACTGCATTGAGGCGCCACCTGTAAGCGAGCCGGCTTTGATGCTGGTAAATTGTGCTAGCTGTTCAAATTGCTTTTCAACTTGCCGTGCCAATTCGCGAGTCGGCACCAACACCAAGGTTCGGGTTCCGCTCTGATTACTTGGATTTTCTAAGATCTGATGCAATATCGGCAAAAGGTAAGCAGCAGTTTTACCCGAGCCTGTTTCAGCGCTGGCAGCTAAATCCTGACCGCTTAAGACTAGTGGTATGGCCGCAGCTTGGATGTCAGTGGCTTGGTTGAAGTTAAGCTTGCTAAGAGTCTTTTGAAGCTTAGGGTGCAATTGTGAGAACAAAGTTTTGCCTTGGTGCAAAGATAATGGCTAATTTTATCAAGAATTTGGATAGCTGTCAGAAATACTCTGCCATTCTTCAGTCAGCTTGCAGATGAACGTGGGGTTAGGAGCGGCTTGAAAGTCGCTTCAAGTCCATTGAGTTTAATTTCATATATCAATGCTAATTGCCTTCCAAGTTTATTGTCGGGAAACCCTTGGCCGTGAAACCAAACTAAATAAGGCTCTGGTAGTTCCAGTAAGCGCCGCCCTTGGTATTTGCCAAAAGGCATCACTTGGTTAACTGCGTTGACTAATTCTTGTTGATTGTTTTTTAACATATGGCAATTGAGCACAGATGCTTTTATGATGGTTTTAAATATCAGATCTTACATAGGTACGCTTGAGTATGAAATCGATTTTTAAAACAAAAATGTTAGCCATTGCTATTTTAGCGGCGCTAACCGCCTGCCAACCGGAGCAGTCGCAAACAGCGAAACAAACGATGCCAGAGGGTGCCGAGAAACCTAAAAAGGTTATCGACAATCTTGAAGAAAAGGTGATTGCGGCAGTGGGTAAGCTGGATCTCAAGCAACAAGCTGAAACTTTAGCCAAAAAATATATTATTGCGGATTTGCATGTGGATGTGCCTTATCGCCTGGAAAATAAGTATGAAGATGTGTCTAAGGCAACCGAGTCTGGCGATTTCGATTACCCTCGTGCCAAAGCTGGCGGTTTAACGGCACCTTTCATGTCGATTTATGTGCCGGCCAAGATTGAAGCTGAAGGCGGCGATTCTACTGCAGTAGCTAATAAGCTGATTGATAGTGTTGAAGCCATTGTTAAGCAGTCGCCGGATAAGTTTGCATTGGCATACAGCGTGGCTCAGATGCAGGAAAATTTTCAAAAAGGACTAATTTCGCTACCTATGGGCATGGAAAATGGCTCGCCAATAGCTGGCGATCTAAGTAATTTAGAGCACTTCTATAAGCGCGGTATTCGTTATATCACCTTATCCCATTCGCTGAGCAATCATATTTCCGATTCATCGTATGATGAAAAGCGCCCTAATAATGGCTTGAGTGACTTTGGTAAAGAGCTGGTGATGGCCATGAACAAGGCAGGTGTGATGGTTGATGTATCACACATTTCTGACAAGGCATTTTTCGATGTGATGGAAATAAGCAAAGTGCCGGCGATAGCTTCGCATTCTTCGGCGCGTCACTTTACCCCAGGTTTCGAGCGTAATATGTCCGACGAAATGATCGAAAAGCTTGCCGAAAATGGCGGTGTCATTTTTATTAATTTTGGCTCGACTTTCGTTTCCCAGAAGTCTATTGAAAATTACAATAAATTCAAGGCAGCGCGAGATGTTTTTCTAGCGCAGCATAAACTTGAAATGGATGATCCAAAGGTTGCTGAGTTTACACAGTCCTATAGAGCCAAAACGCCTTTTGAATTTGCCAATCTAGAAGTCGTATTGGATCATTTTGACCATGTGGTTAAGTTGGTTGGAGTAGAGCATGTGGGTATAGGCTCTGACTATGATGGTGTTGGTGATTCCTTGCCAACAGGTTTAAAGGACGCTTCGACTTATCCTAACTTAATTCAAGGTTTGTTAAAAAGGGGCTACTCAGAAGCGGATATTGAGAAAATTCTATCGGGAAATTTAATTCGAGTTTGGGAGCAAACAGAAATTTTTGCTAAAAAGTATTAAATTTTAGTCACTAGTTTAATCGGAGTTGGTAATTCTATAATTAAGACTATCTGCTTGGTGGTGCTCTGACAATGACTCTTAATGTAAGCTAAGAGTCATTGTGATTGCTTATCTCAAAATTAAGTTTTCTTGTTTCATTTCTAGGACTTACTCAATTGGGTAGGGGCCTAGAGTGGATGCATTAAAGTTGATGGATACGTCCCTATAGTTATCTAAGACTCTTGCAGATAAACCACTACAACTACCGCTACCACATGGTTGTGGTCCGGTAGCTGGAATATTGCGATTACGCTGCATATCGTAGAGCCCAATGACATAGTTGGTGCTACTGCTGGTTGTTCCAGACACTGTAAATAAGCTTTTGTGTAGTAGCACCGAGTCGTCAGGGCTAAACAATATTTGCAAACTTTGCCCCAAGGTATTATCACTAAAGCGATTCCTGCCGTTAGCAAGATCTTGAACAGTCAAAACGCTGTTAGTAGTTGTGAAACTATTATGGCCTGCAACTACACCATGTAGACAATCAGGAGAAAAGGCAGCCCCTCTTATGCCTGTACTAACATTAAAGGTTTCACGGAATAGCAGTCGGCCACTTTCATAAAAAGAGGCTGTTCGGTTTTCGCCACTGCCTGAAATGACTAGACTTCGGCTTTCACCACAAGTCACGGCTGTTGGTGTGGAGATCAGCAGTTGGCTAGTGATATCAATAAATTGGCCACTTTCTCTGCCTTTGATGATGAAGTCATAACTTGGACTAGTTAAGGTATCAACTTGCGCTTCGATGCTGGCTGGTCCAGGTACGAACTCAGTCGGCAAAATGACATCTAAAGAGGTTGATGATGGACTGGGATCGCGAATTGGACCTGAGTTACGACTATTCTGTTGAATAATCAGGTTAGAATTGCTTGAGGATAGATTACTGCCTCTAGCTCTTAATCTTTCTCCAGGGTAAACGTCATCAACTGAAGTTATCAAAGGTCTTTCTTGAACATTGATCGCGAGAGTTTGGCTGACGCTCAAGCATCGGTTACGCGCGGTTAAGCGATATGTACTATCGGTTTCGGGAGATACCTCAATAGATGAACGACCTAAAACACTGAGGCTACTGCCTCCAATAGTGTTTAATGTGAGTTCTTCTGAAGGTAATGAAACTGTCCAGTTTAAGGTAACCGCTTCACCTGCTGTAATGTCTGTATCTGATGCATTAAAGGAAACGATACTAGGCCTGGTTGGCGAACCTGTTACTTCGAACATAGGATCAAGGGTTTGTGTTTTACTAAAAAAGCCTATTAAAGTGCAGCTGCCTGAATTTTGTCGAATGATTAGTGGTCCTGAACTAGCGCCAGGTGGTATTACTGCGATAATGTCTTCGGGCTCTGTTCCTGAGGCTAAGCTAACATCCGTACTCGCGACGCCATTAAAGGTAACTGAGAAGGTGCCGCAGCGATGCCAACGTTCAGGATCTCGCTGGATGTTTACTTGCTCACAAATTTCACCAGAAGTCGGAGCGACCCCTGAGAATCTAGGTACGCAAGCAGTTATCGGCAATGCTAAACAAAGTAAAAAAAAACGACAGGAATAGATTGCGGAAAAACGCTTAGATAAGTTGTCAAAATAACTCATTATTTACCCTCCGTGAATTTGAACATTCCATGGAACTTTAGATATTTAATATACTAGGATCGTTTCAGCTATCGGTTTAATAAGTGGCTTTAAAACGATATTAATGCAATCAAATTTCAACATATAAGGATACTATAGGAGGATTATTAAAGATAATTACCACTTATCAAATTGTAAATAATTTCTATCTTTGAAGGTTACATGTTTTGACGGTTTTAGGCACTAGTTGTGCATAAAAAAGCCCGCTTTACGCAGGCTTTTTTCGTTTGACGCTGCAGCGGTAATTAAGACTTTCCACCCATCATTTTTTTGATGAAGCCAATAATTGCCATAACAACACCACCACCAGCGGCACCGCCACCGATACTGCTTAGAATCCCTGTTAGGTCCATTGCGGCTGAAGTATCAATACCCATAGCGCCCAATATAAATTGACCAAATACGCCGCCACCAATGATGCCAGCTAATGAATTTCCTAAAGTGCCTAGGCTAAGATTTTTAGCCAACTTACCCACAATGTTACCGCCTAATGCGCCACTTACTAAATTTATAATTAACGGAATTAAACCTTCCATAAAAGCCCCCAAGTGTTAGTTATCTATTTGAAATTATTAGCAAAAAAATGCTAACCGAATTAATATGCCATTAATTTTAAGGAAAATCTAATAAAACGGGGCAATTTTACAAATATTAATAATCACTTTTCGAGTGCAGCTTGCAGTCCTTTGAGCTGAATCGTTTGCACTGAATCGACGATTGCTGCAAGTTTATCAAGACCATCTTTGGAATAACCCGTGACTTGGTAGCGGTGAGTCACCCGAGTATTGCCATTCTCAAGAGTATCGAATTTCCAGCTCATACCACCGTGGATCCCCATCATTTGTAATGGCCCTAGGCCACCGATCATGCGAACTTCTTTATAGGGATCGACATAAGAAACGGTCATGTGAATCGCTTGTCTTTCACCGTCAATTTCACAGAAACAACCATTCACGCTCGGCTCGATGTACATTCTGTTGGCATCACCAAACCAAGTATGATCGGAGTTCCACCAGTCGCCAACATTGAGAAATTGGTTGTAGGCGGTTTTGATATCGGCCTGAGTCTCGATACTGATTTCGATAGTAAAGCCATGTGCAGCTGCATCCAGTACTTTAGCTTCGGCAGTAGAATTGATCATGGCGATTAGGCTCAAAGCGCTAGCCAATAATAAAGTTTTCATCTTTTCTCCTTTTCCAATCTAAAACAATCGCAAGTCCCACAGGAGCGCTTACTGATTTTTAAATTAAACGATTATAGCGCCATAAAATCGACATTTAACTCTAAGTTTGTAACAAATTAATAAAAGCTTTAGCTGCATTAGAAAGACTTTTATTGCTGCGATGAATAATCCCCATTTGTCTAAAAGAGTTAGTTTCATGAGTCAGCGCTATCAGTGGCGGTTCGATTAAGGCTTCCGGCAAAATAGTCCAACCCATTTTGGAAGCTGCTAGTTTGGCGATCACTTCCAAATAGTTAGCGGTTTTCACTCGACCATGAGCTGCGCCTAATTCTTGAAGATTATGCTCAAACAGTTCCCTAGGAAAAGTATGTGCTGGAGGTAACAGGCTGGTGTAATTGGCTAGGGCGGTTATTGGATCCGGCTCATTAGTTAAGGGATGGGCTGGGTGGCAAGCGATTTGCATCCGTTCTTGCCACACTTTCAGGTGTTTCAGTCGTGGATCCTGGGTGTGTGGAAAGGTTACCATCGCCAGCTCAATATCGCCGGACAGTACTTGTTCATAAGCAAGCCCAGAATCAATAAAATCAATATTCAGATCCACTTGTGGAAATTCACTAACAAACTGTTCTAAATGCCAAGGCAAATAGTGCAGACCAATGTAGTGGCTAGTGGCAATATTCAAATGGCCCGAAGTGCGTCCTGACAGATCACGAATTTCCTGAATGGAATTATTGATGTTGTTGAGCAGTTGTGGCGCTTTTTGCGCTAAGAGCTCGCCGGCTTGCGTTAGTGCCACTTGGTTACCGACCCGATCAAATAAATTCGATCCAATAATGGTTTCCAAGCGCTTAATGCGTTTGCTTAAGGCAGGTTGGGTTAATTGCAATTCTTTAGCCGCTAGGGTAAAGGATTCTAGTCTAACCAGCGTCAAAAAGCTTTTAAGAAGTTCGGTATCCATATTGCTAGATGATTATTGCATACCATTCCATTAAGGAATGATATAGATAAAAATAATGAATTTGAGTAATTGTAAACTTGAGAGTAAAGTATTGCCATTCTTTTGTTAGCGCGCGCCTTAATTGGCCTTGATAAAACTTTAAGTTAATCCGCTAACTTTTTGATTAGCAAAGTAATATTCGATTTAGAGTATTCCAAAATAGAGATCTTACATGGGCAAAACCTTATACGATAAATTATGGGATGATCACCTAGTCGCCGAAAATCCTGATGGTTCGGCACTGATTTATATTGATCGTCAATTATTGCACGAAGTCACCTCGCCGCAGGCGTTTGAAGGCTTGAAGCTAGCCGGACGTAAGCCGCGCCGCATCGAAGCTAATTTGGCCACGCCGGATCACAATGTACCGACCACCAATAGCGAGCGCGAGCAGGGTATTTCGGGTATCGCCGATCCGATTTCATTGATTCAGGTGAAAACTTTGGATGAAAACTGCGATGAATTCGGCGTAACCCAGTTCAACATTGACGATATTCGTCAAGGCATTGTGCATGTGGTTGGCCCTGAGCAAGGCTACACGCTGCCGGGTTTGACTATGGTCTGTGGTGATTCGCACACTGCAACTCATGGTGCTTTTGGCGCTATGGCTTTTGGTGTGGGCACTTCTGAAGTGGAACACGTTTTAGCTACCCAGTGTCTGCGTCAGAAGAAGATGAAGAATATGCTGGTCAAAGTTGATGGCAAACTCGGTTATGGCGTAACCGCTAAAGATATTGTGTTGGCGGTGATTGGTGAAATCGGTACTGCCGGCGGTAACGGCCATGCGATTGAATTTGCGGGCTCGGCGATTGAAGCTTTGTCGATGGAAGGGCGCATGACCATTTGTAATATGGCGATCGAAGCTGGCGCGCGCGTTGGCTTGGTAGCAGTGGATGAAAAAACCATTGAGTACGTTAAGGGTCGTCCCTTTGCGCCGCAGGGCGAGCATTGGCAGTTGGCGGTTAATGCTTGGCAAGACTTACATTCCGACAGCGATGCGCAGTTTGACACGGTGGTGGAATTAAAAGCTGAAGATATAGCGCCGCAGGTGACTTGGGGAACTTCGCCAGAAATGGTTAAGCCTGTGACTGGAACTATTCCAAATCCTGCAAGCGAAACCAATCCTGTGAAGAAAGAAGGGATTGAGCGTGCCTTGGAATATATGGACTTGAAAGCCGAGGCAGCGATTTCCTCGATTCCTGTGGATAAAGTCTTTATTGGTTCTTGTACTAACTCGCGAATTGAAGATATGCGCGAAGCCGCAGAAGTGGCGAAAGGTCGCAAAGTCGCAGCAAGTGTTAAGCAAGCGATGGTAGTGCCAGGTTCTGGTTTAGTCAAAGAGCAAGCTGAAGCAGAAGGTCTTGATAAGATTTTCCTAGAAGCAGGATTCGAGTGGCGCGAGCCGGGATGTTCCATGTGTTTGGCGATGAATGCCGATCGTTTGGAAGCGGGGGAACATTGTGCTTCAACTTCCAACCGTAACTTCGAAGGTCGCCAAGGCCAAGGCGGACGTACTCACTTAGTTAGCCCTGCTATGGCCGCGGCTGCCGCGGTGTATGGTCATTTTACTGACGTTCGTGATATTGAAATAACCAAGCTTTCTACCCAAGAGCAGGGAGGTAATGCGTAATGGACGCTTTTACTCAACATAAAGGTTTAGTGGTGCCTCTTGACCGCGCCAATGTGGATACCGATGCGATTATTCCAAAGCAGTTTTTAAAGTCGATTAAGCGTAGTGGTTTTGGCCCTAATCTTTTCGATGAATGGCGCTATCTGGATCATGGTGAGCCGGGTATGGACAACTCCAAGCGCCCAGTGAACCCTGAGTTTGTTTTGAACTTTTCGCGCTACCAAGGTGCTTCAGTGCTATTAGCGCGTGAAAACTTTGGCTGTGGCTCTAGCCGTGAGCATGCGCCATGGGCATTAGAAGACTATGGCTTTAAGGCAGTAATCGCGCCAAGTTATGCAGATATCTTTTTCAATAACTGCTTTAAGAATGGCATCTTACCGATCGTTCTATCAAATGATGTTATGGATGTTTTGTTTAACGAAGCAGAAAGCAACGAAGGTTATCAGTTGGATATCGACTTGGATAAGCAAACCATCACTCGTCCCAACGGGGAAGTGATTAGCTTTGATGTCGAGCCCGATCGTAAGCATAGCTTATATAACGGTCTTGATGATATTGGTATTACTTTGCAACAAGAACAATCGATTACCGATTACGAAGAAGCGCGTAAGCAAAGAGCGCCTTGGTTGTTTGGTTAATGACACTATTTGGTTGTAAGGCTAAAAAACACTCGGGGACAGACCGTCAGTTCTGTCTCCTTCAGGCACAAAGCCTGAAATAAACAAGAAAGAGATTACAAGTAATGACAAAGAAAATTTTAGTATTACCGGGTGATGGTATTGGTCCAGATATCGTAGGACAAGCTACGAAGGTGCTGGATTTATTAATCGAGCAAGGCTTAGACGTATCTTATGAAAGCGCTTTAGTCGGCGGTTCATCATTTGATGCGCATGGCGTGCCATTAACCGATGAAGTGTTACAACAAGCGCGTGAAGCTGACGCACTGTTATTAGGTGCGGTTGGTGGTCCTAAGTGGGAAGGTTTTGATATTGCGGTTCGTCCGGAAAAGGCTTTATTGAAATTACGCTCTGAATTGGAGTTATTCGGTAACTTACGTCCTGCAATTCTATACCCACAATTGGCGGATGCTTCGAGTTTAAAACCTGAGCTAGTTGAGAATCTTGACCTAATGATTATCCGCGAATTAACCGGCGGTATCTATTTCGGCCAACCGCGCGGTGTTCGTACTTTAGATAATGGCGAAAGACAAGGTTTTAACACTTACGTTTATTCAGAAAGCGAAGTGGAGCGTATTGCACACGTAGCTTTCCGTACGGCCATGTTGCGCGATAAGCGATTGTGCTCAGTGGATAAAGCGAACGTTTTAGAAGCGACCGAATTATGGCGTAAAGTGATGGATCGCGTTGCTAAAGAGTATCCTGAAGTTGAATTAACTCATATGTATGTGGATAACGCGGCGATGCAACTAGTTCGTGCGCCAAAGCAGTTTGATGTGATGGTAACGGGTAATATGTTTGGCGATATTTTGTCTGACTGCGCAGCAATGTTGACTGGCTCAATTGGTATGCTGCCATCGGCCAGTTTGGACATTAATGGTAAAGGTATGTACGAGCCAATTCACGGTAGTGCGCCGGATATTGCTGGTGAAAATAAAGCCAATCCAATCGCGACAATTTTGTCGGTTTCTATGATGTTACGTCATAGCTTTGGTGAAGCTTCGGTTGCCGATAAAATTGACGCTGCAGTGAGTAAGGTTCTTGATCAAGGCCTACGGACTGCGGATATTTATACAGATGGCGATAAACTATTATCAACATCTGAGATGGGTGATGCTATAATTTCGGCACTAAAATAATTTCCCATCCTTTTACCCTTCTATGTGTGAAGAGAATGTGTCAAAAACTGGCTTAAAGTGCTCGATTATTTTTATTAACTCCGCCTTTGCGCTAGTTTTTGCCTTGCCTCGTCTTTGTCTAGAAAATTATAGGCATTGTAACGCAAAGGAGGGCTGCTAATGAGCTCTCTGGAAGTCAAAGGGCTAACCATTTCCCGCAATGAGCAGATCCTGCTAGAGCAAACCGACTTAAGTTTTAAAGCTGGTACCATTAGCCATTTATTTGGCGATAATGGCGCGGGCAAAACCAGTCTAATGCGCGCTTTGGCGGGTTTATTGCCGCTCGATAGCGGTCAGATTTTTTGGAAAGGTCATACTACCGCAACGCCAGAAGCCGAGTTCGCGCAGGACTTACTGTTTTTGGCGCATAACCTAGCCATGAAGCCGGAGCTGACGATTGCGGAAAATTTGCAGTTCTATTCGACGCTCAGAGGCGAGAGTGCAAGTAATAGTCAAATCAAGGAAGTGGCTCGTCAGCTTAATATAGGCAATTTATTAGAGCGTCATTTTGCTGAATTATCGGCGGGCCAACAGCATAAAGTGACTTTATGTCGTTTGCTGTTGGAAAGCGCTAAGCTGTGGGTTTTAGACGAGCCATTTGTCAATTTGGATGCCAAAACGCGTGATTGGCTATCAGCGCAAATGATGGCTTTTGCCGAAAACGGTGGAGTAGTGATTTTTACTTCGCATCAAGTCATCGACGGCTTAAAAATTCAACAAAAAATATCCTTGTCCTATTCAGATGCCAATGAGCCAACTGATGAGGTGGCAGCCTAATGTTTGCTACTTTACTCAAAAGGGAAGTAATGCTGGCGCGTCGAAACTGGGTCGCGATTTTAATACCCTTGTTCTTTTTTATTATGGTGGTGTCAATGTTTCCTTTTGCGGTTAGCCCAGAAGCGCAATTTTTGCAGCAAATCGCCCCCGGCGTGATTTGGGTAGCTGCTTTACTCTCGACATTATTATCACTCGATCTGTTTTATCGTAGCGACTATCAAGATGGCTCCCTCGAGCAGCTGTTGATTATGACTAGCTCGACTCAAGTGGCGCTATCAAAAATAGTGGCGCATTGGTTAGTAACGGGCTTGCCATTAGTCTTGGTTTCGCCTTTATTGGCTGGCCTGATGCACTTAAATTATGCGCCGCAAGGCATGGCAGTTGATCTAAATCATACTCCGATCATGATGTTGTCCTTATTATTGGGCACCCCGACTCTATGTTTACTTGGTGCAGTGGGTATGAGCCTGTCATTGGCAGCTTCACGCAACGGTATGTTGGTGGCGGTGATGATTCTGCCGCTGTATGTGCCGATTTTAATTTTTGGCAGTGCAGTAATTACAGCATCTTTGGCAAATAGTGGGTATAATGCGCAGCTGGCGATTTTAGGGGCTATCCTATTGTTCTGCCTAGTATTAACGCCTTTTGCGGCGGGGCGAGCTTTAAAAGTCGCAGTGAGTTAATTCATTAAGTGTTAAGAGATTAAAGGTTCAATGGCATCTTCTTCCGGAGTAGCGGGGCGCTGGTTTCATCAATTAGGCTCTCCCAAATGGTTCTACCAAAAATCGGCTAATTGGCTGCCTTGGTTATGGGCGATTACAGCTATCCTATTCGCCTTTGGTCTTTATTATTCGCTTTACGCTTCGCCAGTGGATTATCAGCAGGGCAATAGCGTCCGCATTATGTATATCCATGTGCCCGCGGCCGCCTTGTCGATGGTTGGCTATTTGGCCATGGCAATTTGCGCCATTATCGGCCTTGTTTGGAAGATGAAAATGTCTTTTATGGCGATGCGTGCAATAGCGCCTATTGGTGCGGCTTTTACCTTTATGTGTTTGTTTACCGGCGCTTTATGGGGCATTCCAACTTGGGGCACCTGGTGGGAATGGGATGCTCGTATGACTTCTGAGCTGGTATTATTATTTTTGTATTTAGGCTTTATCGCTTTGCATAGCTCCTTTGCTGATCGAAACAAGGCGGATCGCTCAGCCGCTATTTTAGCCATCGTTGGTGCCATTAATGTGCCGATTATTTATGGCTCGGTGAAATGGTGGAATACTTTGCATCAAGCCTATTCGGTGACCAAAAAAGGCGCCATTGACCCTAATATGCAAACGCCTTTGTTTATTATGATTGGTGCTTTTTATTTGCTGTTCGCCATTTTAGTTATCGTTCGTCTACGACTAGAAATTATCAATCGCGAAGCTAAGGCTAAATGGTTGCAACAAGAAGTGTTGGGAGCAAGTTGATGAATTGGCAAGCTTTTTTCGCTATGGGTAAACACGGTTTCTACGTTTGGTGGAGCTACGGCGTGACTTTTTTAAGCATCGTTTTGTTATTCGCCGGATTTGCTTGGTATAAAAAACAACTCATAAAAAAGGTTAAAACCTATCGCGGCGAAAAAGTGGTAAAAGCGCGCAAGGTAACAACTGAACAGATTTCCGATTAATTTGAGTGATTACTGTAGTTCTCGTTTATGAAAGCACATCGAAAGAAAAAATTACTGACTATTTTAACGGCACTGTTGCTGCTTAGCACCGCTGTAGCCTTATTGTTGTACGCCATTGGCGATTATGCCGATGCTTTTTACGAACCCACGCGGGTCGTGAATGGCGATGCACCGCTAAACAAAACCATTCGGGTTGGTGGCTTGGTCACTACGGGTTCGGTAAAGCGAGCTACCGATAGCTTGTATGTGGAGTTTGATATTACCGATAACCAAGAAGTAATTACCGTGACTTTTGATAAAAGTTTGCCCGATCTGTTTCGAGAAGGCCAAGGTATTATGGCCGAAGGTCAATTGCTGGACCGTAAAACCTTAAAAGCAACTAAGGTTTTAGCTAAGCACGATGAAAAATATATGCCGCCGGAAATTGCCGATACGCTTAAGAAGAGTCATAAAAAAGGTGTTGAAAAAATGCAAAAAGAGCAATCAGGAAACAAAGGCAGCTATTAATGATCCCAGAGCTAGGTCATTTCTTTTTAATTTTAGCCTTAGTCAATGCAGTTATCTTAGGCACTCTACCATTTTATGGTGCTCACACTCAGCACCAAGGTTTAATGCGGCTAGCTTCAAAAGCTTCTATCGGCCAATTTATTCTGCTGCTTGCTAGCTACCTGTGTTTAACCCTTGCCTTTGTGCAGGATGATTTCTCAGTAGCTTACGTTGCTAATCACTCCAATACCTTATTGCCGATGCGCTATAAGATCACTGCGGTTTGGGGTTCGCACGAAGGATCATTATTGCTTTGGATCTTGATTTTGGCCGCTTGGATGGCGGCGGTCACGATTTTTAGTAAGGCGCTGACCAATGTGGTTCGTACCCGAGTGCTGGTAAGTTTGGGTTTAATTTCTGTCGGCTTTATCAGTTTTGCGCTCTTTACTTCCAACCCGTTTGAGCGGGTTTTGCCTTTTATTCCCATTGACGGAGCCGATCTCAATCCGCTATTGCAAGACTTCGGCATGATAGTTCATCCGCCAATGTTGTATATGGGCTTTGTTGGCTTTTCGGTGGTGTTTGCTTTTGCTATCGCCGGGCTATTACAAGGAGAGCTGGATCAACAATGGGCTAAATGGGCACGTCCTTGGACTACCATTGCTTGGGTGTTTTTAACCATTGGCATTGCTTTGGGCAGCTGGTGGGCCTATTACGAACTGGGTTGGGGTGGCTGGTGGTTCTGGGATCCGGTTGAAAATGCCTCATTTATGCCGTGGCTTGCTGGAACCGCACTATTGCATTCATTGGCCGCAACGGAAAAGCGTGGCGCTTATAAATCTTGGACCGTGTTGCTGGCGATTTTAACCTTTTCTTTAAGCTTACTCGGGACTTTTTTGGTGCGCTCGGGGGTTTTGACTTCGGTACATGCGTTTGCTACCGATCCGGAGCGTGGCTATTTTATTCTAACCTTTTTGGCGATTGCGGTCGGCGGCGCTTTAACTTTATATGCTTGGCAGTTTGATAAATTAAAATCCAACCGCAACTACACCTTGTTTTCCAAAGAAATTGCCATCGTACTTAACAATGTGCTGTTATTTTGCAGCTTATTGGTGGTGTTCTTAGGCACCTTATATCCATTAATTGCTGAGTTTTTATGGGAAGAAAAAGTTTCCATTGGCCCACCATTTTTTGATCCTTATTTTTCCTTTTTCTTTGCCTTTATTTTATTTTTGATCCCTTTCGGGCAGCAAATGAATTGGAAGCTGCAAGCGATGAAGCCGATAATGAAACGTTATTGGGTTCTAATGCTGCTCGCGATGGCTCTAGCGTTTGGATTCTTATATTGGCTGACGCCGGCTATACAAGTATTTGCCTTATTGGGCTTAACTTTAGCCATTTGGCTATTATTATCCTGTCTTTTTTATCTGTACCAACAGTCAAGCAAAGCTAAAAGTCTATACGAGGGTGCTAAGAAAATCAGCCGCAGCTATTGGGGTATGATAGTGGCACATATTGGAGTTGCGGTGACGGTGATAGGTGTCATTATTACCAGTTTTTATTCGCTGGAAAAAGACGTTCGAATTGAGTTGCAACAAACCGTAGCTGTAGAGAATTTAAAAATTCACTTTGCCAAGTTTGAAAATTTCACTTATGAAAATTACATCAGCTCACAAGCCACTTTAAGAGTCAGTAAAAGCGATCAGTTACTAGCCGTTTTAACGCCAGAAAAGCGCCGCTATCGGGTCTCTAACCAATTGATGACAGAAGCTGCGATTAAGCCCGGCTTTTTTTCAGATTTGTATATTTCGTTAGCGCAGCCGTTAGAGAATGGCGCTTGGGCGATCAAAGTCTATTATAAGCCGTTTGTGCGTTGGATCTGGCTTGGTTGCTTGATTATGGCTTTTGGTGGCTTGCTGGCAATTTCCGATAAACGCTACCGTCAAAGGCGTAAACTTAAAAAAACAGAGTTGGTAAAGCAAGCTTCGCAAGAGGTAGTAGGCTCATGAGCAGTCGCCGCGCCAAAAGATTAGTTATAGCTCTAGCACCATTGCTTTTGTTAATAACTTTAGTGATTATTTTTAGTGCGTCACTTAAAAAAGATCCCAGAAAACTAGAAACTAAATTGCTGGGCGAAAAAATTCCTACTTTTAAATTAGCTTCCTTGACGGAGCCGGAGCGAGTTTTGACTAACGCGGATCTGCCGCAAGAGGTTTTCCTATTAAACATTTGGGCTACTTGGTGCGTGTCTTGCTATGCCGAGCATCCTTATTTAGTCAAATTTTCTCAGCAATATCCGATCAAGTGGGTTGGCGTCAACTATAAAGATCCAATCAAAGATGCGCTGGAATATTTAGACCAAGGTGGCGATCCTTACCTTTATTCAATTGCTGATAGCGATGGTCAATTAGGCATAGATTTAGGCGTTTATGGTGCGCCAGAAACCTTTATTGTTGATGCCAATGGGGTTATTCGTGATCGGCATGTTGGAGTGATCGACGATAGGGTATGGCAAAAAATTATTCTGCCCAAGTTGAAAGCGTTAGGCTGGGAGGCAAACGAATGAGCTTCTTTTTACGTGTAACACTGTTATTCTTTTTCTTTGCCGCCAGCAGCCTAGGGTTGCAAGCCAGTGAAGAGTATCAATTTGCTAGTGCTGAGCAAGAGCAGCAATACCGCGATATTATCAGCCAACTGCGCTGCCCAAAATGTCAAAATCAATCGATCGCTGATTCTGACGCGCCCTTATCAGAAGACTTACGCTATATTGTGTATCAAAAATTAAAGGCCGGAGAGTCGAAAGGACAAATCTTGCAATATATGCAAGATCGCTATGGTGACTTTGTTTTATATGATCCGCCCGTGTCTCCTAAAAATTATGTTTTATGGTTTATGCCAATATTGGTATTTTTATTGATCATTGTGGCGCTGCTAAAAAAAGTTGGAAAGCGTGAGCTTGAGCCAGAGCCGGATTCTGAACAGGAGCAACAACTTTGATGGTAATGGCTTTACTGATTTTAGTAGCACTTGCTTGGGCAGCTTGGCTTTTTAGTGGTGTTTTTAAAGGGACATCTAAGAAGTTGCTTTATATGGGTTTTGCATGTTGCTCGGTATTGGTTTCCTATGGCGTTTATCACCAATTAGGTGCTAATCAGAAAATCAGTAATCTGACCGAACTTCATCAAAGTTTAGCCAAAGATGATCTTAGAGAGCTGTTAGAAAAAACCACGCAGCAAAAAATCAGTATTGAAGACTTGTTTGCTGAAATGCGTTTACGCAGCATGCAAGCCGATAGCCAATCACAATGGATGACTTTTGGTCGGTTGTTGCTGCAATCGGAGCAAGTCGAGCTTGCAGAGCAGGCTTTTAATCGAGCGACACATTATGGTGATAGCCAAATCCAAAATCAGACCAAGCTGGAAGTCGCACAAATTTATTTAGAAAAACAACTTTATCCTAAAGCGCAAACTAAAGTGGATCTGGTGCTGCTTAATAATCCAAAACACGAAGGGGCTTTATTGCTGAAGGGCTTGGTGGGATTAAAACAGCAGGATTATCAAAGCGCGATAGACGCTTGGAGCTTTTTATTATCAAGACGCCATCCCAACAGTGATTCAGCAAAGCTGTTACAGCAACAAATCGACAAAGCTCGACAGCAGCTAGCCGAGGCGGCTAAAAACTTTGTGCAATTGGAGATAGTTAATTTTACTAACTTACCTTTACACTCATTTACAAAAGCCTTTGCGCTGGTTCGCCCGCTGGCTGGCGGCGCGCCAATAGCAGTGAAATCCGTCGATATTGACGACTTAGAACAGAGCATTACTATTACCCCAGATAACTTGATGTTGGCTGGCGCAAATTTTTGGCAAGTTACTGATTTATATATAGAAATCCGCCTTTCTCAATCCGGTTTTGCCAAACCAGAAAGTGGCGATCTGTATGGCCGAACGGCTACCCTGCAAGGGCTTACTCCCAGCAAAAGCTATCAGATAGTGATCGATAAAACTGTGAACTAGGTTTTTCATTGATAGCGACCAATACTTTGACTTAAAACTCAACTCCGATTAGTCTCAAAATTATCAGCGACTAGATGTAACAAATCGCAAAGCTTTATGTCTAACTGCTTGATTATATTGTTAAACACTACCAGGAGTAATCTCATGAAAAAAGATAAAAGTAAATTAGCCGTATTAGTTTCAGCTTCTTTGGCAGCATCAGTTGCTATGTCTACTGCTGCTGCGAGCCCTTTTGCAGTTAATGACTTATCACAAGGCTATAATCTTGCGCAATTCGACGGCGAAGGCAAATGCGGTGAAGGCAAGTGCGGCGAAAAGAAAAAAGGAAAAGAAGGTAAATGCGGCGAAGGTAAGTGCGGCGAAAAGAAAAAAGGAAAAGAAGGTAAATGCGGCGAAGGCAAGTGCGGCGAAAAGAAAAAAGGAAAAGAAGGTAAATGCGGCGAAGGCAAGTGCGGCGAAAAGAAAAAAGGAAAAGAAGGTAAATGCGGCGAAGGTAAGTGCGGCGAAAAGAAAAAAGGAAAAGAAGGTAAATGCGGCGAAGGTAAGTGCGGCGGATAATAGCCAGCTTAGCTTAAGCTATGAATCAAGTGGCAGTTTCGGCTGCCACTTTTCTTTAGCAAACTCAAGAACAATAACATAAATTATTTAGTGAAGGTTCTGTAGATGAAACCATTAGTAACGGGTGCTGGATTAGGTTTAAGGCGTGATTTTTCTGACGAGTTCGAGGCGGTCAGTCAGTCGTGCGTTGATTTTATGGAAGTGGCTCCTGAAAACTGGATACCCTTTGGCGGGAAATTTACTAAACAATTTGAACAATATGCTGAGCGCTTTCCTTTTGTAATACACGGCCTTTCTTTATCCATAGGCGGCCCAACGCCTATGGATACTGAATTTGTAAAACAAGTCGCTAGTTTTATCAAAAAGCACAAGATTCGTAGCTATAGTGAACACTTAAGTTACTGTAGCGACGATGGCCATCTATATGATTTGATGCCCATTCCTTTTACCGAAGAGGCGGTGCGCTACGTCGCTGATAGGATTAAGCAGGTGCAAGACATCATTGGTATGAAATTAGCAATGGAAAACGTTTCTTATTATGCCGCGCCCGGTCAAGAAATGAGCGAGTTAGAGTTTCTATTGGCGGTACTTGAAGAAGCAGACTGTGACTTATTACTGGATGTTAATAACATCTACGTTAACAGCATTAATCATCGCTATGATGCTAAGGAATTTTTAAAGGCCTTGCCAAAAGAACGTATTGCTTATGCGCATATTGCTGGTCATTACGACGAAGCAGATGATCTTAAGGTGGATACTCACGGAGCTGAGGTAAAAGCTGACGTTTGGTCTTTGCTGGAAACCGCTTACCAAGAATTTGGGGTTTTCCCGACTTTGTTGGAGCGTGACTTTAATATACCGCCACTTGCAGAGCTATTTTCTGAAGTGGCGCAGATCAAGGCCATTCAGCAGAAGTTTTTAGCCAAAAATCTTGAAGGAAAAGCAATTGCCTAAAGAGCAAAAACAACTGCCAGAATTTCAGCAAGTTCAATACGGTTTTGCGGGTCATTTGCGTGATCCTGATGGCGTAAAGAAACCCGAAGGTATTGAAGATAGGCGTATGAAAGTCTATCGTGATCTTTTTTACAACAATGTCGAAAATTTTTGTGCTAACAGCTTCCCAATCCTTCGCGAATTAACCGAAGATACAAAGTGGCACCAAATGGTGCGTCAGTTTTTTTCCGATTATCGAGCCCTTAGCCCTTATTTCAAGGACATTTCTAAAGCCTTCCTCGATTACTTAAGCAATCATCGACAATCCCAAGATGACGATTTCGAGTTTATGGATGAGCTTGCCCATTGGGAATGGATGGAGCTGAATGCGGTTTCCGATACGGGCGATATTTTACAGTATCCGCACGATCGCAATGGCGACTTATATAACAGCAAGGTGGTCGTATCGTCGTTAGCTTGGCCTTTGGTATACCAATATCCGGTCCATCGAATCGGAGAAGCCTTTATTCCTGAGCAAGCGCCGGAGCAACCAACTTTCTTGATCATTGCTCGTAATCGTGAACATCAGGTGGATTTTTTTGAAACGAATGCGATTACTTATCGATTATTGGAAATATTTCAGCAAGCAGAATCGCAAAATAATATGCAATTAACCGGACAGGCAGCGATTGAGCAGCTGCAACAGGAGCTCAATTTTCCTGATCCTGAGCAATTAATTGTCGGTGGTAAGCAAGTTCTTCAAGATTTGTTGGAACGCGATGTAATTTTGGGTGTCAATCTATAACTCGCAAGCAGTTGTTGATACAATATGCCTGAAATACGGAGATATAGCTCTAGGAAACCCAATTTAATGAAAGCAACAATACTCAGCGCCTTATTCATGTCTTTATTTGTCACTGGTTGTGCAACCACTGGCGATAACCCGCAAGATCCCTATGAAAGCTTTAATCGGAGCATGTGGGAGTTTAATAAGGGGCTTGATAAAGCCATTTTGCGCCCTGTAGCTAAGGGCTACAAAGCCATTACACCCGATCCGGTGGAAAAAGGCGTAACCAATTTCTTCAACAATATTGATGAAGTCCCGACTATCATCAACGATGTTTTACAATTCAAGTTTGGTAAAGCGCTCAAGGATACCGGTCGCTTTTTAATTAACTCAACGCTTGGCGTGGCGGGCCTGTTTGATCCGGCTACCGATATGGGGCTGGAACGCGAAGAAGAGGATTTCGGGCAAACTTTAGCCGTTTGGGGCTTTGACTCGGGAGCCTATTTGATGCTGCCATTCTTTGGCCCTAGTAGTGTGCGTGACGGCATTGGTAGCGGAGTGCAGGCGACTAGTTTTTATTCTTTATACGATGAGCTCAATGACAAGCAAACCGAATATATATTGAAATATGGTATTGATATAGTGCAAACGCGCGCCGCGATTTTGTCCATTGATGAGCAGCTAGAATCAGCTCCTGACGACTATACTTTCCTCAGAGACGTTTATTTACAGAATCGAAAGTTCAAAATTTATGATGGCAACCCACCAATTGAAGATGATGAGTGTGAGTTTGAAGAGGATTGTGAGGAGTTTTAACGGATAACTGATGCATTAGCTATGGATGGTAATTTAGCTGGACAAAATTCCTTTAAATGATTAAAACAGTAGAGAACAAATTTCTAATTTTAAGCTAATGCCCATTGAATTTAATGACACTCTAGTTATCGCGATTTCATCAACGGCTTTGTTTAATCTGGCCGATAGTCACCGTGTCTATCTAGAAAAGGGTGTTACTAGCTATGCCCAATATCAAATTGATCATGAGGATGAGCTTTTAAAGCCAGGCGCTGCTTTTGGGTTGGTAAAAAAATTATTAGCGCTAAATGAAGCAACTAACACACAACCGCGTGTTGAGGTTATTCTTTTGTCACGCAACAGCGCTGATACCGGCTTACGAGTCTTTAATTCGATTGAAAATCATCAGTTGCAAATTACTCGTGCAGCTTTTACTTCTGGTAACAGTCCCTATCAATATGCCTCAGCGTTTAATGCCCATTTATTTTTATCGACCAATCCGGTGGATGTTAAGCAAGCGCTGGATAATGGCATTGCTGCGGCAACCATTGTTGCTCCTATCACCGAGAGCGAACACTCAAGTGAAATTCGTTTTGCTTTTGATGGCGATGCGGTTTTATTTTCCGATGAAGCTGAGAAAATTTATCAGCAAAGTGGTTTAGAAGAGTTCACCAAGCACGAAAAAGCCTCTGCGCAAAAGCCGTTAGAGGGTGGACCTTTCAAAAACTTCTTAGCTGCTTTACATAAAATTCAGAAAGACTATGGCGAAGACTGTCCGATTCGTACCGCCTTAGTTACCGCTCGTTCAGCGCCTGCACATGAGCGGGTAATAAGAACCCTGCGCTATTGGAATATTCGGATTGATGAAGCTTTATTCTTAGGCGGTATGGATAAAACACCTTTCTTAAAAGCGTTTGCCGCGGACGTATTTTTCGATGATCAAGAAGGTCATATCGAACGCGCCCGTGATCATATTGCTAGCGCTCACGTTCCAACCGGCATAGTTAATAGTCGTAATTAATTAACGGTATTCTTCTAAATTGCCTTGAAATTATAACTTTGATCAGGCAACGTTGAATATGTACTTTTTTAACATGCCCATAATAAGTTTATGAAAAAACACCTATTTCTGCTCTCAGTCTTTTTTTGTTTGACTAGTGCCCAGCTTAATGCTGCAACACTTGATGCGCCCAAGCGAGTAGAGGGCGAAGGTCCTTTCGAGCGGTTGATCTTACGAGGCGGTATTTTAATTAATGGAGAAGGTGCGCCGCCCACTGGTCCAGTTGATATTGTGATCGAGGCAAATAAGATTGTTGCAGTACAGTCTGTCGGTGCGCCTGGAGTTGCGATTAAGGATAGCAATCGTCCTAAAGCCAATAGTGGCGACAAAGTTATTGATATTGAAGGGCATTATGTTTTACCAGGTTTTATTGATTTACATGGACACATTGCCGGTAGCGTTGACGGTTTGCCGGCGGAATATCCGTTTAAGTTATGGCTAGCACATGGCATAACCACCGTTCGTGAGCCGGGTAGTTTTAATGGCTTAGATTGGACCATAAAACACCAAGTGTTAAGCGACAAGAATCAGATTACAGCGCCTAGAATAATTCCTTATGTTGGCTTTAACATGAATTGGGATAGTCGTATTACTACTTCTGAAGAAACCAGACGTTGGGTGCGCCATGTGGCCAATAAAGGTGCTAAGGGTATTAAGTTTTTTGGTTTGCCAAAAAAAATGATGGCGGCAGCTTTGGACGAAGCGAATAAACAAGGCTTGGGCACTATGATGCACCATGCCCAACTCAATGTGGTCGGAACTAATGTGTTAGATTCTGCGCGTATGGGATTAACCACCATGGAACATTGGTATGGCTTACCTGAGGCTTTGTTTGAAGGGCAAGTGATACAAGATTATCCGCTCTATTATAATTACAACAACGAGTCCCATCGCTTTACTGAAGCCGGAAGACTATGGCAACAAGCAGCAGAAAAGGGTAGTGATAAATGGAATTCAGTCCGCGATGAATTAATTCAACTGGATTTCACTATTAATCCAACTATGACTATCTATGAAGCCAGTCGAGATGTTATGCGCGAGCGAAATGCCGAATGGCATCAAGACTATACCCATCCAAAATTAACAGCTTTTTTTGAGCCCAATCGTGAGTCGCATGGCTCTTATTTTTTCGATTGGACGACGCAAAATGAAATCGACTGGAAAGCGAATTTTAGAAAGTGGATGGATTTTTTGAATGATTATAAAAATCATGGCGGTCGGGTGACCATTGGTTCCGACGCTGGCTATATTTATAAAATTTTTGGCTTTGGTTATATTCGTGAAATGGAGTTGCTGCAAGAAGCAGGCTTTCATCCGCTGGAAGTGATTCAATCGGCAACTTTAAATGGTGCGGAAGCTTTGGGTATGGACGATCAAATCGGCTCAGTGATCCCTGGCAAATTAGCGGATCTAGTGATTGTCGAAGAAAACCCGATAGCTAACTTTAAGGTTTTATACGGCACAGGACACTATCGCTTAGGGCTTGATAATGTCGCAAAAAGAGTTGGCGGGGTTAAATACACTGTTAAAGATGGCATTGTATTTGATGCCCAGCAATTGCGAGAAGAGGTAAAACAACTAGTCAATAAGGCTAAAGCTGAACAATAAAAACTAAGCTCATAATTAAGGTCATACCCAACGGTTGGGTATGACTTCTATAATTCCAGCCTGTTTTTAACTGGCAACCAATCGTTGTTGCAACTGCTCCAGCATTAAATCTGCGCAAGCCCCAGGTGAATTTCTAGCCTTTAGCGACTGCTCAGGAGTATAGTTTGATAAATCAATGTCGTTTTGTTTAATGTTTAAATAGGCTTCGCGAAAAGGGATCCCTTGCGCGGCATACTCAATACTTAAGTCGGTCATAAACATGTCTGCTGAAATATGCTTTTTGCTATTCTCTGAATGAATCGTTAAGTCCTCAATTAGCGCTGGCAGTAGTTCTAAGCAAGCAAAAGCCTCTGAAACACCTTGGATTAAAGGTTTTTTACTAAACTGTAGATCGCGGTGATAACCGCTAGGCAGTGACAGTAAATTTTCTAATTCAGCATAAGCAGCTTGGAGCTTGGCGTAGCTGGCGCGGATCAGCTCTAACACGTCAGGGTTTCGTTTATTCGGCATAATCGATGAGCCGGTGGTATAACTATCGGATTGAGCAATAAAATTTAATTCAGCCATCGAAAATAAGCTTAGATCCCAAGCCAATTTACGAGCATCGAGCAGACTTTGTTTAAAGCTGGAAAGCACTTCCAATTCAAACTTGCCGCGGCTATTTTGGCAATAGATAGGATTGATTTGTAGCCGCGAGAACTGTAACTCGTGACTTGTTAGTGTTCGATCTAGTGGTAAATTAACCCCATAACCGGCGGCTGAACCTAGCGGGTTAGCATCAATCCAATGGGTAATTTTCTTGGCATGGTCGATATTATCAATATAACTTTCGGCAAAGGCGGCAAACCACATTCCCCAACTGGAGACTACTGCCTGTTGGAGGTGGGTATAACCTGGCATCGCGTCAAACTGATGTTGACCAGCTTTGACTAAAAGAGCAGTGGCAATAGCCTTGTTTATCTCGACTAGCTGTTGCAGCTTATCTTTACAGTAAAGTCTAGTTGCGACTAATACTTGATCATTGCGGCTTCTGCCTGTGTGAATTTTTTTGCCTAAATCACCTAATTGCTCAGTGAGATAAAATTCAATCGCAGAATGACAGTCTTCAAATTCTTGGCTTAGTTCAAACTCTTGCTCTATTACCTTATTGAGAAGCTCATCCAAACATTGTTGAATTTGTTGGTTTTCATCAGAACTTAAAATTTCAATACTCGCAAGTCCATTGGCATGTGCCTTGCTGGCCTGAATATCATAAACAATAATGTCTTTATCCAGCTCAATATCTTGTGCCGCTAGAAATTGATGTATTTTTTGCTCTAAGGGGCTGCTTTGCGTTGATGAATTACTCCAAAGTCTATTCATGATCAATACCTGTTGTTGAATCGAGATTAAAGGCTATGTTAAGGTTTTGTAGGGCTTGAGTAGCGGCGCCTTTTAATAAATTATCGAGCGTAACATTAAGCGCAATTTCTTTATCAGAAACACTAAAGCCGCCAATAACGGCATGATGTTTTTTGGCATTATCGACCACATAAGGCACTGAGTCTTTGATCTTAACCAAGGATGAATCAGCGTAAAAGTGACTAAATAACTTCAGTAGCTCTTCTTCAGATTGGACTTGTTTTAGCTTTGTTTGAATGGTCATGCTGATCCCTCTGAAAAAACTGGCAACATGAGGCGAAAAACGAATGGTATGCTGTAAAGCATGACTTACTTCTTTTTCATGCAGGTGCGCAGTGAGCTGATAGGGGATCAGGTTGTCTTGCAGTCGATCAATATCGTTCTTTTCGGACGGAGCCGTACCTGCGCCGCTATAACCAGAAACACCAAAGCAATGGACTTCACCATCAATTAAACTTAGCAAGGGCGCAATTGCCAACTGCATTGCGGTTGCGTAACAGCCGGGATTACTGATAAGTTGCAATTCGATGTGGTGATTAAGCTCTGGAATCGAATATTGCCAATTTTTATCGAAGCGCTTGTCGGCACTAAGATCGATAATCACTGCTTGAGGATGTGTAGCTACAAGCAAGCTTGCGTATTGCTCACAGAAACCGTTGGGTAGCGCCAAAATATAAGCATCTGCCTCTGTCGCGCTAACGTTTTCAGGCGTTGAGTCTTGGTACCTTAGCGGTTCATCGGCTAAAACTGGCTTGCCAGAAAGCTGTCTTGAAAAGGCCGCGATTAGTTCCATTTTAGGGTGATTTTGCAACAGCTCGATAAGTTCTTTGCCTACATAGCCACGTGCGCCAACTAAGGCGATACGGATCTTATTGTGCATTTTGATTACCTACTGTAATGTTTTTACTCGAAGCCCACTGAATGCAGTCAGCAATTTCACTGGGCTTAATATCGCCATACCAATAGACGCACCAAACTTCACCTTTTTGAAAGCCATCGGCATTGTTGCGGTAGAAGTTGTTGATCGGGTTGTTGCTACGAGCGCGCCAAAAAAATTTAGGATTGTCTTTGGTTAAACGTTTCCATAGGCTACTGCCAACGCCTTCGCCTTTAGTGCTCGGGTTAACGCAAAATTTGTCCAAGTAAGGAATAGGGAAGTCGTCGGTGACAATGGCTAAGCCCTTATCACAGTCGGTAAGGTAGAGCTTATGCAGTTTGGTTTGCACGAAATAATCCGCATGGAGTTTTTTTCCAAAACTGGAATCAACGATATTAGTTACCGTGTTTTTATCGACAGAATCCCACTCCTGATGACTATGAATGGAGTCGCCGCTGTTGATCAAGGTTCCTGAGCCGCGATGAGTGAAGAGTTCTTTTGCTAGCAATGTGGGGCTGTTAATGGATACCGAAGTGCTTTTAGGCAGCACTTGCAGAATATTATTGATTTGTTGCAATTTAAACAGCATGCCTGAATGTATCCAGTCTTTTTCGAGCAACTCTTCATAGTCATTACTTAAATTGATCACTGGAATAATTTGACCCTTTTGATCGAGCACGCCACCGGTCTCGGTTAAGAAGATAATCTTATACGGACTAATCGCTTGAGCTAGGGAAAAGGTTGCACTGTCAGCATTGATATTAACAATTTGCCCCGAATCGGTTTCCCCTAGAGGCGCAATAATTGGAATGGAGCCTCGTTTAAGAATACCTTGAATCAGATCGACGGAGATAGATTTTATGTCGCCCACGAGTCCCAGTTGATTATTCGACAGTCGGCAGTTGAATAAGCCATTGGTTAAAGGGGTTGCATTGATACCAACCGCTTGAAAGGCTGCCGCCAGTTTTTGGTTTTCACGAATAAAAACTTTGCGCGCAATATGCAGCACATCGGTAGTGGTTACCCGTTTACCGTCAATAAATTGTGTATCAATCCCATGCTCATCGAGCTTTTGATTGAGCTGTGGGCCAGCGCCATGAACGATAATAGGAGTTAGCCCAACTTCTTGAATAAAGCTAATGGCCGAAACAATATTGTCTAGATCATTTTGAATAATACTACCGCCAATTTTAATAATAGCGAAGCTTGATACATTCGGATCGGAAAACCGTTTGAGGTATTTTCTGACTTCATTTTCAGTACCTAAATTACTCAGTAACTTAATGATGGTTTTTTTTATATCTTTATTTTGCATGAGATAAAATCCTATGATAGTTCTCAATTACCGAATGTAACTGTTGTAACTTGACATATTCGTTGGGGGCATGGGCTTGTTCGATATTGCCAGGGCCATAGACAATGCTCGGGTAGCCTGCTTGATGAAACAAAGAAGCTTCGGTCCAAAAGTTGACTGGCTCTGAATGTGGTAATTGCAGTTGCTCCGCCAGTTTTTCATTGTCGGCAGCGGTTTGTTTGGATGGTAATGCCGGTGCGCTAAAACCATCGGAGAGTGACATCTTGTCAGTAAGTAATTGTGACAATTCTTGTTTCAGTTTATTAAG
Source organism: Kangiella sp. TOML190 (assembly GCF_023706045.1). NCBI lineage: Bacteria > Pseudomonadati > Pseudomonadota > Gammaproteobacteria > Kangiellales > Kangiellaceae > Kangiella > Kangiella sp. TOML190. The sequence goes on from NZ_BQYL01000001.1 coordinate 1,835,112, forward strand.
ATCTTGACCGGGTAGCGGGCGAACCCCGAAATTTGCAGTGACTTCATCGGCGATGATATTGGGCTTAATACCGCCTTGGATCAAGCCAATATTAAAGCAAATTCCAGATAAGCCTTTATAGCTTTGGGTGAGATAAGATTCGGCCAATTTAATGGCTTTTTGCGACCAATGGCTAAATTGGTGGATGCAGTTCTCGGTTAAAGCTCGTTGCTCTGAGCTATGGCCAGATTTTCCAGCAATAGATAGCTTAAAGGTATGGATCCCTCTATGGGCTGTTACCGCTTTAGCTTGGGTCGGCTCGGCAACAATCACGCCTTGATAGGGGTGATGCTCCGATAAAAAGTTTTTAATACAGCTGCTGTTACCATGCTCTTCGTCAGAAGAAAATAACAAGGCGAAATCGCTAATGCTATGATGATAACGCTCAATCACCGCGAGCATAGCAGCGGCTGCACCTTTGATGTCACAAGCACCGAGAGCGTAAGCTTTATCTTCCTTAACGGTTAATTGGAAAGGATCGCTTTGCCAACCATCAGATACTGGAACCGTGTCCATATGGAAATTAAACAGTAGCTTCGGGTCGCCTTTAGTTACTAAAATATTGATCGAATCATTACCATGATCGGAAACCTTAATCTCGACCTCAGGTAAATCAAATTGCTGTAGCAAATAATCAATAATTCCGGATGCCGAGTAAGCTTTGGGTGGATTACAAGTATCAAAAGCCACTAGCTGCTGTAAATGGTTAAGGCAAGAATCTAATAGGAGATTGTTCATCTTAACCTGCCTTTTTTTGCGATTGGTTAACCAGCGCCCAAGTAGTGGTGCTTTGGCCATATAACTTGATAAACCCCATAGCTTCTTCAATGCCCCAAGATGCTGACTGGGCATAACTAGCTTCATCACTGGCCAGCAAATGATGACTTTGCACCGCAACGGCGATTGCTTGATGTGCATGCAGTTTAAGAGTTACTTGACCGGTAACTTGTTGCTGCATTGACTGCAAGCAAGCTAGAACATTTTGGTACAGTGGATCGAAATAAAAACCGTTGTAAACCAGCTCCGTCCATTGCTGGGCCACCAGTGGCTTAAATTGGTTTTGCTTGTTGGTCAGGCAAACTTCTTCAAGCGCCTTATGTGCTGTTTGCAACAGCTTTATGCCTGGCGCTTCAAATAAAATTCGCCCTTTCAAGCCAATCACGGTGTCACCAGTATAAATTTCACGTCCAATGCCGTATTGACCTCCGATATGGTTTAAATACTGTAAAATTTCCGCGCCAGCTAATGACTCTCCTTCGATTGCTACCGGAGTGCCGTTTTCAAAGTTCAGTTTGATCTCTGTTGGGCACTGTTTGATTTTGCTAGGTGCATTGCATAGCACATAAGTATCTTCGCTTGGCTCTTGCCACTGGTCGATTTCTGAACCTGAGATAGTTACGCCGAGTAAGTTTTCATTGACGCTATAGCGGTTTTGTTGCTCGGACACGGTAAAGCCTTTAGCCTTCAAATAATCAATTTCATATTGACGGGTTTGGGTATGGGCTTTTTGAATCTCTCTGATCGGCGAGAGAATTTTGTAATCTCCATGAGCCAAAACAGCCAAATCAAACCGCACCTGATCGTTACCCATGCCAGTGCAGCCATGAGCAATGTAAGGAGTATTAAGCTGCTGACACAGTTTTATCGCTTCTTCGACGATAAGATACCGATCAGCGCATAGAGTCGGATACTTGCCTTGATACAACTGATTGGCCCAAACTAGAGGGATTACAGTTTTATTCCATAATGCTTGTTTAGCGTCGAGGCTGTAATGGTTGGTAGCACCTAATTCATAAGCGCGTTGTTCAATCTCTTGCTCTTTTTGCTGGCTGACGCCGCCAGTATTAACGAATAGGGTGTGTACCGCAAAGCCTTGATCAATAAGGTAAGGGACGCAAAAGCTGGTATCTAAACCACCTGAAAATGCTAGGACTATAGGTTGTTTCATCAATGTATCCTCTACTGGTTTTGGTTGGCTAATTGGTTCATTAAGGCTTTTTGAACGTGCAAACGGTTCTCTGCTTCTGCGATGGCAATGCAGTTTTTAGAGTCCAAAACTTCGTCGGTGGCTTTAACGTTTCTTCTAAGGGGCAGACAATGACTAAAAAGAGCATTGTTGGTTTTAGCCATCTTGTCTTGATCAACTATAAAGTGTTTGAATTGATCACGAATGGGTTTTTCTTGTTGCCAGTTGCCATAAAAGGGTAGAGCACCCCAACTTTTAGCATAAACTATGTCCGCATCTTGATAAGCGCTGTCGATATCATGGCTGATCTGAAAATTTTGTCCGTGTTGGCTACAATTTTGTTGTGTATGATCAAGGTATTTTTGATCCAAAATATAGTCTTCAGTAGGGCACAGTAATGTCACATCCATACCAAATTTGCTGGCAATCAGTAGCGACGAATTGGCCACAGCGGTATTTAGTGGCTTGGGGTGGTAAGTCCAAGTTAGCAGGTATTTCTTCCCTTTCAGATCGCCGATTTTTTCCTGCAAGGCCATAATGTGCGCCAGCTCTTGGCAAGGGTGGGTGATAGTTTCCATGTTGATAACCGGCACGCTTGAATAGCGGGCAAACTTATTAATGACCTGATCTTGCTTGTCTTCTTGCCAATTATTAAACTTGGGAAAAGCCCGAATCGCTATCATGTCGCAATATGAGGATAAGACTTGAGCAACCTCGATAACGTGCTCTTCGGCTTCGCCATCCATCACAGATCCGAGTTCAAACTCGATCGGCCAAGCGTCTTTTCCAGGTTGTAGCACCGCTGCTTTGGCGCCTAATTGGAAGGCTCCAATTTCAAAACTGGTTCGGGTTCTTAAAGACGGATTAAAAAACAATAACGCAATGGTTTTGTTTTTCAATAGTGGCTGTACTGGGCTCTTTTTTAATTCTTTAGCAAAATCAATGATTTGCTGAAGTTCTTGCTGTTTCCAACTGGCGCTGGTTAGAAAGTGTTGCATGTCTCTTCCTCAGGTTGTCAGCCACCGGAAGAGCTTTTATTGATAATCTATGGATGCAATAAAAAACCCAGCCGATGGCTGGGTTTAATATAAATTTGGTTCGCGCTACTAATTCCCAGCCACGCTAGTACGTTGGCTGCGACGTCGTAATTGACTAATTGTTAAAGTAATATTTAAATTCATTAGCTTAGTAGCAAAGTTTGATACAACTCAAGTTGAATAAAGTCTAACCCTATTTTTTTAGCAAGTAAACCTCAAACCAATATTTTTTATATGAAAGTTTTTAATGCTTAGTTATTGGTGTTAGCAAATATGTTTATGCTAACCAGGATGGGTTTAGTAGCAATCTAATCCTTTAATAGATCCGCTAGCGCTAGTTCAAGCTCTGGAAATTGAAACTCAAATCCTGATTTTTGCAAGGCTTCGGGTAAGACTTTTTGTCCTGTTAGCAACAACTCAGAAAATTCACCTAAAGCCGCTTTTAACACAAAGGCTGGTACAGCCACTTTCGCCGGCTTGTTTACAATTTTGGCTAAAGTTTGGGTAAAGCTTAAGTTAGTTACTGGGTTAGGGGCGGTCAGATTGAAAACGCCGAACTGTTGCGAGTTGCTAATAAGATGCATAATGGCTTGGATTTGATCTTGTATGTGGATCCAAGACATCCACTGTTTGCCACTGCCGATTTTCCCACCGAGTCCTAACTTAAAAGGCTTGAGCATTTTTGCCAAAGCACCTTCTTGGCCAAGGACAATCCCAGTACGGATTATAGCGGTTCTAATGCCTTCTTGTGCCGCACGTTTGGCTGATAATTCCCAGTTATGGCAAAGTTTCGATTGGAACTGTTTAAGATCGCCATGCTTTGACATTTCATTAAGAGTTTCATCACCGCGAGCGCCATAATAACCAATGGCCGAACCAGAAATAAAGGTATGAGGCTTTTGTTCCTGTTTGATCATCCAATCTACCAGTTCGATAGTATTTTGAATTCGACTATTGTAAATGGTGATTTTTTGGTTGCGCGACCAACGTTTATCAGCCAAGTTTTCGCCGCAGAGATTAAGGACTATATCAACAGTAGGGGCTTCTTCGAGTTCCCAAATGAAATTAACATTACGAAAAAAGAAATCGTCTTGAAACTTATCGGGAGTACGGGTCTTGATGGTAATGTTGTAGTTATTTTCTTGAAGCAGAGGAATCAAATTTCTGCCGATAAAACCGGTGCCACCAGTGATTAGTATTTTTTCCATCTTTAGCTCCCTCTAAAAAGGTGACCTTATTCTATGTTATCTCCAAACTCTTTTCCAGCAGCATAAAATTATCGCAATCAATAGTTAAGATTATGATACTTTTAGCTTTCTAAGCTAAGGCTAATTGAAGCAAATACTATTTGAAGCAAACAATATATTTTGGGCGGCCTAGTCTTTTAATTAACACTCTATGATATGTACCGCAAGCCCACCTCGCGCTGTTTCTTTATACTTCTCTCGCATATCCATGCCCGTATCCCACATGGTTTTAATGACTTTATCTAACGATACTTTGTGCTCACCGTCGCCGCGTAAGGCAAGGCGGCATGCATTAATCGCCTTGACCGAAGCCATCGCATTGCGCTCAATACAAGGCACTTGCACCAAGCCGCCGACTGGATCGCAAGTTAGCCCTAAGTTATGTTCCATGCCAATTTCAGCAGCATTTTCGACCTGCTCTGGCGAGCCGCCCAAGACTTCAGTTAGAGCTCCGGCTGCCATGGAACAAGCTACGCCAACTTCACCCTGACAACCAACTTCAGCACCGGAAATTGAAGCGTTAAGTTTGTATAAGATACCAATCGCAGCGGCAGTTAATAGAAAATCAATAACGCCTTCTTCATCAGCGCCATGTTTAAATTTCATATAATAAAAAAGCACTGCCGGAATAATACCTGCTGCACCATTAGTGGGGGCGGTGACTACTTGGCCGCCAGCAGCATTTTCCTCATTCACCGCTAAGGCGTATAAATCAACCCAATCCATGGCCGACAGGGTATCGGTAGTGCTATGGGGATCGGATTTTAGCTTCATGTAAATGCCATGAGCGCGACGCTTAACTTTTAGGCCTCCAGGCAAAATGCCTTCTCGATCACAACCGCGCTTAATGCAGTTTTTCATTACTTGCCAAATACGTAAAAGTTTTTCCCGAACTTCTTGCTCACTACGCCATGCTTTTTCGTTCTCCATCATCAAGGTGCTAACTTTAAGGCCATGCTCTTTGCATAAAGCCATTAACTCGGCGGCAGTGGCGAAAGGGTATTTGACTTGAGTAGCGTCTTCCATAATTGGACTATCAGCATCCATCTCATCATTGACCACAAAACCGCCACCCACCGAGTAGTAGGTTTTGGAATTTAGCAGTTCACCTTGTTCGTCATAGGCATAAAAAATCATGCCGTTAGCATGTTTTGGCAAACTTTTTTTCTTATGTAATATTAAATCCTTTGCTTCGTTAAATTTGATCTGTTTATTGCCATTAAGGTTAATTTGATGGTTACTGCGAATCGTATCTAACCGTTCAGGAATAATATCCGGATCGACCTCATCGGGACGCTCGCCTTCTAAACCCAGCAATACCGCCTTATCCGAACCGTGTCCTTTACCCGTAGCCCCCAGAGAGCCATATAGTTCACTCTTGATGCGATGGGTCGTTGCTAATAGGCCGCTTTTTTCTAAGCCTTCGACAAAACGCCGAGCTGCACGCATAGGCCCCACGGTATGCGAACTTGAGGGGCCGATACCGATACTGAACATATCAAAAACGCTAATTGCCAAGGTGAATTTCTCTAAGAGTTTGAATTGCTAGAATTGTACTCGCTCTATACTATAATGGCTACACATAGCTAATCAGACCAGATCGATGTTATTAATAGCCTTAGAAGAAAAAAATAGTAATTTTGTTGGCACAGTATTACATAAAGCGACAAACAAGCGGGAGAAACAATCGTCCAAGTCTGCAGAAAAAGCTATAGCGACTTGTTTTACTAGAATAGACGATTTTTTGTTTAACCGACGATATATAATTTTATATTTCGAAAATGGTGTGTTAACAAAGCTGATTGTTAATGGTCTATATGAGTTTACTTTGAACAACGTAACGGTAGAAGAAATTGAGTCTATGCTCGATGAGGTAAAGCTAGATGTTTTGTCAGTACATGCCTTCAAGGAAAGCAAAACCAAGTGTTATTCCTATGACTTAGGTAGGCAAGATTTAACTAGACTGTATGAGCTTTTTATCAAGTCTGAGTCTATGGTTATAGACTCAAGTGATTAGCTTGCCAAAATCTACAATAATTTTTGCGGTTGCTCCCCAAATATTACGGCCTTGATAAGGCATTGAGTACAATGGATAAGTCACTCCTTGATGCTCAATAGAGGACTTAACTTGATTACTGGGCTGCAATAAAAAGTCCAGCGGTACTTCAAAAGCTTCGTCAACTTCGTCAGGGTTGATACTAAATCGGTAATCGGGATCGACCAAACCGACAATTGGCTGGATCATAAATTGAGTAATGGTCGATTGCAGACTGAGTTTACCCAACACCTTGATTTGTTGTTTGCTAATGCCGACTTCCTCTTCGGTTTCGCGTAATGCGGTGGCAATTAAATCCTTATCTTCTGGATCCATGCGGCCGCCGGGAAAGCTGATTTGACCTGGATGGTGTTTTAGGTGTTGCGCACGCTGAGTTAAAATCAGCTGTAACCCACTGTCGCGCTGTACAATCGGAACCAGCACTGCGCTTGGTTGTAATTTGCTAGCTTTAGGCGGCTTATGGTTAGCTTGATTTAAGGCTTGTTGAATTTGCTCAAGACTGATCATGGTTACTGTTCTTTTCAGCGCTAAGCACGGGCAAAATACGGCTGAGTTTATGATAAGTTTCTTGGTATTCACTTGCCGCTTCGGAATCAGCCACTAAACCGCCGCCACCCCAAGCGTAGATAGAGCCCTCAGCAAATAGAGAGGCTTCAGCATGTAAAGAGCCCTCAGCGAATAAAGAGCCCTCAGCAGAATTCGGTGAAGAGCTTTCGGCTACTAGGGTTCGTATGGTAATGCTGGAATCTAAAAAACCTCTAAAGTCATAGTATAAAACCGAACCGCAATAGATGCTGCGACGGTGTGGCTCTAACTCTTCGATAATTTCCATCGCACGAATTTTGGGTGCACCAGTAATCGAGCCACCCGGAAAACAATGCTCTAATAAATCCAAACCATCTTTGCCATCGGCCAAATCGGCTTCTATGGTGCTGACTAAGTGATGAACCGAAATAAAACTTTGCAACTCAAATAATTTGGTCACATCAACAGAACCGTACTCTGCGGTTCGGCCAATATCGTTGCGCAATAGATCTACGATCATCAAATTCTCGGCGCGATCTTTTTCGCTGCTCAATAACTCGTCAGAAAGTTGCTTGTCTTCTAGCGGATCTTTGCTGCGCGGTCGAGTGCCTTTGATTGGCTGGGTAACTACGTGGCTCTTGCCGTCGATTTTTTCTATTTGAATAAAGCGCTCTGGCGATAGCGATAGAATTTGTTGTTTGCCTAAATTCATGTAAGCAGAAAAAGGCGCTTGATTATGCTCAGTTAATTGCAAATAAGCATTCCAAGGATGGCCGCTAAAGCTGGCTTGAAAGCGCTGAGCTAAGTTAACCTGATAACAATCGCCCGCATGAATATAGTCATGAACTTTTTGAAATTTATCCAGATACTCTTGTTCGTCCATGTTTGATTGCCAAGCGCTACTTAAAGCAAAAGTAGGGTATTGTGACGAGTTATCAGTTTGCTGCTCTATGTCCTGCTCACCTAGATTTTGCTCTCTTAGATCCTGCTGTTCAAGCTTTTGAAATTCTTGGCTAATAGCGCTCCAACTGGAGTCGTCGATAGCGGAAAACTTTAACAAATAGCTTTTTTGATGTTGATGATCGCTAATAAAGCCCCATTGGTATAACCCAAAAGCCATTTCCGGCAGATCAATATCGTGCTTGGCGATTTGCGGCAAATCCTCAATAGCGCGTCCCAGATCGTAACTGGCAAAACCTGCAATTCCACCGTGAAACGGTAGCTCGGCGAGCTGCTCGGGCAAAGCGATAGCATCCTTAAGCCCTGCTTGGTAAAAGCGCTTTAGATCTTCAAAGGGGCGGTGACTAATAGCGATCTCTATCCCCGCAACAATGGTCTTATTGTGGTAAAACTGGATACTAGCTTTGGGGCGCAGCAAAATCAGATCAAACTTTGCTGCTTGGTGGATAGTTTTGCCGCTATCGAGCAATAGTGCCCATTCTTCATCGGCAAAATGCGAAAAAAGCTGCCGCATCTTGGCCGGATCTCGGTAGTTGAATTCAACAAATGGTGATTCGAGGTTGGGCATTTGTTACCTAATTGCTCAAAAAAACGACAAATACCGCGGATCTGGTATTAATTGGCATTCAAAATTTGGGAAACGCCTGATCCAGCAGTTATACTAATGGGCTGATTTTAGAGATTTCTCGCCAGATTGTATAGAAACAATCACTTGGCCTTTTGATTAGCGACTTGGAGCCATACTCCCATGAGTGTTATAAAAGCGGAAGATTTCATCGAAAGCGTAGCTGACGCTTTCCAATACATTTCCTATTACCACCCTAAAGATTTTGTGCAAGCCATGACCGCGGCTTACGAAAAAGAAGAAAGCCCAGCGGCAAAAGACGCCATGAAGCAGATTTTAGTGAACTCGCGAATGGCGGCGATGGGGCATAGACCAGTGTGCCAAGATACCGGTATTGCCATGGCGATTGTGGAAATCGGTATGGATGCACGCTTTGATACAGGCGCTAGAGATATGACGGTGCAAGAGATGGTGGATGAGGGGGTACGTCGTGCTTACTTGAATCCCGATAATCCGCTTCGCGCTTCGGTTTTAATGGACCCCGCGGGTAAGCGCACCAACTCCAAAGACAATACTCCAGCGGTGGTTCATATCAAAATGGTTAAGGGCGATAAAGTTGATGTGACCGTGGCGGCTAAAGGCGGCGGCTCAGAGAATAAGTCAAAATTTGTAATGCTCAATCCATCGGATTCTATCGTGGATTGGGTTGTCGAAACCGTACCTAAGATGGGGGCTGGCTGGTGTCCACCAGGCATATTGGGAATTGGTGTTGGCGGCACGGCGGAAAAAGCCATGTTATTGGCAAAAGAGTCGTTAATGGATCCCATTGATATGCAAGAGCTATTAAAGCGAGGCCCACAAAACCGAGTTGAAGAGTTGCGTATTGAAATTTATGAAGCCGTAAATAAATTAGGTATTGGCGCACAAGGTCTTGGCGGCATAACTACAGTAATGGACGTTAAGATTAACGATTGGCCAACCCACGCGGCTTCTAAACCTGTGGCCATGATCCCTAATTGCGCGGCAACACGACATATCCATTTCACATTAGATGGCACAGGTCCTGCTAAGCTAACTCCACCGTCGATCGAAGATTGGCCAAACATGGACTATGAAGCCTCAGAAGATGCCAAGCGGGTGGATATTAATAATATCAGCAAACAAGAAGTCGCCAGTTGGAAGCCGGGCGATGTGTTATTACTTAACGGTAAAATCTTAACCGGTCGCGATGCTGCGCATAAACGCATTAAGGATTTACTAGATTCGGGTAAAGGCTTACCAGATGGTTTAGATTTTAAAAATCGCTTTATTTATTACGTCGGTCCAGTAGATGCAGTGCGTGATGAAGCGGTAGGCCCAGCGGGTCCAACTACCGCTACCCGTATGGATAAGTTTACTGACATGATGTTATCCCAAACAGGATTACTAGGCATGATTGGTAAAGCGGAGCGTGGTGATGTTGCGATTGAGTCGATAAAGAAACATCAATCGACCTATTTAATGGCTGTTGGCGGCGCTGCTTACCTAGTATCGAAAGCGATTAAAGATTCAAAAGTGGTGGCTTTCCCTGAGTTAGGTATGGAGGCGGTTTACGAATTCGATGTTGAAGATATGCCGGTAACGGTAGCGGTAGATTCGCAAGGCGAGTCGGTGCATAAAACGGGGCCAGCGATTTGGAAGGTTAAGTTGTCTTAGCTACTGTGCACTAAAAATACTGCGTTAAAAATAAAATTTAAGATTCGTCGTTTAGCAAAAGTAAACTTCCTCGCTTAAATTTTATTTTATGCCTTGTCTTTTTAGTTGCTCATAACGCTAAGTGAGTGCAAATATTAAAAAGTTTAGCTCGTCACTTCCGCGCAGACGGGAGTCCATGTGAGAACGGGCAGTGTGTTTGAGATTGATTCCCGATGTTCCAAGTGAGTTCCTTTGGTCATGCGGGAATGACAACGTAAAACAATATAGAGAATTAAATATGAGTGCAGGTTTAAAATTTCGTCAAGCGGTTGCAGAAAACCATCCGCTACAATTAATGGGTACTATTACAGCTTACGCAGCGCGTATGGCTGAAGCGGTAGGGCATAAAGCGGTGTATCTTTCAGGTGGTGGCGTTGCAGCTAACTCTTTGGGTATGCCTGATTTGGGTATTTCAACCGCTGAAGATTTATTGGTGGATATTCGTCGTATTACTGACGTTTGTTCTTTGCCATTAATTGTCGATATTGATACTGGCTTTGGTGGCGCTTTTAATATTGCGCGTACTACGCGTGCTTTGATTAAGTCCGGCGCTGCGGGTTTCCATATGGAAGATCAGGTTGCGGCTAAACGTTGTGGCCATAGGCCCAACAAAGAAATCGTTTCGCAACAAGAAATGGTGGACCGGATTAAGTCAGCTGTAGATGCGCGTACCGATGAAAATTTTGTCATCATGGCACGTACTGACGCCTTAGCGGTTGAGGGTATGCAGTCAGCAATTGATCGCGCTAATGCTTGTTTAGAAGCAGGCGCCGATATGATCTTCCCCGAAGCGATGCGAACTCTAGAAGATTACCAAACCTTTAAATCACAAGTTGATGCGCCAATTTTAGCAAACATTACCGAGTTTGGCGCGACGCCATTATTCTCTTGTGAAGAGCTTGGCGATGTGGGTGTTGATATAGTTCTATATTGCTGTGGTGCATATCGGGCCATGAACAAAGCGGCTGAGACTTTTTATAAATCCGTATTAGCCAATGGTCATCAGCGCGATGTGGTCGATATTATGCAAACGCGCGAAGAGTTATATGCGCATTTAGGCTACCACGAGTATGAGCAAAAATTAGATAGCTTATTTTCGGAAGGTAAAGAGAAATAGATGTCATTGCGAGCGGCAATAGCCTCGTGGTAATCCCACAAAGATTTTGAATCTCACGAGATTGCTTGGCATTGCAATGACGCAACAAAATTTAGATTTTAGAATGTAGGATTAAGTCAGGAGTTAATAATGTCAGATCAAGAACAAAAATTACCCAAGCCAAAAAAGTCAGTAGCACTTTCTGGCGTTGCCGCGGGTAACACCGAATTATGTACCGTAGGTCGTACCGGTAACGATTTACACTATCGTGGTTACGATATTTTAGATTTAGCAGAAGCCTGTGAGTTCGAAGAAGTGGCGCACCTATTAATTCACGGTAAGTTACCAAACGCCGCGGAGTTAAAAAACTACAAGCGTAAGTTAAAAGCTTTGCGTGGTTTGCCTGCATTAGTTCAAGACGCTTTAGAATTAATTCCAGCAAACGCCCACCCAATGGATGTATTGCGCACCGGTTGTTCGATGCTAGGAACGGTTTTGCCAGAGCGCGAAAGCCAGCCCATGAACGAAGCGAAAGATATTGCCGATCGGTTAATGGCATCTTTCCCATCCATGTTATTGTATTGGTATCACTTTTCACACAACGGCGTTTGCATCGATCTAGAAACGGGCGAAGATTCAATCGCTGGCCATTTCTTACATTTATTGCATGGCGAGTCATGCCCAGATTCTTGGGTACGCGCGATGCAAATTTCATTAAACTTATACGCAGAGCATGAGTTCAACGCTTCGACTTTTACTAGCCGCGTTATTACAGGCACTGGTTCAGATATGTACTCAGCAATTTGTGGTGGTATCGGCGCCTTGCGTGGCCCTAAGCACGGTGGTGCAAACGAAGTGGCTTTAGATATCCAAATGCGTTATGACTCAGCGGATCACGCGGAAACGGATATCAAAGAGCGTTTATCGCGCAAAGAAATTGTTATCGGCTTTGGACACCCAGTGTATACGGTTTCCGATCCTCGTAATGAAGTAATTAAGAAAGTTGCTAAAGAGCTTTCTGAAGAGCAGGGCGACATGAAACTATACGATGTTGCAAAGCGTTTAGAAACTATCATGTGGGACGAAAAGAAAATGTTCCCGAACCTAGATTGGTTCTCAGCAGTGTCTTACAACAAGATGGGTATTCCTACTTCAATGTTTACCCCTATATTTGTTTGTTCACGCATCACAGGTTGGGCAGCTCACGTTATGGAGCAACGCGTTGATGGTAAAATTATTCGTCCGAGTGCGAATTATTATGGGCCAGAAAACCTTGAGTTCGTTCCAATTGAAAAAAGATAGATAAGTTTGTCATTCCCACGAAAGCGGGAATTTTCTTTTAAAAGCAATACAATAGATTCCTGCTTTCGCGGGAATGACGGAAAAGAAAGTATGAACACCAATTACCGTAAAGCATTAGCAAATAGCAATTTACAATATTTCGATACCCGTGAAGCGGTTGAAACCATTGAGCCTGACTCCTATGACAAGCTGCCATACACTTCAAAAGTTTTGGCGGAAAATTTAGTGCGTCGGTGCAGTCCTGAGACTTTAACTGATTCGCTAAAGCAAATTATTTATCGCAAAACTGATTTGGATTTTCCTTGGTTTCCAGCGCGGGTAGTTTGTCACGATATTTTAGGTCAAACGGCATTTGTAGATTTAGCTGGTTTGCGTGATGCGATTGCGGAAAAGGGCGGTGATCCTGCGCAGATTAATCCAGTGGTACCAACTCAATTGATCGTGGATCACTCGCTAGCAGTGGAGCACGCGGGTTACGAAGAAAATGCTTTCGAGAAAAATCGTGCGATTGAAGACCGTCGTAACGAAGATCGTTTCCACTTTATTAATTGGTGTAAAACTGCTTTTAAAAATGTCAACGTAGTACCGCCAGGCAACGGCATTATGCACCAAATCAATTTAGAGCGTATGTCGCCAGTGGTACAAGTTAAAGACGGCGTAGCGTTTCCAGATACTTTAGTCGGTACTGATAGCCACACGCCTATGGTTGATGCGTTAGGTGTTATCTCTGTAGGTGTTGGCGGTCTGGAAGCGGAAAGTGTGATGCTGGGTCGTGCTTCTTATATGCGTCTACCCGATATTATTGGTGTTGAACTAAAAGGTAAGCCGCAACCAGGTATAACTTCAACTGACATCGTTTTGGCCTTAACCGAATTTTTGCGCAATGAAAAAGTCGTTTCAAGCTACTTAGAATTTTATGGCGAAGGTGCTAACGCATTAACACTTGGCGATCGCGCAACCATTTCTAACATGACTCCAGAATTTGGCGCGACTGCAGCCATGTTCTATATCGATCAGCAAACCATTGATTATTTAACACTCACAGGCCGTGACGCAGAGCAAGTGAAGCTGGTTGAACACTACGCTAAAGAAACCGGCCTTTGGGCTGATAATATGGTCAATGCCGAGTACGAGCGCGTATTAACTTTTGACCTTGCTTCTGTTGGCATGAACATCGCAGGTCCATCAAACCCGCATGCACGGGTTGCAGTTAAAGAACTAGCTGACAAGGGTATTGCTCTTGAAAACGGTGGTGGTGTTTATTGCTCAGAAGATGGCTTAATGCCTGATGGTGCTTGTATTATTGCTGCGATTACCAGTTGTACTAATACTTCAAATCCGCGCAACATGATTGCCGCTGGCTTAATCGCGCGTAACGCTAACAAACTGGGTTTAACTCGCAAACCGTGGGTTAAAACCTCGTTAGCGCCAGGCTCGAAAGCGGTAACTTTGTATTTAGAAGAATCGAATTTATTGCCCGAACTTGAGCAATTAGGTTTTGGCGTTGTGGCTTATGCTTGTACTTCTTGTAATGGCATGAGTGGTGCGCTGGATCCAAAAATCAAAAAAGAAATAATCGAACGCGATTTATATTCTACCGCGGTGCTTTCCGGTAACCGCAATTTTGATGGCCGGATCCACCCGCACGCGGATCAAGCTTTCTTAGCGTCGCCGCCATTAGTTGTAGCTTACGCTATTGCAGGTTCGATTCGTTTTGATATCGAAAAAGATCCATTAGGTCATGATGCAAACGGTAACCCAATTACGCTAAAAGATATTTGGCCAACCGATGAAGAAATTAATGCTGTGATTAAACAAAGCGTTAAGCCAGAACATTTCGCCAAAGTTTATGAACCAATGTTTAACGTCGATGTTGATATGGGCGAGAAGTCTAATCCGCTTTACGACTGGCGTGAAATGAGCACCTATATTCGTCGTCCCCCTTATTGGGAAGGCGCGCTAGCAGGCGAGCGTACTATGAAAGGTATGCGTGCATTAGCCGTACTTGGCGATAACATCACTACTGACCATTTATCACCATCGAATGCAATCCAAAAATCGAGTGCCGCAGGTGCTTACTTGGATAAGATGGGCTTGCCTGAAGAAGATTATAATTCTTATGCAACCCACCGTGGAGATCACTTAACCGCGCAACGCGCAACTTTCGCGAATCCGAAATTGTTAAATGAAATGGTACTTGATGAAAATGGTGAGATTAAACAAGGCTCGCTAGCGCGTCTTGAGCCAGAAGGCACAGAAATGCGTATGTGGGAAACGATTGAGACCTATATGGAGCGCAAACAGCCGCTAATTATTGTTGCTGGCGCTGACTATGGTCAAGGCTCTTCACGCGACTGGGCGGCCAAAGGCGTTCGTCTAGCAGGTGTAGAAGTGATTGTCGCTGAAGGCTTTGAACGTATCCACCGCACTAACCTAATCGGCATGGGCGTTTTACCATTAGAATTTACTAATGGCGAAACTCGCAAAGATTATGGCATCGACGGAACAGAAACTTTCGACGTTGAAGGCGAAATCAGCCCAGGTTCAGAAATGACGGTAGTTGTAACGCGTAAAAATGGCGAACAAGTTAAGATCCCTGTGAAATCACGTTTAGATACCGCTGAAGAAGTATCAATTTACGATGCAGGCGGTGTGCTTCAGCGCTTTGCCAACGATTTCTTAAGTGCTAATTCATAAGTGGTTATTTTAATCTTTAGTTGTGTTAGAAGTGCTAACAATTAAAATTCCGCACTTCTGAATCAACATTTCGTACAAATTATTAGAGTTTATTTATGAATTATAAGCCCCAAATCAAAGTCCCAGCCACCTACATGCGAGGCGGTACTTCTAAAGGTGTTTTCTTTAAGTTAACCGATTTGCCAGAAGCGGCACAGGTCGCTGGCGAGGTACGCGATCGTTTGTTGCTTCGCGTTATAGGTAGTCCTGATCCTTATGGTAAGCAAACCGATGGTATGGGCGGGGCGACTTCGAGTACCAGTAAGACGGTGATTGTTTCTAAAGCCTCTGTTCCCGATCACGATGTGGATTATTTATTCGGTCAGGTGTCGATTGATAAACCTTTTGTGGATTGGAGCGGTAACTGCGGTAATTTAACCGCGGCGGTAGGCTCTTTTGCCATTAGTAGTGGCTTAGTCGATCCTGAGCGGGTTCCTGAGAATGGTATTTGCGTGGTGCGTATTTGGCAAGCCAATATCAAGAAAACCATTATTGCCCATGTGCCCATTACTAATGGAGAAGTTCAAGAGACCGGCGACTTTGAACTGGATGGCGTCACTTTCCCCGCAGCGGAAGTGAAAATCGAATTCGTTGAACCCGTATCTGGCGATACGCCCATGTTCCCAACGGGCAATCTAGTGGACAAATTAGAAGTACCAGAAGTGGGTACTTTTAACGCCACCATGATTACCGCAGGCATTCCAACCATCTTTCTAAACGCCGATGAGTTACCAGAAGCTTTATTTAATGGCGGCAATGGCGAAAAGGGCGCATACAATGGCACAGAGCTACAAACCAATATCAACAGTGATGCCAAAGCCTTAGCTATGTTTGAGAAGATCCGTGCCCATGGCGCGATTGCTATGGGCTTAATCACTGACATCGAACAAGCGAAAACTCGCCAACACACGCCTAAAGTCGCTTTTGTTGCACCTGCAAAATCCTATACTTCTTCTAGCGGTAAAGATATATCAGAAAGCGACATCGACTTAAACGTCCGCGCCTTATCCATGGGCTTATTGCACCACGCCATGATGGGCACAGCTGCAGTCGCAATCGCAACCGCTTCAGCAATCCCTGGAACCCTAGTCAATTTAGCTGCTGGTGGCGGAGAGCGCGATGCAGTTAGATTTGGTCATCCCTCAGGCACGCTTAAAGTTGGTGCCGAAGTCGAAGAGGATTTCTCCATAGGAACAGGCCAATGGAAAGCTAAAAAAGTCATTATGAGCCGCAGCGCTAGAGTTTTAATGGAAGGAAATATTCGAGTACCATTCGAATAAATAGCTCATTAGATTATGACGTTATAGTAGCTAGTTTTAATGGCTATCTTATTGTTAAGTCTGTAAGGTAGAACACTTTGCGTAGCGAACAGTACTTTAACTTGTTGCGTTTAATTCAAACCAACGGTTATTAGTATATGAGTAAGTTTCGAGTTCGTTACCAAACCTTCGAGATCGATGACCTCGATATCCATGTGCGCAGTTTACGGGACAGGCAGCAATTTTCCGATGATGAAAATATCGCTAAAAACTTGGGTATATCTTCCGCTCAATGGCCTCTTTTCGGTATTGTATGGTCGTCAGGCGAAGTTCTAGCTCGGTTAATGGCTCGGCAAGACATTGTTGGAAAACGTATTTTAGAAGTTGGTTGTGGTGTGGGTTTAGCTAGCTTGGTGCTTAATCAGCGCTCAGCGGATATTAGTGCCACTGATTATCATCCCGAAGTTGAGTCCTTTCTTAAAATTAACGCTTCTTTAAATTCGGGCGATGAAATTCCTTTTGAACAATCTGACTGGAATGATTTAGATACTAGTTTAGGTAAGTTTGATCTTATTATTGGTAGCGATTTACTCTACGAAGTTGAGCATATTGAATTGTTATCACAATTTATAGAGTTACACGCGAAACCTGAGTGCGAAGTGATTGTGGTAGATCCAGGCCGTGGTAACCATGCAAAGTTTAGTAATGCTATGGTTAAACTAGGTTTTCAGCACAGCCAGCGCAAACTGGATGAGGAAGAACAATCCCATACGAGTTTTAAAGGTAGGGTTTTAAATTATATTCGCTGTAAGCCCTTATCAGGCTGATTCTTATAAGCTAATAATAGGCTGTAGTGCTAAAGTTTTAATGGAAGGAAATATTTTAGTGCTTTTCGAGTAAAGTCAGCTAACACCTTGATTTTAATGCAAATTTGCATTAAAAAGCCGCTTGTTAAGCGGCTTTTTATTTGTAAGAATACTTTAAAAAAGGGACTGCTATGAAAATACCAAAATCTCACTCAGGCTTACTTGAACTTTTACAAACCAAAGAAAAACAGTCAAAAAAATTTTATATAAAAGCAATTTTGGATGCTACAAAATGGACAGAAAGCACCTTTAAAACATATTGGAATAAAGGTCAGCTTTCAGATTTCTTGAGTGAAAACAATGGATTATATGAAGCTTCAAATACTGTTAATTTAACAGAAGTTGAATTTTCTAAGCTTTTATCACAGAGTAAGCATCGAAGGGCTTTAGGTCACAATTGCAAGCACTTATTGTCTAAAGCATTATTAAAAAAATCCAAAGAAAACATGATGTTAGCTTTAGAGTTATATAATCGTCCTTCTTTGGAAAATAAGATGGACTCTTTTGTAATGTGCTTTTGTGTTGCATGGGAACAATTATTGAAAGCTCAAATAATGGAGAATAGTTGTGAAGATGCGATATATAGGAAAAGCAAAAAAGCAAAAATAAAAGAAACAATATCTTTGAGAGCTTGTTTAGACCAAGTATTTGAAAATAACAGTAAAGTTAAAGCTAACATTTTAAAAATTACAGACTTAAGGGATAGGGCCGTACACTTATTGATGCCAGAAATACAGGGCTTATTGTCAAGAATTTTTCAATCTGGAGTATTAAATTATTCAAAACATTTCGAAGACTTTACAGAACAGCCTTTTTTTAACAATATAAACGCTGGAATGATTTCATTGGTGGGAGACTTCAATCAACCTAAAATTTCAACGCTAAGAAACTTATATGGTGCCTCTGCAGAAGAGATTATAGAGTTAATTGAAGGTTTGTCTGATGATGTTAATAGTAATAACGATGTTGAGTTTGCAATTCCGTTGAATGTAAAGCTTGTCTTTGCTAAAGATTCAGAGGATGAGTCAGGGGCTTTTATAACTTTGTCAACAGCCGACAAAGGAGTTGAAGGTCTTAAAGATGCGATGATTATTGAAAAACCAGTAGATAGAGAGCGCTCACACCCATATCTTTGTGGTAAGGCTATCGAGGAAATAAACAAGAGATTAAAAGAATATGATGAAGAAAAATTAAGGCTTCACCTTCCTTTTAGAAATAAACAAACCAACCAGCCAGAGGTTAACCAGCATTGTTTTCGTTCTCTTGTATTTAAAAATTGTTGGAAAAAAGGAAACAATGAATTCCATTATAAGAACTCAAATCCTGAGCTTCATTATTACTCAGAGAAAGCTATTGTAGCTGCAGTTAAAAAAATAATGTCTAATGAAAGCTACTTGGCCGATTGCAAAAAGTCATATTCTCATTCTTTTAAAAATAACGTACGATAAGTTTGGCATTACAAGATTTGATTAAGAAGTATTAATCGTGAATTTGGTTATAAACAATAACCTTTACATCAACTCTGAAGAACTTGAGTTTACCGCTATTCGCGCGCAGGGAGCGGGCGGGCAGAATGTGAATAAGGTATCGAGTGCGATTCATTTGCGTTGGGATATTAAGAACTCCTCAATTCCTGAACACTATAAAGAAAAGCTATTGGCGGTTAAAGATAGTCGTTTAACCGCTAATGGTGAGTTTATTCTTAAGGCACAAACCCATCGGACTCAAGCCAGAAATCGTGATGATGCAATAAATCGTTTAAAAGCTTTTGTTGAAAGCGCGATTAAAACTCAAAAGAAGCGGATCAAAACCCGTCCAACCCTCGGTTCTAAAAAACGCCGCCTTGAAAGTAAGAAGCGTAATCAGCAAAAGAAATCGCTTAGAGCCAAGTTAAAGTATTAGTTTTAGCCATTGTTTAAAGCGGTTTACGCTTTTTAGTTTTTTTTCGTACTGTGACTCTATGGATAGCAATAATATTTAAATTGGATTAGTTTGGAGTTTCACTTTGTAAGGAAGCTGCGCTTGATTCGAGCGTTTGGAGGCAAAGATGCGTCGCAATATTTCTGTTATTACCTTTATTTCTTTTCTTTGCTGGTGTTTTTCGTTGGAAGCCAGCACTCAATATCAAATGCTTGAATATCAGCCGGGTGCTAAGTTAGCAGTTGGTTGGGATAGTATAAAAAATGACATCAGTGCAGGGCGAGCCACGTGTTTAGAGGCTGATAGCTATTCAGAAACGAAGACAGAGCAAAAAAATCCTAGGTATAGAGGGCGCTTTCGACTGGTTCACTCAAAAAGCGATATTGAAGATGGTTTTGGTCTTAATGCATCGGCCAGTTATCGTGGTTTGATTTATAAAGCTGAGGGTTCTGCCAAGTATGCGCAAAGTAAGACGGTAAACTTTGAAAATACCAATATTTCAGGTCATGTAGGGGTTGAGACGCGTGCTAATTCTTTGCATGGTAGCACAGATAAGGCGTTAAGTTTTACTACTTCAGATACTCAATTAGACGATGCGATTATGGCGGCTCGGTATAACGATATTCGTGTTAAGCAAGATTATATTGATTTGCTAAAAAGTGATCCAAAGGAGTTTTTTCGTCAGTGCGGGGATGGCTTTGTTGCCGATATTTATTATGGCGGCCGATTAAATGTATTGGCTGTGCTAGAGTCACACTCTGAGGAAAGTAAGAAAAAGTTAGAGTCTTCGTTAAAAGGTTCCGGTGGCGCGTTTGATGTGAGTGTCGATGGGTTTATTAGTAGTGTTGAAAGTAGCGAGAACACTCAGTTTAGCGCCAGCTATCAAGCGGTTGGGACTGATGGTAAAGAGTTAAAACTGTCTGATATTTCTAGCATGAAAAATATGGTCGATACCTTTCAGCACGAAGTTTTCAAGAATGATGCGGCGATTCGGATCCGCGTAGTTTCCTATGCTTCTTTGATTCCCAATAGCGGTAGCTATCGATTTGGAGTCGTTCAAGATGCGATTGATGCGGCACGGTTATATCGTGATTTAAACTCGGTTTGGGATACTTTGGGACAGTTTAGAGATGGTTCCCTGACCAGCAAATCTAAATGGGAAAGAGCCGTCTCGAAGCAGTGCTTAGCCGATAAGCAGGATGAAATTTTAGACTTTAATAAGAGTGTTTTTAAAGCTTTAGAAACCTGCTCTAAGCAAATGGTTTCAAGTATGAGCAACCCGCAAAGCTGTGACCAAAAGGCTTTGCGAATGAACACTAGAATAAAGTCGGGCGATGCCAATTGTCCGCAAACTACTCAGATTATCGAGAATAAACTCAGTCAATTTGATTATCGACTTTTTTATCCACTGATTAGCGATTCGAAAACTTTGGATATTTGTCAAAAACCTTCAGACGCTAGCTATAAAACTATGCTCAATGATTTATGGCTAAAGCCAGTGCTGGATGCGCAGTGTGGCGAAGATCCGAATCAGCCGCAATGTTACAACAAGGTCCGTTCCGAGTTGCATAACAATATCCATCTGGTTGATAGTGGCTTTACCCCCAAAATGCCTACAGGCGGCTATCAACGAAGCTGCGAGAAGTGTGTGACGGAGTGGAAAGCTAACGGTGGCAGTCACGTCAAATGTTCTTGCCGTAAGAAAAAAGATGGTCCATATGTAGAAACCAAATGGCGTGATATGAATCCCCAGTGTCCACAGAAAACGGCGCTTCAAAATTGCAGGGGTATCTTAAAGTATGGTGCATGCTAAAGTTTGCGGAGCGAGGTCAACAAACGCTTAAAAGTCGCGAATAGAAATTGTTAATGGACGGTTTTTATTCTTTAAATTGCTGTTATTCACAGAGTCGGTAGAATTTGCTGTTTATTACTAATTATAAAATTATAGGGAATGATTATGTCTGTTGATGTTAAATATCAAACTTCTGCGGTAGCTACTGGTGGCCGCGATGGTTCTGCGCGTACTTTGGACGATTCTTTTTCAGTAAACTTAGCGACACCAAAAGAGTTAGGCGGTGCGGGCGGCGAGGGTAATAATCCTGAACAATTGTTTGCAGCGGGTTATGCGGCTTGCTTTATTGGCGCCATGAAATTTGTGCAGTCGCAAAATCCTGAATTAAAAGTTGCGCCTGATGCTACCGTTACGGCAACTGTCGGTATTGGCCCGCGCGAGGCTGGCGGCTTTGGGTTAACGGTCGAGTTGGCTGTAAAACTGCCTGGTTTAGCAGAAGCGGAAGCACAAGAGTTAGTGGAAAAGGCGCATCAAGTTTGCCCTTATTCCAACGCTACGCGCAATAATATTGATGTTAAGCTTTCGCTAGCCTAAGCATTAGTAAGCTTTAAGCCCAATAAAATCAATTGATTTGTTTCTCTTGGGTTTAAAGCTCTTCGATGTGAAGCATCAGATCTTGGGCTTTATCGATAATATCTGTTTGCATGTCTTGATTCATCTTATTCCAATTACGGTAGGGCATGGAGAGCCGTGGGTTTTTTGCCAGTTTGTCTTTGTGTTTGTCTAAAAAATTCCAATAGAGACTGTTAAAAGGGCAAGCGTCTGCCGAGGTTCTAGCCTTAACGTCATAATGGCAATCTTTGCAGTAATCGCTCATTTTATTAATATAATTACCGCTGGAACAGTAGGGTTTGGTTGCTACCCAGCCACCATCGGCAAATTGACTCATGCCGCGGGTATTGGGCATTTCGACCCACTCGATCGCATCAATGTAAATACCAAGATACCACTCATCTACGTGAGCCGGGTCGATTCCGGTAAGCAAGCAAAAGTTACCGGTAATCATCAGGCGCTGAATATGATGAGCGTAGGCAAAGTCTAAGGATTGTTTTATAGCATGAGACATACAGTTCATCCGTGTTTTACCGTGCCAAAAATAATCAGGAAGCTTAGCCTTAGCCTTCAAAAAGTTAGCACTGGAATAGGCGTCTTGATTCTGCCAGTAAACTGCGCGGACGTATTCACGCCAGCCAAGAATTTGTCGAACAAAACCTTCTACTTGGGCAATATCAATAGTTGGATCGGCACGATATGCCTCGATGGCTCGGTTGATAACCGTTCTAGGGCTTAATATTTTGCTGTTTAAGGCAAAGGATAATCTCGAGTGGTAAAGAGTCCAAGCCGCTTCATGGTTTTGGGTCATAGCATCTTGAAAAGTACCAAAGTGGGGCAAGCAATATTTACAAAAGTGTTCGAGCAACTGATACGCTTGCTTGCGGTTACTGGGCCACAATAAGGTTTCATCAATATGCCCAAAGTAAGGGATTTTATGCTTATCAATCCGTTGTTTGATGTTTTGTATGTCGGTGGTAAAGATTTTTGGTTGAGGAATTTCTGATAAATCTTGTTGGGTTAATTTATTGCGATTTTGTGTATCAAAATTCCAACGACCACCTTCGGGCTTATCGTTTTTCATCAAAATATTAAAGCGAGCGCGCATTTTACGATAGAAGCTTTCCATTCGGTTATGGTGGTTGGGTTTGATGTAGTCTTTAAACTCATGAGGTGCGAGATAAAAATGCTCAGAGTCATAGCAGCGGATCTTGACGGGAGTTTTAGTTACTGAATTTTGAATAGTTAAATTATGTAGCTGCCGATGCAGTCGATATTCGTCCGGTTGTTGGTATTCAAGACTTTCGATTTGATATTGTTGGCACAAGCTTTCGAGTAAATTTGGTAGATTTTGGTATTGTTTAGTTTGTTCTAGATTTAGGTGCAATAATTGATGACCTGAAGCTTTTAGTGCATTAGCAAATTGCTCCATAGCGTTAAAAAAGGCACACAGTTTTTGAATATGATGTTTTACGTAAGTCGCTTCTTGTTTAAGTTCAGCAATAAGGTACAAGACATCATTAGACGATGTTCGATACCAAGAGTGGTTCGCATTGAGCTGATCGCCAAGGATCAGTCTGAGAGTTTTGTATTTTTTTGTCATCGCTTAGTTTTTATCATCATGCCATTAAAAGCTGATGCTAGCAGATACTAAGGTTACCATTCGATCGAACTGCCATCCCAAGCAATAAAGCTACCATTATCGTTATGACTACAATTCTCGATAATGCTGTAGAGTTTTTGTGCGCTAAAATCGGCACTAAACAATTTATCTTTTGGCACATTCGATTGAAACGGTTTGGACAACTCAGTATCAGTGGTGCCGGGGTGCAGTGCAATAATGGCGGTTTTCTTATGGGTTCTTTGGTATTCAATAGACAAGGTTTTGATGATCTGGTTGAGCGCTGCTTTCGAGGCGCGGTAGGAATACCAGCCACCCAGGCGATTATCGCTTATGCTGCCAACCCTTGCAGAAATAGCGGCAAAGATGTTACTTTGGCGTTTATCAAACAATGGTAATAAATGTTTAGCTATTAGCGGTGTTATGAGCGTATTAGCTTGCATTATCGATAGAAAAGCGGAGGTTTTAAAATCGGCAATGCGCTTTTCTGGCGATATGGGCGGGTTTGTACCGTGTAGTAGTCCGCAGCAATTGATGATGCGAGTTACCTTTTCGCCGGCAATATCAGTTGCCAGTTGCTGCAAGTGCTGCTCATCAAGCGGGTTGAGTAATACGGAAGTTAAGTTGGGGTTATCTTGAAATAGTGCATATTGCTTGGCTCGTTTGACTGCGACAAGTTTATTTCTTTTATTCAGACAGAGTTTGCTTAAAGCTCCGCCAATACCGCCACTGGCGCCAAAGATCAGATAACTACTCATTCACTCCCCGCTGTTGTAAATTATCGCAAATGTTTAAAAAAAAGCGCCTGGCGGCGCTATAAAGTAGTGCTTTTTTTGGGGGTATTACACAACACTAAAAAGTTAATATTAAAAAATGTAACTCACAGCGCGTGAATAAAACGTTGATATATGGGTAGTAAGCCCTTAAAGCTCAGATAAAATCGCGTTTTGATGCATATTTGCATTGATTAAGTTCACAACATGATTCGTTGATTTCTGTTAAGTTTTAACTGTGGAAATAGATTTGATTTAGAAGGATTTTAAGATGTATTTTGTAACTAATCGTGCTTTTGACGATAACCAGTCAGGCTATAAAAAGCTTACCAAACATCCCAATGCTTTAGGGCCAAATGAGCTCTCGGCGGTGTCGATAACTGGGGTGACTAAACCTAGCGTTGAGTTGCTCGATGATGTTTTGCCAAAAAGCGAAGTGGCTGCCTTAAAAGCCAAATACCATTTATCCATCGACGAGAATCAGCAGCACTTTGTTCCGTTAAGAATTGCTTGCGAAACCTTTGACCAAGCTACCAAAAACTGTAAAAACGTTTTGATTTATGTGCATGGTTACAATAATGATATCAAGGATATTTACAGCAGCGCTCGCGAGCTTGAGCGACTTTATAATGTGATAGTGACCCCTTTTAGCTGGCCAGCTAACGGTGGCGGTGCCATGTCTGGAACCTTATCGTATTTGGCCGATAAGCGTGATGCGCGGGCTTCTGAGGATGCGCTTAATCGCTTTATCGATATAGTTGGACACTATTATGCGCTGTTGACCGAGGCGATGCGCGATAGGATTGCCATTATAGCTAAAAATAAACATTCCGATAATTTAACCAAGCAGCGTGAGTTAGTTGCAAAACTATTGGAAAAAGAATGCAGTTTATCGGTGTCTTTGTTATGTCATAGCATGGGTAATTATGTATTGAAACATGCCTTGAACAGCAGCCTCGCGGAATCACGGAACCTAGTATTTGACAATGTTATTTTGGCTGCAGCAGATGCCAATAATCTAAACCATAAAGCTTGGGTAGAAAAAATTAGAGCGCGTAAAGGCGTTTATGTTTTAATCAATGCAAACGATTATGCTCTGTCATGGTCGCGCAGAAAACCTGGTGAGGAACAAAGGGCTAGGCTGGGCCATTATCTGCGTAACCTAACAGCAAAAAACACTTATTATATAGACTTTACCGGCTTAAAAGGCGTGGCCAATAGTCATTCCTATTTTGATAAAAAAACGGCTTCAAAGAATCTCGCGATCAAGCGTTTATTTAGTAAGCTTTTTGCCGCTGAAAATTTGCTGACGAATTTGGTTTATCAAAGCCATAACAACACCTACAAGCCAAAATAGCGGTTTTTTCTATAATCCTAAGAAATCAAACTTTGTTAACTAACTCAAGGACTTATAGTTACAAAGCCGCTAGGCTTAGGTAGTTTGTTCGAGTTAATCATAAATATATTACAAGGAGTAGTATATGCAAGGGGAGTCGTTAGTAGCGCCTATCAGTAAGGCCATTAAAGCCACGTTGTGGTTAGCCATCAGTTCATTTTTATTTACCGCATGCTCCAAATCTAATACGGGTGAGCCCGCTAATGGCAATGCTGCCAATGGTGATAAAGCTAACCAAGGCGATAAAGGGGCTTTTAGTACATTCGATGCGGTCGGTGCGGTCGAAATCATCGAAAGTCCGCTAACCGGCGTTGCTTTAGGCTGGGGCTGGAATCGTGGCGATTCAGAGCCCATTCCGTCGATTTGTGTGGAGTTTGTTCCTGGTGAAGAGCCAGCGCAAACCCGTTACATGACTATGAAGGAAGTCAATGATAGTTATCAATTGATGGAAAGCTTGGGTATGTCAGCGGAAGCTTCGGTAAAAACCATTGGTTTTGAGGCTTCTGGTAAAGCTGCTTTTGCCAAGTCGCAAAATATTAATAGCAAATCATCAACTTTTGTCTTAAATGCTACCGTGCTTAATGGGGTGCGTTATGCTTCGCCAGTGCCTGAGGAAGGTTCAAAAACCTCAAGCTATCAGTCGGATATTAATGAACGTGGTGGCTCCCGTGGTGCCATTCGCCTAACGCCGCATGCGCTAAAATTGGCACGCGAGAAAAATAAAGCTAATTTCCGCAGGCATTGTGGCTCTTCTTTTGTTTCCGCAATTTATGGTGGCGCTAAATTGACCGCAACCATCAGTTTTCAAAGCACTTCCAAAAGTCAAAAAGAAAAACTCAGCGCGCAAATGTCAGGTAGCGGCTGGGGTGCTCGCTTCGAAAGTAAGGTGCAAAAGGGCAAAACTGAGTCAAGTTCCAGTGATCGAATGGACATTTCGATCTTTTTAACGGGTGGTAAGGGTGACGCTATTCCATCGAGTCAGCAAGATTTAATTGATAAGCTTAAAACCTTATCGCTCGATGCTTATGTGGCGCCAAAAGATTTCCAAATTGCGATTACGCCTTATGAAATGCTTTCCAATTGGCCCGGAAATCCTTTGCCGGATAAAGAAACTGAGTTTGATCAGCTCGCTAGCTATTGGGGCGCTTACAATACCCTGTACGATGAAATCGAACAGGTCTTGGTTAATCCTAGTGGCTATGTGCATTGGACGGTCGATAGTGATGGTAACTTAACCAGCACGGTTGTAGGTTGCCAAAATGAATGGGCGGCTTATAAGCAAGCGCAAAAAGCTTATCAAGATCAGTATAATAATTTCAGCATCAATGGTTTTAATACAAAGAAAATAAATGAATGGAAAGCGGCCTTAGAGACAAAAGCTAAAGATTTAGATAGCCAAAGCGCTAATCTTAAAAGCTGCGAAGGTCAGCAGGGACAGCTTAATAAACAATTAGCTGAAGAAACCAATGAAAGTATTCAGCGCTTAAAGCGGGCTCAAGATGAAGTATTGGTCGCTTTGCGCCAATTGGAAAATGAAGCACGAACTTGTAGCGATAAAAGTGATGCTTGTGATTTCAAGGTGGAAAACTACCGTAGCCCTTACGCCTTTATGATTCAGCTGCCGACTCCTATTGGCAGTGAAATGGACTCTCGCCAAGGGGTGCTTGATTACAACGTTGGTCGGATTGCTAAAAGTCATTGTTCCGATTCGCCGAATGATTTGGGTTGTTTAACGAATCTACAAATTGAGCAGTGGGGGCAAAAATTGGGCTTAGAGTCGATCAGTCAAAAAGTTCGTGCGGATCGCTTTGCTAAGTTGGTCGTCGATGCTACTAAAAACCAAATGGAGCTAATCAAGGCAGGGCAGGCCGTTATTGAGCTGGGGCCAGAAAAGAAGGTGATTTGGTACAACACAGCCCCAGTGCTGGCGCAACCGGAATCGCCAGCGCAAGATTCTGCCGCTGCAAAATCAAGTCCTTAGGTTGACAGTGTCGATGAAACTTGCCCTTTTAATAGGCTTTTTGAGTGTTGGTTTATTGGCGACGCCAAGGGTGTCTGCCTGTAATGCCGACATTGATTGGACTAGCGGCAATGCTCTAGAGCACTATTTGGCTTCTTGCGCGCGAGCGGCTAAAAGTAGCGAAAGGGTTTTATACACTTGGGGGCATCGGGAAAAAATTGCCATGCTGGTGTCGATGAACTATCGCCAGTTCGAGATTTTTAATAACGCTCAACAGTATGCCTATGCCGGTATTCGAGCGCGAGAAAGTTTTCCTGACTTTATTAATAATAAGTCTTTCCACGATTATGTGGCTTTGGTTAAAAGCTCCTTTGGGATTGAGTCAGTATTGGAGTTATATCAGCACTCAATTGATACCGAAAATTTGCAATTGATCGAAAAACTGTTGAAGCAATTTGAAGGTATTGGGCCGCCCAACGCCAACAGCTCAGAAGAGTATGTGATGAGTAAATCGGCTTTACGTGCAATTGCTTTAGACAAGATCAACCCTGGTTTTTTAAATGATTTGCCATACGGCCTTGACCAGTTAATCAGTGACGCGAAAGAAGAGCTTAAAAATAAAGACCTATCCCAAGATCAGCGATTTAAATACCATGGCAAACTATTAGGCTATCGTCGAGCTAAAAATGCTGCTGCTGGTGATCCGGTTTCAAGTATATCTTACGGTCCGGCGGTTTATTTAGGTAAAACTCCAACCGATTATATTATGCACTTTTCCACTGCTGAGCATGCAGGTCTAGCCTGTAATCTTGATCCGCAGATTGAGGATAGGATTATTGATTTATCCACTGCACAAAAAACGCTGGTCGAGAAGGCCGTTTATTTACCGCCGACCAAGGATAATACTGGCTTTATTACCTATCCAACTGGTTATAACGAACTGAGCGAGCCGACGAGTTTTCGTATTGCGATTAATCGTAAGTTAATAAAAAAAGGTACCGTTTTTGCGGATTTTGGTTCTATTGGTTATAACCAAGCAGGTGTTTGCCGTCCGATTCAATTACAAGACTTCGCTAGCTGCGATAGTTTAAAAACCATGTTGGCTAATGATGCGGCCAGTCAGGGCGCTTTATATCAGTTTTTAATCAAAACCGACGAAAATGCTAAGCAGAAGTTTGAAAGTCGTTTCGGCAAGTGCATTAAGGAACAGCCAACAAGTTATTGCGGTAGCTTTCCAAAATCAGGTGCCACATATAAGTTACATAAAGCTTTTTTTAATAAACAACAGAAATGGTGCCAAAGCCAAAACTAAGACTTATTGAAGCTTTTCTTTTAAGTAATCTTTAAGTTGATACCACCAATAACTGAGTTGAGCTGCGGCTGGACCAAAAGGTCCGCCATTCCAAGGCAAACCCCAAGGCTCGAATTGTTTATAGCTATCGCCTTGGTCCGAAATAGCTTCGGCTAACACTTCACCGGCTGCAGTTGTCGGCGCGACACCATGACCGCCAAAACCGATACCATACCAAACCCCGGGTGCAACTTGACCAATTTGAGCCATTTGATGGCGTGCATAAGCCATCCATCCTTGCCAATCGTATTCAACCTTGAGGTTTTGCAGTTCGGGAAAAACTTTAGCTAGATCTTTCTTCAATAAATAGTCGAGGTTTTTGGGCTTGTTAGTATTGGCGTGAATATGGCCACCCCACAGGATCCGTGTATCGGTTAGTGCTCGATAATAGTCGAATGCAAAGCGGGTGTCGTAGATGGCGGCTTCGGTATTGATAAAATCCTTAAGGCGATCGCCAAGGGGTTCGGTCGCCATCACGTAAGTGGCGATGGGTAAAATAGAGCGAGCAACCGGTTTACATAAATCACCCAAATAACCGCCACCAGAAAGTACAACGTTTTTTGCGCTAATGTTTCCTTGAGCTGTTTTGACGGTTTTTTCTGCTGATTGATAATCGATATCCAACACTTCGCAATCTTCAAAAATTTGCCCACCTTGTTGAGTGATGGCTTGCGCTACACCCAGCGCATAATTTAAGGGATGAAAATGCATAGCGTTAGGCTCGAACAAACCACCATGATAGCGTTCGCTCTTGATTTGCTCTTTGAGTTGCTCTGGGGAAAGGTAAGTCCAATCCAGTCCCATTTTGTCTTGCATAAAAGCTTTTTCTTGCAGCAGGAATTGTTGGTCGTTAAACCAATTTGCCCAGATCACGCCTTTACCAACCAGATCGCAATCAATCTCATATTGCGCAACGCGATGACGAATTAAGTCAACTGCAGACTTGGTCAGTTGGTACAAATCACGCGCTTTATCTTCGCCTACTTGGTTAATCAGTGCTTTGGGTCCTAATGAATAGCCACCAAAGACAAAGCCGCCATTTCTGCCAGAACAGCCAAAGCCAACTTTGTTTTTCTCAACTATGGCAACACTTTCATGGCCACGTTCAATCAAACCCAAAGCGGTCATTAAACCGGCATAACCTGCGCCAATAATACAGGTTTCGACTTCAAGCTTTTGCGGTAGCGGGCTGTTTGTTATTTGATAACGACTGGTGGCTGCATAATAACTATTAGGGTAAGAACTAGGCATAGACTTTAATTTGCGCTTGATGCGCCTGACTGGTTTATTGCTTTAAGATTACCGCTTTTGTGAGGCGAGGTAAATTTATACTGGTTGAATTAAATCTACAGAAAAGAGGCCAAGAGCTTTAAAGACTTCAGAGGGCTTTAAAGCTCTTGCTAAGGGTTTCAATGACGATATTAATTGAGTTCGTCATCTTGCCAAAATTTAGTGCCATCAATGGTCACTTCAGCAGAAACACCAGCTTTAGTTAATTTGTAGGTTTTTACGTCAAAATCGACGGACTTAGCCGCCGCCGCGTGTCCGCCTTGTTCATCGGATTGGGCGGAAGCACCAGCTTGACCAGAAAGATCCCAACCATTGTCCACGAAGCTTCCAAAGTCATGATCCTTTTTGAAAATCATGACTAGGCGAGCATCTTTTAAACCAGCGCCAAGCCCAAGACCAAGGCTGGCCATTTTCATGTAGGTTTGTTGACCATTTTTACGGTTGGTGGCAATACCATAGCCGCCGCCAGTGCTCACAAAAATTAAGTTGGTATTAATATTACTAAACACCGCATAACCTGCCGACTGAGCTATTTCTGCACGGGCCTGAGGATGTTTGGCATAGAGCTGTTTCAGCGCATCTTGGCGCATTTCTTCCACAAAGGCTCTTTTTTCGGCTGTTGAAGAGCCCTTAGTTGTTGAGCAGGCAGTGATGCTCAAGGCTAATAACATAAGTCCTAAAAGTTTTAACTTGGTATGCATATCGAACTCCTTCGGGTGTTTGAGTAGTTAACTTTAGTCAATGCTGATTCATCCAGCAAATCCAATCTTTCAAAATGAGATCTGCTTAGAATTAAACTGAATGCTGGAAGCGATTTGCTAGCATCGGAGTAAATTTTATCGATTAGGCTTAATATCGTTTAAAGCATAAGTTAGCTAAGCAATTGATTTAACATACTTCTTTACACTTTTTATACATAGGTCAATGAACCATTTGTGTTGGATTTGTGTCAAAATGATTAATAACAGAGCAGAGAAGCTTAAATTGGCGCTGGCTCTAATAAATTGGGTGTTATAAAGTCAATGGGTGATCTGCTTGATTGGAACAATGATAATCAAGTTGGGTGCTTTTATGTCTGATACTATCCAAGAAGAAAAGGCGCTTGAGGGGCAAGAGGCTCAAGCAAAGCAAGATTCCTTATTTTTTCGTTTTATTTCCTTTTTGTCGCTAACCGATTCACAAGTACTGGCTTCATGTGGTCGATACGATCGTATGTTGGCTTATGCCATGGTTTTTCGGCAAATCGTCACGTTTGCCTTTACCTTTTTGCTCTTTTCCTACGGTGTTTCTTTATTCTTAGGAACAACTGCTGCGGTTATAGCCGGATTTATTTTTGCGTTAACCCTATTTTTTCTCGATCAGGCAATAATAGGTTCTGATTGGGCGCTCCGAAATCCCTTTAAAAATGGTTTACCCTTTCGTAGTTTGCTCGGGCTTATTCCACGAATTATTTATTCGCTAATCATCGCTATTGGTTTGGCGACTTTGGCAGAGATTAGTTTGCAGTCATCAGCTATCGATGAACAAATCCAAAAAGAGTCAAATCAAAATAATAAAGAGTATTTCTCCCGATTAGCGGCTTATGAAAAAGAGCTGGATACTTCGATTGATGTGGACAAAAAGCGGGTTGCAGATCTAGGCGTGCAAATTGATGCACTACGGAGCCAAATCAACAGCTACAAAGCCACCGAGCAATCTTCCGATCCGGACGTGGTGCAAAATAACCTTACGGTGAAGCAGACCAATTTGAGCGAGCTACAAAAATCCCAACAAGTGTTAATTGCTGAAATTGCGGGTATTAATGAGCGCATCGCGCAAGCGCGACAGGATTATAATTATTGGTTTAATGAAGCCTTATTAGAAAGAACTGGTCGAGACGGTAGAGCACCCACCGAAGGGCCTAAATATCGTCGAGCAGTTAAAACCTATACCGATCTTGAAACGCAGATTGCAGTATTAGAGCTCAGTTTGGCTGACGCTAAATCTAAACTTGCGGCACTAAACCCAGATATTGATTCAGCAACTTCTGCGGTGAATGAGGTGCAAAAGGAAAGTAATATTTTGGCAGAAGGAGTGGCTAATTTTGAGTCCAATCAAACCAGTTTGAGCCGACTAGAAGAATCTATTGCTTTGGCTAAAGTGGAGCTTGCTAACCAGATTGAGCAAAAACAGATAAAGCTCGACGAATATAGAGTAACTTTAGAAAATGATGGTTTGTTTTATGAGGTTAAAACCGGTTTTTTAAGACGCTACTTAGGTTTGCAAAGTATCCATAATGATCCAGAAATTGGTCAAGCAGCGATTCTATTTAGTTGGCTGCTAAAAATATTTTTCATTGCGATTGAGCTGATGCCGGTTATTATTAAGTTATTCTTCAGTCCTTTTAGTTTTTATTCGCTAAAAATGTATCGAAAAATGCACATAGCGTTACTAGAAGAAAAAACCAAGTTGGAAGTCGCTGAAGAAGAACACAAGCGTTCGCGCGAAGAGCGGCTAGATAAGGCGCGTGATTTCGAGACGGTATCTTTCTGATGAAAAGACGAACTTTTACACAGGCTTTGCTCGCTTTAGGCGCTAGCTCAGCTTTTGCTAAAGCAAAGACCATTAGCGATGCGGCTAGCAAGCAAATGCTGGCCAATAAAATCCCTTCAACAGGCGAGCTGATCCCTGTTATAGGTTTGGGTACCAATAAAAATCTGAATATTGATTTATCATCGAAAGAGTTACCCGAAAGACTTCAACTGGTAAAAACATTTTTTGATTTAGGCGGTGAAATGCTTGATTCGTCTCCTATGTACGGCAGCTCAGAAGAGGTTATTGGCTACTGCCTAGAACAATTAGGCTATCCCAAAAAACTCTTTTCTGCTACTAAAGTTTGGACTCGCGGCAAACAAGCAGGAATCGAGCAAATGCAAGAGTCTCTGCGTTTATGGCGATTAAAGTCATTTGATTTGATGCAAATCCACAATTTGGTGGACTGGAAACTTCACCTCAAAACTTTGCGCCAATGGAAACAAGTGGGCTTGATTAACTACTTGGGTATTACCACTTACGCAGGTCGGGAACACCAAGCACTAATCGAGATCATGAAAACCGAGCCTTTGGACTTTGTGCAAATCACCTATAACATTCGTGATCGTAAAGTTGAAAAGTATTTGTTGCCCTTAGCTTTAGACAAAGGCATTGCGATTATCGTTAACCGTCCTTTTAAGGAACTGTTTGGTTATACTAAAGGGAAGCAGTTGCCAAGCTATGCTACTGAACTCGGTTGCAATACCTGGGCACAATTTTATCTAAAGTTTGCCATTTCGCACCCAGCGGTCACTTGCGCCATTCCTGCCACCAGTAAAATTAAACACTTAAAAGATAATATGGCTGCTGGTACTGGCTTATTACCCGATGATAAACTGCGTCAAGAGATGATTAATACTTGTGAACGTTACTTGTGAAGTCTAGGGTAGAGCTACTTGCCATTGCCCGAGTGTTTTTTGATGACGAGCATCAGGGTACGCAGGCGGCAATTTTTGCAACCGAATCGAAAATTAGTGATCGTCAAGCTGTCAAACTTGTCCAAAAGCTCAAGAAGCCTGCCGCGGTTTTTGTCGAAAAACAATCCTTAAGATCCAGTCCAAAACTCAGTATTTATAATGCGCAGCAGCAGATTCAATGGTGTGGCCATGGTCTATTAGCAGCTGCTTGTTATCTAAAAAAACATAGCCACAGTCAGCACTTGCAACAGCTTGAATTAGCTGCTGGTTTGGTGGCGATCGAAGATAATAAGCAGCAACTATGGCTGGGATTTGAGCCTTTAGCGATCGAAGCCAGTGAGGTTGAGCCTGAGGTTTTTGCAATGTTTTCCCCAGCGCCTTATCAAATAGCCAAGGTAGGCGGCGATCAAGGTTATTCTATTTTAGAGTGGCATCCAGCGGATGACCTTAAGCAAGTGAGGGTTGATTTTAAGGGGTTTTCGAGAATAACCAATAGAGCTATCATCGCCACTCAAGCTGCCAATGATGGCTTTGATTTTAAATTGCGTTATTTTGCGCCGCAGCATGGCATTGATGAAGATCCTGCAACCGGATCCGCCAATCGGGTGTTAGCAACTTATTGGCAGCAAAGATTAGGCAAAAGCCACTTTGTTGCTGAGCAGCTTTCTGATTCTGGTGCCGTGATATTGAGTAAAATCGAAAAGAATAAAGTATGGATTAGTGGTAAAGTAGACTTTTTAGACGGTTAGAAACGTAACTAGGTTTAGCGTGAACTCGAAGGAAATTGCCCCAGATTTTTGTTATCAAAGCTTAATTTCTCGGTTTAGAAAATGCCGCCTGCAAACAGAACAGCTCTGCCAGCCACTGGAAGTTGAAGATTATGGGCTACAAGCTGTAGCTGAAACAAGCCCTGTCAAATGGCACTTAGCACACACCAGTTGGTTTTTTGAAACCTTTATTTTAGAAAAATACGAAGCCAATTTTACCTCATTTGATAAAAACTTCAGTTACCTATTCAATTCTTATTACAATGGCGTTGGTAAACCATTTTTGCGATCCAAGCGTGGACTCTTATCAAGGCCAACCGTAAAAGCGGTATTCGAATATCGTCGAGCAATTTCTGAGCGTATAGAAAAGCTATTTCAAGGTTTAGCCGATAGTTCACCCAAAGCGCTGTATTTATTAGAGCTGGGAATTAATCACGAGCAGCAACACCAAGAATTACTACTAACGGATTTACTCTATAACTGGTATCAAAATCCGTTATATCCGGCCTATAAAAAGCCAGCACTCCAAGAGCCAATTATGGCAAATCTTAATAGCAACCTCTCTGAGCCTGCCAAGCTTGAATGGGTAACGCAAAAAGGGGGGCTAGTGACTATTGGCAAGGCGGATGATGGAAGCTTTGCGTTTGATAATGAATATCCTCGTCACCAAGTATTTATTAAAGATTTTTTAGTTGCTGATCGGTTAGTAACGAATCGTGAATACTTGGCCTTTATTGACGATAAAGGCTATCAGCGTCCAGAATTTTGGCTTAGCGATGGCTGGGCAAAGATACAAGAAAAGCGCTGGCAAGCGCCACTTTATTGGTCGCAAGGACAACAAGGGAATTGGTTTCATTATGGCTATTACGGTTTACAACCCTTGGACTTGGCTTCGCCGGTGTCGAATATCAGTGCTTATGAAGCCGATGCCTTTGCTCGTTGGGCGCAATCTAGGCTGATGACTGAGGCAGAGTGGGAGCTGATTGCTGCTCAACAAGAGGTTCAAGGCAATTTTATCGAGTCGGATGCACTCAAGCCGCTTGCTGCCGGCGCTAATCAAATATCGGCTAATAGAGGCGACTTGGCAGTACAACAACTTTATGGCGACTTATGGGAATGGATTGCAAGTAGCTACTCTCCGTATCCGGGCTTTAAAGCTGCTGCAGGCGCAGTCGGCGAATACAATGGGAAATTTATGTGTAACCAACTGGTATTGAGAGGCGGTTCTTGTGTAACAAGCTGCGATCATATGCGTTCTAGTTACCGTAACTTTTTTTATCCGGAAGCGCGCTGGCAGTTTTCGGGAATTCGATTAGCCAAGGACCTCTAGTGTTGAATAAAGAACAAGAAGCCTTATTAGCAGGGCTTTTAGCTGAACAGAAATATATTAATCCTAAATATTTTTACGACAAAAATGGCTCGGAATTGTTTGAGAGAATCACTCAGTTAGATGAATATTATCCAACCC
Organism: Kangiella sp. TOML190; assembly: GCF_023706045.1. Lineage (NCBI taxonomy): Bacteria > Pseudomonadati > Pseudomonadota > Gammaproteobacteria > Kangiellales > Kangiellaceae > Kangiella > Kangiella sp. TOML190. The sequence goes on from NZ_BQYL01000001.1 coordinate 1,870,938, forward strand.
GTACCGAGCGGACTATTCTTATCCAGAATGCCGAAGAGATGGCCAGCTATTTTGATAAATCGGCGGTGATTATTGAACCTGGCGCTGGTGCCTGCGAGAAAATACAATTAATTTTAGAAGCCATTCATCCAGAAGCTTATTTACCGCAAGATGTTTCCAAGCGATTTTTACAGCAGGCCGCGCAGACTATAAAAGATAAATTTCCTTGGTTAAAAGTGTATCCGATTGTCAGCGACTTCGCTAAGCCTATCGAAATTCCGAAAGAATTTCGGAATAAACCCAGTTACGTCTTTTATCCTGGCTCTACTATTGGCAACTTTGAGCCTGAAAGCGCGGTTAGTTTTTTGAAAAATATGCGACAGCTTGTTGGCGATGATGGAGGTATTTTGCTGGGAGCGGATTTGCACAAAGAACCAGCGGTGATAGAAGCAGCTTACAACGACACTCATGGAGTGACTGCTAAATTTAATCTTAATATGCTCAGCAATGTGAATCGTCAATTGGGGAGCGCTATTGATGCATCAAAATTCAGCCATCGGGCTTTTTACAATGAAAAACTGCATAGAATCGAAATGCATCTGGTGAGCATGCAGCAGCAAGCTTACTTTGTTGATGGCAAGCAAATCGACTTTAAAGCTGGCGAAACCATACACACTGAAAACTCCTATAAATTTAGCTTAGAGGATATCGACAAGATGGCGCAGGGTTCAGGATTCCAACGAATTAAAACTTGGACGGATAAGGACGGATACTTCAGTTTGAACTTTTTTCGAGCGTCGCTAGCTTAAACAAAGTTTTATTAGCATTCCTTTGGCAAGCTACCTATACTCAAGACAGACATTCAAAATACCATAATTCATTAGCTTAATGACTCCTGCAAAAGCCAAACTAACGCTGTTTAGCGTGATGTTGATTTCAGTATTAGGAACTGCCGGTATTGCTTTGCCGTATCCGGTTTTAGCACCTTATTTTATTGATTATCCAGCTAACGATTTAACCCACTTTATGGGGTTTCATCCTAAGGTATTGCTAGGATTTTCTTTGGCGATTTATCCATTGGGGCTACTTATCGGTAGTATTTTTGTGGGTGCTTTATCGGATCATTACGGGCGGCGCAAAGTACTGTTGCTAACCTTAAGCGGTAGCGCTATAGGCTATTTTTTAACGGCATTGTCAGTGGTTCATGAATCCTTTATCGGTTTTACTTTGGCTAGGTTAGTCACGGGTATTTGTGAAGGTAATATTTCGATTGCTAGAGCCATTGGCGCAGAGTTACATCCGCATATCGAACGAACGAAAGCCATTTCTTTAGTCTATGCGGCGACTTATGTCGGCTGGTTGGTTGGCCCTTTAATAGGTGGCTTTTTGATGGTTTACGGCGTTGCTAATGTGTTTAACATTGCCGCTGTTGGGATCCTAATCGCTTTAGCTATGGTATTTTTTACTATTGAGCGACGTCAGCAACGACCCAAACCGGAGTATCGATTTTGGCGATTGATTAAGGAAAATAACTCCTTAACCGTGTTAAAACATAAAGAAGTGTTACCCGTTTTTTGGTTTTACTTTTTGTACTCGATGGGGCTGAATGCTTTTTACGATTTTTATCCAGTCTGGTTTGTCGATAAACTAAGCTTCGATAGTCGTGGTATCGCTTGGGCGACGGTTGCTTTGACCGCTTGCATGGTGGTGGTTAGTAGCTTTTGGGTTGATAAGATCAATCATAAATTTGGCGAAGTCGCTTCGATGATCGGTGGCGGTATTGCACTAGCACTATTAATTGCCATTCAACCCTTTTCAACAGCAGCTATGATCTATCCTCTATTTTTTGTTATTGGCGGCTGGATCGCCATTACTAATGGAATGGTGCCAACCTATTTATCCAAATATTTTGGTCATTTAGGGCAAGGTAAAGTGATGGGCTTGCAAACCAGTATTTTTTGTATCACTAACGTTATTATTGCGGTTGTTGGCGGCCCTTTGAGTGTTATTAGTTCGACTTTAGTAATATTAATCGGTGCTGTCCTGATCGCCGCGTCGGTACTGGTAATGTTCATTACGCGACAACAACAAGCGAGCATGATTTCGAAAGTGTTAGCGCAACAAGGTCATTAATTTAGGGCCTTTCTTAATAAGTTGTAACAATTAAATAACCCGTAAAAACAATGAGTTAAGATAAGTTGAGCAGTTTTTACTGTAATTGGTAGCCATTTATGGTATCAAACGGTCTGAAAAAACTATTCGCAAAATCTCGAAATTCTCATTCGAAGTATTTTATTAGATATACAGGAGTCAATGAATGCAAAAACTTACCTTAAGTTTAGCCGTGGCCGCAGCTCTAGCGGCAACAACCAGCGGCTGTGTACATAATGCAGAGCAAGATACGATGGATAAGGCTGCGTTAAAGGTTGCCGATGCTAAAGATGCTGAGTCAATGAAAGTCGACGCAGCTAATCCTTTTTTTGTCCAGTGGGATACGCCTTTTGGCATGCCGCCGTTTGAGCAGATCAAAAACGAACATTATCGTCCTGCCTTTGACTATGCAATCAAACAAGCGCGAAATGAAATCGAGCTAGTGGCTAATAACCCAGAAGCACCAAGTTTTAACAATACGATTGAAGCCTTGGAATACAACGGTAAAGATCTTACCAAGGTCGCTAATGTCTTTTTCAACTTAACTTCGGCCAATACCAATAAAGAATTACAAGCCATTTCGCGCGAAATTGGTCCTAAGCTATCGGCCTTAAGAGATGATGTAAATTTAAATCCAAAATTGTTTGCGCGAGTAAAAGCGGTCTATGAGCAGCGCAACGAGCTTGGCTTACGTCCGGATCAAATGAAACTATTGGAAGATCGTTATAAAGGCTTTGTACGTGGTGGTGCAGAGTTAAACGATGCTGAAAAGAGCAAATTACGGGAACTGAATAAACAACTGACCGAACTGTCCATCAAGTTTGGCGATAATGTGCTAGCAGAAAATAATAACTGGGAAATGGTTATTGATGATAAAGCCGATTTAGCTGGCTTGCCGCAGAATATTATTGATGCCGCTGCGGAAACGGCTAAAAAGCGTGGTCATGAAGGTAAATGGGTCTTTACTACTCATCGTCCTTCGAAAAATCCTTTCCTGATTTATTCGACTAACCGCGAGTTGCGCGAAAAAATTTATCAGGCCTATACCCATCGTGGCGATAACGATAATGCAAATGATAATAAAAAAATCGCTGCAAAAATTGCCGCGCTACGCTCCCAAAAAGCGCAATTGCTTGGCTATCAAAATCACGCAGATTTTGTTTTGGAGAACCGTGTTGCCAAGAACGCTGAAAACGTAACCAAGTTACTGGATCAGATCTGGCCAGCAGCAATCAAGCAGGCTAAGAAAGAAGTGGCTGCGATGCAAAAAATGATTGATGAAGAAGGTGGTGATTTTAAGTTCCGCGCTTCTGACTGGCGCCATTATTCGGAAAAAATTCGCAAAGCCAAATATGATTTAGATGAAGAAGCCACCAAGCCTTATTTTTCCTTGGAAGATACTTTAAATGGCGTTTTTTATATTGCTAACAAGCTTTACGGAATGAACTTTAAAGAGCGTTTTGATTTACCAAAATACCATGAAGACGTTCGTACTTTCGAGGTTAATGATGCCAATGGTGACTTGATTGGAATTTACATCACCGATCACTATGTCCGTGGTGGTAAACGTGGCGGCGCTTGGATGAACTCTTATCGTAAGCAGTTTGTTGATGAGAATGGTAAGTTCCAAAAGCCGATTATTGTTAATGTCTTAAACTACCCACGTCCTGTTGGCGATGAACCAACCTTGTTAACCTTTGATCAGGCCAGTACCTTGTTTCATGAGTTTGGTCATGCCGCGCACGGTTTCTTGTCGGACGGTGTTTACCCATCGCAAACCGGAACTTCTGTCCCGCGTGATTTTGTAGAGTTTCCATCGCAAGTCCATGAAAATTGGATGATGGAGCCGGAAGTGCTGGCGCAATTTGCTAAACACTATAAAACGGGCGAAGTGATCCCGCAGCAAATGATCGAGAAAATTCAAGCTGCTAGCAAGTTTAATCAAGGTTTTGCTACCACCGAATATATGGCGGCTACTCTGCTGGATCTTGCATGGCACACCATTGAAGATGGTCAAGAGCGAGATGCGGATGAATTTGAAGCGAAAGTTCTAGATGAGTATGGATTGATTGATGAAATTGCGCCTCGCTACCGAACCACCTATTTCTCGCATATTTTCTCAGGTGGCTACTCGGCGGGTTACTACAGCTACATCTGGTCAGATATTTTCGGTGCTGATGCTTACCAAGCCTTCCGTGAAAATGGTATTTTTGATGAAAAAACGGCAAAAGCCTTTGTCGATAATGTATTGTCAAAAGGTGGTACAGAAGATCCTTTAAAGCTTTATAAACAATTTAGAGGAAAAGAGGCCGATCCACAATACTTGCTGAAAAGTCGTGGTTTGATCAATTAATCATTGCTCGAACTCTTTTTAATAAAAAAGTCGCTTTATGCGGCTTTTTTATTGTCGCCAGTTTCTTCTTTGGGTATAACGGTAGCTAAAAGAGGAAAAACTATGCCTATTAGCCAAGAACTACTCGAAGAAATTAAGCTCCTGTCGTTGTTTAACCTGGAAACGACGCAGCAGGGGATTAAGATCCATTCTGATGCGACCAAAAGTAGTATCAGCGCTGCCCAGCGGCTTTATGACAAAGGCATTGTCACTTTGCCCGACGGCGGCTATCTAACGGATATGGGGCATGAGGCTGCGGAACACGCCCAATTACTATTATCACTGCTAAAACAATAGCTTACATAAAGCTAAAAGAGGACTAGTTTGAGCCGCTCAAGCTTTAAGTTGCGGCTATTGCAAACTGCTATTAAGAGTTTTCATTGACCTAAACTTCACGCCGCGTTTGTTAAGTTGCAGCTAATAAACGTAAGTAATGTTAGTTTTATGTCCTTAAACACAGGCTCCAATTGCCGTAGCAAAAACTCCTATCTAAACCAATTTCGATGGTTCTTACCGCTATTGCTCTGCAGTTTCTTACTATCTGCCTGCAGCAATTTGCCGCCCATTCGTACTGAGGCTCAGGTTGATCTCAATAGATTTATGGGCGATTGGTATGTCATCGCAAACATTCCGACCTTTATTGAAAAGGGTGCACACAATGCGGTTGAGTCCTATCAACTTGATGATGAAGGCAATATCTTGACTCAATTTCAGTTCAATCAAGATGGGTTTAATGGAAAAATAAAAACCTACAACCCCAAAGGTTTTGTCTGGGATAAAACCAGTAATGCGGTTTGGGGAATGCAGTTTATCTGGCCGATTGAAATGGAGTATCGAATTGTCTATCTAAATCAAGACTACAGCCAAACCATTATCGGTCGAAGCGATAGGGACTATGTCTGGATCATGGCGCGCACCCCGCAGATTAGCGAACAAACGTATCGAAAGCTGGTATCTATAGTGCGTGATCAAGGTTACGATACCTCGCAATTAGTCAAGGTTCCTCAACAACCACTATCCATTAGAAAAAATAATAAAAGCCATTAAAAAGTATCTTGTGAATTTATCTTAATATTGTGACAAATCTCGCGTAAAATTCGCTCCATCTTAAATTGACACAGGCAATGGCTGGTTAGCCGAAGGAGACTGTTATGAGCGAACGTATTGAAGATGCATTAGAGATGTTGATTGCTTCAGTTATCGTAGTAACTATGTTAGTTACATTTATCTAATTGTTATTAAAAGATTTTTTCATACCCCTGTTATTGTTAGTTTTTAACAACTTTTAGTTTAGCCAAGCTTTTGCTTGGCTTTTTTTTGCTTGTTATTTGTCCATTAAGGCTCTAATCTTGAGATCTTAATGTAAATTGTTAGCTTAATGGCGGCTTAGTAGCATTGATGGAGATCCAGCTCAAGACAAGTATAAGCGAAATTGATGCAAGTGACTGGCCGCAAGGGTCAAACATTTTAGCATCCTACGAATTGTTATCCCTGCTTGAAGAGTCGGCAGCGATTAGCGCTAAGTCTGGCTGGCAACCGCTGTATTTTTGCCTTTATCGCGAGCAAGCTTTAGTCGCCGTGATCCCCAGCTATATCAAAAGCCACTCTTATGGCGAATATGTGTTTGATTGGGCGTGGGCAAGTGCTTATCAGCAGTCGGGGTTGGATTATTATCCTAAGTTACTTACGGCGACACCACTCACTCCTTGCTTAGCACCAAAGTGGTTGGGTGATGTAGCGCCAGAAGAGTTAGCAACGGCGCTTGAGTCCATCAAGTCTTGGTGTCGCCAGCAGCATTTGAGCAGTTGGCATATTAACTTCACCACGCCACAGCAGGCGGAAACTCTGACGCAAAGTGACTTGTACAAAAGGCTCGATATCCAGTTTCATTGGACTAACCGCAATTATCACAGTTTTGATGACTTTCTAGCGCAGCTTAAGCCCAAGAAACGGCGCAATATTAAGCAGGAAAGAGCCAAGCTTGTTAAGGCCGATTGGCAGTTTGAACGCAAGTGGGCAGGGGATATGGGCGCTGATGAATGGCAACTGTTTTATGAACTCTATAGCCATACCTTTGACAAAAAGGGCGGCTGGGCTCAGTTAAATCTGGACTTTTTTTTAGGGCTTAGCAGAAAACTTCCGAATAACTGCTTGGTGCTTTTCGCCAGAAAGCAAAATACTACTTTAGCGGCGGCGTTATTTTTTACTTCCGATACTCATCTTTACGGCCGCTATTGGGGCTGCTTTGAGGATCACGCTGGCTTGCACTTTGAAACTTGTTATTACCAAGGGATTGAGTTTGCCATCGAACAAGGCTTGCAGGTTTTTGAACCGGGTGCGCAGGGCGAACATAAACTCGCACGGGGCTTTGATCCGGTGCTTACCACTTCATTTCATTATATCGCTCAGCCGCAGTTCGCAAAAGCTATTGGCGCTTGGATCGAAGAAGAAAAACATTGTATAAAACAAAGATATAAAGGGCATCAGCAGCATACGGCTTATCGCTGATTTGAAACTTCAGATTCGCTGGATTGAGAATAAAAATGAGCTTATCTTGAGCTTGTTAGCAAGCTTCAGTAGAATGCGCCACCAACCATAAGTATAAAAAGGCTGACCCTCTGTCAGCCTTTGTTTTAGTTGCTAGCCGACTTTTTACGATAAAGAGAACAGCATGATTGATTTAATTCGAAATACTACCGCCAGCGCCAAGAATGATATTTTATCGGGGCTAACGGTTGCTTTAGCTTTAGTCCCTGAGGCGGTAGCTTTCGCCTTTGTCGCCGGTGTTGAGCCGTTAGTGGGGCTTTATGCTGCTTTTATGGTTGGGCTTATTACTTCAATATTTGGTGGCCGTCCGGGCATGATTTCCGGTGCCACTGGCGCTTTGGCGGTGGTGATGGTGGCGCTGGTAGCACAGCACGGTGTTGAGTATTTATTCGCTACCGTGGTTTTGATGGGACTTATTCAGATGCTGGCGGGCTGGTTAAAACTCGGTAAATTTATTCGCATGGTGCCACATTCCGTGATGATGGGCTTTGTTAATGGCTTGGCAATTGTGATCTTTTTGGCACAAATTCCAAGCCTGCAATCATCAACTCCAGAAGGTAAGTGGGGCTGGCTAGAGGGCACTTGGCTGCAAGGCGAAAGCTTATGGTTAATGCTTGGCTTGATTGTTTTGACGATGATGATTATCCAGTTTCTACCAAAGCTGACGAAAGCCATTCCATCCTCGCTTGCGGCGATTTTAATCGTTTCCTTACTTGCCATTGGTTTTAGCTTGCCAAGTAAAACCGTTGGCGATGTGGCTTCGATTGCCGGTGGTTTTCCGCAGTTTCATATCCCTAGCGTACCTTTGAATTTTGAAACCTTAAAAATCATTTTTCCCTATGCTTTTATCTTAGCGGCGATTGGCTTGATTGAGTCTTTGCTGACCTTGCGTCTGATTGATGAAATCACCGAAACCCGTGGTCAAAGTAACAAAGAATGTTTTGCTCAAGGCCTAGCCAATACCACCACAGGCTTTTTTGGCGGCATGGGCGGTTGTGCCATGATTGGTCAATCGATGATTAACGTTAACTCTGGTGGGCGTGGCCGTTTATCGGGTATCACAGCGGCAATTGCCTTGTTGATCTTTATTTTGTTTGCATCACCCTTAATCGAAAAAATTCCAGTAGCCGCTTTGGTTGGCGTTATGTTTATTGTGGTCATTGGAACCTTCGAGTGGTCAAGTTTCCGTATTATGCGCAAAATTCCGGGCGCCGATGCTTTTGTCTTAATCACTGTTTCTATCGTGACGGTGTTAACCGATCTGGCGGTAGCGGTGTTTGTCGGGGTGATTCTTTCAGCCTTAGTCTTTGCTTGGCAGAGCGCAAAGCGAGTACGAGTTCGGCGCCAAGAAAAAAATGGTAAGGCTTACTACACCGTAAGAGGGCCTCTATTTTTTGGTTCTACAACGCACTTTTCCGAGCAGTTTTCAGCGCGTAATGATTTGGATGAAGTCTATATAGACTTTGCAGATTCGCGAGTTTGGGACCATTCTGGGATCGAAGCGATCGATGCTTTGGCGGTGCGTTATGAAAGCGCCGGCAAGAAATTGCATCTTTTGCATTTAAGCCCTGATTGTCAACGCTTGCTCACTAAAGCTGGCGCGGCGATTGAAGTAGATACCAAGCGCGATCCTAAATACTTTGTAGCGGACGATGAGCTCGCGGGATAGTCAAAGCGATTTTTTTGGAGGGGTTTCGCAAGAAGCCTCTTCTGTCGATAGCGATCCAGCAAAAAAAGCGCCGCACGTCTTCGAGCGGCTAACGCCAGATTTTATTTTAGATGCGGTGGAGAATCAGGGTTATATCACCGATGGCCGTATCTTAACCCTAAACAGCTATGAAAATCGGGTGTATCAAATTGGCCTGGAAGAGGCCGCGCCCATTATCGCCAAGTTTTACCGTCCGCAGCGCTGGTCGACCGCGCAAATTCTCGAAGAACACCAATTCTGTTTGGAGCTATCAGAAGCTGAACTACCCGTAGTGCCGCCACTGATTTCTAGTCATGATAATCAGAGCCTAGCGCAATATGCAGGCTTTGATGTGGCCTTATTTGAGCGCAAGGGCGGCCATGCGCCAGAGTTAGATAATCTCAATAATCTATTTACCCTAGGTCGCTTTCTAGGCCGTATCCATGCCGTTGGTCGCGCCAAAAATTTTTCCGAACGTCCACAACTTAATCCGCAAACTTTTGGCTATGATAAGGCGCAGTTTGTAATCGAGAAAGCTGTTCCGTTTGAGCTAAAAAATGCCTATTCGACTTTAGTTGAAGATTTGCTAAGTCTGATTGAGCAACAGTGGGCTCAAGTAAAGTCGCTGAATTTTATCCGAACCCAGGGTGACTGCCACCCCGGAAATATTTTATGGCGTGATGAAAATCCGCATTTTATTGACTTTGATGATGCGCGGATGGCTCCTGCGATCCAAGATCTTTGGATGCTGCTATCAGGAGATCGCAGTCAACGTATTGCGCAGTTATCGGAAATTTTAGAAGGCTATCAAGAATTTTGTGAATTTGATTATGCCGAAATTGCGCTTATCGAACCTTTAAGAGCTTTGCGTATGATCCAACATACCGCTTGGATCGCCAAACGTTGGGCAGATCCAGCTTTCCCACAAGCCTTTCCGCAGTTCGCTAAGGTGCAGTATTGGGAGCAACATATTCTCGACCTACGAGCACAATTTTCTGAGCTGCAAGAAATTCAAGAAAATCCGCTTAAACTCTTCTAATCAGTTTAATCTAAAATTGAGAAAAGGGTTTAGTGTAAATTCAGATCCGGCATGTTAATCTTTAGCCATGAATTTATTGTTATCCATCACTCGGCTCTTATTAGTCTTTAGCTTTGCCGCTTTCTTGGCAGCCTGTTCTTCCGGCTCGCGCCAAGCGCTTAGCGAGCGTCAGTATAACCCAGAAAAAGCGCAGAAGATTGTTAGCCTCGCCAAGCGAATGATTGGTATGCCGTATCGCTACGGCGGCTCTAGTCCTTTGGAAGGCTTTGATTGCAGCGGGCTAGTGCAGTTTACGCACAGCCAAGTCTCAAACGGTATTCCTAGAGTTTCTAAACAGCAATACCAACAATCGGCTACTGTCAGTCTGACTGACCTAAAAGCAGGGGATTTGCTATTTTATCGAACAGGTTCGACGCCGACTCACGTCACTATTTATATTGGTAACCGACAGTTTATTCACGCCCCATCCAGTGGCAAAAAAGTTATGATCGCGAGCATGGATAATCCTTACTTTAAAAAACGTTTGGTCAAAGCGGGAAGGCTCTACTAATGGCCAAAAAGCCAATGCCAAAAGACTTACCGTCAAAAGAGCCAATGGACAAGGATGCTGCAAAAGAATGGCATCTGTATATTCTGCGTTGTCGTGAAGGCGAGCTGTACACTGGCATTACCTTAGATTTGCACCGTCGCTTTGAAGAGCATCAATCTAACGGCCCTAAATGTGCTAAATACCTTAGAGGAAAACAGCCTCTTACCATGATTTATCATCATGCATTTGACGATAAATCGAGCGCGTTGAAAGCAGAGATTAAAGTAAAAAAACTTACCGCTGAGCAGAAAAAGTTGCTAGCTTGTGGTCAATTGGTGATTAACGAAATTACCTCATGAATTTATCCGTTAAGGACCAAATCGATTTTACAATCAAGCGCTCCGGTCGTAAAAGTGTGGCTATCCATGTGAGTCACAACTTGGTAGAGGTGCGCGCACCTTATACTACTTCCAAAGCTTTTATTGATAAGTTCGTTGCTGAAAAACGTAGCTGGATAGTCAAGCAACTTATTGAACAAGAGCATAAACGTACGAAAATCTATGCAATAGAAGAGAGCGCTAAATTACCGTTTATGGGCTATGAAATTAGCCTTAGTATCGAGCAGGCTAAGCGTAACGGTGCTCGTTATGTGGATAATCATTTAACCTTAAAAGTTTCCAAGGACACACCAGCAAACAGGGTTAAGCAAATGGATCTTTGGTTGCTCAAACAAGCCAAGCAGCAACTGCCGGAGTTGGTTAGGTTATTTGCACAGGAAATGGGCTTAGAAGATCGTATTAAAACGTTAAAATTCCGCAAAACAAAAACCAAATGGGGGCACTGCACTCATGATGGAGTAGTGCAGTTTAATCCGCTTATCTTATTGGCCCCAGAGCGCGTCTTACATTACCTAATCGTGCATGAACTGTGCCATTTGATTCACCAAAACCATTCGAAAGACTATTGGCAACTGGTTGCAGATTATGAGCCCAACTATCGCGAGGCCGAAGACTGGCTAAAGCGCAACGGACATAAACTTTGGTATCAATAATGCTTATCTTGAGTGGAACTTGAATGCAGCTTGAATATAACTTGATACGGCAATTTCCTAAAACCGAACGCGTCACTGCAAGGAGCTGTTTAGCGAGCCCATCTGGTAAAACTTGACCATTCGCCCGCTAATGCCTAAAATCCGCTTGAATTTTAATCGAATAAGCACTGGTTTTACGTTCCAGTAGGCGAGGATATTAATGACTAAATCTGTTTTAGATACAGAAAATTCTGCTGTACTCAATAAAAATCACCAATCAAATCAACAAGTTGTCGTTTGCGCACTTTATAAATTTGTAAGTCTTGAAGACTATGAAGCCATTCGTCAGCCACTATTAGATACAATGTTAAAACATCAGGTCAAAGGGACTTTGCTATTGGCCAAAGAGGGTATTAATGGCACTGTGGCCGGCTCGCGCCAAGCTATTGATAGTCTTTTAGATTGGCTGAAACAAGACGAGCGTTTAGCCGATTTGGATCACAAAGAATCTTTTGATGAAAGCATGCCGTTTTACCGTACCAAGGTCAAACTTAAAAAAGAAATTGTGACTATGGGAGTTGAAGGTATCGATCCCAAAGAGGTGGTTGGAACCTATGTAAAACCCAGTCAATGGAATGAATTAATTTCTGATCCAGAAGTGGTGTTGGTGGATACTCGTAACGATTACGAAGTTGCGATTGGCACTTTTAAAAATGCCCTTGATCCGAAAACGGAAACCTTTAGAGAATTTCCTGAGTACGTTGAAAAAAATCTGGATAAGAACAAACACAAAAAAGTTGCCATGTTTTGTACGGGCGGTATTCGCTGCGAAAAATCTACCGCCTATCTAAAAGAGCAAGGTTTCGAAGAAGTTTATCATCTCGAAGGCGGGATCTTAAAATATTTAGAAGAAGTGCCAAAAGAAGAAAGTTTGTGGCAAGGCGAATGCTTTGTATTTGATAATCGGGTTGCAGTGGATCATGAGCTAAACAAAGGCCAATACGATCAATGCCACGCCTGTCGCATGCCAATTTTAGAAGCAGATAAAGACCATGCAAAATACGAAAAAGGTGTAAGCTGTCACCATTGTTACGACAAACAAACCCCAGAGCAACGCCAGCGCTATTCAGAACGCGAGCGCCAAATGCAACTGGCCAAGCAACGCGGCGAAAGCCATTTAGGTTCAGAAGTAAAAACCGCTATCGCTTACCGTAAGCAAAAAAAGAAATTGCTTAAAGAAGCGCAGAAAGTAAAATAATGGCCTCATAAGCATTAAGTTTAATGCAAATATGACTTATCCAAGTCATATTTGCATTGTATGCATTTCTAGTAAATTTTCCTAAGTCTTTGATTAAATACTTTTTTAATAAATAAAGAGTTAATTTGTTGACATTGCTTTACGCTTCTTATAATTTTTTGAAATTAATAACAACAGGGAATAATAAAAGCGATTAAAAAAATAAGCTTTTGGATATTACTCTGTGCACCGTATGAGGGATATATGAAAACAATAACACAAGGACTTCTTGTCTATTTATTAATGCCTTTTTTTGGATCAACTGTTATTGCATCAACACCAACTTGGCATAGCTCCAAAATTAAAAGGGTCTATCCACTTGCAAATGGCGATATAGTGATTACTTTCCAAGAACAAAGCTCTGCTTGTACAAATGGAAACTCACCAAAATACCACTATCTGGCAGTAGCTCAAAATGGCGTAACGGCTGAAGGCCTGAATAATATGTTAAGTGTCGTCTTGACAGCGGCAACTACTCAAAAAGCAGTTAACATTAACTTTGATGCTGATACATCGGCTTGTTATATAAATCGCCTTTACGTAAATTTTGAATAGAGTGCATATGTTAAACAAGTATATGGTAAGTTAAGAGGTCTCAGCGAAAATTTAAAATCGATACGAGACATTAGGATATTAAACTAAAAACAAAATTGGAACTTTCATGAAAAAAAATATATTTAACCATCACATTTGGTTTTTTGCTATTTCCCCAGGTTTTAATCGCTGAAGCGCCCACGTGCCACCAGCATAGTGGTGGCTCTTATTGCTCATATACCGGTTTGGTGGATAGGCTGTATATCAATAAATATAACCGAATTTTGCTATATTTTGATGCAAGCCTCGACTTAAATCAGCCTCAATCTGTCGGTATTAGCGGAGTTACGCAGAGGTCGGCTTTAGTTGTGTCGCTTGATGACAACCCTGAGTTTGCCAAACTGTTTTACTCCACTGCACTTTCTGCTAACGCGCAAAACAAAAAAGTTAGTATTCAAATGCGCGGTACTTATGATGGCTATTTAAAAGCTGATCGAATTTGGTTGTTAGGGGAGTGATATGAAAAAAATCTTTTCAGTAGCTATTTTATCCTTGTTCTCTTTACCGTCTTTCGCGGTATTTACTACCGCAAAAATAGACAGAATATTATTTTATGAACAATCAAATTTAATATATATCTTTCCAGAAGGAGGGGTACAGAATCCTCCAGCTTGTCACGGAAGCAATGGCGACTATTATTCTTATAAATTAAGTCGACCAATGGCTAAAGAGTATGTGAGTGCTTTAATGTCAGCTATGTATGCGAAAAAAACAGTAACTTTTCGTCACTATAACGACTGTATTGATCAAAGTGTTTCTGTGACATTAAGATATTTTATCATTAAAGCAGGTTGAGCAAGTTACTCAAGAGTAATAAATATAATTAAGGAAAACTGGAGAAAATAAAAATGAAAAAGCTAATGGCTTCATTGGTCATAATGTCGAGTCTATTTCTGTCTGCTATTGTGCATGCGGCAGTGCCGGGGCAAGTGCAGAACCTAGAGCTTGACACGGAATTTGAAAGTACTTTTGTGCTTATTCATACCGATGTTTCATTTTTAGTGCCCGTTAACGCTCGAGATGAAAATGGTAGCTTAACCGCGAGCTGGGACCCAATATCCGAAGCATCTGAATACCAATATCGGATTTGCCAAGGAGGTAGTTGCGGAGACTGGGTAGCGGTAAATTCAAACAGTGCGCAAATAGACTTTCCTTTAAGCGGAAACTATATTCTTGAAGTTAGAGCTTGTAACAACGATGGTTGCGGTGCAAGCACAACTTCAGAAGTGATAGAAATTACAGGCTGGCAATCGGCAAGTCTTCCAGAACCAGCACCCGTAGCGCATGTAGAGCCAATCCCTTCAGTAAATCTTACGGAGCTCATAAACTCGGATGCAGTTGGTGCAATTGCCGGCGAGTTTAGAGTTAATGAATCTGGTCAAGCGACTTATAATATTCCAATTTTTACGCCTACAGGACGGGCGGGCGTAGCCCCGCAAGTGGCGCTAAGTTATTCCTCGCAGGGTGGCAAGGGAATCTTAGGTTTAGGCTGGAACCTGTCTGCCGGTTCGGCCATAAGTCGCTGTCGACAAACTGCAGAACTCGATGGCCAGGATTTGCCGGTCTCACTAAGCTTGGATGATCGTTTTTGTTTAGATGGTCAAAGGTTGATTCTACAATCAGGTACTTACGGGGCTAATGGCTCAAAGTATCGAACAGAGCTTGCTTCGCAAACTAGGGTTACTGCATTAGGCTCTGCTGGTAATGGCCCCGAATATTTTAAGGTTGAGCGTAAAGATGGCTCGGTTAGCTATTATGGTAATTCTGAAAATTCAAGACTCTATGCAAATAGAGTAAATTCTATTTCGGGTAGCACCGTAAATACGAGTGTTTTACCAACAGTATTAACTTGGGCGCAACATGAATTTATTGATAATCCATACTTAGATCACCCTAATAAGATTACCTATCACTACCAAAAAAATGATAATTACGGTGAACAATACCTCGACTCGATTAGTTACGCGCCAAACAATAGCATTGAGTTTATCTACAGCAACCGCCCTTTTATCAATAGCGGTATGGGTGCAGGTGGTTATCACAAAATTGGTAAATTCCTTGAAGAAATTTTGGTTAAGGACTCGGGAAATGATGTTCGAAAATATGAACTAGCTTATAAGCAAAAAGAAGTAACTATTTATGATGAAATTGATGATGGCGTTTTTGGTAATCCTGTAGCAACTTATAATACTAACGATTACCCTTTGAGAATAGTGTCAATTACCGAGTCAGGTAAAAACAAGAATAATAACTGGGTCAGCAAAACGCCTAAAGTTTTTGATTGGCTGGATAGTATTTCAGGTTATGAAGAAGCAGATAACTACACCACTTTGAACAACAGTTATTGGGGCTATACATCAGGTGATAAGATTTACGATGGTAATTATCAAGTTGCTGATGTTAACGGCGATAATAAACAAGATATTGTATATGCCAGTAAATATGGCTCTAGAGGAGTCAAATTTAATATTGCTCTGTCAAAAGGTACTAACGCTGATGTAGCTGGTGGTAGCTTTCATTCTCAATCGTGTGTTGTCAATATTGGCGATCAGTATCCAAAGCGCAAAGACTTTACCTGGTCGATGATAGATTATAATGCTGATGGTAGAAGTGATTTATATACGACTGATTATGTAAGTAATGATAATTACGAAATCAAAGTTTTCTTGGGCCAAACCAATGGTTGTTTTTCAACCACCTCGGTTGTTAGCGGAATTTTTACCGATGACCATGAAACTGCAAAGCCCGTTGACTATACCGGTGACGGTCTTCCCGATCTAATAGCTGGAAATGATGTCTATATTATGGAAAGAGAAGGTAATAATGCTTCGTTACCTTACAGTTGGACTAACAAATATTCGCTTAGTTATATTAACTTCCCCAGTACACCAGGATTCGATGCTCAAGGTCACTGGTACAGCGTAGAATATGATTTAAACAAGCTAAATGTAGCTGATTTTGATGGCGATGGTAGGGCGGATATATTAGTCACTCGGATAGTAACCCAACATTGTGAAAGCGAAGCATTTCCATCCTGCACTATAACTGAACCAGTCAACAAGCAAGACTATATCGCCTTATCTAAAGGTAATGGGGAGTTTTCTAACTCCAACCGAGTCATCGCAACTTATAATGTTAAGTTGGATGATGATGACAACCCTATTCGCCAGTTTATGGATATTAATGGGGACGGGTTAGCTGACTATCTTTATAAAAATAAAAACGATAAATATTGGTACTACCTGTTAAATACTGGCCGAAACTTTACAGGAAGCCAGAAATTAGTAGCTTTAGGTACAGATGATGCGCCAAGCTTTACTGATTATAATCATGATGGACGAATAGATATCACTTTCTCCAGAAGCCGCGACTTACATGTAATTGCTGCACTTGAAACGGGCTTTTCCAGCTCCGCGACTAATACAGGTATCGACGCAGGTGGTAACCTCCATAGTTCCATTTTTGTCGACGTTAATGGAGATGGCATTCAAGAACATGTGCGAGTGGATATGGATGGCACTCATACTTTGAGAGTTGACAAACCTAAGCACGACAATAGTAAACATCGCTATGTTATCAGTGAAATAGATAATGGCATGGGTAATAAAACTAGCATTAGCTACCAACCGTTAACGACCGCAGGGCTTTATACTAAAAGTACGGGCTCTGCTATGTTGAATTGGGGGGCTGGTACTGGCTGTTCTGGTACGAGTAAGTCTAGTATGGCTAAATGCTCCCCAGTTTTTGATATGAACGGCCCCATGTATGTGGTATCACAAGTTAACAGTTCATCACCACATAAAGCCTCGCCCAGTAGCACAGTCGGAGTGTCCTATCGCTACGGCGAAGCTCGAATGCAAGCCAAAGGTCGCGGCTTCTTGGGCTTCGAGTGGTTAGAGACTAAAGATTTACAAACCAATATCATTACCAAGACGGAATACCGTCAAGACTATCCCTTTATTGGCAGCCCGAAAAAGACCACCACTACTTATAATGGGCAGCTATTAAGCGAAGCGGTAAATCAGTGGAGCTTTAAACTTATAGGCTCAGGGGCGAGCAAGATTCGCTTCCCTTACATCAGTGAAAGTTCAGAAGCTTCTTGGGATCTAAGAACCCTTGGTGGTACAAAATTCAACTCGCAGACTTTTACCAAAAATCAGTATGACGATTACGCTAATCTAACTGATATGACTGTGTTGACGAGGGGGAGCTATCAGTCACCAACCAGTGCTTTTCCGTATATTGACTCAATGACAGGGGTATCGAAAAAAGTAACTAGTAACAACTATCAAGACAATGTGTCTAGGTGGCATCTCGGGCGCTTAACCAGCTCGCAGGTTATTCATTCACGAGTCGGAAGCACTGTATCAATAACCCGTAACTCTACTTTTGAGTATGATCCTTATACAGGCATGCTAGTAAAGGAGATTATTGAGCCCAATGGCGATGACAAAGAATACTTAAAAACCATCCATAAATACGATGGCTATGGCAATAAAACCTTAAAACGTACCTGCTCTAAGTTAGTAGGCAATTGTGATAATTCCACTGAGGTTGTTGATGGTGATGCTTATCATATCAATCGCTGGTCACAAACGGTCTATGATGACCAAGGCCGCTATCCCATCAAAACCTTAAACGCTTTTGGTCAGGTCACTTCCGAAATTTTGGATCGTAATAACTTAGGACAGCCGACTAAAGTTGAATCTTTATCGGGCGAGGTGGTCGATACTGTCTATGGAGCTTTTGGTGCGAAATACTTTACTCGATCAAAATCAGGCGCTTGGAGTCGCACTACTAAAACCAAATGTGGTGGAGTCTATTCTTGCCCTTCGCCTGCGGTCTATTTTGTAAAATCGTGGGCGGCAGGCGGGAGCTTGAGTTACACCTACTTTGATGCGCTGGGGCGCGAGATACAAAAAGCGGGGCGCAGTTTTAATGGTGATTTCAGCGTTACCTCGACGGAATATAACCAGCGCGGCCTAGCCATTTCAGCGACAGAGCCAGTATTACAAGAGCATCCTTATTCGGTGCCCAATACAACTCATGTCACGAGCTCTGAGTACGATGTTTTAGGTCGCCCGTGGCGAGTTACTAACCCCGATGGTGGCGTGACTAGCATAACCTTTAATGGCCTAACCACAACCACCAACAATCCTTTAGGTCAGAATAAAACTGAGGTTAAAGACGCTTCCGGCAAAACCGTTTCCGTCACGGATAATTTAAACGGCGTATTAAGCTACGACTACGATGCTACCGGTAACTTGTTGGAATTAAAATTTAACGGGGTCAAGCAGTCAAGCATGACCTACGACACCTTGGGTCGCAAGAAAACCATGTGGGATGCCGATAAAGGCGGCGCTAATAATAAACTTTGGGTGTATGACTATAACGCTTTAGGTGAGTTAGTCGAGCAAACCGATGCTAAAGGCCAAAAAATTCAAACCTGGAGTGATCGTCTTGGTCGTCCTATAAAACGTTTAAGTCTAACCACGGGCGGCGCTACTGAATCCCATCAGGTTTGGGCCTACGACAACGGAGTAGGCTCTGGCTACTCCAAAGGCCAGTTGGTTCGTGAGCATGACTTGACCTCTGGCTATAAAGTAGAACCAAGTTATGATCACCTAGGGCGGCTTTCGCTGTCTGAAAGCTGGATTGACGGTCAATATTTCTTTGCGGAAACGGTCTATGACCAATATGGTCGCGTATTCCAATCCTTTGATGCCGCTGGTTCCGAGTTCAGCAATGCAGGGGTGCGTAACGTCTATAATCAATTTGGTTTCCTAGAAAAGGTCCGAGACGCACGTAATGGAGTGAACGGCAAAGTCTACAAAACCATTGTGGCGATGGACGCTCGCGGTAACGTTACCCATGAGCTTAGTGGTAATGGCGTCGAAACGATTCGCAGTTATTTCCCAAAAACAGGACGTTTAAGCGACATTGAAAGCTACAAGGGTGGAAATAAAGTTCAAGATCTAGAATACAAATGGGATCTGTTAGGCAATTTAGAATACCGTAAAGAGCTCGATCCCGTATCAAACCAACTGCTGCATGAAAGCTTCCAATACGACGGCCTAAATCGCTTATTAAACGCTAACCATCCCAATGAAACCATGGTCTTGACTTATGATGCTAATGGTAACATTAACTCCAAAACTGGCGTTGGTTCCTATAGTTATGGTGAAGCCCAGTGTGGCGTGAAAGCCGGTCCGCATGCCGTAACCAGCACCAGCGTGGGCAATAAATCTTACTGTTATGACTATAACGGTAATATGGTTAGCGACAGCTCTGGCTCGCAACAAACGCGCCAGATGCAATACAGCAGCTTCGATAAACTGACCCAAGTGACTAAAGACGGCCATACCACGCGCTTTAGCTACGCGCCTTCGCGTAGCCGCTATAAGCGAGTGGATATTAAAGGTTCGAAAACCACCACCAGTTATTATGTGGGTAATGTGGAGGTGATAAAAACGTCTAACGAAAGCTTTACGACCTATCGTCGAAACCTAGGTGGCCTAATCATTGACGAAAAAACCAATGGCGTAAAAACCACCAGCTATCTGCATACCGATCACTTAGGCTCAACTGACGTAATAACCGATAGCACTGGTAATATCGAACAAGAGTTTAGCTTTAACGCCTTTGGCGCGCGGCGTGATGCGCGCGATTGGCAAACTTATGCCCAAGATGAGTGGGCAATGGCGCTCAGCCCCGCGGACGATCAGGCTAAAACCAGCAAAGGTTTCACCGGCCATGAACAAATGGACGAAACAGGCCTAATTCATATGAATGGTCGGGTTTATGATCCGACACTGGGCAGGTTTATTCAGGCCGATCCGCATATTCAAGCGCCATCAGACTCTCAAAGTTTGAATCGCTATAGTTATGTAAAGAATAATCCGCTGAGTTATACCGATCCTACGGGGTATTTCTTTAAGAAGTTAATTAAAAAGATTAAGCAGTTTGCTACTGTTATTGTAGGTGCAATTTTAGCAGTTTATTGTCAAGTTTGTTTTGCATCATTCTGGGCATCAGTCGGTACTGGAGCTGCATTAGGTGGTTTTGGAGCCGCTGTGAATGGTGGTAACATACTGAAAGGAGCGCTTATGGGAGCCTTTAGTGCTGCCGCATTCTTTGGGGTCGGAGAGTTTTTTGGACATCAAACAGTTTCATTTGGGAGTGTTGTTTCTCACGGTGTTGTTGGAGGTGTCATGAATGTACTACAAGGTGGAAAGTTTGGTCACGGATTCTTATCGGCTGGTTTTACTAAGGGATTCTCAAAGCAAATAGGAACTATTAAAACAATAGGCGGACGTGCTATTGCGGCTGCTATAGTTGGCGGTACGGCTTCAAAGTTGGGCGGTGGAAAATTTGCTAATGGAGCTGTTGCAGGCGCATTTAGTAGACTTTTCAACGATGAATTCCAAAGAGAAAAAGTTAAAGAGGTTAAAACAGCGGCGCCTGGCGAGTCAGAAGAGATGTTTATAGATGCTCTTGGTGATGAGTTAGATAGATTAACTGAAGAAAACCAAGTTGAATACTGCGCTAATATTTGTAAAAGAGAAGGTAGTGATGGAAATGATTATTTTTCAGCAGAAATCATGACAGACAACGATCCTCTATCATGTGGAGTGGCTACAAATTCATGTGCTGATGGTTATTCACCAGCTAAAAAGGCAATTCATAGTCATCCAAAACGTTTTCGTATCACTAGAGAGCTAAGAAGAAAATACCCTGAACATGGGTGGTCTGCTAGAACTAGAACGGGCTCTGCTGATCACAATAGCTTTTCAACAACAGACCAAAGTTTTGTTGACCAAACGGGATATGATTTGTACTTAAGTGGGGGCTCTGATCAAGATAACTTGATACTTAGAGCTAACGGAAATTAAGAGAGTGTATATTATGCATTTAAAGAAAATATCGATAAACTTTTTGATGAGCTTAGTTGCCTTAACTAGTGTGATAGTGCCTACAGGGACTCCCGATACTTTTGTAGATGTAACAAGAGTAGTTTATGAAACTAGCAATTTTAAAGTAGGGATTCAGTATAATGTAAATTATGATAGATTAAACGCTATTAATATTTGCCTATCTAATAATAAAATTATTGATTTAGATGCCTCTTTATTAAAAGGAATCTTATCACCTAGTATTCAAGAAACTAAAATCCTTCGTTCTATGCAAGCTGATAAGTCTTATCTTACTTTAATAAAAGTTCCTTTTTCATACTATAGTCCTAATTATATTGATGGTGAAGATGACGATTTAGATAAGCCTAGGGATTATTCGCTTGAAGTTTATTTAGATGAGGACTCTGTTGTGAAAATTTTAGTTCGAGATAACAACAACTATTCAGTGATTAAAAAGATAAAATAGTCATTCAATCAATAGAGTTAAGTTCGATTGAAAAGTTTAAACAGTTAACCGAAAGGTTAGCTGTTTTTTTATGGGTTCGATTTATAGTTGGTTGGGTCAAAAGTTAAGCGGTTGGGTTAGGGCTAATCAGCCCACTGGGGCAGTTTCGATTGTTGGGCTGGTCAAATCGGATTGTTCCATACAAGTGTATAGGCTAATGGAAATGAACCGCATCAATTATTTTCTCTGACATGGCGCGCTAATTTGCTATATCCCTTTGACTTAACAATTGCACCCTAGAACTATTTGCTATGACCAGATCGATTGGTTCACAAACTGGGTCAAAAATTTTCATAAACATTTTTAAAACTGCTGCAAAAAAGCCTTAAAAATTTGCAATCAAAAATACAGAGTAACGTGTTTGAAAAGTTCGTAAAAAAAGAAAAGAGTTGAATAAATTGTTTACGGAAAAATTGGCGTCATCAAAAATAAATTCAGCAACATCAATTACTTAAAACAACGGCCTTCTTATATAGAAGTGGTTGCGATATAACTCATTGTTTTATATAGAGTAATATATTCTTTACCTTCGTAGAAAATTTTTTCTGTTAACTTGAAATGCTTGTCCACTATTTGGGAATTTTGAGCATTTTTGTGGACAAGTTTTGCGTCTTTACAGCCTCAATAAAAAAGAGTATTGATTAAGTATCCCTTTGTTTTAAGGAGCTTTTTCAATGCGGAATTTTTTACTCAGTTTCCTAAACGAAAAAACCTCACTGCGATAATGCTTAAGTGAGGTTCTTCAGATATCAATGGTTGGTCGCCTTGATGTCTTTAGCTTCCTCTTCTTTATCCAGTAAATCAACAATTACCCTTTAATTAAGTCGCAAAATGTGACTCAGGACACTTTTTGCCTAACGAAAATAGGAGGCTCTATGGCTCTTAATGCTGATCAAATTAGGAAGCTCTTGATCAAAACCCATAAAAGCGGTCTGTCGAAGCGACAAATTGCGCTATCCGAAGGATACTCTAAAAACACCGTCTTTAAATATTCACGAATAGCTAATCGCTCAGGACTGAGCTTAGCTGAATTATTAGAACTCGAAGACGATAGCTTGCTTGGTATTTTTCAACAATATCGAGGCACTACCCAAGGTAAACGCCAACCCGATTTAATTTATATCCATAAACAGATGGGCATTAAAGGCGTAACTCTTGCGCTTCTATATATGGAGTATGTGGAAATCGATCCAAAGACAGCTTATTCACAATCCCAGTTTAATAACCTTTATCGCAGTTATACTAAGGTGCTAAGTCCTACGATGCGATTGAGTCATCCACCTGGCGAATGCGTGTATGTGGATCATGCTGGACGTAAAGCTTATTACAAAGATGTCACTACGGGTAAGGATGTTGCCTGTGAAATCTTTGTAGCGGTTTTGGGCTGCTCTAAACTGATATTTGCGTATGCCGCTCATACGCAAAATATCCAAGATTGGGTGTTGGTGCATAAAGAACTCTACGATTATCTTGGGGGCGTGTTGGAAGTCGAAGTCACCGATAATCTTAAATCCTCGGTCAAAACACCAGGCAAAGAATGGGTACTCAACCCTGTCAATGCCGAGCTAGCGGCTCACTATGGTTATTGCGTTATTCCCGCTAGAGTTTATCGTCCCAAAGATAAAGCCATTGTCGAGCGAGCGGTACGCCAGATCTATAACTGGGTACTAGCTGCGCTTCGCCACCGTTACTTCTTTTCTTTGGATGAGCTTAATGCTGCGATCCGAGAGCGGATTGATTTTCTTAATCGCATGCCCTTTAAGGAACTGCCAGGTTGTCGCTTATCGGCCTTTGAAGAAAACGAGAAGCTATTGCTTAAGCCTTTGCCAAGAACATCCTTTGAACTGGGCTCGTTATTAGCGCCTCGTTTGGTGCCTAAAGATTATCACTTACCTGTTGAGCGTCATTACTACTCAGTACCTTGTGCCTATATTCAAGAAAAAGTGGTTACGAAAGTCTTTGAGCGGCGAGTAGAGTTCTACTTTAAGAACCGCCGTATTGCCAGCCACAAGCGTAGCTTTAAGAAAGGCTTGCATACAACGGATTTAAACCATATGCCACCGAATCACCGTCAGTATGCGCAGCAAACCAAAGATGATTATTTAGCATGGGCTGATGGTATCGGTCAGTATTGCGTCAAGCTGGTGGAATTGAAGTATGAAAACCTGCCTGAGTATTCTTATGTTGCCCGTGAATATTGCAATCGCCTCAAAGGCTTTTACAAGGACATGAAGCCGCAAAGTGAGTTTGAGTGGGCGTGCCAATACGCGGTACATGAAGGCATGACGGGGCTCGATAATCTGAAAAATATCATCCGTCATAAACGCTACCGCTTGCTGGATAAAATTCCTGAGCAACTGTGCATTCCTTTGCACGACAATACGCGCGATCCCGCTTACTACGCTAAAGGAGGTTTAGCATGAGTTTCCAACAAAATCACGATGATTTAATCCAACTGCGCTTGCCCGCTATGGCCGAGTATTACCAGTTAGATCAAGATAACCCCGATATTAGCCGATTAAGTTTTGATGAGCGCTTTGGGCTCTATTTGTCAGCACAAATCAGCTATCAGTATCAGAAGCGCTTTGAGCGTAACTTGCGAGTTTCTAAAATCAAAATGACCACGGCTTGTGTGGAAAATATTTTGTATAACACTGAGCGTAATTTACAGCGCTCGGTTATGCAGCCTTTGACTTTATGCGATTGGGTGAAGCGTAAGCAAAATATTGTTTTTATTGGTGCTACAGGACTTGGTAAAAGTTATCTAGCTTCGGCGCTTGGTATTGAAGCACTGCGTAAAGATTACCGCGTGTTTTATCAGCGATTGCCAAGGCTATTGGAAATGATGGAGTCCGCTCGATTAGAAGGCACCTTATCACGGCTGCGAACCCGAATCTCAAAGTTTCATGTGCTTATCTTAGACGATTGGGGTGTAGCCCCAATTGAGCCACAAGGGCGTCAAGATTTATTGGAAGTGGTGGAAGATAAAACTGGAGTGGGCTCGCTAATTATCACCAGTCAATTACCCATTGAAAAGTGGCATGAGTATTTGGGTGAACCAACCATTGCCGATGCGATTGTCGATCGAATTGTTCATCGCGCACACCGCATTACATTAGAGGGCGAATCTTTGCGTAAACTGCGTAAAGACGAGCCATTAGACGATTAAGGAGTATTATAATGAATTACCCAATACAACAGTTAGGTTGGAGCCAGGAGCAGGCTCAGCAGCTTGTTAAAACTTACAGTGCCGATATTCCTTCGAGTCATTATTACTTGGATGTTGATGATGAATATCTGGTGGAAGCGCTGCTCAATTATTTTCAGCTCACCCTGCAAACCAATCTCAAATTTCAAGATGCTTTGAGGCCATTAGGGATTAACTCCTTGGAGGCTATTAAGGCTTTTGAAATGGGATATGCCAATCGAAGCCTTAATCGTTTTATTCCTGATGATGATTTAGCCATTCGTGGCGTATTACAGCGTTGCGGTTGGTTAAAGGCGTCAGGGCATGAGCGGTTTCGTTATGCTTATATTTATCCGCTTTACGATATTGATGGCAACTTAGTGGGTGCTTGGGGCTATTGGTTAGGCTCAGGCTTGCTGGATAGCGAAGCGCAGCTTTTGCTATGGAATAGTGCCTCTTATGGTTTAAGTCATCCTGAGCCGCTTTGTCGGGCTAAAGAAGTCCTGATAAGGGCAACGCCATTGCAAGCCTGCCAGAGCTATGCCTTGGGTTATACAAACGCTTTAGCACTTGTTATGGAGTCACTGAGCCGTTCTCGTATTAACAGCTTATTTGCATCATTAGGCTTTGATAAGGTCTTTTTACATGGCGAAGATAGGTTGTCTCATCCTAGTTGGTTTGAGCTGTTGAGCGAGGCTTTGTTCGAGCTGGATATTCCGTTTGAGGTGCTGCCTGTTGCCAGGGCCTAATTCACTATTGGTTTTGGTCGAGGATTATTTGGCCGACTGCTTATCCCTTGGGCAAACCGAGCGGACGGTAGCGGCCAAAAGAACCAATTTGAAACTCTTCATGCAGTGGTCATTTTCTTGTGGAATTACTCAAATTGACCAGTTGACTTTAAAAGTGACCAAAGCCTATCGGTTATCGCTTAATGATTACCGTAAGAAAGGTACTGATTTACCGATTGATGTGAGCACCAAGCGGAACCGTATGACGGCTTTAAAAGTCTTCTTGGCGTACTTGTATCAAGAAGAGTTGATACAAGACGATATCGCCTCAGGGGTTCAACTGCCTAAAGTTCCTAGACGATTACCTAAAGGCTATTTATCAGTAACGGAAGTTACTGCCATCTTTAAGTTAACGGAATACCGTGGCAGTCGCGGATTGCGAGATAGAGCGATCTTTGAAACCTTTTACGCCACAGGCATACGGCGAATGGAATTGGCACGGTTGGAACTCAGCGACATTGACTTTGATAAGCGACTGCTGACGGTCAATAACGGCAAAGGCGGTAAAGATAGACGAGTCCCCATATCAAGGCGAGCTTGCGATATTATTGAGTTGTATATAGTGCAGTATCGCGCTCAGCACTGTCGCTTAGAATCTGGCAAAAGTTTGTTCTTAAATAATGCCCATAAGCCTTTCACTGAGCGACAGCTCAGTTCCTTAGTGTCTGAATACGCCAAGCGAGCGGGCATTACTAAACCTGGAGCTTGTAACTTGTTTCGCCACAGCGCCGCAACTACCATGCACGAAAATGGTGCTGATATTCGGCACATCCAAGAATTTCTAGGACATGCCGATATTTCGACCACTCAGATTTACACCAAAGTTGCACTCAATAAACTACGTGCCGTTTATGACGAAACGCATCCGTCAGCACTTTAAGAGTTGTTAAGCTTCTTGTTTTTCTAAGCCAAGCTTACCCACAAATAAGAAACTGCCTTTTATGCCAAAGAGGAAAGACAAAGCATCTTGTGGCGGACAAAGTTGCCAGATGGTTAAGCAAAACCATGCAAGTAACATGCTGCCAGTAGCAATTGCCCAACTCGTTTGAATTCTTAGATAGGCGCAAATGATTGAGCCAAAAAAGCCCCAAGCGATAGAGGCTAAAAATAATTCTGTAAATTGAAATATCATCATTGTGTAGATCCCTTTGTTTATTCTTAATTACTATATGGAAAAAATGAAAAAATCAGAACGGTGTAAATTAATTATTTTAAGTGAGCTTCAATACTCGGCAGAGTGATATACAACGTCATTGGATCTTTAGGATATTCCTGAAAGCCAAAATTTAGATAAAAGCGTTTTACATCCTCAGTCAATGCGTGAACGAAAACCGCACGAAAGCCGACATGCTTGGATGCGCGCAGTGTTCTAAGCAAAGCTTCTTTTAACAAGCCACGACCGATCCCAGAACCTTGAAACTCTTTATCAATGGCTAACTGTCCTAAAACCATAATCGGAATAGGATCGGGCATATTTCTAGATAATGAACTAGGAGCGCCAGTGCGCTCAATGGCTCCTGTGGCTAATGAAAAGTAACCAGCAATTTTCTGAGAATCTTTTTCACATACGACAAAGGTGCGACTAGCGCCACTTTTTTGATTTTTTAAACTTCGCTTATTGAGCCATTCATTTAATAATTCTTGGCCACAATCGAAATCAGCAACTTTATGAGCTTTTGTAAGTAGCTCGGGAGGATTTAAGCCTCCCAAGGCGATGGCTCACTCAGTAATTGCTTTAACTTTTTATTGTGTGGGATAGGGGCATCTAGGGCTTTTTCAAAAGCCGTAAATTCTTCCTCATCCAAGTGGAATAACCGTTGCTCAATTAAAACTTTTTCAGCCTCACGACAAGCCACATCCAAGATAAAAGAGGTTCTATCTTTATTCAGTATTTCTGCTGCTTTAGTCAGCAAGCTATGTTGTGTGGGCTCAACCCGCATATTGATAGGCGCTGTTTTAGCCATAATTAACACCTCAAATAATGTGTATCTATTTGATATACATTTTAGTGTATTTAATAGCTATACGCAAGGTTTGATCATAAAATCAACCAAAGAGTGCTTATCTGTATGTAAATCAATTGCTTAAAGGCATATTGTGGAGGATATTAAAAACTCCCGATTTAGAGTCGGGGGTTTTCAGACGCTGATTATAAGAAAACGGTAAGCTTCGAGAAATATCAATTATGGGTAGAAAAGTGGTGCAGTAAGTGGAGTTTGAGTTAAAAATAACAGTAAAAGGCAAGCTTAAAAAATTGCACAAAAAGTTAATAACTTTGTTCTTTTTTGGTTTTATAATAGCGCTACATGTAGCCGTATGGTTGCTAGTAAAAATAGCTCTTTAAAAATTATCATCTCCTAAGTTCAAATAGTTTAAAACTTTGCCCGCATGTTCATATGAATGGTCGGGTTTACGATCCAACGCTAGGTAGGTTTATCCAAGCTGACCCACACATTCAAGCACCGAGTGACTCGCAGAGTTTGAATCGATACAGTTATGTGAAGAATAATCCGTTGTCTTATACAGATCCGACAGGGTATTTCTTTAAGAAGTTGGCCAAAGGACTGAAGAAACTCTGGAATGAAGTTAGGCCTTTTGTGGGTATGATTGTCGGAACAATTCTGTCAATCTATTGTCCTCCTTGCACAGCTTCTGTTTGGGGCGCTATAGGAGCGGGGGCAGCTGCAGGAGCTGCTGGCGCAGCAGCCACAGGAGGGAATATACTTAAAGGGGCTGCTATAGGTGCTTTTTCAGGGGCGCTAACCTATAAGATAGGTGAATATGGCCGCTGGGCACAAGATAATGGGTATGGAGGATCTTGGAAAGTTGGTGTCGATGCCAGCGGAGCTGCGGTTAAGGTAAACGGAGGGATTTATGCCCAAATGACTTTGGCGCATGCTATGGTTGGCGGCGTACAGTCAGAATTGCAAGGTGGTAAGTTTGGTCATGGTTTTATGAGCGCAGGTTTAGGCAAGTCGGTTGCGCCTTTCACACCTGACGACCATATGGGAGCCTTTGCAGTGACTGCTATTGTCGGCGGGACTGGTTCTGTTATAAGTGGTGGCAAGTTTGCTAATGGTGCGAATAGCGCTGCTATGGGCTTCTTGTTTAATTATTTAGGAACTGAGTTTACTGAGGCAATGAAAAATTTCTGGAATGGTACTGAGAGTCGGGTTGCTGAGCGGGTAAATGCGGCAGCGCCAAGATTGAAAGAAGCTGCAAAAGATGGTGTAAAACAAATTGGGCGTGATGGTGCTATTATTGTTTCTGGAGCAGCGAATGGGGCGACTTTCGGAGGATTGGAAAAAGTTTTAAATGCCGCAGGATATGAATTTGATCTAAGAAGTTATGATGAACGGAAACTGTTTAATATATCTGAGGGGGTTTCTGGAATTCCCACTAGAGTAGGAGCAACTATCGCAGGGACAAAAACCATAGTTTATGGTGGTTATAAAATGATAACTAGTCGTAATGTTCAAAACTTAACTGTAGATGTCATAGGGGAGATTCATAGTTTGGATGGCGCATATAATGCTAATAAGGTAGGTGCTAATATATTAGAATCGGCGGCTCAATCAGGGTATGTTATAAAACAGCCAGTAGCCAACCCCCCATTGTTAATTCAAAATACTACTATTATCAAATAAGATATAAACTATGAGTAAATATAAAAGCTTCATTCTTACCCATTCAATTTATATTGTAGCGATAGTCGGTTTTGCTATTATCAATTTATTGGGTGAAGATCATTTGTGGAAAGCTATTATTGCTATTGGCATATACAATCTGATGCTTTCTATAGCTGTGTGTTTTTATACTAAAGATTTTCAGTTTTTTAGAGTAAACGTAGCTACCTTGCTTATCTTTTTATTATGGCTTTCTTTTTATTGGAGTCAAAATGATGGATTTAGTCGATTTGGCTTGGGCATTATGCTTTTAGCTATTAGTTTTTCTTTGCTGTATCTTGTGTGGGGGAAATTTGACTTGGATGTGCTTCTTGACAGATTTTCAATGTCAACTGGTTACGAGTTTATGCTTTCTATTATTTGTAGGCTTATACTTTTATTTGGCCTTTTTTTAACTGGCTATGAGTTAATAAGAATTGGAGTAACTGGTGAACTATCCCCAAAATGAAAATTGGCAAAAAGAAAATAAAGACACAAAAAAATTCTGGGACACTCACGAATTAGCTTCCAGCGTAGGCAATAAATCCTATTGCTACGACTACAACGGCAATATGGTGAGCGACAGCTCTGGCGCGCAACAGTCTCGGCAGATGCAATACAGCACCTTCGATAAGCTGACGCAGGTGACTAAAGGCGGCCATACCACTCGATTTAGCTATGCGCCGTCGAAAAAAATAAAAGGGGACAGATCTATTTTATGAATAAATAGAAAAGGGGACAGATCTATTTTTTAGGTTCAGTTATATCGGTAGTGAGTTCAAGATATTAGCTATCGGCTTTAGGTGCTTATCAGGTTAGGCTTTCTTGTAAGGAGGAAGCTATGCCAAGGAAAGCGCGGTTGTTGGTGCCGAACTGTCCGCATCATATTGTGCAGAGAGGTCATAATCGGAGCACGGTATTTGCGGCTGATGAAGATTATAAGTTTTATTTAGAGAATTTGAACGAGTGGAAAACTAAGCTCGGCGTAAAGGTGTATGCCTATTGTTTGATGACCAATCATGTTCATTTGGTTGTCGAACCCGAAGATGATCCTTCGGTTGTTTCTGAATTGATGAAACGCTTGGCAGGGAGGCAGTCTGCTTATGTGAATAAGCTGGAAAAGCGAACAGGGAGTTTATGGGAGGGGCGCTTCAAAGCTAGTCCAATACAACGTAATCGGTATTTGTTAGGCTGTTGCCGGTATGTTGATTTAAACCCTGTGGCTGCGAAAATGGTGGTGCAGGCGCAAGATTACCGCTGGTCAAGTTATCGTTTTCGGGTTGGCTTGGCGGATTCTGATTTTTTAGATCGGGATAGGTGCTTTTTAAAGTTGGGTAACTCATTAGCTGAGTGTCAGCAGCGCTATAAAGAGTTCGTTGAAGTGGGTTGCTCGAAAGAGCAGGTAAAGCTGTTTCATAATACAATACAAAGAAATCAGCTTTCTGGAACGGAAAGGTTTGCGCGAGAAATCGAAGCAAAAATAGGGCGAAGAATAAAAAATCGTGGTCGGGGCAGGCCTAGAAAAATAGATCTGTCCCCTTAAAATTAAACTTTTAAAGCGAGGAACAAAAGAGTGCCATTAAAAATAATACTAGGCTTAAGCCTCTTAATCGTGTCGACCACAGTGTTAGCTACCAAAAATACAAGTACTGGTACAATTACTAAAATATATGCTTACGATGACTATGGAAATGGTGATGTTTTAATTGAGTTTTCCACAAATCTGGATGAGTGCCCGACTGGTGTTTATTTAGATGCTGAATCCCCAGGCTTTAAAACTTTAACATCTTTTGCTTTGACAGCTTACACTTCAGGTAAGAACGTTTCTTTTCAGGTTTATGAAGAACGTATCTGGGGAGGATCCTCAATGCCAAGATGTGAAGTTGATACCATAATATTAAATTAATATTGTTCAAACAAAGAGTTTTTAAAACTAACAGAAGGAAAAAATATTTTTATGAAAGCTATTATATTTGTAATTTTGTTATTAGCTTCTTCATGGTCCATTGGAGATACTTGGTGTACAGGGGAGTTAAACCAATTGGCGGTAGGTAGATCCGGAACTGTGTTTGTTCAAGGGCCTGGTGGATTAAAGGGTGTTTATCTTTGTAATTTAAACTTAAAAAATAATAATGTAGAGCCTGAGGCATGTAAGGCAATGTATAGCGTTTTATTAGCGGCGAAGTCGCAGAGTCGAGAAGTGTCAATAACTTTTAATCCAAATATTGAGTCTTGCCAATCAATACCTTCTTGGACGTGGGCTACAAATTTTAACTGGGCATTTATGAAGGATTAGAGAGGGAAATATGAAAATCAAAATTCTAATAATGATATTGTTAATGGTAAATCCTAGTACTATTTTTGCGGACAACCAAATTAATATGAACATGCAGATTAAGTTTATTCGTGCTGTCGGTGATTATGCAGGTACAACATATGATAATACCATTGAGCTTCATTTTACTACTCCACTTAGTTGGCCAGCAGGATCAGCGTGTACTAATACTAAACGAGTTATGATTGATAGTAAGCACACCCACCTAATAAGTGCAGCTTATGCGGCATTTACTACAGATAGAAAAGTTAATATAAATACTGATACAACCCTGCCAAATAGAAACGGGGCTTGTGAAGTCTCGTACTTAGATATCTTGGAATAGCGAAACAAATAAACAATTAAAGAAAGGGACTTAAGGAAAAAGCAAGCGCAGCTCGTAGCCAAGAGGCAGACTTGGGTAAAGCAAAACCCCAACAACTTTTATGTTGGTTGTTAGGGCTTGCCGGTTCACCGTTGACCTAGCAATACTAGCGATAGATTTTTTAGACTATTGTATTAAATAGATCTATTGTTTTTTAGCTTTGCGTTTATGAGTATTGGATTTCTTGCCTTTGGGTTTCTTTGCGCCAGATTTGCTGGGCTTGGCTTCTTTATCCATATCACTAATTTTAGTCAAACTCATGGCGCGGCCAGCGACGCGGGCACTTTTTAGGATATTCAAAATTTCATCCGGCATATCGGCTGGCAAATCGACGGTCGAAAACTCTTCGTATAACTCGATTTGGCCAATATATTGGCTTTCGATATCCGCTTCGTTGGCAATAGCGCCGACGATATTGCCAACTTTGACTTTGTGGTTATGGCCCGCTTCAATTCGGTAGCGTTCCATTTTTATTTCGGGGTGCTCTTTTAGCGGTAAGGCTTTGGCGGAAAAGACCTTATCTTTGATACGGCGTTTGGGTTTGTCGTCATAATCGTCTTTATCCCATTCGCGCGATTTCTGCTTTTTCTTTTGGTTTTCTTTTAATAACAGTTCTTCTTCGCCTTGCACCATTTTCGCAAGCGCCGCTGCTAAAAGTTGCGGATCATGCTCGTTTTGCTCTTGGTAACTTTTTATTAACTGTAAATAAAATTCCAAATCGCCATTGGCAATGGTGTCGCTGATTTGGTTTTTAAAGCGATTAACCCTTTGCTCATTGATATAGTTGATGGTTGGCATTTCCATCTTTTCGATCGGCTGTTTGGTGGCGCGCTCGATGGCATTTAGCATTCGTCTTTCGCGATGAGCCACGAATAAAATTGCATGGCCTGAGCGACCTGCGCGACCAGTTCTGCCAATCCGATGAACATAAGATTCGGTGTCGTAAGGAATGTCGTAGTTAATCACATGGCTAATACGATCCACGTCTAAGCCGCGCGCAGCAACGTCAGTGGCGAGCAGAATATCAATACTACCTTTCTTCAGCTTGCTTACGATGCGTTCCCGTGCCGATTGTTGGATATCACCATTCAGGGCTTCGGCGTTAAAACCGCGAGCATTGAGTTTATCGGCAATTTCGATGGTCGCCATTTTGGTGCGCACAAAAATGATTACCCCATCGTAAGTTTCGCTTTCCAAAATTCGCGTTAACGCGTCCAGTTTATGCAATCCACTAACTGGCCAGTAGCGTTGATGAATGGTAGTGGCGGTTGAGGTTTTGGATTCGATCTTAATGTGTTCAGGGTTATCCAAATGTTTCTGAGCTACTTTTTTAATTTCTTTTGGCATGGTCGCCGAAAATAGCGCTATTTGGCGATCTTGAGGCGTATGTTCTAATACCCATTCGACATCATCAATAAAACCCATGCGCAACATTTCATCGGCTTCATCCAATACTAAGGTCGTTAGATTGTCGAGTTTCAGGGTTTTACGGCGAATATGATCCATGACGCGGCCAGGCGTGCCAACCACTAGCTGTGCGCCACGTTTGAGTTGGCGCAGCTGTATGTCATAGCTTTGGCCACCATAAATCGGCAAGACGTTAAAACCTTTAAGGTGTTTGGCATAGCTTTGGCAGGCTTCGGCGACCTGAATGGCCAGCTCGCGAGTAGGTGCTAAGACCAACACTTGGGTGTTTTTTGAATTAAGGTCGATTTTCGACAATAGGGGCAGGGCGAAGGCTGCAGTTTTACCGGTTCCGGTTTGTGCTTGGCCGATAATGTCTTTGCCAGTCATCAATACTGGAATACTGGCTTGTTGAATAGGCGAGGCTTGCTCGTAGCCGATGTCTTGAATCGCTTTTAAAATAGGCGCGGCAAGGCCTAAGTCATCAAAAGATACTTGATCTGGGGTAGTCATATTGTAGTTCACCGTTAGGGATCTTATCCCTATAAATTTAGCAATCGGTCAACACACAATCACGACAATTAATAAGACCAGCTGCTTTGGAAGGCGCATTATACACGTCAGAGCAGTTAAAACCTAAGTATTTAACTGTTAATGCGAAATAAGCCTAAAACGACAAACTCCTAAGCAATTGCTATAGGAGTTTGTGGTTTGCTGTCGCTGTATGCCTATTCAGCCGCTGCTTGTGCTTCCTCTGCGGCTGGTTCTGCGCCAATCAACTTATAGATCATGGCCCCCAGCGCTCCACCAAGGATCGGTGCCAGCCAGAATAGCCATAACTGACTGATGGCCCAGTCGCCAACGTATAAGGCTACACCAGTACTACGGGCAGGATTTACCGAAGTATTGGTTACGGGGATACTAATTAGATGGATCAGGGTTAAACATAAACCAATGGCAATCGGCGCAAAGCCTGCTGGCGCCCGTTTATCGGTGGCACCAAGAATAACTATTAGGAAAAAGGCGGTCATTACCACTTCACAAATCAATGCTGCCGTTAGCGTAAAACTGCCAGGAGAGTGTTCGCCATAACCATTGGCGGCGAAACCTTCGCTGAGGATAAATTCGGTGTTGCCCGAAGCGATCAGATACAAAATACCACCAGCAGCGATACCGCCTGCTACTTGCGCGGCAATGTAAGGGCCGAGTTCTTTCGCCTCGAACCGGCCTCCTAGCCATAAGCCAACTGAAACGGCGGGGTTTAAATGGCAACCGGAAATATGACCAATGGCATAGGCCATGGTCAATACGGTTAAACCGAAAGCGAGCGACACGCCGAGTAATCCGATACCAATTTCTGGAAAACCCGCGGCCAATACGGCACTACCGCAACCGCCTAAAACCAGCCAAAAGGTACCAAAAAATTCAGCCAATAATTTGTTTTGCATATTTTTTTGCATTGAGAACCCCCATGTTTTTATAATCAAGTATGTGCATATAACTATATCAAGTTACCAGCTTTTTATAGCGCTAAATGTAAAAAATTGTAGGAATTACTCTAGGAAATACTCATGTCGGGTTTAAAACGTTCTAAAACTAACAAGATGATTGCTGGTGTTTGTGGTGGTTTGGCCAAACGCTTTGAGGTGGATCCAAGCTTAATGCGGATTATTTATTTGGTAGCATCGGTGTTGACCGCAACCGTGGGCTTTTGGTTGTATTTGGTGCTATGGTTAGTGATTCCTGAAGACTAGCCTTTTGATTGCGCAAACTCCAGAGCCGCCTTATTATGCGGTGATTTTTAGTTCTTTGCTGAGTGATGATATTGCAGGCTATCAAGCCATGTCGGAACAAATGTTGGAACTGGCCTCGCGGCAGCAGGGGTTTTTAGGGGTTGAATCGGTTCGTGAGCAGCTTGGGATCACCGTGTCTTATTTGGCAAGACTTAGCTTCTATTAAAGCTTGGAAGGCGGATCTAAAGCATTTGGTAGCGCAAAGGTACGGCAAAGAAAAGTGGTATGCCGACTATAGAGTTCGGATCGCGCGAGTGGAAAAAAGCTATGGCCACAACCAATAGGTTAACGCTAATTTCACAAAAGTTTAGTTACAACTAGCGGCTAACCGAGTTTTACTTTTAGGGAAATCTTATGCGATACCTATTACTTACTAGTGTTTTCATTAGTGTGATTTTTTTAGTTTCTTGTAGCGTTAAACCTACCGATATTGCTGTGGAGCAAAACTTTGTACTTGAACGTTATTTAGGCACTTGGTACGAGGTGGCTCGCTTGCCTAATCGATTTGAGCAAAACTTAAATAAAGTTACCGCTAACTACAGCCTCAAAAAAGACGGCGGCGTTAGAGTTATCAATCGTGGTTTTAATAGCAAAACTCAGCAATGGGAAGAGGCCGAAGGCAAAGCCTATTTTGTCGGAGAGCCGAATGTTGCGGCTTTAAAAGTCAGTTTCTTTGGCCCTTTTTATGGCGGTTATAATGTAATCAGTCTGGATAATGAGGGCTATCAGTATGCATTGGTAGCCGGTCCGGCTAGGGATTATTTATGGATTTTGGCGCGAACGCCTAACTTAGATCAGGCGATTGTGGCTAAGCTAGTAGCGAAAGCTAAAAAAGAAGGCTTTGCCACGCAAAAATTGAAATGGATAGAGCATTGATAGTTAAGCTCACTTTATAGTCCTTTTGAAGGGTTAAATACCGTTATTATTGGAGAAAGCAAATGATTCAAATTGGTGAAGAAATACCGAATGTTACGTTGAAATTTATGGCAGAAAAAGGTCCTGAGGATATTCACACTCAAGATATTTTCTCAGGAAAAAAAGTGGTGCTGTTTGCCGTTCCGGGCGCTTTTACTCCAACCTGTTCCGCAGCACATTTGCCAGGTTTTGTGGTGCAGGCGGATGCGATTAAAGCCAAAGGCGTGGACACCATCGCTTGTATGTCGGTCAATGATATATTTGTGGTGGATGCTTGGGGCAAAGCATCGAACGCTGAAGAGCTTTTAATGCTAGCCGATGGCAATGCGGATTTTGCTGAAGCGCTTGGCCTCGAAATGGATGGCACTGGCTGGGGTATGGGCGTTCGCTCTAAACGGTTCGCCATGATCGTTGATGATGGCAAGGTCGAAGCGTTGGAAGTTGACGAGAGCGGTTTTGAGAAAAGTTCAGCGGAAAATATACTGAGCTTATTGTAAGTGAAAATGTATTCGCTAGCAGGGCGCTTATTAGCTAGCGAATATTAGTTAACGAATAGAAATTAGGCTTCGGTATCGGTAATTTTAGTAGCTTCAGCTGCGCGAGCATTTTCTTCGGCCAATTTTTCCAAGGTGGCCTCTAAGCCAACTTGTTTAATCTGATCGCGGTATTGGCTAGCATAGCTTTTTGCCATGCTGACGCCTTCGATAATTACATCGGTAATTAGCCAAGAATCATCCGATTGCACTTTCAAACGATAATCAATCAAAATAGGTTGATCGTCAGTCTCAATGGTTGAGCGAACATTGGCGGTTTTGCCTGATGTGGAGTAGGCGGTTTTATCGTAGGTTACTTTTTGTCCGCTGTAGCTGCCAAGTCCTTTTGCATAACTGTTTAGTAACAAGCCAATAAATTCGTTGGTAAAGGTTTTGCGCTGGGTTTCGGTTGCTTCAGTCCAGTAAGTTTTTCCTAAAATTCTTTTGGTCATATAGTCAGTATCTACTTCAGGTAATAAATACTGTTCGATAAGACTTTTCGCATATTCAGAATCGGCCTTGATTTTATCCTTATTGGCAAGGATTTCTTGGCTAATTTGATTCGTTACTAGCTCTAAACGCTCTTTGGGATCTGCCGAAAATGATGGTGCAGATAGCCCTAGCGTAATTATTAATATTAGAATTTTAGATAACGGGTTTGTCATAATGTTTCCTTAGGATAAATAAACTGTCCACAGTAGAATTGTACCTTTGGCAGAATTATCTAACAACAAAACTGAATATTAACTTAACTGGAATTTGTAACAGTTCGTAACTAACAGTGCCAACGGGTGCGCAGTTTGACAGTTAAATGCATCTTGCCGGTTTGGGTAGGCCAGCAATTTTGGTAGCTTGCTTTGCTGGGCCTTCTGGAAATAATAAGGCTAGATAGATGCTGTTTCCTTTTTCTTTGGACCATTCTTGCTGCAAATACTTTATCAAAGGCCGGATCGAGGGGCTGGTGTTAAACTCTTCGTAGAATTTTCGAACATATTCGATCACCGTCCAATGATCCGAGCTTAAGTCTAAATCTTCATCATCGGCAATGGCTTTGGCAACTTCTAGACTCCATAGGCTTGAATCCAGTAAATAGCCTTCTTTGTCTCGTTCTAACTCGCTTAATAGGCTCATAACCAAGATACGCACTTATCATAGTTGAGGGTTTTGTTAACAAAGTCTGCATAGTCGATGGGTTGCCAATTAGGTTGCACTTTGCCGGTTAGCGCTCTCGCCTCAAGATCGGGTGATAGCACCATGGCTTTACAGGGTAGCTCGGTGATTTTTGTTGCGAGAATCACGGCGTTCTCGATTAGCAGTAGGCCATCGTGCGCTTGCAGTTGCGGCAGACAGGCTTGGAAATTATCTGGGTTATTGAGTAAATATAAACTTTTCATACTTAAAGCATCATCACAAAATCGGCGTTTTTAATAACTTGTTTTATGGTTTCAGGCGGAGTTAACGCCGCGCTTTCGATAAGATCATTTGTTTGAATCTGATAATCGCGAACGCTGAGGGTATCCACTAGTACTTGCTCAATACCGTAAAGCTCTAGCGCTTTAAAAGTCGCAATATGATTTTTTATGCCAAGCATTTCGGGGCTTTGCGCAGCGACAAGTTGCAATACCCCTGCATCTTGAAAGACCGCGGTTATGGGTAGGTCAAAGGCAGAAGCCATCAAACAAATATCCAGCAGTTCGCGACCACGATGATTACCAATGGGGGCTTTATTGAAAAGAAAACAAACTGATTTCATGACTGCTTTATCCGAAGGTGATAAGGCGATCGGATTCGAGCAAGGCTTCGCTTAACTGGCCTAGACCGGATAATTCAAAAGCTGGATCAAGGTTGTCGCCGGTTAAAGCATTTCGCTCAGCTTCTGCTTGGTTCACGATACCTCTGACAAGGGCTGCGGTAACGCAAACGGTTAGCTCAACATCTTGTTCGATGGCCAGAGTCGCCCAAGCTTTGGTCAGGTTGATTTCATCGGAAGGCGGGCAGTTTAGTCTGCTCGCCACCAAGACGCCGTCAGAATAAAAAAACACTCGCTTAAGATTATGCCCCAGTTGCAATAGACTGCGTGCGAATGCCAAGGCGCTGTATTGGCCTTGCTGGCTATAAGGGTTAGCAGTAACTAACAATGAAAAAATGGCCATAAATTTTACAAAAATCTACAAATTACAACTAGTTGTATGTTATTTTATAGGATAATAATAATTATTGTTAGTCTTTATCTTTTATAGCTGACTCAAGTGGACTTTTGTGAAGTATTGTTTTTATAGCTTAATAGCGCTTCTTTCTCTGACTTTCGCTCAAAGCATTCAAGCTGGAGCTTTTTTTGAAACCGGCCAAGCAACCTTAACCGACACTATTGATAACGGTTCTTGGGTAACGGTGACTACTCAAAAAACCTATATTAATCCTGTGGTTATTGCTGGCCCTATAAGCCATAACAATGACAACTCGCTCAGTGTTCGGGTGCGAAATGCTGCCGGTAATAGTTTTCAGATCGGAATGCAAAGTCCGTGCGAGAGTAATGATGCCGATCCAGCTCCGGCACCAGCTCCGCAAACTCCTGCCATTACTTGTCCATCTTCTTGGTCGGCAGAAACCGTTTCTTGGCTAGTGGTGGAAAAAGGTACTTGGGTATTTCCTGATGGCACAAAAATCGAAGCCTATTTACACGATACCAGTATTGTTCGCTCAGGTTGGAATACGCAAAATAATATCGCCAATATTAACTACTCACATAATTACTCCGTCGCTCCAGCTGTGTTACATACGGTTAATAGTTTCAATGACTCTCGGTGGATTTCCAGTACGGTTTGGAGTCCGTCTAACAGTAAAAGTGTTCCGCCGTCTACCGCTGCCTTTAGATTGACTTTAGAAGGAGCTGAGGTTGCTGCGGTACATGCTTTGGAAACGATAGGCTGGGTGGCTATCGAACGAGGTAGCGGAACTAACAATTCGCAAGTTTATGCTGCAGGACGAACCGGCGGTTTGGATGTGGATAGACACTCGGATGAATGCCAGAACTTAAGTTATGGAGCCTCTTTTTCCACTAATCCAAACCTTCTTGCCAAACACAATACTATGTCTGGTGGTAATGGCGCTTGGGTCCGTTTATGTAATGCAGAAATAGGCACTTCGAGCTTTAATGTGCATGTGGATGAAGATCAAGTAAGGGATACGGAAAGAACCGGAATACCTGAATATGTATCTTGGTTCGCCTTTGACAGTGGTGCGGTTGGCGCTTTGGAGTTTTTAACCGCGACTAAAACCTTTACTGATGCTGATGCTGATAATCAGGTTGGCCCTGGTGAGTTGGTAACCTTTAACATTACCATCACTAATTTACAGGATGATTTTGTACAAGCGAATAATCCCAGCGATGAGTTTGTTGATGTCCTCGATGCTAATTTGGTTCCTGAGCCGTCAAGCTTAACCGCTTCTAGCGGAACTATCAGTGCTAGCGGACAAACTGTTACCTGGAATGGCTCGGTCGCTGCTTCTGGAACCGTTACTTTAAGCTATCAAGCTCGAGTCGCTGATAATGCTGCGGTTTGTTCTTTAACCAATATCGCTAATCAAGCTGAATTGCGGATGGATCCAATTGATAACAGCATACAGACGGGTGACATTGATAACCTTAATAATATTGTTGAATTAAGCGATGATCCTGCTGCTGATGATGGTGCGGATTCCGATATGGATAGCTTGACCAATGATGATGATCTTACCTTAGTACCGGTGGCCTGCTTGTCAGATATTGAGGTGAGTAAAATCGATCCTAATACGAACTATATCCCCGGTAGCAATACTAGTTACACCATTACCATTACTAACAACGGTCCGCATAATCTGATTGGCGCTAATATTGTTGATAATCTGCCAGCCAATGTTTCGAGTAATGGAAACTGGAGCTGTGATCCGGCACTACCGCCTGGTGATAATAGCGCATCTTGTATTACTGGTAGCGCAGCCGGAACAACTCAGGCTGGAAGTGGGAACATTAACTTGACGGTGGATATACCCTCGGGCAAGTCTTTAGTCATCACACTGCCGGTCTCTTACTCGGCAACCCCTTAAATGGCTTTTTGCACTTCTTATATTAACTCGGTAAGCTAATCTAGTCGTGATACTAGAGATCTATGATGTTAAATAAAACTATCATTGCAGCGATCATCGGGACGGTTGTTTCATTGCCCGCGGGAGCCGCTGTAGTGATTAATGAAGTGTTATTTCGTCAGTCAATTGGTGGTGTGAATAACAATGAATTTGTTGAGCTTTATAATAACGGTAGTGTTAGTGTTGATATTTCGAATTGGCGCTTAACCGATGAAGAGCTTGGCGGCGTTACGCCTTTTAACTATACTTTTCCTGCTGGAACCGTTTTAGATCCGAATCAGTATGCGGTGATCTGGATTGGTGCTATTGCTGCGCCTTCTGGCGCTCAATTTGAAGTGGCGTTGGGGATTACTCCCAAGCTACGAAACGGTGGCGATAATGTCACTTTATATGACAACACCGGTGTTGGCGTTGATTATATGGCCTATGGCACAGGTGCGGCGGCGGTTGACCCACCGCCAGCGGGTGTTAGTTGGGATGCAAGTTTTAACGCGGATCTAACTCCTAGCGCTAGAGGCCGTAGCGTTAGTTTGGTACCGAATGGTGTCGATTCCAACACCAGTGCTTGTTGGGAGCAAACTGCAGATGCCACTAATCCAAACAGCGGTTTTTGCCCAGGTTATCTATTGTCGGTCGATAGGGATCCAGTTTTAACCGCTAGCCCTGCGCAGAGCAATAATTTTAGTGCTGATATCAGCGTGGTGAAAACTGAAAACATCGCCAGTAATTCTTATACGCCAGGAGCTACTACTAACTACAGCATCACGGTTACGAACGATGGTCCGGATGATGTTAATGGCGCTACGTTTACGGATCAACTGCCGAACGGTGTTAGTTTTAACGGTGCTGTTGCTTGCTTGCCGGCTAGTGGTTGCAGTTTGCCAGCACCTAACCCACCAGCGGGTCAAACCCTCAATATGCAGATTGATATAGCCGCCGGCACAAGTCTTGTAGTTACCATTCCGGTGCTTTATTCCAGCGATCCTGCGGATTATTAACCAAAAGAAGTTTCCGATATATTTAGGCTTACGACTGCCTTCGTAAAGCCAAAGTCACTTAATGCATCATGAACAACAGTGCTTCCTTGTGCTGTTGTTCTTTATCCAAATCGTCCAGATTTGCTATTCCTTTGGCTTTGTTTAGCTCAATATAAAGGAATTATCGGTGCTTATTACACAGTCAATAAACCTTCACTATGAACTTGTTGAGATTGAATATTAATTCCATCTTAAAGTCCTAAAACTTCTTTACCCTGTTTGAAGGTAACGTCTACTGGAATTTGCTTTTCTTCGAGTAGTTGTAAGTCGGCGGCCAGTTGCGGGCTAATAACGCCTTGGGTATCGAGCAGGGTTTTTACGCCTTGGTAGTCGCCATTACCTTGTAGGGTCAATATCTTTTCGGAAAGGGCGTTCATGGCTTTGGTCATTTGTTCAAAATTAACACTATAGTAGCCCGTTTCTGGGTCGTGATTAAAAGCCCCGATCTCTTTAAAGAAGTTAAAGCGTACCATATTGGCTTTGCCGTGAGCGCTGCTAGCGCCGAAGCGTACTGAGCGGAAAATGCCGGCGAGGAAAGTCACGTAATTATCCATCACTTCGCCTTCTGCTATTTCACCTTTTTTAAACAGCTCGCTGATCATGTAAAGCCCTAAAATATCAGCTTTGCCTTCTTCTAAAGCTGAAGCGGTTTCTTTTAATGCAGCTCGTACCGTGCCTTTGCCATCAATGGTATTTTTGATCCCTAGGCCGTGAGCAACTTCATGGAACATGGTGTTACCAAAAAAGGCATCAAAAGTAATGTGCTTGCGTTGCTCGGGAGCGATTAATTGCTCAGCAATGGGTACCAAAATTTTATCGAATTTGGCACGCATAGCGTTTTTGAGCTGCAGGCGACGGGTACCTTTGGCTAATTGTACTTCTTCGTCATTGGGTAAGTTAATGGCGATGGTCTTTGAACCTGCGTTGCTGTCACCGGCATAGAAAACCACATCGTATGCGTTGAGATCGCTGTCAGTACCAGGCATTTCCTGTTTGTATTCTTCAGCAACCGGCAAGCCTTTTTGTAGCTCGGGTAAAAAAGATGCAAATTTAGCCAATTTTTCACTCCACTCTAAGTCCTTAATTAAGACGTAGGTTGAGAAAGCAGCGCGATAACCAAATAACTGATCTTCATAGGTTTCAATAGGGCCAATCACCACTTCAATAGGATTATTTTTCATATCCATCCAAGCCATGTCCGAAGGCTGATAATTATCCGTTACTAGCGCTTCGGCGCGTAACTCTAGGTATTTTTTGAAGTCAGGATCGTCCGCAAGTTTTGCCGCTTCTTGCAATAGATGGCTAGCTTCGGTTAACTCGGCTTTAAATGCTTCGGAGTAGGCTTCCAAATAGAGTTCACCTTGCTCATTACGTTT
The DNA here is from genome assembly GCF_023706045.1 of Kangiella sp. TOML190. NCBI lineage: Bacteria > Pseudomonadati > Pseudomonadota > Gammaproteobacteria > Kangiellales > Kangiellaceae > Kangiella > Kangiella sp. TOML190. The sequence goes on from NZ_BQYL01000001.1 coordinate 1,914,123, forward strand.
AACTATTGAATAAAGACCATCTTTTCCTGCTTGCTGCCAAGCTTCGAATTCTTCTTTGCTCATATCGGCTGGATAGTATTGAGCACCCGCACTTTTAGCCACAACGCCATCGATAAAAGGTTTATTGCCGTCTAGTCGATCCCAAGGACCATAGTTGATAACCGCGAATTGGCGAGCTTTGGGATCGTCAATGGAATTAAGTAATGTATCTTTATCGCCATAGGCAACTTTCCAAAATAAACCATCCATTATTTTGCCGGCATCAATTAACAAGCCAATCATTTGTTTCTGGTTATCCGATAGGTGGCTTAAATCGCTGGTTAGGGTGAAAGGTGCGTAAATATCAAAGCGACTATATTCAGCTGCTTTTTCTGCCTCCTGTTGTTTTTTGCGCTCTGCAATCAGCTCACTAGCATCGAGCAGCTCTTGATTAGGCGTTGCTGATGGCGTTTCTTTAACTTCTTGTGATGCTTTTTTCGAATCATCATTGCTACAAGCAGTTAAAGCTAGAGCAATGGATAGAGATACAATAGAAAGACTCTTGTTCATAGTATTTCCTAAAGGTTAGGTTGCTAAAATAATGCACAGACTATAGCAAATAGCCAGTTTTTGTGCAGAGTTTTCATACAAAATTGTGGGCAAGGTTTACCGCTAAAATTTACTAAAAACGTATTTTTCGCGCTTCACTTGTTTTACTCCAAAGCCCTTATCTTTAAGCATTGCAAAGACCTCATCGACCATATTGGGATTGCCACACAAATACACCAGATCGGTTTCAGGATCTGGCTTGAGCTCGACAAGTTGCTGTTGCACATAGCCTTGATAACAATCAAAACTGAAATTATCAATTTGACGACTTAAGCAGGGGTGAAACTGAATGTTTTTTGCTTGATGAGCTTGCCAAAAGTCATCCAAGTAAAACATATCTTGCTGTTTTTGCGCACCAAATAAAATATGAAACTGCTGCTCTGTTAGCTTGGGCAGTTGGTTTAACATCGCGCGATAGGGCGCCATGCCGGTTCCTGTGCCGATTAAAAAGATTCGCTTGGGTAGTTCCGCGCCTAACACTAATAAACCCACGGGGCCTGAGATTTCAAAACTATCACCAGCTTTTGCCTCGAAGAAAATTTTAGTGGCACGACCATTTGCCACATGCGAAATCACAATTTCCAGATAGTCGGTGGTGACCAAGCCTTGCTCATCAGGAGTCTCAAGATTGGCAATGGAATAGCTGCGTTTTAGCGGCTTTTCGCCATAGGGCAAGCTAAAAGAGACAAACTGGCCTGGGCGGTAACTAAAGCTTTGTGGCTTAGAAAATTCAAATGTGAGCTTGCGAACATTCGGGCTGATGAGCTCGTTAGAGGCTAAAACGATTTGATAACTGGGTAATGGCATTTGCTAATTAGCCGCTCTTTTAAAGGACAACAGCAAGCATTATAAGCGGCTGTTTGAAAAAATTCATTAGGTTCAGGATCGGTTCAGATAGATTTTGCTTTACTGTACTCATGCCTACTAAGCTCAATGAATATGTATTGAATTTGTCGAAACGGCTTGAGCCTTTACTGACAGATCTAAGGAGAAACCTATGAAATTTCAAAAGCGTCTTTTATCAGTTGCGGTCATAAGTGCGCTGGCACTGAGCACACCAGTGGCGGTTGATGCTTCTGAAACGCAAGTACAAGAGCCTAACAAGGTTCGTATAGGCCAAAAGTTGATCACCTCGAACAAAGCTGGTCAAGAGGGCAAGCAAAACAGCACTGCGACTAAGCTTGAAGATAGCAGCCAATCGCGCCAAGCGGAATATAAAAACCAGCAGTCGGGCGAGGATCTGGTTGGTCAGTTCAAAGCGCAACAGCTCAGCAAAGGGCTTATGGTCAATGGCAAGCTAGTACCATCTAAACAACGTAACAGCGAAAAATCGACCAAAGCTGGCCATTTGTATATTTACGATTCGGCGGTTTTGCTAAAAACCGATGAAGATTCCGATGGTTATTATAGCGAGATCCGAGTGGATTTTGATGTCGACGCCAGTTACAACGATTACTATGACGTTTATGCCGAGCTGTTTATTCGTGAAGAGGGTAGCAGCCAGTGGACTCACTACTACACAACTGAAGTCTTTGAAATATATGGTGCCGATAATGATGACGATTACCATGTGACCACCACTTTTAATGATGGTTTTCCCTCGGGATATTATGAAGTGGCGATCGATTTATTCGAGCATGGTTATTCTGGAATCGTCGATTCCACTGATGCCATAGAAGATCCAGATTTGGGCAACTTGCCAATTGAAGATACGAGTTATGAATACTTTACTCCAGAAACGGATGTTTCTATCAGCACCGTGAAAACTGAGATATTTACTGACGATGACAACGACGGTTATTACCGTGATTTTAAAATCAGCTTTGATGCTGATACCACATTAACCTCGCGCGATGTGGTGGCGAAACTTTACCAAAAATCGGCTGCTGGCGATTGGCAATATGAAACCGAGTCAGAGGTTTATACCATTAACGGCACCAGCACTGACGACACCATTGCTTTTGAAGCCACTTGGCAGGCAGGTTACGCCACAAACTATTATGATTTTAAAATCGAAATAGTTGACCCTGCGACCAATGAGCTACTGGCAGAAGCATCGAATGACTTTGGCCCTTTAGTTGATGTGCCGCTAGAAGATGCAGGTAAAGATACGGCTTCTGGCGGTTCGGGCTCTGGTGGTTCCGGTTCGGGCTCTGGTGGCGGCGTTAGCACTAGCAGCTCAGGCTCAGGTGGCGGTAGCTGGGGCTTGCTCGGAGTCTTGTTACTCGGCGCTTTTGGTTGGTTGAGACGTAAAACTTAATCCCATCCTAACTACTTTACAGTTTTAACCTAAAGCCTGCTGTGTGTGGGCTTTTTTGATTTATTGACACATTTTGTAACATCAGCTATGTGAAATATGACACAGTTGTTAATCCCTTTTCCTTATAATCACATCTTATCCAAAACACTTATAAGATTATGGGTTAGTCACCAATGGGCAAGATAGCTTTAATCACTATAGTAAGTTCTTTAGGATTATTGGCACTTTCGACCGCAACTGCTAAACAGGATCCGTTGAAGATACCAAAAGTAGATGCTCAAATTGAAGTCGATGGTGAGCTAAATGAAGCCTTTTGGCAGCAAGCGACTCAAGTTAATTTAGGTGTCGAAACTCGCCCTGGTGAAAATGTCGAGGCTAAAGTCAAAACCACTGCCTATATAGCCGAAAACGGTACATCTCTTTTAATAGCACTAGTTGCCGATGATCCAGATCCCAGTCAAATCCTAGCGTCATTAAAAGATCGTGACACCATTTGGGCTGATGACTCAGCTGGCTTTAAAGTCGATACTTTTAATGATGAGCGAAAAGCCTATATTTTCTTCGTTAATCCTCTTGGGATTCAGATGGATTCTATAGAGGACGATGTTACTGGTAATCTAGACAGTTCTTGGGACGCTATCTGGTATAGCGAAGGCAAAATTACCGACACAGGCTATCAAGTTGAAATCGAAATTCCTTTTAAAGTTTTACGCTTTCCCAACACCAGCGGTGAGAAAACTTGGGGTATCGACTTTGTGCGGTTTTACCCGCGCGATTACCAGTATCGCTTAGCATTCAATCAAGTCGCTCGTGATCAAAGTTGCTCAGTATGCCAAATTAGTAAAATTAGCGGTTTTGAATCTATCGAAAGTGGCCAGAATTTAGAGGTCACGCCTTATATTTCAGCGCAGCGCATTGATGATCGGAACCCGCCTAGCCAAAGCGAATGGCAAAATGGTGATTTTGATTTTGATGGTGGTTTGGATGTGCGCTGGGGAGTAACCGACAACTCAGTATTGAATGCAACCATTAACCCCGATTTTTCACAAGTGGAATCGGATGCGGTGCAATTGGATGTGAATAGAACTTTTGCATTATTTTTCGAGGAAAAACGTCCGTTCTTTCTGGAAGGTGCGGATTACTTTAATACCAGTTTTCTAAATTTGCTGCATACTCGAAATATTGCTGATCCTGACTTTGGGCTCAAATATACGGGCAAAAGCGGTAAGCACTCGTATGGAGTTTTAGCTGCACGCGACAATAGCACTAGTTTTTTACAACCCGCGGCTCAGTCTTCAGGTTTAGCGACTTTTGATGATCTAGAGTCGGATGCTTTTGCTGCTCGTTACAGTTACGACATGGGCGATAAATCACAAATTGGCGCTATGCTGACTTATCGCTCTGGCGATGACTATGAAAATACTATGGTCAGTCTTGATGGTAAATATTATTTTACTGATGAAGATGTTTTGCGTTATCAAGCGGTCTATTCTGACTCGGAAGATCCTGAAAGTTTGCGTAATGAAACCGACTACCAAGACTACAATTCTGGCAGCGGTTATGCACTGGCCTATAATCATAATGGCCGTAATTGGAACTGGCGCGCTTCACGAGTAGATTTTGAAGAAGGTTTTCGCGCAGATCTAGGTTTTATCAATCAGGTGGGTTTTAGCCGCGATCTGGTTGGCCTTGGCTACACTTGGCAGGGAGAAGAGGGCGATACTTTTGATCGGATCGCTTTAGGCGGGGATGTGGATCGAACCGAAGACTTTACTGGACAAAAATTAGAAGAAGAAGCTGAGTTTTGGCTTAATGTGAATGGTCCTTATCAATCATGGTTTGGTTTTGGCGCTGGCGTTCGCGACGTTTGGCGCCAAGATGAGCGCATTCCTTTAGCGGTCGATATGCCTAGGATTTGCGTCGCTGGCTGTTGGTTTGATCAAGATTTCTATTGGATTGAAGGCAACTTTCGCCCCATAACCAGTTTGCAAATTGGTAGTTATTATAATGGCGGCGATGCTTTAGATTTTGAAGAAACTCGCGCTGCTACTCGTAAAAACTATGGTCTTTGGTTTAACTGGCAGGCGACACGTCATTGGTATTTGTCCACTAATTTAAGGAAATCCCAATTGGATATTGATGAGGGAAGTTTGTTCGACGCCAATATTCTAAACCTAAACTCTACTTACCAGTTCGATAAAAAGCAGTATATTCGACTGACCGTACGCTACCGCGACATTGATTTTAACCCCTCTTTATATGAAGAACCTAAAGACTCCAATAGGAAGAGTATGGCTAGGCAGCTACTTTATGCCTATAAAGTGAATCCAAGAACCGTATTTTTTCTCGGCTATTCCGATGGTGGCTTTGAAGATGATTCGGTAGACGATTTTGAGAAAACTAGCCGTTCGGTTTTCAGTAAATTTAGCTACGCATTCCAACTTTAACCGTTATTCATAATCCCGTTTAAACAAGGCTTAGCACCAACTAAGTCTTTATTTTATTGACTCTTTTTGCTATAAACGGTCTAGCTGAAGGAGAAAAGATGCATTATAAAAATAATTTGATAGGAATAGGGTTTTTATTCCTAGCAACGGCTGCCTGTGATTTAGGGAAAGTCGCTGCGGCGCAAATGGATGGGAAAACTACTAACCAAAATATTGAAATCCCCCAAGATATTCCAAAAATAAAAACCAATCTTGAACTCGATGGTCGTTTGTCGGAAGCCGTATGGCAACAAGCTAAACGCGTTGATCTGGCCTATGAGACCGATCCTGGCGAAAATATTCCAGCTAAGGTGAGCACTCAAGCTTATGTCTTTGAAGATGGCGATTTCTTGTATATAGGCTTTAAAGCCGAAGATCCAAACAAAGAAAGTCTGCGAGCTTCGTTTCGTGATCGTGATGATATTGCGGATGAAGATCTAGTTGGGATAAAAATTGATACCTTTAATGATCAACGAAGAACCTATAACTTTTTTGTTAATCCTCTGGGGATCCAAGAAGACTCGATTTCTGATGACGTGCTTGATCGTGAAGATTATTCTTGGAATGCCATTTGGTATTCGGCAGGACAAGTCACTGAACAAGGCTACAGTGTCGAAATTAAAATACCTTTTAAAATTTTAAGGTTTGCTAAGACAGAGCAACAAAAGCGTTGGGCGATAGATTTTGTGCGCTTGATGCCTAAGGAATACGAGTATCGTTTTGCGGCGGCGCCGGTGGATAGAAATATCAATTGTACCATTTGCCAGTATCAAAAAGTTGCAGGTTTTAGCGAGATTAGCAGCGGTCAAAATTTGGAGCTGATACCTTATGTGGTGGCCAATAAAACCGAGCAACGTGATTTGCAACAGAATCAGGATTGGCAAGATGATGGGGTGGATACCGAAGCGGGACTCGATCTACGTTGGGCCATTAGTGACAATTCGATTCTAAACGCCACCGTCAATCCAGACTTTTCGCAAGTAGAGTCTGACTCTGCGCAGCTGGACGTGAACACTCGTTTTGCGCTGTTTTTTGAGGAAAAGCGACCTTTTTTCTTGGAAGGTGCGGATTACTTCAACACTATGCTGACGATCTTTTATAGTCGCAATATTGCTGATCCGGATGCTGGGGTGAAATACACGGCTAAGGATGAGCATGGCTCGCTAGGGGTTCTGGTTACGCGCGATAACAACACCAATATTATCCTTCCCTATAGCCAAAGTTCGCGCTTGGTGGCTTTAGAGGATGAAAGCAACTCAGCTGCGGTTCGATATGCTTATGATTTATCCGAGTCTTCTTTGCTTGGCGTGACCATGACCCATCGTGATGCTGGAGATTACTCTAACGATTTAATTAGCTTTGATGGCAAACATCAGCTTACCGATACGGATGTATTTCGTTACCAGTTGATTCATACCGAGACCGATAATCCTGAAAATTTGCAAACTGATTTTGATCGTGATGCAAGCGAGTCGGGCAGCGCCTATCGCTTAAATTACAGTCACAACGATCGCGATTGGAGTTGGTTTGTTTCGCACAATGATTTTGATAAAGAGTTTCGCGCGGATCTGGGCTTTTTAACCCGCTCCGGTTATCGTAAAACCATTATTGGTGCAGGGCGTCGCTGGTACGGTGAGAAAGATGATTTCTTCTCTCGAATCCAGTTTAGCGGCGATTGGGATACCACCGTTGAATACACCGGACAGCGCCTTGAAACCGAAACCGATCTAGCCTTAAGCCTGCTCGGGCGAGCACAATCGCAGATTGACCTACGGGCTGGTACTCGAAACTTGTATTTTGATGATCGCTGGTTTGATCAAGATTACTACAGCATCAGCGCCTCTTATAAGCCGCTGGCGAATTTACGAACCGGCATAGTGGCCAGTTTTACTGATGATATCGATTTTCTGAGCGCGAGCAGTCGTGCCGGTGAAGTGGATGGTTACGGCGCTTATGTGGATTGGCAGGCAACCAAGCACTTTAACTTATATCTGGAATACGAAAAGCAAAGTTTTGACGTTGCCCAGGGGAATTTCTTTGATGCTGAAGTTGCCAATGCTAAATTGGTTTATCAATTTAACGAGAAGAGTTTTTTACGTTTTTTACTGCGTTATACAAACTCTGACTTTAGCCAAGATCCTAACGTGTTACAGGGCTTGAATGTGTCTTCGATCAATAAAAACTTGGTTCGACAATTGTTGTACGCTTATAAATTGGATGCGAAAAGCGTTTTGTACCTCGGATACTCTGATAATGGCATTGAAAATGATCAAATTTCTTCGCTTACAGAAAACCAACGAACCTTGTTCGCTAAGTTTAGCTACGCTTTTCAGCTATAAAACTTAATCCTTGAACAAAAAGTAGTTAAACCTTAAGAGGTCCGCCTAAAGAGGACTTTCTATTAAACAGAAACATGAAAGCCCTTATATTAAGGGCTTTTTTAATTTTATATTCTAAAATGAATAATTTTAGAGCTTAAAAGAAGCGCTGCTTGGCTTGCTCTGGCAGCTCTAAACCGGATAAATGGGCTCTTTGCAAAAGCTGCCAATAGTAGCGATAAGTAGCTCTATCGTGCAGTTCGCCTTCGTACTGGATTGGCCCCCAATGGTTATCTTGCGCCGCCATTAAAATATTGATCCCGTCTTCAACTTCTGAATAATCCGGTTTCATGGCATCAACAATCGCTTGGATCTGAGTGGGATAAATTGACCACATGCGCAAGAAACCAAATTCGCTGCGAGCACATTTTGCATCCGACTGAGTTTGTTCAGGATTTTTCAGATCCAAAGTTACATTATGCGAAGGAATAACACCGTTGGCCAAAGCTGCTGCCACCATTTCAGTTTTAGCTCTTGCAAGCAAAGGGTGATCGAATTGGCCGGGGCTGCGCATGCATTGAGCAGGAATAGCACCATTATGACCAGAAACGAAATCCATCATGCCGAAGTCTAATACTTGAACCCAGTCGATTTTGGCAATTTTCCAGACTTCTTTTAAGGCTCCGTGGGTTTCGATCAGCACATGAATGGGTATTTCCCGCTTGATATTGTGCGCTTTAGCAAGCTTTTTAACGTAACGTACCATCTTTTTAATTTGCTTGGCTTTGGTACATTTGGGCAGCGTAAAATAAGCTACTTTATCGCCTATTGCTGGCACTAAAATATCCAAATCAGCTTTCCAGTGGGGGTGGCTGTAATCGTGAATGCGAACGCCAGCCATCATATGCTTATTAGCATCACTTGCTAATACTTCAGCCACCATTTGCGCGTGCTCTTTTTCTTTACCAGCTTGAGCACCATCTTCGCAGTCGCAAGTAATGTCGAAAACTGGACCAATGCTGTCCTGCATCTCGAGCGCTTTACGGATCAGTTTCTCGCTTCCAGCAAAGTGTTCGCAAGAGGGGGTAATGGGAAATGGCTTTTCCGCATCGAATAAAGCAGTATCTGGATGGACTCTTTCTAATTGGTTGTTTTCGCTCACAAAAATCCCCTTAAAACAAATGGTTAGCTCAGCTATTTAGAATAAATTCTAGATCAGATTTTCACCCTTTGGAAGCTGGCTAAATAAATTCTTTAAAAAATTAAACAAACATTTGAAATGTTTGTTCGTATAAGGCATATTTATATTACTCAACTGGTCGGATTAGTCAAGATGATGCAAGAACATTCTTTTTTGGAAAAGGTCGATGAACAGGTGGTACTCGGTGGCTATTGGCCGGGGATCCAACTTTATTATCCTCCGGTTAAATATTCTCCCGCGGAAGGGGTTTATGAAAGCATGGAACAAGCTTCTGCACGAATGCGCAAATATGCTCATAACACCAAAGCACACACCTTATTGTTTGATTTAGAAGATGGTTGTCGTCAGAAAATTTTAAGTCGTGAGCTGTTACGCCAAGAATTACCCTTGTTTGAAGATCGTAAATTTCAAATTGCGCTACGGATTAACCCTTTCCGAACCGATGAATACGAGGAAGACTTAAAGCTTATTCGCGATATGCATCCCTTTATTGATGCGATTATTTTGGCAAAAGCGGGCGAGGTTTATGGCGCGGCTGAAATTCGTGATTTATCTGCTTGGCTGGTAGGAGTCGATCCAACCATTGAAATTCAGCCGATTATTGAACATCCGCGCTCTTTAAAGCTGGCTCCTGAACTAATGCAGTATTCGACTGTGCGTCATGTAGTTTTTGGGATTCATGATTTTTCTAAAGCAATGGCCATTCATTTAACTCCTGAAGGTTGGATTGATGAGCTAAAAACTTACTTGAGAATGCTATTGATGGAAGCGCGAATTGCCGGAAAAGGGGTGATCGGTGGGGTAGAGGTTCTGATCAACAAAACGCCGATGCCTGAAAACTGTATTGAGCCACACGAAGTGCGTCGCTGGTTAGATTTGCATGGTGAGCATGAGTCGCATGTGGTTCACCAACATGCATTAGTTGAGGCGCAAATGGGTTTAACGGGCAAGCAGGTGATTCATCCGTTTCATATTCATTTATGCAAAATGGCCTTTACCCCATCACCTTTACAAATTGAGCGCAACGTCAATATTTTGCAAGCGGCGATTGATGCTGATGCGCTATTGGGTGGCGCTATTAAATTTGAAGGCGAAATGCTCGATCCGCCGATGTTCGGTAAAGCCTTGCAGACGCTACTGCGAGCTTATGCTTTACATTCGCTTCAAGACAAAGACAAAGAGTTTGCGATGGACGTGATAAAGCGTCTGCCAGTGCATGTGATCCGCGAAAACTGGCCTTATGGCATGATCTAATGAGAGTCCTAGTGAGAGCTTTAATGAAAAATCTTAAGCAGAAAATCAATGCCTATAAATAAAGCGGATTGTTGAATGAAATATTCTTTTGATACAATTTTACGCCAGCACGGATCTGGCTGGCAGTGGCAAATTCCAGAGTTTTTTAATATTGCTGAAGCATGCGTGGATCAACATTTAGGCACGCCAAGAGCCGACCAAAAAGCGCTTATTATTGAAGATGATATTCTTGGTGAATCGGCTATTAGCTATCAACAATTATCCGAGCAAAGTTCCCAATTTGCTCATTGCTTAGCTGCTTTAGGTCTCGAACAGGGTGAGCGAGTATTGATTCGTTTGCCGAATCAACTCGAATATCCTGTGGCATTTTTTGGTAGCATCAAATACGGTGCTATTGCGGTGCCTACCTCGACTCTGTTGGCTGCATCTGAAGTTGCTTATTTGGCAAAAGACTCGGCTGCTAAGGTGTTAGTGACGGCCAAGAGTATGTGGCCGGAATTATCCAAAGCAATCCTCGAAACTTCCGTTGAAACAGTAATTTTAACCGGTGATTCTGAAGTAGAAGCAGAGACAGATGATTCAAATAAACTGCAAGTTTTAGATTTCACACAAGGCATAACAAGCAAGCCAAAATCTTTTGATAGTCACCAAAGTAAAGCCGATGATGCTGCTTATCTGGTCTATACCTCTGGAACTACTGGCTATCCTAAAGGTGTCTTGCATGCTCATAGGGCATTGCTAGGCCGCTTGCCTGCTAGTCGTTATTGGTTCGATCTTAATGACGATACGGTCGAGCGGATTATGCATTCGGGAAAATTCAACTGGACCTATGTGCTAGGCTCAGCGCTGATGGATCCGCTGTTGCATGGGCATACGGTAATTGCTTATGAAGGAAAAAACGACGCCAATACCTGGCCACATTTAATCCAAAAGCATCAATGCTCTATTTTTATTGGGGTGCCAACCATATATCGGCAAATTATTCAGAAAGCCAATTTCAAGCAGCAAGATTTACCATCGCTAAAACATTGTATGAGCGCGGGTGAACATTTATCTGATGAGATGCAGCAAGCATGGGAGCAGCGTTTTGGCAAACCTATTTATGAAGCCATTGGTATGTCGGAAGTGTCTTATTATATTTCGCAGCATAAGTCAGCCAAAGTGAAACCGGGCGCGGCAGGTTTTGTCCAGCCCGGTCATTTGGTGCAATTGTTGGATGAGAATTTAGAAGTGGTGCAAGCAATGGATGAAGGCATGATTTGTATCGGGCAAGATGATCCTGGTTTGTTTTTGGAGTATTGGCAATTACCCGAAGAAACTGCCAAAGCCAAGCGACAAGGTTGGTTTTTTACTGGTGATTATGCCAAGCAGGATAGCGAAGGTTACATTTGGTTTCTGGGCCGTAAAGATGACATTATCAATAGTTTTGGCTATCGAATTTCGCCTCACGAAATCGAAAGGGTGATTAAAACTCACCCCGCAGTAGCAGATTGTGTGGCTTTGGGTGAAGATATAGCCGGCGGCAAGACTTTAGTGGTGGTTTGCGTGATCCCCACTGACGACGCAGAGACTAATGAAGAAGAAATATTAACCTTTGGTCAGCATCATTTGGCTAAATATAAGGCACCGAAAAAAGCCTATTTAATGCAGGATTTTCCGCGAACCAAGAACGGTAAAGTTTTGCGCAAACAATTAATTCAACAATTATCAGAGCAGCAGGAATAAATCATGAGTTACCGTCCACGCCGTACCGTTTTGTATGTGCCTAATCACGTCGCTAAGTTTTTACACAAGGCGCGTAAGCTCGATGCGGATACCATCATATTTGATATGCAGGAATCGGTTCCTCCTGAGTTCAAGCAAACTGCTAGAGATTTGTTAGTACAAGAGTTTTTGCAATCGAGCGATTTTGGTCATTCTGAAAAAGTGATTCGAATCAATTCGCTAGAGAGTCAGTGGGGCAAAGAAGATCTGGCAGCGATTGCCAATTTAGAGTTTGATGCCATTTTATTACCAAGAGTGGAGTCTGCGCAGCAACTGCTAGAGTCGATTGCGATTATTGATCAAGCGCGCGGCGATCAATTGCCGATTATGGTGAATATCGAAAGCCCGCTTGGAGTTTTAAATGCGCAGGGAATTTGTGCTGCGACCGAACGTTTGCAGGCGGTGGTGATGGGTACTACCGATTTATCCAACGAACTTAAAATTACTCCAACCTATGATAGAGCAGGGCTCTTGACTAGCTTATCTTTAGTTATGTTAGCCGCCAGAGCTTATAAAAAATGTGTTATCGATGGTCCTCATTTTGATCTAAAAAATGTTGAAGCGTGTGAATTTTCTTGTCGTCAGGCGCGCGACTTAGGCTTTGATGGTAAGGCGGTGGTGCACCCGGTGCAGCTTGACTATACCAACGATGCCTTTACTCCTAAATTAAATGATATCCAAAGAGCGCAATCGATTATCGAAGCGATTGAAGAAGCTAATAAAGCTGGCCGAAATGTGGCTGTGCTTGATGACCGGCTGATTGAGCCTTCGTTAAAAGAGTGGGCAGAAAGAGTGATTAGTCTATATAATCGAGTCAAAGACTTAGGCCAAAACGAACTGATAGGTTCTTAAACTAAAGCATTGATAGCACTATGAACAATAAAGCTTCGAATAATAAAGCATCGGCAGGACGATTTTTTGAAGATTTTTCCTTGGGGGAGCAAATTTATCATGCAACTCCAAGAACCATTACCGAATCCGATGCAGCTTTATATCTAGCTTTAACCGGTAGCCGTTTTAGCCTCTATTGCAATCAAGAATTTGCCAAACGATTAGGCTTTAAAGCAAGCCCGATTGATAATTTTTTAGTATTTCATATCGCTTTTGGTAAAACCGTTAATGATATTTCACTTAATGCGGTAGCTAATTTAGGCTATGCCGAATTGCAGTTTTACATACCAACTTTTGCTGGTGATACCTTAAGCGTGATGTCGGAAGTGATTGGACTTAAGGAAAATAGCAACGGTAAAACGGGCATTGTTTATGTGCAATCCAAAGCTTTAAACCAAAATGGCCATACGGTGTTAAGTTGGAAGCGCTGGGTGATGGTGCATAAGCGAGAGCAGCAAATGCTCAATAGCTTTGAGGTTAAACCGCAGTTAGATCCGAAGATAGCGCTAGACTCTTTGTCGGTTCCGCTGGGTTATTCGTCACAAAATTACGACCCGCAAGTTAGTGGCGAAAAATACGTCTTAAATGATTATCAGTTGGGCGAATGGATTGATCATATTGACGGGATCAGTATTGATGATACCCAACATACAATGGCCACTAATCTTTATCAAAACAATGCTAAGGTTCATTTTAATCAACATCAAATGAGCAATAGTCGGCATGGCCAACGCTTAGTTTATGGTGGTCATGTGATTTCTTTATGCCGCACCGTATCGCACAATGGTCTAGCCAATGCCCAATGGCTTTCTGCGATTAATGCCGGCTCACACCTTAACCCAACTTATGCGGGCGATACTATTTATGCTGCCAGTCAGGTGCTGGAAAAGCAGAATCTGGGTAGCGGTGTTGGTGTTTTACAACTGAGAACTTTAGGCTTTAAAAATATTCAGTGGCAAGCAATGCAGTCGCAATTTGAAATGGAATTGGATGGTAAAAAATCATTTCATCCGCAGTTGGTTTTGGATCTTAATTATTCTGTCCTGATCCCTGCTTAATAGTCGAGCAGATCCAGGTTGCTGCAAGCTCACTCTAAAGATTCTTAACTTAATCATTAGTCTTTCGTTCGTGCGCTAGTTTGTGGTAGCGTATCCTTTCTGAATTTATAGAGTAAACCAATCTAGATGGGATTAGGTGAGATTTTAGCTCTAGCCTGCGCCGTATGCTGGGCGATTGGCATTGTTTTATTTAAACACTCGGGCGAAACGCTAACAGCCAATAGCTTAAACCTATTGAAAAATTGCATAGGCCTGTTGCTGATCGTGCCCACGGCCATGGTCTTTGAAGGCCTAAAGATCCCCAACTTGAGCGTGACGGATTGGCTCATCGTGATTGCCAGTGGCTATTTTGGCATTGCTATTGCCGATAGCTGGTATTTTCAGGCATTAAGACGTCTCGGTGCTGGTCGAACGGCGATAGTAGCTAGTTTGTATAGCCCTTTTGTCATCATACTTTCCATCATATTACTCGGTGAGCGTCTGCAATCATGGCAATGGTTGGGTTTGGTGCTGGTGTTAGTTGGTATTTTATTGGTGATTTATCAAAAGCACTATCAATATATCGACAAACAAGAGCTATACAGGGGTAGTGCTTTTGCTTGCGCTGCGGTGTTTTTAACCGCCCTTGGAGTGGTCGCAGTAAAGCCTATTTTTGATAATGATAGCAATGGCTTTTTCTGGATAGTAGCATTTCGTTTAATTGCGGGAGTTGTTGGGGCTTTAATTTTCTTGATATTAAAAGGAAAACTATCCGCGATACGTAAAGAAGTTGTTGAGCAGCAGCATAATTGGCCAATATTAGTTACCGCTAGTGTCTTTGCAACTTATTTTGCCATGCTATTTTGGCTTGGTGGTTTTAAATACACTGACGCCTCTATTGCCTCAGTCTTAAACGAAACCTCAAATATTTTTATAGTGTTATTAGCATGGCTATTCTTAAAAGAAGCTTTTGATAAACGAAAGTTTTTTGGCGTGACTTTAGCATTCGCTGGAGTGATGGTTTTTCTAGGATTTTAAGTCAATCGTGGTGATGATGTATATTAATTAACTTCACCAACCGTAACAATTTTCATGGCATTTGTGCCGCCAAGTTTGCCCATAGAATCACCTTTGGTGATGATGACTAAATCTCCATCTTGCACGTGGCCGCGAGTTCGTAATTCTTCAACCGCCAGTCGATTGACATCATGACGAGCGAGGGCAGTCGGGTCAAAATGGATCGCTTCGACGCCGCGATAAAGGGCAACTTTTCTCAGAGTTTCAATGCTGCGGCTCAAAGCATAAATCGGCATACCTGAGCGAATACGCGACAACCAAAGCGCGGTTGAGCCCGATTCGGTAAGTGAAATGATCGCTTTAACCCTGTTTAAATGGTTCGCAGTGTACATGGTGGCCATGGCAATGGCCTCATCTATCACTTCAAAATTAATATCAATGCGGTGGTTTGAAGTTTTAGCGAGACTTTGTCCTTCGGCGCCAACACAAACATTTGCCATGGCTTGCACTGTTTTTGCTGGATTGTCGCCTGTGGCTGTTTCCGCACTGAGCATCACTGCATCAGTGCCATCTAAAATAGCATTAGCTACATCAAAAATTTCCGCACGGGTTGGAATGGGGTTATGGATCATGGATTCCATCATTTGGGTTGCGGTAATAACCACACGATTAAGTTCACGAGTTCGGTTGATAATATGTTTTTGCACCCCAATCAATTGAGCATCACCAATTTCAACACCTAGATCACCTCGAGCCACCATAACCGCATCAGATGCTAAAATAATCGAATCTAAAATATCATGATCATTAACCGTTTCAGCGCGCTCAATTTTTGCTACTAAAGCACAATTACCGCCAGCTTGTTGCAGCAATTCACGAGCTTGATTGATATCGTCAGCACTGCGGGGGAAGGATACTGCTAGATAATCAATGCCAATTTTGGCAGCAGTTTTAATATCCTCTTTATCTTTACCGGTTAAGGCTGGCGCAGAAAGGCCGCCGCCGCGAAGGTTAATCCCTTTATTGTTACTGAGTTCGCCACCAACCAACACCTTAGTGATGACTTTGGTATCTGTTACTTGACTAATTTGCAGCTGGATCCGTCCGTCATCTAGCATCAATTGATCGCCAGCTTTGACCTCTTGTGGCAAGCTGGTGTAGCTGGTGCCTACTTGCTGTTTATCGCCTGACTCTCGATTAAGAGCGGTATCAATAGTGAACTCTTGATCGGCATCTAAATAAATTTTTCCCTCTTGAAAACGAGCCACACGAATTTTTGGTCCTTGTAAGTCACCTAGAATCGCAATGTAAGTATTAAGCTCACGAGCGATATCACGAATACGCTCAGCCCGACGAATATGATCTTCTGCTTCGCCATGGGAAAAGTTTAATCGAAAAACATTGGCGCCAGCGTCAATTAATGATTGGATGGATTCGCGAGAGTCAGTGGCAGGGCCTAAAGTAGCTACAATTTTAGTACGTTTTAGCATAGTGGAATTTTTAAAAGGTATATGGATATAGTCTAAAACGATTGCATAAGATTACAACTACAATTTTATGAAACCGAGTCTGGTATGACCAAGTTTGGCGATGGTTTTGTATTGACGCTTAGTAAAGAAAAGGAGCCTTGCGACTCCTTTCTTATAACTATCACTAAAAATTTAAGAGCTTTCCAAAGCAGCTTGCTGTTTGGCTAAGCTTTTGGGATCACGCTTTAAGAACCAATCTTTAGCATTACCCATCATCACATAAAGACAAGGGATCCAAACTAGAGTAATCAGCGTTGCAAAGACAATACCAAAACCTAGCGAGACAGCCATTGGTATCACCAGTTGTGCTTGTAAACTAGTTTCTAAAGTAATTGGCAATAAACCAAAGAAGGTAGTTAAAGAGGTTAAAATAATAGCTCTAAAACGACGAGTTCCAGCATTGATTGCAGCTTCTGTACGGCTCATTCCTTCAGCTCTACCTCGATTGATAAAATCAACCATTAATAGGCTGTCGTTCACTACCACTCCTGAAAGGGCTATGATGCCAAAGAAAGAGAACATGCTTAGAGAAATCCCCATCAGTAAATGTCCTACCATGGCACCAATCATACCAAAGGGGATTGCAGACATAACCACTAGAGGCTTTACATAAGACTTCAAAGGAATTGCTAATAAGATAAAGATCAAGGCCATACCTATTAAGAAGCCACCAACTAACTCACCAACTAAGGTTTGTTGATTTTTGCTAGGACCGCCTGGTACCAGTTTGACGCTTGGATATTTGGCCAATAGGTTAGGCAAAAAATCTTTTTTAATCGCTGCGTCAATATCATTAGAGGATATTGGCGCCTCAGGACTCACATCCGCAGATAAGCGGTTCGCTCTAACACCATCGATTCGTGAAATACCAGAGAAACCTTCTGCGATAGTAAAAGTGGCTACATCGTTGAAGGTTACATAGTCACCGTTTTGCGTTCTTACAGGCATATTTTCCAAATTACCTAAAGAACGACGCTCGGAAAGAGGGTAACGAACAAATACTTTGATTTCTTCATTATCACGCTGGAAACGCTGCGCTTCGGCGCCATAAAAAGCATTCCTAACTTGACGGGATAAATCAGATACCGTTAAGCCTAAGTTTGTAGCAGCAGGTTTTAACTTAATGATAATTTCTTCTTTACCACCCGAAAGACTATCGCTAATGTCGTAGACGCCTTCATAGGTGGATAGCTTGGTCTTAATTTCCTCGGAAACTAGGCGCAGTTCTTCCATATTATCACCGATCAAGCGGTAACCAACGCCGCCACCACCGGGGCCACCGCCACCGCCAAAGCTGACTTCTTTAACTCCAGGGACTTGACCAATTTTGTCGCGCCATAAATCGTTAATTTTAAACTGATTGATAGGCAGGTTTTCAGATTTATGAAACTCAACCCACATGTAGGCCGCAGTATTATTATTGGTCCAAGAGATAGAGTGAGCCTTGATCGGTTTACCGTACTCTTCGGTAACTTCTTTGTCTAACTCAATCAGCTTACTTTCCACAAACTCTACTGCCTCTATGGTTTTTTCGGCAGTTGAACCTTCGGCCATTTTAATTTCAACAAAGGTGCCATCGTTTGGAATGTTAGGGAAAAGTTCAGCTTTTACCCAGCCAGCACCAATAAAACCAGCAGTAGAAATTAAAAATAGACAAATGAAACTTAAAATAACTAAACCACGAACACCAATTAAACTCTTGAGTTTGGGTGCATATACATTTTTAACAAACCTATCAAGAAAAGCTGCAACTTTGCGACGAATGCCGGCAAAAAAGAGTTTGGCTTTTCGAAGACTAGGGTTTTTAGTATCTTCCGGTTTGTTTAATTTCATATGAGCCAAGTGAGCAGGCAAGATAAGCTTGGACTCAATTAACGAGAAGATTAAGCAGAACATCACGATTAAGCCAATTGACGCCATGGCGTTACTAAAAGCGCCAGAAACGTTAAGCATGGGATAAAATGCTGCTATGGTGGTTAGGACGCCAAAAGTAGCGGGTAATGCAACTCTTCTAGCGCCTTCGATGACACTATCGACAGTATGTCCTTTTTCCTCAATGCTAGCCCAAGAACTCTCGGCAATAATAATCGCATCGTCAACTACGATCCCTAAGACTAGGATAAAAGCAAACAGGGTGATCATATTGATGGTCATGGCGAAGCCAGGATAAATAAGCATTAAGGCAAAGGCGCCGGCGAAACAAATTGGGATGCCGATAGCAACCCAGAAAGCCAGCTTAAACCTTAAAAACAATGCCAATACAATAAATACCAAAGCTAATCCAGCCAGCATATTATTCTGCATTAACTCCAAACGGCCTTTCAAATAATAGGTTCCATCTCCCCAAGCATCCACTTGGATAGAAGAGGGCAGGTTTGGGCGCTTTTCATCAAGATATTTATAGACCGCCGCAGATGACGCTAGATCATCGGACTCTAAGCTGGATTTAACTCGAAGATTGACGGCATTTTTGCCATCAAAGCGCGAAATGAACTGATATTCAGCAAAGCCATCATCAATAGTGGCAATATCCGATAAAAATAGTCTGGTTCCATCAGTACGAGTTAATAAAGGTATTTGCGCAAAATCATATCCGTTGTAGGCTTGTTCTTTGGTTCGAACTAAAATATCTCCGCCTGTGGTTTTGATCGTACCGCTTGGCAAATCTAAAGATGATTTGCGTATGGCTTGAGATACCTCTTCAATGGTGAGGCCATATTCGCGCAACTTGTGATCGGTAACTTGAATGCCTATTTCGTAGGGTCGAACGCCATTGACTTCTACGGTGCTGATAGCATCTTTTGCGACCAACTCATCTTTGATTTCGTTAGCCAGTTCCTTTAAGGTCCTTTCATCTGCGTCACCATAAACGCTGACCCACATCACATCACGTTGAAATTTCCGCTCATAAATAACCGGTCGTTCAGCGGAGTCTGGAAGTTGCGGAACAACGGTATCTACTTGAACCTTAACTTCATCCATGACCTCAGAAACTTCGTAACCTTGCTTAATTTCGATAGTAATGTTCGCGGAGCCTTCGCGGGCATAAGAGGTTATTTTTTCAATCCCATCAATTTCCTTAATATTCTCTTCTATCTTTACGACAATCCCTTCTTCGACTTCTTGCGGTGCTGCGCTGGGGTAAGATACTCGTACTGAAATAGAATTAGTAATAAGGTCTGGAAACACCTGTTGACGCAGTTTGCTAATGCCGATAAAGCCAGCAATGAATATAGCTATCATCAATAAATTTGCAGCTACCGTATTGCGCGTAAACCAAGCGATGATGCCGGAGTTTGTATCGTATTCTTTGACCATTAGTTAGCTCCTATTGACTAACGGCTATGTTCTTTGCCGACGACGGGTTTTTATCATCACTTGCGTCTTCGGAATCTACTTTTTCAGCAGTTTCAGGAGTGTCTTCTTCGCCAATTTTTTTGACTAACATGTCGTTTATAGGGTTTTCAATAGGTGTTATAACAACTTCAGTGCCATCTTCGATACCGCCGTTAATGTAGATGAAGTCTTTTTCGCCCCTAACTACATCAACCTTGGTCAGTTTAATTTTACTTTCATCTGAAATAGTTAAGATTTGAGTTGTATTAATGAATGCTAAGCGCGGCAGCTTGATCAAGTTGCTCTGAGTGATGCCTTCAATTTTAGCATCAACAAAAGTACCAAAGCGAAGTGGTACATCAATATTGCGTTGTTGCGTAAGGTTGTAGGGATCAGTAATTTCAGCAACCAGATAGGTTAGTCGATTGTTTTCTTCAACAACTCCTTCGGTTCTGACTAGTTTGCCATACCACTGATGTTCACTCCCGGCATAAATACCGGTCAACAAAACATTGGGATAACTGCTTTCATCTCCTTGTTTGGGTAGTTCAAGAAAGGCGAGTTCACGATCGGGTAATGGAAGACGAATTTCTGCGGTTTGTGTACCGAATAGGTTTGCTACAGAGCTTCCCGTGTTTACATATTGTCCTAGATCTACTTGTTTACTCTTAATAAGGGCATCATAAGGTGCTTTCACTTTAGTGCGAGCAAGATCCCTTTGCGCCTTTAATAAAGTCGCTTCTGCAGATTGTACCGAAGCCTTTGCTTGTTCTAGTTGGGGGATTTTTAAAACTAAATCATTCGGCTCACCTTTGCCGATTTTCGCCCAGTCTTTGCGCGCTTGATCGCTTCTTGCTTTGGCATCATGAAAGCTGGCTTTAGCTTGGGCAAGGCCTGCCTCTGCTGAGCGTAAGTTTGCTACGTAATTGGCCGGATCAATGGTTAACAGCAAATCTCCTTTATTGACAAATGCGCCAACTCGAAACTTGGGAGACACCTGGCTGATGCGTCCACTGACTTCAGCTACTATATTACTTGAAAGCTTAGGAGTAACAGGCCCTTGGCTGTCGACTAAGAATTGTTGAGACTCTACGCTAGCGAAAACCGTTTCAACAAGTGGAGCAGGGGGTACTTGCACCCTTTGAGGTGGTTGTTTTTTAGTGGCAATTCCCACTGCAATAACTGCAACAGTAATCCCCAAGATTAATAAACCGATTAATATTCTCTTAGTCATAGCCCTTCTCGAAAGTGTGAACCCTTTTATTTATTTCTGCTGACATTATAAAGACTATAGTTGCTAGCACCTAATGTTTAGTGGTGACAAAGCGTTAACAAATGTTTCAGAAGTTACAACTGTTTAATTATCAATAAGATAGGCGCTGCATCTTTATCTAGTACAATTATCATTCTGTTGATGTGAATGAATCGTAAATATTTGATTTTTTACTGCCAATCTTCATCGTTTTTTAGCTTCTAAATCGATAATTTCGTATTGACAGAGTTAGACTCCATGCTAAAATGCGCGCCACTGATTTGCACTAACGTGTGTCTGATTGGGGCTATAGCTCAGCTGGGAGAGCGCTACACTGGCAGTGTAGAGGTCAGCGGTTCGATCCCGCTTAGCTCCACCATTTCTTTTTCTCGTACTTCTTCTTCTAAAACCTATCTCTAAACTTGTGGTTACTTACGGCGCTTTACAAGTTCCTCAAGGCTTAACCGTGACCATTGCGTTATGAGATCCGGTGTTATCCAAATTAAGCCAATTTAACTGTTAAGAATTATATTCGGAAAAAGGATCACTGGCGTATCTTTAGCGGCTAAGTTAATCTAGTTGTTAAGAGAAAAGTTATTGGTAATATGGAGTGCGCTATGAAATTAATAAACTCAAAGCTAATCGGTGTGTCATTGATAGGTTTAAGCCTATTGATAGGTTGTGCATCAGTTCCTGATATTTATACCGATCAGGATCCTTCTCAAGATTTTTCTAGTTACAAGAGCTTTGCTTGGGCGCATGGTGAACCAGCGGCAGTGGCTGGTGATTACACCATATCGCCGCTTGTCTTAAGTCGTATTAATACTGCGATAAAAAACAGTTTGCTTGCCAAAGGCTACCGTTTTAATGAGGAGTTGGCTACGGCGGACTTCGCGGTAGCTTATACGGTGGGAGCTCGCGATAAGATTAGAGTGAATTCCTACCCGTCATCATTTTATGGCTATTACGATAGTTGGTCATGGGGTTATCCTTATTATCCAGGGCCGGCTTACGCAGCTCCTGTGACTGAAACTCGTACCTCGACCATAATCCAAGGTGAGTTGGCCATTGATGTGTACGATGTAAAAACCAAACGACCAGTATGGCATGGTCGTGCTAGCCAGCGGATCACCAAGAAAAGCGAGCAAGAGCAGCAAGCAGCTATTGATAATGTGGTGGTCAGTATTTTAAAGTCCTTTGGCTCTGCTCCTGTTGCTGAGTAGAGATAATAATTTTTTATAGTTATCTTTGACAAAAGTGGGCGAGGGCATTAATATTGCGCCCGCGTTTGAGGGAAAGGCCTAATTCCCCAAACTTAAACAGTGTCCCGTTCGTCTAGAGGCCTAGGACACCGCCCTTTCACGGCGGTAACAGGGGTTCGACTCCCCTACGGGATGCCATATACCAAAAAGCCCAGCCGCAAGGTTGGGCTTTTTTTATATTGGCGCTCTAGTAAGCGCTGGGCAATCCTACGAAAACGAAAATATCAATGAAGCATGGGTAAAGTGATCAGATCCTTACTCTCATAACTTTGCTATGCTATTCTTTTATTCAAATAACTGATTATCGAGCTGATAAGGGTCATTTATCCATGAAACTTAAAGCTGTTTTATTATCTTTATCAATAGGTTTATTGATCTCTAGTTGTAGTGAACCGGACAACAAGACAAGCCTTAGTAACAAACAGTTGGTGCGTAACTATATTGAGGCTTTTGCGGCTCAACAGCCGGAAAAAATGCTTACTATGGTTAGTGACGATATTCGTTGGCACTATCTTGATTTAAATGGAATTAGTTATAGCGGTAGTGGTAAGAAGCAGTTGACTAAAGAGTTGGTGAGTTATTTCGCATCCACCGATCTCCAAGCAGTTGAGGTGTTAAAAATTCAATCAGAGGGCGATTGGCTGACCGTTTTTGAAGCGCCGACATGGTTAAAAGATAAGCAAAAGTATACCCAAAAAGGAGTTGCCGTCTATTACATTGAAGACGCAAAAATCAGCCAGGTTTGGTATTATCCGGCTTTCGAAAAGCAAGAATTGTCTTCTCAATAGCCAAAAATAAAGAAAACCAAAAAGAGAGCCAACCCATATCATGTTAGAAAAAATTACCGAGCGAGTTTCTTGTGGTCGTTTACAAGCGCCCGCACCATCTAAAGCACAAATGCAGAAATTGTTTCAAGCGGCTTTAAGAGCGCCGGATCATAAAAGCCTAAAGCCATGGGAGTATATTGTTTTTGAAGGTGAGCAAGCTTTAAATCAGTTAGCGCAGGCTTACCTTGAAGCCAGTCTCAAAGAAAATTCGGATTTGGATGAGGCGAAAAAAGCACGCATCTTGTCATTACCCCATCGAGCTCCAATGGTGATAGTGGCGGTAGCTAAACACCGCCATCATCAAAAAGTACCGCACCTTGAAGAGATTCTCTCGACAGGGGCCGGGGTACAAAATTTGATCCTCGGTGCATACGATTTAGGCTTTGGTGCCTATTGGCGCTCAGGTCCATTATGTTTCAATCCCCATCTTAAAGCTTTATTGCAGGTTTCTCAGGAAGATACCATCGTTGGTTTTATTTATCTTGGCACGCCCAGTGTCGAATTAAAAGCCAAGCCTATTCCAGAAATTGGTGATTTTGTGCGCTATGGGCTTGATGGAATAGACGGTTAAACGGGATGTTTTCTAGCACCATCGAATTGCCGCTATGGCTATTAATTATTATTGTAGCTTTTGCGTTGGTGATGGTGCTTGATAGAATTTTGATGCCGAGTATGCGCTGGTTTTTAAGGCGCAAAGTTAACAATATTTTAACGGAATTTAGCGATAAACTGTCGATAGAAATTCGTCCTTTCCAGTTAACTCGCAAGCGAACTTTAGTGGATCGTTTGGTGTTTGATGAGCAAGTATTAACTGCGATTAAAGCGTATGCCGTAGAAAATGATATGCCGGCTGAGGTTGCGCAAGAAAAAGCCTATCATTATGCGCGCGAGATAGTTCCAAAGTTTAATGCTTATATTTATTTTAAGTTCGGCCACTGGTTAGCGAAAAGTATTACCCGCTTGATTTATCGAATGAAGGTGGGTTTTTACGATAAGGGGAAACTGGCCAAGATTAATCCAGAATCAAGCGTGGTTTTTGTGATGAATCATCGCTCTAATATGGATTATATGGTGGTTTCTTTTCTGGTAATGAAACAAACCGCGCTGTCTTATGCCGTCGGCGAATGGGCTCGAGTTTGGCCACTGGCGCCTTTGATCCGTTCGATGGGCGCCTTTTTTGTACGGCGCAACTCTAACAATCCTCTCTACCGAAAAATACTGGAAAGGTACGTGCATTATTCTTCGCGCGCTGGCGTCAGCCAAGCAGTCTATCCGGAAGGTGGTTTAACTAAAGACGGTTGCCTAAAAACACCTAAACTGGGCTTTTTAGACTATATTTTACGTGATTATGACAGAGCTACGGATCGCGATATAGTCTTTATTCCTGTAGGGCTAAACTATGATCGGGTAATCGAAGACAAGAGTCTAGAGCGCTCGCTACATGCAGAGTTGCCAAAACGAAGTAAGTGGTTTGTGCTGAAAACCGCGACTCGATTTATACTGAAAACCTTATTTATGAAACGCAAAGATCGTTGGCGTAAATTTGGCTATGCAGGGGTAAACTTTGGTGAGCCAATTTCTGCTCAAGAGTATTTTAAAAACCTTGATAAGCCATAAAAAAACTGCCCAAAGCTAACCGCTTTGAACAAGTACAACGCTTAGCGGACGATTTGATGGACTCCATTTCGAAGGTGGTGCCGATTTTGCCAGTTGCTCTAGTGTCAGTTATTTATCAGCGGCATCAGTTTTTACCGCTTAGTCAAACGGCTATATTGGCCGAAGCTAAAGAGTTGATGCTTGAGTTAAAAGCAAAAGGGGCGCCAGTAAAACTTAGTGAAACTGCTTACGAAGGAGCCTTAATCAAAGCTCTGGATTTACTAACCGGGCGAAAATTAGTAAGCCTAAAAAATGATCAATATCAGATCACCGATAAAAGTGTGCCGATTTTAAAATATTACGCTAACTCGATTGAACAATGGTTCTCTTGAGTGCTTAAAGTTAAGATCTTAAGCCAAGAATTTAAGCCAAGAACTTAGGCTTTAATATCCATCTCAAAATAAGCGTGATGTGGACAGAAAGCTAAGCCTTTAACGCAGTTGCTTTGGCAATCTTTCCAGCGGCAGATATCGAAACTTAAGCCGCCACGGTTATTCACCATCAGCTGCACCTTGGCTTGCGTCATATCAAGGCTATCCCAAGCTTGGCGATTAGTGAGTTTTACACATAAACCAACTTCATTGGCTTTAGCAATATCAATATGCCATAACTGACCACAATCGGCACATTGATTTAAAGTAGCCCATTTATCTGGTTGCCATTCAAGCTCTTGTAACGGGCTTAAAGGGTTATTTTCGTCATTTCCAACCAAAAATTCTGGTTGTTGTTGGCAATTACACATGAGATTTGTTTTGCAAAATTTGCTCACTTATAACCAATCCCGTTGCGGATTGCTAGCAATAATCTGGGTTTAGGTTATGATTTAGCATTAATTCCAGAGTCTTATATTAAAGTATCCTAAAGCCTATGAATCAAGTAGAAGCCATCGATAACCAAACAAAAAAGATGCCAATCAAATACCGCAAAGATTACCAAGCCAGTAACTTTGTCATCGATAGTGTCGAGCTTAAAGTGGAGCTTTTGGACGGTTATAGCTTGGTCAGTGCTACTTTAGCTATTCGCGAAAATCTTGAAAGGGCGGAAAACCAATTCAAAGAAAAATCCTCGAATAGCGACTTGCAGCTTAATGGAGAGCAGCTCGAGTTGCTAAAAGTTGCAGTTGATGGGGGTGAGCTTGAGAGTGACGATTATCAAGTAAGCGATAAACATCTTATTATTAAAAATTGTCCTCAAGCCTTTAGTCTGACGACTCAAGTTAAGATTTATCCAGACCAAAACACTTCACTGGAAGGCTTATATCGATCTTCTGAAAAATACTGTACTCAGTGCGAGGCAGAAGGTTTTCGCAAAATCACCTATTATTTGGATCGCCCTGATATTATGGCGGTTTTTACGGTTCGTATTGAAGCTAAGAAAGCCCTGTATCCGCATTTATTATCCAATGGTAATAAAATTGATTCTGGTGATTTGGCTGATGGAAGGCATTATGCGGTATGGCATGATCCCTTTAAAAAGCCGGCTTACTTGTTTGCCTTGTGTGCGGGTGATTACGATTTACTTGAAGACCAGTTTATAACTTGCTCAAATCGCCAAATCGCTCTGCAGATTTTTGTTGATAAGGGTAAGTTAGGGCAGTGCCAGCATGCGATGGCTTCGTTAAAAAAGTCGATGCAATGGGATCAAGACGTATATGGGCTAGAGTATGATTTAGACACTTATATGGTAGTCGCGGTTGGCGACTTTAATATGGGTGCGATGGAAAATAAAGGCCTAAATATATTCAATACTAAATACGTATTAGCCTCGCAAGTTACTGCCACCGATCAGGATTTTGAAGATGTTGAAGCGGTTATTGCCCACGAATACTTTCACAATTGGACTGGCAACAGAGTAACGTGTCGCGATTGGTTCCAACTAAGTCTAAAGGAAGGTTTGACGGTTTTCAGAGATCAACAATTTACTGCCGACCAAACCGATCCGGCAGTGAAGCGCATTTCAGACGTTAAAATTATCCGTTCTCATCAGTTTGCCGAAGATGCCGGTCCTATGGCGCACCCGATCAGGCCTGACTCTTACATCGAAATGAACAATTTTTATACCGTAACGGTATATAACAAGGGCGCGGAAATTATTCGTATGTATCATACTTTGCTAGGCGAAGAGGGATTTAGTAAAGGCATGAACTTGTATTTTCAACGTCATGATGGCCAGGCGGTAACCTGCGAAGATTTTGTCAAAGCCATGGAGGATGCCAATGATTATCCGCTTGCTCAGTTTCGGCGCTGGTATGCGCAAGCAGGCACTCCTTATGTCAAGGTTGCTAGCGCTTATCATCCCGAACAGAAAACCTTAACACTGACCATTAAACAGTCGTGTCCGGACACTCCTGGACAAAAAGCCAGTGATAAAAAAGCGTTTCATATCCCTATCAAAATTGGCCTTTTAGATAATTTGGGGCGGGATATGCCGTTGCAGTTGGAGAAGGGTTCGAGTTGGCTTGATGGTGATATTTTGCAACTTACAGAGTCTGAGCAAACCTTTGTGTTTAAAAACCTAGGTGAAAAGCCGGTCTTGTCATTGCTGCGTAATTTTTCGGCGCCAGTACGTTTAGACTATGATTATAGTGATGAAGATTTGTGCTTTTTATTTGCCAAGGATAGCGATGCTTTTAACCGTTGGGATGCTGGCCAGCGTTTATTAACCAACATTATCTGGTCATTATATGAAGATAGTTTGGGTGGCAAAGCGCTAACTCTACCGGCTTATTTAGTTTCGGCAATTAAAGATATTTTAGATAATGCTGAACTCAATGGTCAGTTCAAAGCTTTGGCCTTGGCGCTTCCAGATATCAAAACTTTAATTGAAACTCGTGCCCGTTTAGAGCTTGATCATTTGCTAAGAGCTCATCAATTCGTGAAAATTCAGATTGCTCAGCAACTGGAAATGGAGTGGTTGCTGCATTATCAGGCCAATCACCATATTGGTGACTTTAAGCACGATCAAAAAGCGGTATCGCAAAGGGCTTTTGCTAATCGATGCTTATCCTATTTACTGGTGCTTAATAAAGCAAAACCTTACCAGCTAGCTCTTAAACAATTGGCCGGCGCGAATAATATGACCGACGCTATCGCTGCCTTTAAAGCCCTGATGCACTCTGATTTTGAGAATAAATCGGAAGTTGCTGAGCAGTTTTATCAAAAGTGGAAGGACGAAGACTTGGTTATAGATAAATGGTTATCCGTATTAGCAACCGCGCCGAGTGATGATACAATTGCCCAGGTGCAGCAGTTGGTACAACATCCTGCTTTCAGTTTGACTAATCCAAATAAGGTTAGGGCTTTGATTGGTGCTTTTGCTGGAGCTAATTTGCCACAATTTCATCGCAAAGACGGTGCTGGCTATAAAATGCTCACCAAGCAGATTAAAGCGCTCTATGAGGTCAATCCGCAAGTGGCGGCGCGCCTAACCGGCGCTTTTAATCGTTGGAAAAAGTTTGACGATGAACGTCAATTGCTAATGAAGCAGCAGTTGGAGCAAATTCTAGCGCTACCAGAACTGTCGCGAGACGTTTACGAAATTGCTAGCAAGGCGCTGAATTAACATTTCAGGCATTTAGAATTAGATAAGACTTACATCAAGTATTAAAAAAGTTTAAGGCACAATTTAGGTATTAATATGTCGATTATCAATTGTCGAGTTTGTGGTAAGAAAATTTCAAGTAGGGCTAAATCTTGTAGTCACTGTGGCGCGGTTTTCAGCGATGAGGGTAAGGTAGAAAATTTAGAAAATGCGCAGGTGATGCAAAAATTAAAAAAATCCAGTCGCTTACAAACCCTGTCTTTTATCTCGGTGATAGTGTTTCTTCTAGGCATTTTACTCTGGTACTTTGAGATTAATATTACTGCCTACTTAAACAAAAGCTTCGATTTGAAATTACAGTTTGGTAATCAGGTGTTAAACGTTGCTCGTTATGTCCTAGCCTTAGGCTTTGTGGGTTATATAGCTTCGAGGTTTATGATTTTTTATAATAAAAAGAAATAGTTATGGTTGTTATTTAAAGTTATTAGTTAATTTAATGCCCAGTTTAAAAGCAGGTTTTTAAAGAAAGTATTGTTTTCAAAGAAAGTATTTATATAGAGAGTATTAAGTGAAAAAAGTTAATTTAGCCATTGTTGGCGCGACAGGTGCGGTAGGCGTGACCATGCGCGAAATTCTGGAAGAACGCAATTTCCCGGTAGACAAGATTTTTTTATTGGCAAGTGAGCGCTCGGCTGGTGAGCGGGTTACTTTTCAAGGTAAGTCGACAATGGTGCAAAAACTGGATGATTTTGATTTTGCTCAAGTCGACATAGCACTATTTTCTGCTGGCGGTGCCATTTCTAAACAGTATGCGCCAATCGCCGCACAGGCCGGCGCAGCGGTGATCGACAATACCTCTGAGTTTCGTTATCAAGATGATATTCCGTTGGTGGTTAGCGAGGTTAATCCTGAAAAAATTGCTGATTATAAAAATCATGGAATTATCGCTAATCCTAACTGCTCGACTATGCAAATGATGGTCGCTTTAAAGCCTATTCAAGATGCCGTGGGGATTAGGCATATAAACGTTTCAACCTATCAGGCAGTTTCTGGCTCGGGTCAAAAAGCGGTGGAAGAACTTGCCAAGCAAACGGCACAACTGTTGAATGCTCGCGAAGTAAAAAGTGAGGCTTATGATAAGCAAATTGCTTTTAATGTGTTGCCGAATATCGACGTTATACAAGACAACGGCTATACCAAAGAAGAAATGAAAATGGTTTGGGAAACCCAGAAAATTCTTGCCGATGTGGATATTAAAGTCAGCCCTACAGCGGTGAGAGTGCCTGTGTTTTATGGCCATTCGGAAGCTATTCACTTGCAAACCAAAGCACCGATTGAGGTTTCTGCAGTGCGCCAGCTGTTGCAAGATGCCCAAGGAGTCGAGCTGGTGGATAACATGCAGCAGCTTGATTATGCCACGCCGGTAACCCACGCCAGCGGCAAAGATGGCGTCTTTGTCAGTCGTATTCGCAAAGATATAGGGTTGGAAAACGGTATCGCGATGTGGGTAGTGTCGGATAATGTACGCAAGGGCGCGGCATTAAACTCGGTGCAAATAGCTGAAATACTTGTAAAAAATTACCTATAACCGCAAAATAGGGGATAAATCTTATTAGTGTTAACACACCAGTCCACACAAGGAACAGTGTTTAGGGGTATTCAATGGGTCAAAACAAGATGCAACAAAATAATAAATTTCGTCGGTTAATGTTGCCGATGGCAGTGGCTACGGCGATGGCATCGCCAAGCCTTTGGGGATTGGGGTTGGGTGAGATCAGTTCCAAAACTAAGCTTAACCAGCCGTTAAGTGCCGAAATTCGCTTACTCTCCTCGAAAGAGTTTGAGCAGACCGATCTAAAAGCGAAAATTGCTTCCTACGAGGCCTACAGCAAGTTTGGTGTTACCAAAGATCCGGTTCACAATAAATTTGTTTTCGACATTATCGAACAAGACGATGGCTCAAAATTCATTAAAGTGATGTCAAAGGATGCCATTCGCGAACCTTACATTAATTTTTTGGTTGAGCTGACTTGGCCACAAGGGCGTTTATTAAGAGAATATACGGTATTACTCGATCCGCCAGCGCTTGATAATCAATCTTCGCAGCTGGTGACTCCAAGCGAAACACAAGCTCCTGTGAGCTCAGCTACAAGTAGCCTCGACACAGCTAGCCAAACTAGCCCCAGCTCTAACTCTACCGCAAGGCCAAAAGAAAGCAGTGCTACAACTAATACGAATCAAACTCGAATAGCCTTTACTGGCGATAGCTATCAAGTGCAAAGGGGTAATACATTATGGAGTATTGCCAGACGAGTGAAGCCTGAAGGAGCAAGCGTCAACCAAACTTTGGCCGCTTTATACCGCAATAATCCTTCGGCATTTATTAATAATGACATTGATCGTTTAAAAGCGGGCGCTGTGTTAAAAGTGCCAACTGCAAGTTCGGCGCAAGCGGTTTCGCGCGCCGTCAGTTATCAAGATCTAAAATCGGATACCGCCTCTGCAGCGCCGCTAGATGTGCGCAAAGAGGTTAGCGAAAAAGCTGAAGCCAGTTCGCAGCCGCAAGCAGGTAGTTTGACCATTAGTAGCGTCACTGAATCAGACACTAGCGATACTTCAGGTTCGGATATTCTTGATAGCGCTGCAGGCGAAGGGGTGTCGGGATCTAACCAAGAATTAGTGGCGACGATCGAATCGCTCAAGTTGGAAAATGAGCAGCTTAAACAGCAATTAGCCGCGGTAAATAGTGGTAGCGAACAAGGATTGGCAGTGGAAGATGAAACCTTGTCGGTACTTGCTGGTTCGGCTACCGCCAAAGATGATGCTGATGAAGCTTTGGAAACTTTATCATTAGAAACTGCTAGTAATGAAAACAGTAACCAAGCACAAAACCTTGATAGTGCTAATACCGATACAGTCGGTACCGCGGTTGGCGAAGCTAGCCAGCCGGAAGCGGTAAAAAGCAGCCCAAAGCAGGCGTCATTTTGGCAAAAGACTAGTTTCTGGGGTTGGCTGGGGGCAGCGCTAGCGGCCTTATTGGCCTTGTTTGGTTTGACCGCTTTCTGGAAAAAGCGGCAGCAAGAGTTGGAAGAAGAACTGGTGGATCCAAGCTTTAGCTATAAAGCCAATAGCGAACATCAACCAGCTTTTACTGACACTCCAATGGATTCCCCTGAAGTTGAAACCGATCCAGTAGAAGAAGCGGATATTTTAATTGCTCAGGGCAAACTTGAAGAAGCTGAAAGCAAATTACTACAAACATTGGAGCAAGAGCCGTCGAATCATGGCGCGCGAATCAAATTAATGGAAGTTTATAGCTCTAACCAAGATGCGGCTAGCATCAAAAAGGTCTACAGCGATTTTACTGAAGATTTTGATCATGACTCCAGATTGGGTCTAAAAGCTGCCAGTTTGCTTGGTTTGTTTGCTGCCAATGATGCGGTTTCACCTGCTGAGGTTCAAATAAAAGAAGTGGAACTTCCCAACGAATCGCAAGTGTTTGGTGATGAAACTGAAGCGAATGAGTTGGACTTAAGTGAGGAACTCGAAGCTGCGGTTGATGAGGCAGTGGAAGAGGCCAGTAATGTGGCTGAAGAAGCCCAGTCAGAAGCTGCTGAAAAAATAGAAGATAATGTTATTGAGTTTAATGCTGAAAAAGCTTCCGAGGATTCTGCCGAGCCTGATATTGAAACGGTGCTTTCTGAAGATGAGGCCGAAACCAAAATGGAGCTGGCAAAGGCTTACTTAGATATGGGCGACGAAGAGTCTGCTAGGGAAATTTTAGAAGAAATAGCCAAAGAAGGAAGCGAGCAGCAACGACAAGCTGCAGCTGATTTCTTAGCAGAACTTTAAGTTTCGTAACTCAAAAGCACCGGCGGACTAGCCGGTGTTTTTTATTGGATAACGGATGCTTAAGCCATCATTGAAACTATGAAAACAACAGCACTTGGTATTGAATACAATGGCGAACACTATTGCGGTTGGCAGCGTCAATCTCACTCGCCATCGGTTCAGGCCAGTTTAGAGCAAGTCTTATCAAGTATCGCAGATGAACCAATCCAAGTGTTTTGTGCAGGTAGAACCGATACTGGGGTGCATGCTACGGGGCAAGTGGTGCATTTTCAGAGCAATAAACCAAGACCTGACAAGGCTTGGATCTTAGGCGCTAATACTCAATTGCCAAATGACATCGCTGTACGTTGGGTTAAAGAGGTAGACTCAGACTTTCATGCACGTTTTTCGGCAACCGCTCGACGTTATCGCTACATTATCAGTAACACTCGTGCTCGACCGGCGATTGGTGGCGCTGGTCTAACTTGGGTTCGTCAGCCATTGGATGTTGATAGGATGAATCAGGCCTGCCAATATTTTCCAGGCGAGCAAGATTTTAGTGCTTTTCAGGCTGCTTCGTGCCAATCGCCAACGGCCATGCGCAATGTGCATCATTTGTTCGTTAAACGCCACGGCGTCTATGTGATTATCGATATTAAGGCTAATGCCTTTTTGCACCATATGGTCAGAAATATCGCTGGCAGCTTGATAGAAATTGGCCGTGGCCAGCAAGAACCAGCATGGGCGCAAAGCTTATTAGAATCTAAAGATCGTACCCAAGCGGCTGCTACTGCCAGCCCGAAAGGCTTATATCTAGTGGACGTTGACTACCCCGAAGCCTATCAGCTACCGCGATTGCCAATAGGCCCTTTGTTTTTACAGGACAAGTTTTAGCGAATGAAATAAAGTGTTGAAATCTAAAACTACACTTGAATGCTTAGTTGCTGGTTTTACCAGCCAAGACGCAGAGGATTTAAACTATACCTCTTGAGGTTAAAGCTGTTAAAATATCCTTAATTAACTTATTGATTTATACCTACTTATGAGCTGGTTAGAGAGATTATTACCGAAAAGAAATCCCGAAGGCGCTAAGAAAAAGTCGATCCCTGAAGGTGTTTGGAGCAAATGTACTAACTGTGAAGCCGTGCTTTATTACGCTGAATTGAGTCGTAACCAAGGGGTTTGTCCCAAGTGCGAACATCACATGCGAATTGATGCGCGTGAACGTCTTGAGTTGTTTTTAGATCAAGAAGGGCGTATTGAAATTGCTCCGGATATGAAGCCAGTGGATCTGCTGAAGTTTAAGGATTCAAAAAAATATAAAGATAGAATTTATGCTGCCCAGAAAACAACCAATGAAAATGATGCGTTAATTGCTTTTCGTGGCACCGTTCACCAAGTTCCTGTCATTGCCTGTGCTTTTAATTTTAAATTTATGGGCGGCTCGATGGGCTCGGTGGTTGGTGAAAAGTTTGTCCGTGCAGTGGAGATGGCGATCAAAACCAACTCAGTATTGATTTGTTTTTCAGCCAGCGGTGGGGCTCGTATGCAAGAAGCGCTGGTCTCTTTAATGCAAATGGCAAAAACCAGTGCGGCTTTAGCAAAATTGTCGGAAAAAGGCCTACCTTTCATTTCGGTCTTAACCGATCCTACCATGGGTGGTGTTACCGCCAGTTTGTCGATGTTAGGTGACGTGCATATAGCTGAGCCAAAAGCACTTATTGGCTTTGCCGGTCAGCGAGTGATAGAACAAACCATTCGTGAGAAATTACCGGAAGGATTCCGCTTGAGCGAGTTTTGGTTAGAGCATGGCGCTGTTGATATGATCGTGGATCGTCGTAATATGCGCGAGACAGTAGCAAAACTTTCGGCCAAGTTGCTAAAACTTCCAGAGCCAGTTATTTCCTAGCGTCTGCTACGATTTTAGCTTCTTAAGTTAGAGTTTTGTCACAGCCAGAAACCTTAGTAGAGTGGTTGGAGTGGTTAGAGTTTAACCATCCAACCGATAAGATCGAATTAGGCTTAGAACGGCTAGCGGCAGTCGCTGCAAAGTTGCAGCTCGCTTCACCAAAAGCGCCAGTCATTACGGTTGCTGGTACCAATGGCAAAGGCTCAGTAATTGCTACACTAGAGTCCTTAGCCGAACAGCATAATTTAAACGTTGGCAGCTATACCTCGCCGCACCTTATCCAATTTAACGAACGAGTTAAGCTTAATGGCGAGCCAGTAAGTGATACTTTGTTAGTGCAGGCTTTTGCGCGGATTGCTAAAGCGCAAGAGGCGACGCCATTAACCTATTTTGAGTTCACTACTTTGGTGGCGCTTTACATCTTTTCGCAGCAACAACTCGATTTTATCGCGCTTGAGGTGGGACTGGGTGGTCGTTTAGATGCGGTCAATATTGTTGATGCTGATATTGCGGTTATTACTTCTATTGGACTCGATCATACCGATTGGCTTGGTGATGATTTATTCTCTATTGCCCAAGAAAAGGCTGGAGTTACGCGACAGGGACGCCCTGTTATTTTGGCCTCGGAGACGCTTGAGCCTTTGTTTGAAGAAGCTTTTGCACGAATAAAGCCACAAGTGTTATTGGAAAATAAAGATTACCAAATAATTGCTTCGCAAGACCATTGGTCATTAAAAATCAACGAGTTAAAGTTCGAAAGTCTTGCCAATTCTAGTCTTTATATTCCGAATATGGCTGCGGCGATAGTTGCCTTCCATCAGTTATTTGCGGAGAAAGTGCAGTCGGCAGAGGTTCAGCAGGCGATTGCGCAAGCGACATTGATGGGGCGCTTTTATCGCTTATCCAACTTTCCACCCATTATTGTGGATGTAGCGCACAACCCTGATTCGGCCAAGTTGCTTAATACTAAGCTAGCACAATTGGATAAAGATGCTGGAGCTAAAATTTGGGCGATTTGTGGCATGCTTAAAGATAAGGATATTGCCAATAGTTTGGCGCAAATGGTGCTGGTTGATCATTGGCTGTTAATAGACTTAGCTACCGCCCGCGGCGCTGACGGTAACCTATTGCAGCAAGAGCTTAATTTCTTAATGGATCAACAGGCATTACCCGTTGCGCGTATCAATAACTTTGGCAAGCTCGAGGCCGCTTATCGTTATTTCAGTGAAAATGCTGATAATAGCGACTATTTGGTGGTATTTGGTTCTTTCGTAACGGTTGGGCAAATGCTAGAGTATTGGCAACAAAGCTTGGCTGATATTCAGAAACGGGAAAAAGCGGAAAATGGAAGATAAGTTAAAATATCGTTTAGTGGGTGCTGCGGTGATCATCGCCATCGCTGCCTTCTTTTTGCCATTAATCCTGGATAGCGAGAAATACCGTAAAGAGATTGTCTCGCAAATCCCGCCGATGCCAGAAGTTAAAACAGAGCCTGCGCAACCGTTGCAAGAGTCGGCGACGACTGAAGTTAGTGGCCAAAGGAATGAAAAACCTCAAGAAAAAGGCTCATTGGTTATAAACTTGGATGAAAAATTTGAACCACAAGTTGATAATACAAAAGACAGCGCTACCGACGCATCCGATGTGAATTCTCAAGTTAAAGTCGCTGAAAACAGCCAAGAGAACAAAACTCAAGCGAGCAAATCGGTAGCCAATCAAGAGTCAAGCAAAAAGCCTGAAACAGCAACAAACCAAGCCGTCAAAGTCGATAACAAGTCAGAGACCAATAAAACAGCAGCTACAGAAGATAAGATCAAAGAAGCGGCCAAGCAAGCCACTAAAGTCGCTCAAAAAGTTGAGCCGCCAAAAGCCAAGCCAGAAACCAAGACTAAGCCAATAGTAGCCAAAGCGCCTACATTTAAAGAAAAGGCTTATGTTATCCAAATTGGTACTTTTTCCAATAAAGACAATGCTAAAAAGTTGGTTTCGGATCTTCGAAAGCAAGAATTTAGAGCTTATCAACGGGTGGATAAGGATTATGCTCGAGTTTACGTCGGCCCTTATCCAGAGAAAAAATTAGCCGAGTCTCGCAGCGATAAACTGGCTGATATTGTTGGTAATAGCGTTAAAGTGATTGAGTTTGATCCAATCGCACATTAATGTTTCCGTTATTGGGTAGCTCTGTTAAAATATGCCCAACTTCACAAAAATAGATTGCTATGGTTTGGGTTGATTGGGCCATTTTGGCCATTATTGGGCTCTCTGCCTTAATCAGTTTGATGCGCGGCTTTGTGCGTGAAGCCTTATCTCTTGCTGGCTGGATTGCAGCTTTTCTTTTAGCCAAAACTTTTTACGAACCCGTTGCACAAATGTTGGTTGAGCATATTGAAACCAACAGCTTGCGGCTTGGCGTGGCCTGGGTCAGTATCTTCATCATTACCCTATTTATTGCTGGTGTGATTAATTACATGATTGGGAAAATGATCGATAAAGCAGGCTTAAGCGGCACCGATCGTTTTTTGGGTATGGGTTTTGGGGCATTGCGAGGAGTTTTGATCGTTGCTTTGATCATCTTAGGCTTAAGACAGTTTACTCCTGTACCGAAAGATGATTGGTGGGGCGAATCAAAGCTAATTCCGCACATGGAAGTGGTTGCAGAATGGTTTTACGATAAGTTAGGAGATGTGGTTGATATCCCAGAGTTGGAGAAAAACCAATCTAACAAGTCGCCTGAAGATCAACCGATGCCTTTAGATCCCATTCAAGCTAAAGCGCAAAAGGCTTTATTAGAGCAGGGGTTAGAGCAGCTTCAAGATTCAACAGTAGAGCAAGACGATTCAGATCAGTAAAGATTAAGCAAAGGTTAAACAAAATATGTGCGGTATAGTTGGTATTGTAGGAAAATCTCCTGTTAACCAAAGTATCTATGATGCTTTGACCGTGTTACAACACCGAGGGCAGGATGCGGCAGGTATTGTAACCAGCGACGATGGACGTCTTTATTTACGCAAAGATAATGGTCTGGTGCGCGATGTATTTCATACTCGCCATATGCGCCGTTTGACCGGTAATACTGGTATTGGTCATGTGCGTTACCCAACGGCAGGCAGTTCCACCAGTGCCGAAGCGCAACCGCTGTATGTGAACTCACCCTACGGTATAACCTTAGCACATAATGGTAATTTAACTAACGATGAGCAACTCAAAAAAGAATTGTATTTGACCGATCGCCGTCATTTAAATACTAACTCAGATTCTGAAGTGTTGCTTAATGTGTTGGCGCACGAATTACAAATTAAAGATAAAAACAAGTTGTCTGCTGATGAGATTTTCGCTGCGGTTGCGCGGGTTTTCGAGCGTTGCCAAGGCGCTTATGCAGCTGTTGCACTGATCAGTGGACACGGCCTTTTGTGTTTCCGAGATCCCCATGGTATTCGTCCGGCGGTTTATGGTAAGCGAGTTACCGACGCTGGAACCGAGTATATGGTCGCTTCCGAGTCAGTGGCTTTGGATGCACTGGGTTTCGAGTTGATTGGCGATATTGGCGCTGGCGAAGCGGTGTTTATCAATGAAGAAGGCGAGCTTTTCAGAAAGCAATGTGTTGCGAATCAACAGTTGACGCCTTGTATTTTTGAGCATGTCTATTTAGCGCGTCCGGATTCCTTGATTGACAATGTGTCGGTTTATAAAGCTCGTTTGCGTATGGGCGAGCAATTGGCCGAAAAGATTAATCGCGTTTGGCCGGATCACGATATTGATGTGGTGATCCCGATCCCAGACACTTCGTTAACTTCGGCCGTGCAATTAGCGCATGAATTAGGCGTTAAAATGCGTCATGGTTTCATCAAAAATCGTTATATTGGTCGCACTTTTATTATGCCCGGTCAGCAGATGCGCAAGAAAAGCGTGCGGCAAAAACTCAATGCTATCGATTTGGAATTTAAGGGCAAAAATGTTTTGCTAGTGGACGACTCAATTGTTCGAGGCACCACATCGGGTCAAATCATTGAGATGGCTCGCGAAGCGGGTGCTAATAAAGTGTATTTTGCTTCCGCAGCGCCGCCAGTACGCTATCCAAACGTTTACGGTATTGATATGCCTGCTGCTAATGAATTGATTGCTCACGGTCGAACAGAAGACGAAGTTGGTGACCTGATTGGCGCGGATCGAATTTTTTACCAAGATATTGAGGATATGGTGGAAGCGGTACGCGAAGGTAATCCAAATATTGAAAAGTTTGATTTGTCCGTATTTGATGGAAATTATATTACCGGCGGTATCAACGAAGATTACTTGAAGCGGCTTGAAGATTTGCGCAATGACAGTGCAAAAAAAGAGACCGACATCGAAGATGTTGCCATGGTTATGGACCTGCATAATCAATAATATGCGTTATTTCTTTAAGTATCTTTTGCGATTGTTGGGCTGGAAGCTGGTTGGCGAAATGCCAGAGCAGAAAAAGGTAGTTTTTATTTTTGCGCCGCATACTTCC
This sequence comes from Kangiella sp. TOML190, assembly GCF_023706045.1. Taxonomy (NCBI): domain Bacteria; kingdom Pseudomonadati; phylum Pseudomonadota; class Gammaproteobacteria; order Kangiellales; family Kangiellaceae; genus Kangiella; species Kangiella sp. TOML190. The sequence goes on from NZ_BQYL01000001.1 coordinate 1,952,573, forward strand.
AATTGGGATTTTGTGATCATGATGATGGCACGTTTCTGTTATCGTATGAAACCTGCTTACCTTGGTAAACATACTTTATTTAAGCCACCTTTTGGTTGGTTTTTTAAGTGGCTTGGTGGCATTCCTGTGGAGCGTTCTAGCTCGCACAATGTTGTCGATCAAGTGGTCGCGATTATCAATGAACGAGACGAAATCGCTCTTGCGTTGGCGCCAGAAGGGACTCGTAGCAAAACCGATAAGTGGAAAAGTGGCTTTTACCATATCGCCTTGAAAGCACAAGTTCCGCTAGTGATGGCTTTTTTAGATAAAAGTACCAAGACCTTAGGTATTGGTGCTACTATTTATCTAACTGGGGATAAAGAACAGGATATGGATACCATCCGTGATTTTTACCAAGATAAAGTAGGAATTAAACCAGAATTAGCGAGCGATATAAGACTTGAGGTTAAGGATAGCTAGGAGACTCATCTCATCACAATTTTTTAATGGCTTTTGTGCCATTAGTCTGCTTGTTTTTTCAATTTCTTTTTGTGCCAGTTTGTTGGCTAGCAATGACAATGCCCGCTTTACTCGGATCAATATTCAAGAGGGCTTAAGCCAAACTAGCATTACTGATATGGTGCAAGATGCGCAAGGTTTTATGTGGGTTGCAACCCAATCAGGGCTGAACCGATACGATGGCCATCAGTTTGAAATTTTCTCCAAACAAGTTGGGGATAAAGCTTCCTTATCGGCTAATTACATAACCCGTTTAGCATTGGATAAGTCCGATAACGTCTGGGTACAGACACTGCAGGGTTTGGATAGTATTAACTCAAACGATCTCAGGATCATCAATTGGCAACCTGTCATTGACAACTATCTGCAACAAGAAGCAACTGCCGATAATACTTATGATAATACCCAAGTTACGGATTTTCGAGTAGCGGCTGATGGTACTCTCTTATTATTGATTAATTTCGAAACACTTTTAAGGCTCGATCCAAGAACTAAAAAGTTAGAAAACATCAGCAGCTTTTATCAAGCTCAAGTCAAACAAAGCATAACAGGTTTTCTAATATTAGAACACGGACGTTTATTGTTAAACTCGAATAGCTGTTTCTACTTTTACAGCTCAGACTTACAGTTCGAGCGCAGTCGTTGTTTTAGCGATGATTTGTATGGAATTATTTTTCACAGCTCAACCTTGCAAAACAACTTGGTGCTGATTAATGGCATGAATGGGTTTTATCAGTATGATTTAACAACTGATCAGCTACAATTTTACAAGGTAAGAAGTAGCAAGACTCAGTCAGAAGTGGCAGTTTCTGACGTGCTGATTGAAGGTGATTCCTACTGGATCGCTACGAGTTCAGGTTTAAAACAGTTTAAGCCCAAAGAGGGCAAAAATAGTAAAGAGTACTTTTACGATTCGAGCGACATAACTTCGCTAAGCAACAATCAGGTTACACGCTTGGTAAGAACCAAAGATGGAGTGCTTTGGATTGGTACTAGCCTTGGTTTGAGCTTGTTAAAACCTTATCAGCAATTTGAGCATTTACTGCAACAGCGTGAAGTTAAGACATTCGAATTGGCAAATTTAGCTACCAGTATATTGGTCGATCATGCTGGCTATCTTTGGATCGGTACTTCAAGTTCCGGTGTTTATCGCTATAGCCCTGATAGGGCACTATTAAATAATTTCTTACGTTTCCAGCATACACCGCAAGAGCGTCATTTAGGCTTTGTAAGAACTATTCTAGAAGATGCCCATCACAATATTTGGGTATTAGCTGAAAATGGTATCTCAATAAAGCGAAATAATAGCGATCAATTCCAAACCTACCCATTTTTTAAATTCAAAGATTTGAAATTGGATTTAGGTTTTATGTATGACTTGTTGCAAGATCGTCATGGCAACTTTTGGCTTGGTGGCGAAGAAGGTTTCTATAAACTAAAAATTCCCATAGATGCTGCTGGTGTTCCGCTATTGAAGCAAATAGAGATAGAGGATTTTACCCATAAATTACCTCGAGACTACCTAAACACAGAATACGGTATTTATAGCCTGTATGAGGATCTGCAAGGTTTTATTTGGGTTGGCGGCAGCAACGGTTTATTGCGGGTAAATCCAATAAACCTAGCGGTAGAATATTATTATTATCAATCTAACGACTCCACCACTATTTCGTCTTCAGATATCAACGTCATTTATGAAGATCTAAATGGTGTTTTATGGATTGGTACCAGCGAAGGTTTGAATCGGGTTTATTATAATGATGATGGTAAAATCCGTTTTAAACGAATCGGAATTAAAGACGGTTTTTCCAGTGATTATATTAGTTCTATAGAGTCTGATGAAAAAGGGTTTTTATGGATAAGCACCCACCGTGGTTTGGTTCGCTACCATCCTAATAACCTAGTTCCGATCATCAATTATTCCTACGAAGATGGTTTACAACACAATGAATTTTACGTTAATTCATCATTTCACGATGATGAGGACGTTTTATATTTTGGTGGAAGTAATGGTGTCAGCAGTTTTAAACCTGAAGAAATAGTCGCAAAAGAAAGGGTCAACAAGTTACAGATTACTAAAGTAAATCAGGGTGACTTGATTTACCCGCTAACCTCATTAACCAATGGCATTAAACTCGAAAAAGAACAGCCATTAGACATTAAAATTTCTAACTTTGACTTCAAGTCGAGTAAAAAATTAACCGCAAGATACAAGATTTCAAGTTACGGTAATGAGTGGCAGCTGCTTGCTAATAATCAGTTTCGTATTCATCAGATAGAGCGTCCGATTAGCATAACAATCCAACAAAAAGATGTTAACGGGCAGTGGGTAATGCCAGGCATTAGTCTTGATATCGAGCCAAAATTTTCACTCTATAAACTAGAAACTTTAAAATGGTTATTAATAACATTGCTGTTTATTGTAATGGCGCTGATGGTATTTTTCTTGGTACAAAAACTAAGACGCGAAAGAAAGGTTGTTGATTTAAGGCTAAAAAGAGAAAAAGCTAAGCAAACCTTATTAATGGAAGAAAAGCTAAGTCTTTTGCATCAAGTGGAAGACTTGCAATACTCACTGTCTGAGCAACGGTTTTTAGCGGATAAAATTAAAAGTGAGTTAGAGCAGAAAGAGTCGAAAGATGATCTTACTGGATTGTTTAGTAAAGCTTATATTCGTAGAAATATTCAGCATGAGCTAAAAACTATCGATAATTCGTGGCAAGACACTAAGCAAAAAGGAATTTACTTAGGGGTTTTTAGTGTTGAGATTGATAGTTTTCATTCGATTAAAGAACAAAATGGTCACTTGAGCGCCAATGAAATTCTAAAGCAATTGGCTGATTGTCTGCGCTCAATTTGTTATGGCACTGACATTATTGTGCGTTGGGAAGGGGCTGCTATTTTAATTTTAAGTCGCGGTATTTCTAAGCGTGAACAGATGGTCTTGTCAGAAAAGATTAGAAATATTGTTGCTGCGCGAAAATTCGATATCTCTAATGGTAAAAAAGTCGATATTACCGTCAGTATTGGTTTTACCCGCTATCCTTTTGTGGATACTAAATTTAATAGCAAGCAATTAAACTGGTCAAAAGTTAACTTTATTGCTGAAACGGCCTTAAGCGTTGCCCAGTCTAACAGCATGAATGCTTGGGTTGGTGTCTTCTCGAATCAGTTTACCGATCCGTCTAATCTTGATAAAAAATTGCTAAGCGAGCTACCCACTTTAGTTAATAATGGGCAACTCGATTATGTTTCTTCCATTCCGAAATCTAAAAAGATTCAATGGGATTAGTCTAAGCCAAATAAAAACTAAAGCCGCACCTAGTTGGAGCGCTTGCGTTTTATAATCTTGGCTTCTTTTTGTCCATTTTGTCCTTGGCTTTCACTAACTTCTTCAATGTCAGTTTTAAACATAAAGACGTTAGCATCGGATCCGTCACCAGCGAAGATTATTTCTTTCTCTAGGTTATAAGATTGCAGAGTAGCCTTTAAAGCAGCTTTGACATCGTCAGATAGGTTGCCGCCAATAATCATGATTTTGTCGTCCATGTTGAAATCTGTAGAGTCATGATCGGCACTAATAAAGCTAAAATTTGAGCCATGAGCGTCGTGAGGATTAAACAACTGAATATCTTTTCCGTCAAGAGTGATAATAGTGTTACCGTCTTGATCTTTGTTCGCAACAACAGAATTGCCAGACTCAGTGATAATAGTGCGCGATTCACCTTTAGCCAAGTCGGCTAAGATAAATTTCTCTGCTTGACCATTAACCACTAGTTCAACTAAAGCATCCTTATCATTTTCTTGCTCGATATGAATTTCAACCGTTTCAGTTTTTTCTTCAGCATTAAGGTTCAGCGCCGCTAGGCTTAAACCAAAAATTGCTGGGGTAAGGGCGATGTAGGTTGCTAGTTTCGAAAGTTTCATTTTTAACTTCTCCTGTAATGTAAAAGGGTAACGCAACATAATCATTGCTGTTGTTATGCTGTCACTAAATTAATAAGCAAGAAGTGTGCCAACTTTTATTGCTTGTCGGTCATGCCGTGAGGCGTCAGTTGGACTTTTTGGACACCCCAAGTCCCGATATCAGGATTTTATTCCGAAATCAGGAACTTTTCGAGTCGATAAAGAAAACTTTTGTAGCTTAAACCCAATAACTCGGCGGCTTTTTTCTTATTGCCCTTGCTGTACTTTAAGGCTTGTTGATAAAAATCTTGTTCCATCATTGCCCAATCTACGCCTTGTTTCGGCAAAACCAAACTAGAGGTTTTACTTTGTTGTTGGTTAAGAAACTCCAAGTCGCCACGCTTAACTTTACCGCTATCACTTAATAGCATTAAGCGTTCAATAACGTGGCTTAGTTCTCGAATGTTACCCGGCCATAAATAGTGTTCGAGCTGTTGTAATGCACCATCGGTAAACTGGATGGGGCGGCTTTGGTGATTCTTGGCATGTTTTTCGTTGAAAAAAGTAATTAAAGCGGGCAGGTCTTCAATTCGATCTTTCAAGGCGGGCATTTTGATCGGCACCACATTCAGCCGATACCACAAGTCTTCCCTGAAGTCGCCAGCGGCAACCAATGCTTCCAATGATTTATGAGTGGCAGAAATCACTCTAACATCAATGTTAATTGGAGAGGTTGCGCCAACTCGAGTGACGGTTTTTTCCTGTAACACTCGCAGTAATTTAGTTTGAATCGCGGGGGAGAGCTCAGCCACTTCGTCCAAAAATAAAGTGCCGCCATCGGCCGCTTCGAAGCAACCGATTTTTCTAGCATGTGAGCCAGTAAAGGCACCTTTTTCAGCGCCAAATAATTCAGCTTCAGCTAGGCCTTCGGGAATGGCGCCACAGTTAATGACAATAAAGGGTTGCTTGGTTCGTGGCGAAAGCTGGTGTAGTGCTCGCGCTGCAAGCTCCTTACCAGTTCCGCTAGCACCGGCGATATGGATGGTTGCATTGGTTGGTGCGAGCTTTTCCACTTGGTTAAAAATGGTTTGCATCGGTTTGGAACTGCCAACCATATCTACTAGCTGTTGCCGCTCTTTTAGCTCGCTTTTTAGTTGTTGATTTTGCTGACTTAACTGTAAAGTGTCCACTGCGCGGTCGATACAAAAAAACAGCTGATCTCGACTATAAGGCTTGGTCAGATAGTCGCTAGCTCCCGCCTTAATGGCTTCGATGGCATGCTGAATACTGCCGTAAGCAGTGGCTAAGATAAAGTAAAGCTGTGGAGCTACTTTTTGCGTTTGCTGTAGTAGCCAAAGTCCATCTTTTTCAGGTAAACGCCAATCCGATAACACTATGGAAAAATTTTCAGAAGTTATTTTTTGATAAGCTGCTTCTGCAGACTCGACCCAATCAACAGCATAATCTCGCTGTTGTAGAATACTTTGAATAAGCTTACCTTGGGCTTCTTCATCTTCGACTACTAAAACTTTAAATGTATCCATTAGAGGTGTTTATCCTGTACTTTCAATTGATCTTCTGCGTTATAGGGAATTTTTATAGTTGCAATGCAACCCTGTGGTTCATTAGTTGTAAGTTCAATATTAGCTTGATAGCGATGACGCATTAAGCGCTGCGCAATATAAAGTCCCATGCCAGTACCGTAAGTTTTATTGGTGGTATAAGGCTTAAATAGACGTTGTTTAAGTTTAGTATCGAGCCCAAGCCCTTGATCGGCAATGCTAATCAGGATGTGGCTTTTATTATGAAGGTAGCTGACGTCTATCGGCAACGATGAGCTTTCCTCTGGCTGCTTTTGCGTCATTTGAAGCGAGGAATCGACCGCATTTTGCAGCAAAATATGCAATATCATTACCATTTCAGTTTCAACACAAGCAATTTGTATTGATTCATCACCGTTGAGAGTGAAATTGCGGTAGTCGATTTGTTCAAGGGCTTGTTCTAGCAAATGTTTCACCTTTTGAAATGATTTATCAATACCTTGTTCCATCAAGAGGGTAAAGCTTTTTAGCCAATGTTCGATTCGTTGTACTTGAACTTTAGCAACTTCGGTTAGTTGATTTCGCTGAGACTGATCATCGCCATGTTTTTCGCGGTTATCGAGTTGATCCAAGCTTAGTTGTAGAGTGTTGAGCGGGTTGCGTAAATTATGAGCGAGTCCTCGAGAAATATCGCTGAGTTCCTTAAAATGTTCTAATTCTCGTTTTTGATCTTGTTGTTGACTTAAGCTGACCAGATCGCTGGACATTTTATTGAACTGCTCGATAGTTGCTTTGATATCATCGCCATAGTTTTTATCATTAAACTTTACTTGGGTGCCAAATTTGCCACGGCCGACAGCTTTTGCTGCTTGATTTAAAGCCATTAGCGGTTTGGTGATGCTGTAGGTCAAAACGATAATTACGACAATGGCGAGGCTAAATAGCACAAAGGTAAGCCACAAATTTCTACTTTTAAGCTCATTAATGGTGGCTTGAACCTTGGTTCGAGGAATATCAATGGTGAATTCTTTATCAGGACTAATAACTTTAATTTCTTCATCACGTAAGTTATCGCCGAGTCGGATCTGGATATCTTTATGGATAGGCTTAAAGATAATTTGCCCGGGCTGGCTGGATTCTGGTTCTAGTGTCAGCTTTTTGCTTTCATAGAAGGCATCTTGGTTATAAATAAAAACGCTAGCGGTTTGCTTGGAGACTTGGAAGGCCGCTTGTCCTAAGTTTTCGGAAACTTTGTCGGTGTATTGATAGTACAAGAAAGCCTGGATCACCAATAGGATGGCGAGTAGGGCGACAAATAAGCTGATGAGTTTGGTTCTAATGTTCATTCTGTGCAAAACAAGGGGGACTCCACAACAATGTATGTTATAGAGTTTTATTTAGCAAGAAGTATGCCAGTTTAATGAAGTTGGTGTAAAAAGCTGATGAGTAGCAAAGCGCAAATGGCGCCGGTAACGAATAGGCTCTTGTGTTTTATCACGATCCCATGACTGTGCTTATGACTAGGATCATGCTCTAGCGCGTGAGAATGGTCGTGGTGATGGCCATCTTCATCAATATGAGGGCGGTGAATAATAACGTGCAATAAAGTGCCGGCAATCAGTGCTTGGAAATAATCGAGCCAAACGGCGTTGCTAACTTTATGTGGCTCCAAATTAACAGAATCAAAGAAAATGCCGCTGCCAAAACCATAGCCAATCAGGGTAGCGAGAATCAGCAAAGCAAAAACGCTATAAGTTCTAAACTTTCCCCAAATCGGCTCAACCAGCCACCAGATACTTAACCCCACCACTAAACGATGCAACACAACTGCATAGGGCACCATCGCATTATGTTGATCTTCGATAATCGCCAGTCCATCCAAGATAGAGTGTAGCGCTAAACCTAAAATACCAAGTGCTAATGCGAGCTTGTGTGCTTTGTCGGCGGCCTTGCGAAAGCTGCTTTCAATTAAAGAAGGACCCCAAAAACCCAGCAAAGCAAAGGGTAACAGCTGCCAACCAATTTGTTGCCAAAGCGCTGGAAAAATATCCAACAACAAAATGCCACCAATAGAGATCAGCACGAAAGAGAATAAAAAATTGTCTAAACGGCGGCTGTGTGGAAACCAGCTTAAAGCGATCGGCCCCACTAAAATGGCTAAAATGCTTAAGATCAACAGCATGTTAAAGTAGCTTCCCTGGATTCATAATCCCATTCGGATCGAAGCTGTTTTTGATCGCTTTCATTAGCGCGATTTCTGCCTCGCTGCGCGAATAACCTAGGTAAGGCTTTTTCAGTAAGCCAACGCCGTGTTCAGCAGAAATGGTACCGTCCAACTCTTGCAGCACGGCAAAGATTTTAGGACTAACTTGTTCACACTGCTTTACAAAATCGGCAGAATCAAGTTGCTCAGGCTTTAGGATATTGAGGTGTAAGTTGCCATCGCCAATATGACCAAACCAAATTACTTCAAACTCAGGATAATCTTTGGCAACAATGGCATCGACTCGCGTTAAAAACTCGGTGATTTTTTCCGGCGTTACCGCAATATCGTTTTTATAGGGCTGGTAGTGAGCAATGGTTTCGGAAATATACTCGCGGTACTTCCACAGATCTTCAGCTTGTTGCTGACTTTGGCTAATGGCGCCGTCAAGGATATGTCCTAATTCCATATTGCGCTCAAAAATCTCAAGTGCGGTTTCTAGCTCCTTGTCCGAGACCGCATCGAACTCTAATAAGCAGTAGTAAGAACTCGGCTCAGAAACTGGTGCTGGCATTTGGTGAGCCGTCATTACCTTGTCTAAGGCTTGCTGCGAAAAGAACTCGTAAGCGGTCAGATCCAGTTGCTTTTGAAACGCTGCTAAAAGTGGCATCAAGCTTTCCAGGCTTGGAATGGCGAGTAACAAAACCGTTAAGTTTTGCGGCGGACGACACAAGCCAAGAGTCGCTTCGGTGATAATGCCTAGTGTTCCCTCACTACCAATAAATAAATGCCGCAGATCATAACCGGTAGCGTTTTTAACTAAACCTTTATTAAGCTTTAACACTTCACCAGCGCCGGTCACTACGGTTAACCCTTGAACCCAATTACGAGTCATACCGTATTTAATAACTTTTATACCGCCTGCGTTAGTAGCAATATTGCCACCAATCTGGCTGGAGCCACTTGATGCAAAATCAACGGGGTAATATAAGCCTTGCTCTTGGGCGAATTGCTGGATCTGCTCGGTAATGACCCCAGCTTGGCAATCAAGGCTTTTGGTGGCGGCGTTAAAGTCTAAAATCTTGTTCATTTTATCCAAGCCCAAGACTATCTCGCCATTAGTAGCGGTCGCGCCGCCGCTTAAACCGGTACGGCCGCCAGAAGGCACTATGGCTACTTGATTTTGCTTGGCCCACAAAACAACGGCTTGCACTTGCTCGGTAGTTTTTGGAAAAACGATAGCCAGCGGTGCAACTGGATAATAATTGGTCCAGTCTTTACCATAGTGCTGAAGCGAATCGTGATCCGTGAGCAAACAATTGGTATCGACCAAGTTTGCCAAGCCTGATAAATTAATAGGCACCTAAGGAATCCTGTAAATAGCGCTGGAAATAGGGTGATATTTTGCCAGAGCGGGCGACTAAATGAAATAAAATGTTAAACCAGCAAAATAAGTGAATGGTTTGAAGCTTAATTATTAGACAGTTGCTAATGGCAAACTTATAATTAGACAAGTTAATGATGTTAAATCTTGGTTGCTGGGGGGCGCGTGAGTTTTTTTTCTAAAATGAAATCCTTATGGGATAAACCATCAAATAGTTCGCTGGAATCTGGTTCCAGCCAGCCCCAAGCGCAAGAAGCCGCTTTAAGTGTTCCAATAGATGAGCGTCGTAAAAAACCTCGCTTGAATGCGGTTGCGGGCTCTAAAATATTAATTATTGACGACTCTAAGACCGTATGCAGCATGCTGGAAAAAATGCTGCAACAAAACAAGTACGTCACCAGCTCAGCCTATTCCGCAGAAGAAGGTTTAGTTAAGGCTCAGGCAGATAGGCCTGATTTGATTTTTTTGGATATCGTTTTGCCGGAAATGGATGGCTTTGCTGCTTTGCGGGCTTTTCGGAAAAATCCAGAAACTGAAAATATTCCAATCATGATGATGAGTGGTAATGATCAAGCCACGGAAATCTTTTATGCTTCTAGGATTGGCGCCGATGATTTTTTGAAAAAGCCTTTTTCGCGCTACGAGCTTTTTTTCAGAATTGAAAAGTTGCTTGACGATGAGCGCCGTCTAGTTCGTAAACAATGATTTCGCGAAAGCCTGATATAAATGATAGATACAAAAAAGCCTTAGCAATGCTAAGGCTTTTTATTGTCTAGCTGTACTAGAGAATCTGGTGGGTGGTACTGGGCTCGAACCAGTGACCCTCGCCTTGTAAGGGCGATGCTCTCCCAACTGAGCTAACCACCCAGATAGTCACTTCTCTTATAGGATATTGTCTAACTTCCCTTGAGAACGGCGCGCATTTTAAGGCGCATATTTTGTTAGGTCAAGCATTTGTTCTAAAAATATCAAAGATAATTCAACAGAAGGGCTTTAGTAATAAATAGCCCCTTGTTAAAATAGCGCCAACTTCAGCTTATGTCAGAAAAACTGGTTACATTATGACGGTTAAAACACGCTTTGCACCGAGTCCTACGGGCTATCTTCACGTTGGTGGCGCCAGAACTGCGCTTTATTGTTGGCTTTATGCAAAAAAGCAGCATGGCACTTTTGTTTTGCGGATCGAAGATACCGATCGTGAGCGCTCTTCTGATGCGTCGGTGCAGGCAATTTTAGACGGTATGCAGTGGCTAGGACTTGAGCATGACGAAGGACCTTATTACCAAACCAAACGTTTTGAACGCTATGCGGAAGTTAAAGAGCAGTTACTAGCACAGGGCAAAGCTTATCGTTGTTATTGCTCTAAAGAGCGACTTGATGCTTTGCGTGAGCAACAAATGGTGAATAAAGACAATATTGGTTATGACGGTCACTGCCGTAATTTGTCTGAGGATGAGCAAGATGTATCCAAGCCGCACGTGATCCGTTTCAAAAATCCGCTTGAAGGTGCTGTGGTTTTTGAGGACTTAATCAAAGGTGAAATTTCTGTTAACAATTCTGAACTTGACGATCTAATCATCGCGCGCACCGATGGCACTCCAACGTATAATTTTACCGTGGTAGTGGATGATCTGGATATGGGTATAAGCCATGTGATCCGAGGTGATGATCATGTCAATAATACGCCGCGACAGATCAATATGATGTCTGCTTTAAACGCTCAGACGCCGTTATTTGCGCATGTGCCGATGATTCTCGGTGATGATGGTAAGCGTTTATCCAAACGCCATGGTGCGGTTAGCGTGATGCAATATCGCGATGATGGTTACTTACCACAAGCATTATTAAATTACTTGGTGCGTTTGGGCTGGTCGCATGGCGATCAAGAAGTCTTTTCGCGTGATGAAATGGTTGAATTATTCGATATAAAAGATGTGAATCGGGCGCCATCAGCGTTTAATACCGACAAGCTCAATTGGCTTAATCAATATTACATGAAGAATTTGCCAGCCGAAGAAGTCGCACGGCATCTGCAGTGGCATCTGAACGAGCAGGAGCTAGAGGTTTCTCATGGTGTTGACGTCAAGTTGTTAATTCCGGAAATGGCAGAAAGGGTAAAAACCCTAAAAGAATTAGCTTCGGCTATTCGTTATTTTTACCAAGATTATGATTCTTTTGATGAAAAAGCGGCTAAAAAGCATCTGCGTCCGGTAGCGCGACAACCGCTAGAGTTGGCGAAAGAAAAATTAGCAGCGACCAGCGATTGGAGTGCTGATCATTTACACAGCTTGGTTAGCCAAACCGCTGAGCAGCTTGAACTTGGCATGGGTAAAGTGGGAATGCCATTGCGCGTTGCTGTGACTGGGGCAGGCATGTCACCGGATTTAGGAGTAACTCTTGAATGGATCGGTAAAGATGCTGTGTTAAGACGAATTGATAAGGCGCTTGAGTTTATCGCACAAAGAGAAGCTAATGGCTAAGTTCAATTTTTTTTAAATCTCAAAGTAAATAAAAGCCTGCAAATGCCAAGAGGTTAACCAGTTCTGGACTTTTTAAATTTATAGAAAGATAAAAGCCCTTAATTTTAAGGGCTTTTTTTAATTTTCAATCAACTACATTTTAAATGAATATTTACTTACTCAATACGTCATTCCCGCGAAAGCGGGAATCTATTGCAATGCTTGTATGATAGTTTAAGGTGGATTCCCGCTTTCGCGGGAATGACAGAAAGGTCCAGTTTGGGTTAGTGTCTTGTGCAAATGTAGGCTTTTTTATTGTTTGACGGATAGTTAATTAAAGTGATTGCACTTTAATACTGCGCACTGCTTGAATCAACTCTTTGGCGTGCGGTCCTAGTAAATCATCCACACCAGCGGTGATATTGTATTTCATATCGTTAACGTGCAACTCGGTGGCGACCACTGATTGCCAGTGCGATAACGGGAACACTTGGTAGCATTTAGAGCGACTTTTACAGCTATATTCCACATATTCACCAGACTTATGCTCATCATCCAATGCTTTGTAGTTTTTTTGCCGATCGGTTGAGCCTGACCAATAGAGTAGGGTTTTGGAGTCTAGTTCTTTACGATTTTTAGTTTTACTAAAAGCGTGCTTGGGCGATTTAAAACCGGTTAATACAAAGTGGAAGTGTGGATTTTGAATGCTGTAGCGCACAAAACCTTTAGGCATTAGCCCTTTTTTGAGCTGCCAATGACTTGGGATCATCATGTAGTTTTTTGAGCCAATATTAACCGTCTTGTAGGTTTTTGCTGGCTTCGGCGGCGGTGCTACCACGACCGGTTTTTCTTCAACTACTGGCGCAGATTTACAAGAAATTAACAAAATTAAAGAGGATGTTACTAGCCCCAGAGCTTTTAGTAGCCCCTTAATGTTTAAACGGTTACTCATAGTTTTCTCACTTAAAAAAGTTTAACGGTTATATTTGTTGGATTATCTTTTATAACATTAGGTGTTACGCCCAATGTTCATCATAGGCCTTTTGTTCACAAGTAAAGCGCGCTCCTTGGGCTAGAATGTGCATTTGTAGGCCAAATAATGATATGGGATCACCGCTTCCAGCGGAGCCCATCGAGGAGTATTGTAAATTACTTGGGTCGATCAATGTTGCGGCACCTGTCCCAAAAACCTCTAATTCTTCGCGTGGACTGATAAAAAGTGCCGTTCCATCGTCAATTCCAATGCCTAAGGTAAAAGGGTTGTAGGACAGGGCGGTTAATAACCGCCCTAAACGGCCTTGCTGTTCAAAATGATAATCCACCATAAAGCGGTTGGTTAAACCTAACCCCGGAGCCATAGTGACGCCGTTTTGAGTAGGGGTAGTGCCTTCTTGGCCACCAGCGATCATATGCTCGCTAAGCAGCGCCGCGGCGCCATAGGTACCGACAATATGAACACCATCAGCGTTAAGTTTTCTGAGTTGTTTGGCTATGGGGGTGCCGCCGATGAGGGTAGAGATCTGTAAGGGGCGTTCACCTGCTATCACCAGTAAATCAATATTCATCATTTGCGCTAGCAGCTGCGGATTTTGTGCATCTTGACGGCTTTTAATTTCAATGGTTGAGCATTCAACAAAACCGTTATCGCTTAATACGGTTGCAATATGATGCTCTATTTGTTGTTCAGAAATGTTTAATATCAATGCTTTAGATTCAGAACTTAAACAAATGCTTCGTAATTTCTCGCAAACATCGGGGCTGACCCAGTTTTCACACCCGCCGATGGCAATGATATAGCCACGCTCAAAATCCCCACTTCCTTTAGATGGCATCTTCTACCTCTGTTTATTTGATTTATTCAATTTTTGTAATGCTTGCTTACTTGTGTAAGCTCAAAGTTATAGCGACAGTGCCGTAAATGGCATCACTGACAGCACTATAAAAGTTAGGCAACAAAATTGCCAGTAATAAGCCACAAGTGCCAGCGATACTCTTAACCAACCACCTGGGCTTATAGAGCTGAGTTTAGAGCTGATCCTAGTGATTTAAACCCATGAGGAGAAGTCTTAATAAAAGCTTAGATGCAAAACAATAAAAACACCTATTTTGAATAGGAATAAGAAAACCATCTTGAGCTTGAAATGAAATTAATTTTTGTTTTTAAATGCATGATTTTATTGGTTAATCTTTGTGGTCGTAGTAATGTTTTTCGGAATCTTAGCCAAGCAAGCTGCAACCAAGAATCGCGACTTTTGTCAAAGTCAAAAATATGCTCTAATGTGCGCTTTCAACGCTATTAATGATTAAATTAATACTTATCAATTAGGCAAGATATGAATTACTCCATGTTAAAAACTCTTATTCCTATAATCGTAGTTGGAAGCCTAGTGGCTTGCCAAGATGGTGAATCTGAACAATCGCCAACAGCCGAGTCGCAAACTTCCGTTAGCTCTGCAGCCGAAGTTAAGGCTGAGGCTATGCCTATAGAAAAGCCTGTAGCTGAAAATACAAGCGCAAAAGCTGATCTGTCATACCTTAATGACGAACATTCTTATGCCAATAAAGATGAAGTACTACTCAAACACCTAGATTTAAATCTTGAGGTTTTATTCGATAAAAAGCAGCTTAAAGGTTACGTGGACTTGAAGTTCGAGCGCTTACAAGCCGATGCTAAAAAGCTAGTGCTGGACACGCGTGATTTAACTATCGAAAAAGTGAGTTCGATTGATGGACAAGCTAATGAATCTGCGGCTGAATTCGAGCTGGCGGAGAAAGATCCAGTGTTAGGCTCGAAGCTGACCATTAAATTAAAAGATGGCGAAGATACGGTTCGCGTTTATTACCATTCGAACCCAGAAGCCTCAGGTTTGCAATGGTTAACTCCTGAACAAACCGCCGGCAAAAAAGAACCTTTTATGTTTAGCCAAGCCCAAGCCATTCACGCCCGCAGCTTTATACCGGTTCAAGATTCGCCGGATGTTAGGGTGACTTATAAAGCTAATATTCGCACGCCTAAGCAATTGCTGGCCGTGATGAGTGCTTTTAATGAACCGGACACCGAACTTGATGGCGATTACCATTTCGATATGCCGCAAGCCATCCCGCCTTACTTAATTGCCATTGGCGTTGGTGATTTGCGCTTTAAAGCAATGGGCGAGCGAACCGGTGTTTATTCCGAAGTGGCTTATTTAGACGCTGCGGTTAAGGAATTTGAAGATACCGAGCAGATGATCGACATTACGGAAAAAATGTATGGTCCTTACCTTTGGGGGCGCTATGACTTACTGATTTTGCCGCCGAGTTTCCCATTCGGTGGTATGGAGAATCCGCGTTTATCTTTTATTACGCCTACCGTGATTGCGGGCGACAAAAGCTTGGTCAATTTGATTGCGCATGAGTTAGCCCACTCTTGGTCTGGCAATTTAGTAACCAACGCCACTTGGCGTGACTTATGGTTAAACGAAGGTTTCACTTCCTATGTCGAAAACCGCATTATGGAAGAGTTGTTCGGAGTTGAGCGCGCCAATATGGAGAATGCCTTATCGGTTCAAGGTCTGCGTGAGCAGGTTAAAACTCTGCCAGTAGGAGATACTATTTTACATATCACTCTCGATGGGCGCGATCCCGATGATACGTTTTCAGGAGTGCCATACACAAAAGGGCAAATGTTCTTAGTCTTTTTAGAGCAGCGTTTTGGGCGTGAAGTGTTTGATCAATTCTTAAACCAATATTTTGGTGACCATGCGTTTAAAAGTTTGACCACGCCAGAATTTGAAGTCTATCTACAAAAACATCTAATCGATAAATACCCCGGTAAAGTTACTCAAGCAGAACTGAACGAATGGCTGCATGCTCCTATGTTGCCTGAATTTATGCCAAACCCACAATCTGATGCTTTTGCCAATGTAGACAAGGCTCGTCAAAATTGGCTTGATAAAAATGTTGAACTGGCAGATTTACCAACGGATAAATGGTCAATTCATGAGTGGCTACATTTCATTAATAATTTGCCAAAAGACATTAGCCTTGAACAAATGGCGCAACTAGACAAAGCCTACAACCTCACCGCTTCGAGCAATAATGAAGTCGCTCATGCTTGGCTAAAATTGGCTATTCAGCGCGACTACCAAGTGGTCAACCAGCGTTTGGAAGATTACCTTATTTCAATTGGTCGTCGTAAACTGATCGTGCCGCTGTATAAAGAGTTGATGACCTCGGATAAGGGTGAAAGCTTTGCTAAGCGTGTTTATCAAATCGCGCGTCCAGGCTACCATCCTTTAGCGCAAGGTACGGTTGATGCGATAGTTAATGCAGAAAATACAGAGTAGCTTTTTAGTGAAGCAAGACTTTGAGCAAAGGCTTTCTACGGAAGGCCTTTTTTATATTATGGTAACTTTGAAAAGAGGAGTGGTAGATGGCATTTTTAGAACCATTAGATAAAAATTTACACCCTGACTTAGCCGATGATTTTCAGATTTTTGAAGAAATTCTAGGGTTTGTGCCGAACAGTTTACTGACCATGCAGCGTAGACCCGACATTGTTAAAGGTTTTGGTGAGCTAACAAAAGCTGTGATGCCAAAAGATGGTGAGGTACATTTAGGTTTCAAACGGCTTATTGCCCATTTTGCCAGTCGCGCCGTGGGTTGTCAGTATTGCGAAGCTCATTCTTTAGTGGCTGCAAAAATTCACGGTATTAGCCAAGAAAAACTCGATCAGATTTGGGAGTATCAAACCTCAGAGGTGTATACCGATGCAGAAAGAGTTGCCCTGGATTATGCGCTAGCGGCGGGCTCAGTTCCAAATGCCGTGGATCAAGAGTTGGTTGATCGGATGAAACAACATTGGACCGAGAATCAGATAGTAGAAATTCTAGGTGTGGTTTGCTTGTATGGTTTCTTAAATCGCTGGAATGACTCGATGGCTACAGATTTGGAAGAGTCGCCGAAGGCGATGGGGGAGCGGGTGCTTTCTAGTGGCGGTTGGACCGGCGGCAAACATCTTTAAAATTATCTTTTTTGCGTAATACTAGGTTATAAATGCGTTTTTTGTTTGTCATTTACGGATTGTAAAATCCGGCGCAAAAAACGTTTTACGTCTTGTCTTACGCAAAAAATCTTAATTTTAAGCTAATCGTTTTAGATTAATATTTTATTGGAGAAAAATTTAAAAGTTGCTCATTTACTTTGTATAAAATCCCAATTTAAAATTGTTCTTCGCCGCGTCTTTAGCTAAAAATCCTGTGCTTAAATTAGATTGTTAACAAATTGTTTTTTATGCTTTCGGTATTTTCTAAATAATTGATTCCAGTTCAGTATGCCGAAAAGAAATCCAAAAATTGGCCAAATAAAGGCTCCAATCATAACCGCAGTCCAAATAGGTGCTTTACTGCCAAGAAGATAACTGACAATGGGGTTTATCGCTATTAACGGCAAGGATTTCAAGACGCTTTTGATGATAAACCTGTCTTTTCCTGCATCGACAACTTTTTCCAGTTTCTCAAACTGTTTCTTATTCATATTTTTTCCCATTATGGATAATCCAACCGCCTTGGCGTCGGCCTTTGGGATCATGGTGAGTCCAGTGGAGTAGGCCGCCTTGGTGATTCCATTCGTATTGCCCATAAATCTCGATCAGATCACCTTCGCTTAGGCTATTAATTCTTGGCGCTAAGTCGATATTATGAGTCACCAAAACCGTCATGTCTTCGATTTGTAGAATGAATTTTTGATGTCGTGGTTCGATTAGGTCGTCGGCTAGTAATTTTTTGGTTACGCCAGAGAGTTTGATCATCTTTTTTGATATTTGTTGCTGGTAATAGCTTTTTAGGAGTTCAACCTGATTAGCTGGATTATTTGATGATAGTCCATTTTGTGCTTGATTAAAATACCAATAAAGCCCCGCTAGGACTACTAATATTAGTGCTTGAAATAGTTTGCTTTTGACGGATTTCATAGCGAAATTATATTTGCGATAGTTTTTTTAGATAAAAAAAGAAGCCCCGAAGGGCTTCTTTTCTAGCTTAAGAAAGTATTAAAGCGATACGCCTAATTTTTCTAAAGTCGCAATGGTTAATTGACCTGATGCCAAGCCATTATCCAATTGATACTTGTTAACCGCACGCATAGTCGCTGAACCTAAAACGCCATCGACTGAACCTGCGTCATAACCCGCTTCGTTCAAAGCACGTTGTAAGCGAGACACTAAACCAGGTGTGGTGTTAGTTTCACACAAGATTGGTCTCCACTCTAAGTAAGAGTCAGTAACTAACTGGCGCTTAGAAACCGTAGTGTACTCTTCAGGAATTGGGATACGGTTTTCAGATGCTGGGTTAACTAGCTTACGAACTTTAACTGTGTCGTATTTCGCAGGAATTACCACTTCGCGAGTGCTTGCCGGTTGGTCAATCACGGTGCGAGTAACGGTTTGGTATTTTGCTGGAATTACATCAGAAACCGTAGACGCAGGTTTTACTACCACGCGCTTAGTCACTGTGCGATATTCCGCTGGAACTTCAACCAAACACATGATTTCGCCAGTCGAAGAATCGACTTTTTCAATCGGCCCACGACCTTTTTTCCAAGTAGTGTAAGCTGGTTTTATCAAAATTTGCTCAGTTTCAGTGCCATACTCGGCTGGAACTTCGCGTAAAATGGTTTTTTCTGGCTCTACCATGATTTCTTCAGTAACCGTTTTGTAGGTGGCTGGAATCACTTCTAACTTAGTAGATTCTTCACGAACAAGAACCGTTTCTTCGACCATCTCGTAGCTTGCTGGAATCACTTCAACGCGCTCAGAAGCAGCTTTTGCTAATACTTGCTCAGAGGTGGTTTCATACACCGCAGGTACTAACACACGCGAGTAACACTCACCTGGCTTAGCGTTAGGTGGTAACAAGTCGCCAGAAGCTGTGTAGGCTGTTTGAACACTAGAGCCGCTTTGTGCTGCTGCCAGTTCTTGGCGTAAGCGCTCGGCTTCAGCCGCTTGACGAGCTTTTTCAGCGTTAGCGCGATCGAGCTCTGCTTGCAATTGAGCTGAGTTATCAGACGTTGCAGGAGCAGATTGTTGGGACGCACAGCCGCCTAATAGTGCTAATGTACTGGCTACAGCTAATGCTAAGGGAAGTTTTTTCATGGTTGTCCTCCTTCAGGTTTCCATGCAGATTAATAAAGCTGATTAATAGTAGCACTTCCATCATAGATCCAAACGTCTCAATTGTAAAAGATCGGTAAAATGTGAAGTAAATTCATGGGCTTATGCTAAATGTAAAAAAGTGAATAATGAGTGAAATTTGCCCATTCTGACTTGAATTTTAGGGCGAAATGAGTGAGTATTTCTGATGAATGGGCGGACATAGCCTTACAATTAACTAACGAGGTATAAAATAATGGCGGGTAAATTCGTAGTATCCAAAGGAAAAGATGGCAAAGACTATTTTGTGTTAAAGGCTGGTAATGGCGAAGTCATTATGCAATCACAAGGCTATTCATCGCGTTCTGGCTGTGAAAATGGCATCGAATCAGTTCGTAAAAACTCTCAAGATGAAACTAACTTCGAAAAGAAAACGGCTAAAGATGGCCGCTTCTATTGGGGTTTAAACGCATCCAACGGTCAGCAAATTGGCAAGAGTCAAATGTATAAGTCAGAAAGTGGCCGCAATAACGGTATCAAGTCAGTGATGAAAAATGCTGCTGATGCTCCAGTTGTGGAAGAGTAATCAACACCTAATTCTTAGGGATAAAAAAACCGCCAATTGGCGGTTTTTTTATATCTGCGCTAGTGAACCCAAGCTTCTAGTGGCTATGGTTACTTTTGCTGGTGAGGTAGTCCATAATCGCAAAAAGCAATCCTGAAATCACAAACACGGAATGAATCGAGAGTTTTGCCCAAACAATGCTTAAGTCATCACCGCCTGCCAATTGCATATAAGTTCTGAGTAAATCGATCGCGGAAATAGCCACGATAGAGCTAATCAGTTTTACTTTTAGGGTAGAAAAGCCTACTTTTCCCATCCAGCCTGGGCGGTCTTCGTGCTCAGCAACATCTATTTTCGAGACAAAACTTTCATAGCCACTAAAAATAATGATGATCAGCAAGTTCGCTAGTAGCGTGATATCCACCAAGGCCAAAATGCCTAAAATGGTACTCATTTCATCAAGCTCGGAGAAATGGCTAACCAGATGCCAAAGCTCTTTGCCAAAGGTGGTTAACAGGATGATAATCCCAAAAATCAGGCCTACAAAAAATGGTGCTAAAAGCCAGCGACTAACAAAAATACCTTTTTCAAAGGTGTGTTCGAGTTTTTTCATGGGCATGTTTTTACCCCAAATGGAGTGAGTTAGCTAATATTAACTGAATAAGTGATGTTGTAAATGGCGCACCCGACAGGAGTCGAACCTGTGACCTTCGCCTCCGGAGGGCGACGCTCTATCCAGCTGAGCTACGGGTGCGTAAAACCTAAAGCGCGCGTATTGTGGCAATTCTTATGGCGCTTATCAAGAGTAAAATCTAAAAAGGGCAAGCCGCTGTGGCGGTTATTGCTTTGGTGCTTTTAGGATCCTGGATGGTTAACTGTTCGGCGTGCAGTAATAGTCTTGCAGATTTTTTTTGCGAGTCATTGCCGTGATAAAGCTGGCAGCCAAGGATTGGGTGACCAAGCTCTAGACAGTGTAGCCGCAATTGGTGACTACGACCGGTGATTGGCTTGAGTTTTAGACGAGTTTGATTTTTGCGTTCATCGCGCTGCATAACTTGCCATTCGGTCACGGCTTTTTTGCCTAGCTCAAAGTCGATTTTCTGCTTGGGGCGATTTGGCCAATCGGCGATCATGGGCTTGTCTATAACTCCTGAATCTTCTTTAACTAGGCCATCGACTATGGCGATATAGTGCTTTTCAGTGTGTCGAAGTTCAAATTGTTTGCTGATCTCGCGATGGGCGAATTTGCTTAAAGCGACCACCATGATTCCCGAAGTCGCCATATCCAATCGATGAACCACGCTGGCAGTTTTCGATTTTGGATGGCTCTGCAAACGGCTGATCATGCAGTCTTTGTTTTCTTCGTGGCGGCCTGGAATGGTCAGCAATCCAGCGGGTTTATTGACCATTAAAAAGTGCTTGTTCGGTTTGATGATCTGCACCGGCTGTGGGCAAAAGGGCACTATGTGATAATCTTTATCGGACATAAATTTGGCTACTTTCTTTTGGCGATCATAATCGCTCGTTTGGGCGCGGGATAGCCTTCGATGGTTTTGTTGCGATCATCAGGATCGAGATAATCGGTTAGCGATTGAAAATTCATCCAATCAGTTGCTCTTTGCTCGTCTAGCGAGGTTTGATTGATATCGGCAACTCGAATATCGGTTAGGTTACAACGCTGCATCCACTTAGTTAGCATTTGTGTTGTCGGGATAAACCAGACATTATTCATCTGCGCATAACGTTCCGATGGAATAAGCACCTGATCAGGATGTTCTACATCGTCACCATCGATCACCAAGGTTTCTAAAATCAACTCACCGCCATGTTTAAGTAGCTTTTTCAGATGCATTATATGGTCAATCGGCGAGCGTCGATGATATAAAACGCCCATCGAGAATATGCTGTCGAAGCCTTGCTGAGGGATTTCTGGTGGCAAATATTCGATACCAATAGGCAAAAAATGTACTGGTGTTTGCGGTAAGTATTTTTTTATTACCGCAAATTGCATTAAAAATAATTGAGAGGGATCGATGCCTAATACTAGCTTTGGATTCTGAGCCGCCATTCGCCAGCAATGATAACCATTGCCGCAGCCGACATCCAATACGATTTTATTCTCCAAGCTCGATATTTGATCTTTTAAACGATCCCATTTCCAATCGGAGCGCCATTCGGTGTCAATGTGTGTACCAAATAATTCAAAAGGCCCTTTACGCCAAGGGTGAAACTGTTTCAGGGTATTTTCCAGTTCAAGCGATTGCTCAGAATTTAATTGGCCTTTATCGCCAATAGCGACTTTGCTCAGTAAATCGATTGGTGCAGCTTCTAGCTCTGGAAGCTTGTTAAGTTGCAGCGCCCAGTCGTTGATTTTGCCGTGGGTATAGTCGCTCATGCGCGCATCAATACCTTGTTTAAAGCCTGCTAACCAAGGTTTTAGTCGAGTGTCGGCAATGGCCTCGTAACTGGGGGCTAAAAATTGATGAATATCAAACATGGGATTGAATACTGATGATTTTAAGCTCTTTAAGAATTATTTTACCGCTAAGAAGGATACGAAATTATAGTGTTGAAACCAAGTATCATACTGGCTAAAGCCAGTAGCTTTAAAGCGTGCCATGTGTTGTTCACAACTTTCAGGGATCAAAACGTTTTCCAAAGCAGCGCGTTTTTGCGCTATTTCCATATCGCTATAGCCATTGTGTTTTTTAAAGCGATGATGCAGTTCGATAATTTTATTGTTCAGTGCAGGTTGCGCCATTTGGATTTTTTCTGACAGGATCAAAGCGCCGCCAGGTTCCAGTCCTTGATAAATGGTATCCAATAAAGTTTGGCGCTGCGCAATGGGTAGAAACTGCAAGGTAAAGTTTAAAACCACCAGACTGGCCTTGCGGATCGGAATTTGCGTGATATCGGCTTCCATAACCTCGATGGGCAGTGAAAATTTATAGCCGTCTTGAATTAAACGGCAGCGTTCCACCATAGCCTTGGAATTATCAACGGCGATAATTTTGCTATTTTCTACCGAAACGCCTTGTCGAATGCTAAAGGATGCGGCGCCAAGCGAACAGCCTAAATCGTAAATTTGGCTGTTTTCTTGAACATACTGTTTGGCGATCTGCCCAATCCCTTCAATGATGCTTTTGTAACCAGGCACAGAGCGTTCGATCATATCCGGAAACACTTCCACTACCTGCTGATTAAACTCAAAGGCTTTTAGGTTTTCCTGCGGTTTTAGAAAAATATCGTCTTTAGCGCTCATGGTCGTTTTTGCAGCTTGCTCATTGTTACCGCATGCGGTTCATGGTTAACAGGACTTGGTTTGCGTCTTATCTAAGTCCCACAAAAGGTGGGGCAATTTTACACTAGATAGCGGAAGTTACCAAAGAAGCTTGGCAATTAAAAAGGCTTCCAGCTAAGTAACTGGAAGCCTTGCACTCTCAAAATTGAGAAGGAGGTATTTTGAGAATAGGATCCAAACTCATACAAGTCACACTAGGAAGATTTTGAATCCATCCTTACTGTAGCAAAACTCTTGTTGCAGGCTATTGGCTAAATGTAACAAAGCGTTACACTTTTAACGCTTAATCTTTGACGGATTATGTGGACTGACACTAGAAGTCAGTAACTAATTTTATTATCCTTGTTAGCCTTAAATTCTAAAAAGAGATACTAAATGAATAAGTTATTGATATTTTTGGTTTTTATCACTATGCCGCTGGCATCGATAAGCGCCAAAGAGGGTATGACGCTTGAAGATATCGCCAAAATTAGCTCAGTTAACCAGGTTGAAGTTTCGCCAAATGGTGATTGGATCGCCTTTACAAAAAGTAAAGCTCGCATGCCTTACAAAGACGATGACGGTGGCGCTTGGATTGAGCTTTATTTAATGGCAACTGCCGATAGGGATACGGTAAGACCATTTATCACTGGCAAGGTTAATATTGGCAATATTAGCTGGTCTAAAGACAGTAAAAAAATCTATTACACCGCTAAGCGCCACGATGATAAAAAAACATCGCTTTACGCCATTCCTGTTGATGGCGGTGAATCGCAAAAAGTAGCTAGTCATAAATCAGGGGTTGGCGCCTACAGCATCAACCACGATGGCTCCAAAGCGGTCTTTATTGCCAAACCGGAAAAGCCCAAACATTTAGAAAAGCTAAAGAAAAAGGGTTTTAAAGCCAAAGTTTACGAAGAAGATATCCAGCAAAATCATTTGTGGTCATTGGATCTAACTAAAGAAGATGCCAAACCGAAAAAAGTGAACTTTAAACAACACCTGATCAGCGCTCGATTTAATCCTGTTAATGATCAGTTGTTAGTGCAATCTGCGCCGACATCCTTGATCGATGACGTTATTATGAAAACGACGCTGCAAGTGATTGACTTAAAAGGTAAAGTTAAAACTACTTTCAAGACGCAAGGCAAGCAGGGTAAAGCCATTTGGTCAAGCGATGGTAAGTTGGTTGCATTTTTAGGCGCCAATGACTTTAACGATCCTACCGCTGGTGCTTTGTATGTGGCGAATGCGCGAACCGGAAAAATGGCTAAGCGCAAAAATAATTTCGATAGCCACATTATGGATTTAGCGTGGCATGCTAATGACGTTTACTATATCGAGCACAAAGACGCCGAGTCACGAGTAGTGAAATCTGATGGTAATAGCGTATCGCCGATTGTTCGTTACGGTAATGGAATTCAAGTTGCGATCTCGATCGCCGATAATGGTCAAGTAGCCCTAAAAACCAATAGTGCGACGCACCCTAATGAAGTCTATCTGGCTAATCAGCGCATGACCGACTCCAATCCTTGGTTGAAAGAAATCGAGTTGGGTAAGCAGGAAGTTTTCAACTACAAAGCACAAGATGGCTTGGATATACAGGGCATTGTGGTGTATCCGGTTAACTACAAAAAAGGCAAAGCCTATCCGATGATTGCTTTTGTTCACGGCGGCCCAGAAGCACACCGCTCGAACGGCTGGAACACGCGTTATGCGGATCCCTTGCAAGTAGCAGCGGCGCAAGGCTACGTGTCTTTCGTGCCGAATTACCGTGGTTCTACAGGGCGTGGTGATGAATTTGCTCGCGCTGATCAACATGCTTACGCCGATCCAGAATTTACTGATATTGTTGATGGTAAAAATGCGCTGGTTGAAAAGGGTATTGTAAACAAAGATAAGGTAGGTATTACTGGCGGTTCTTACGGCGGTTTTGCCACAGCTTGGTCAGCTACGGCACTTTCTGAACATTATGCCGCTGGCGTGATGTTTGTGGGAATATCGAATCAATTGTCTAAATTTGGTACTACCGATATACCTAATGAGATGCACGCAGTACACGCACGTGCTTGGCCGTGGGACGATTTTCAGTGGATGCTGGAGCGAAGTCCGATTTATCACGTTAAAAAGGCAAAAACGCCACTGTTGATCATGCACGGTGAAAATGACACCCGCGTTCATCCCTCACAGTCGATGGAAATGTACCGTTATCTAAAGACTTTAGGGCAGGCGCCAGTACGTTTAGTGCTTTATCCTGGCGAAGGCCATGGCAATCGCAAAGCTGCCGCTCAACTGGACTATTCAATGCGCTTAATGCGTTGGATGGATCATTACTTAAAAGGCAAAGGCGGTAAGCCACCTAAATATGATCTTGAGCATGAGAAAAAGCTTGATGATGACAAGGATAAAAAGGATAAGTAAGACTAGACCGTTTATCGCTAAAAAGGCTTCTTCGGAAGCCTTTTTGGTTTTCTAGGAGCGCTATTGATAGTCTTGAGGAAAAGCAATGCCAGTAAGTAATTTCTGACTAAAAACATCCTTGCTGTAAAAAACTAATAATAGCGTTCATAACGTCTTTATTTTCCATCAACAGGGTGTGACCACAATTGACCACCTTAAGTTGATGCTCTTCTTCGAGTTTTGCGCTTTTTACCGAAACTTTGCCATCATGCTGTCCTTCGAATAAGTGGTTAAACCAAGGATCAGAAGAGCGTTTGCCGATAATGATCCCAACATCGGTTTGTAGCGGCTTTAGTTGTTGGTAGAGCGGGCTGGATTCGGTAAGCTGCTGGCCGGTTGGGCCGGTAGCGAGCTTGAACCACCACTTGTCTTTGAAATTATCCGCGATTTCGCTGCCATGATTGGGCGGTGCCAGCATAATGATTTTGCCTAAATTGGTGATTGAATGATTGGAAAGGTAGTAACGCACTAAAATCCCGCCCAAAGAGTGGGTGACAAAATGAATTTTATCGAATTTTTTAGCGCTTAAGCTTTCTAGCGCCTTGCCAATATAGGATTCTGCCGATTGGTCAATTGTCTGTTTAGTCGAGGGATAGGACTGGTTATAGGTGGTAAAGCCTTGTTTTTGAATGTTTTTTTCCAAACGCTTGAGTGACCATTGGGTGCGCCCCAAGCCGTGGATCATAATTACTGCTTCAGCCATTGAATTAAATACTAAGTCGCTTGGTTGCTTTAATGGCACTAGTGTAACTAAATTTTGGTCAGACCAGAAACCTTATGCTTAAGATCCTTCAAAAAAGTTAGTGAATTAACCAAGTTAAAATAATTTATGATAGTATATGGTTGTCTTTATGAGTAATTATTTTGAATTATTCCGTTTTGAATTAATTATATTCTGATTCTAAGGTGTTAAATGCTAAAATCTTCTAGAGAAAATGATTTGGATGCGATGGATCGTAAGATTTTATATATCTTGCAACAAGAAGGGCGCATCAGTAACGCGGATTTGGCTAAAAAAATCCACTTGTCAGCACCGGCCACTCATGGCCGGGTTAAGCGACTTGAACAAGAGGGTTTTATCAAAGGTTATGTGGCGTTACTTGATCGACATCAGGTAGGTTACGACAACTTATGCTTTATTGAGCTAAGTTTGCAGCTCCATCGCCATCACCAGATCCAGTCTATCCTCGAAACGATTATGTCATGGCCTGAGGTATTAGAGTGCCATAACGTAACCGGAGAGTATGATTATTTGCTCAAAGTGGCGGTTAAAAATACCCGCGCATTAGAACAATTTAATTCAAAAAAACTGATCCCCCTGGAAGGGGTTGCCAAAATTCACACCAGTTTAGTGTTGAAGGAGGTAAAAGCCACGACGGCTATCGACGTTAATTAAATGCATTGATACAGATAACCGAGAAGCCGCATGTCTAATAGAAACCAAAAACATCAGTTCCAACATCTTGAAACCAAAGCGATTCATGCAGGCCGAGTCGGCGATCCTAGCTTTGGATCTTTAGCTACCCCAATTCACCAGACCTCTACTTTTGTGTTTGATAACGTGCAACAAGGCGCGAATCGATTTGCCGGCGAAGAGGGCGGTTTTATTTATTCCCGCTTAGGCAATCCGACTGTGATGGAGCTTGAGCAGCGCATGGCGGCGCTGGAAAATACTGAAGCGGCGGCAGCATTTGGCTCTGGTATGGGGGCAGTTTCAGCCACTTTATTGGCGAACCTTAAGAAAGGCGACCATCTTGTGGCTTCAGCAGCTTTGTATGGCTGCTCTTTTGCGCTTATTAATCATAAGTTTGCTGAACTTGGGATCGAAGCCTCTTTTGTCGATATTACCAATTCAGCCGAAATTGAAGCTGCCATTAACGAAAATACCAAGTTGATTTTCTTTGAAACACCAATTAACCCAAATTTAGTGTGCGCGGATCTAAACGAAATTAGTCGTATTGCCAAGCAGCATCAACTATTAACTGTGATCGACAATACTTTTATGTCGCCCGTGCTGCAACAGCCAAGTGACTATGGTATGGATCTGATTATTCACAGCGCCACCAAGTACCTTAATGGGCATGGCGATGTAGTTGCCGGTATCTGTTGTGGCAGTGCCGAGCAGATTGAACATATTAAAATGACCACATTAAAAGATATGGGCGCGGTCATGAGTCCTAACGATGCTTGGTTAATTTCACGCGGTTTAAAAACTTTATCGGTGCGGGTTGAGCGTCATTGCGATAACGCGGAAAAAGTTGCTGGCTATTTAGATCAGCATGCTAGCGTAAAAGCGGTTTACTATCCGGGCCTCAAGCATCATCCAGCAAATCACTTAGTTGGTAATCAAATGAAGCGCGCCGGCGGCGTTATCGCTTTTGAAGTGGATGGTGCTTTTGAAGATGCCGTACGTTTTATGAACCAGCTTAAAATGTGCCATATCGCAGTTAGCTTAGGCGATGCAGAAACCTTAATTCAACATCCTGCCTCGATGACCCATTCGCCTTATACGCCAGAAGAGCGCGCCGCAGCCGGCATTAGCGAAAGCCTGATTCGGATCTCCGTTGGCCTTGAGCATGTGGATGATATTATTGGCGACTTAGAGCAAGCCTTACAAGCGTTACGGATCAAAGCGGCTTAGTTTAGAGTGTTAAACCTTTTATATTGCGCTGATAAAAACGCATAAAAAAGCCCCGCATTTGCAGGGCTTTTTGTATCCAACGGTTGCGATTAGTCAACCATCATATCCACATCAATGGCTAAACCTTGATCGGTGAAGTTAATTTTTTCACTCACCTGACCTTTGATGTTTTTGAACATTTCAAGAGCTTTCTTATCGCCGCTTGATAAGCCGTCGATACCACCCTGTGGTTCGGCCATACCCATAGCTTGATCAATCATGCCGAAGTATTTGCCCATATCGATGCTGAAGCTCATTAACCCATTCATATCCAAAGACGAGTTAGATTTTAAGGCGCCAGCCATAGCATTGGCTTTTTCACCAAAAGAAAGCACTAGATCATGTCCGCGCAAGGTGCCTTTAACTTCAACTGGAAGGGGCAATGGTAAGTTTTGTGGTTCGCCACCATCTTCAAGTTTAATGTTAGCTAGCATTGGCTGGAATTGACCTACCATTTGTACTAACGACATAGGATCATCAGCACTCAAGGTTACGAACATACTCATGGAATCAGCAACCGCCATTGGGTTGTTTTGTGCTTGAGAAAGCCCATCAATATCCATATCTACTACCGCGAAGCCAAAGCCTTTAACGCCACCAAACATACCGGTCATCATGCCCAATTGCATAACAGGGTTGCTTCGTTTCATTTCAGCTTGCATTTGCGCTAAAGGTTCACAGTTAAACGGCTCCTTAGTCATGCGCTTCCATAGATCCGTGACTACTGGAGTAAGTTCAGCCATGTTAAGGCCCATGCCCATGCTAAATACAAAATCTTTATCGTCTAGCATTGGCGATAGGTGACCTTGAAGTTTTTGCAAGGTTTCTAAAAGCCCAGCGTTAGTGCCCTCAAGCATCATTTTATACTTAGCGGATTTGGCGTTGATTTCGGTATAACCCGCAGAAAGAGTTGGCCAGTTGCCAGCTAAAGCCGTGTATTCAGCTTTGCAAGCAGGTGTTTGTAGCTCAGATAAAGCATTGGCATCGCCATAAGCTGCTAGCAAGTCATTCAGCATGCTACCAAAGCTGTTAGCAGTAGGGTCAGTTACCCCTTTAACGGCGCCTAGGTTATCGACAAAGAAAATATTATGTCCTTCGTAGCCATACTTGCTCATTAAGCCAGAGAGTAACTTAGAGTCTTTGATCGATTGAGCAGGCTTTTCCAGACCTAATGCCAGTTTTAAATCTTTAGCATCTTCTAGCAAGGTATTAATGGTTACTACCGCTTGGTTATCTTGAGTAGCAATGATAAGGGTTACTGGAGCCTGGTCGCCCAACGAATATTCGCGATATTCTTGGCCGTCGATATTACCAACTTTGGCCGTGACGTTATTCTCTTTTTCAACTTTAGCAATTAAGTCAGAAAAGGTTGAACTGCCATCAAGCGCCATACGCATAACAGGCAAAGCACCAACGGTATAGATCGCTGCGTCCAAGTTTTTGTCAAAACCCATAGATTTAGGTAAATCGCTGGCTAATGCTTTGAGGTATTCACGATAGAAGCCTAAAGCAAATTTGGCAGCATCAGGAGCATCAGCGTCAGTTTGCAGATCTTGTTCATCGGCTAGAGCCATAAAAGCGTTGAAATCAAAACCCATATTACGAGTGAGTTCCATAGCTTTTTCGTAGTCCATTGGCTCTAGGTTACCGCCGAACAATACGGTATCCGCTGGCACATAGTCTAAAACGGCGCTGTTAGAGCTGCCGCCCAAAGCACTCGAAATGTTGGCCATAACGCCTGATTCGCCGTCAGCGGACTTGTTTTTATAGAAATAAACGCCAACTGCAACTGCAATCAAAGCTAGCGCTATGATGATAAATTTTTTCATAGTTTCCTTCTCTTAATTTTAAGATTCACGTGCAAGCGACAGACAAAGTCTGCCAACTTGCTGCAGATTATATGCAAAATAAGATGTCAGACCAATGAATTTGATGTTACTAAGTCCATAAAAGTGTGAATAAATGTTTCTTTTGTTGCCCTTTGCGTCATTGAACACCGTGCTAATCATGAGTCGAGTACACAGTTTGTTACTGTTAGCAGCCAATAATTACACATAAACACTAAACCTTTTGCTCGCTTTGTTACATCCTAAAAGTGCATTCTTAATGATGAAGGAGTTTACGATGAAATTGAAAGCTATGAATTTGCTATTGAGTACGGCGCTGATGCTGTCTATATCAGGCCCCGCAGCAGCTCATGAAGTTTCGTGTAGCGTTGATATGGACTACAACATTGATATTGATGAACAGACGATACGCCTGTCAGACGAAGAGCGTGAAATCGTGCTGATTGATGACGATGCGGATCTATTTATCAAAGGACAAAAACAATCGCTTAATGCCGAGCAGCGGCGTTTGTTGGATGACTATGCGGACGAGATACGCGAACTGCTACCAGCAATCGATGAACTGGCGATGGAAGCGACCCATCTGGCTTTGGATGCGGTAACTGATGTTTCTAAACTGCTATTAAACGAATCACCTGCTAAGGCGGAAAAGCTAAAAAGCCGAGTCGAAGTTATCACCTCTAAAGTGCGTGAAAACATCAGTAATCGCCATTTACACCCCAAAAATCTAGAAGCCTACTTAGAAGATCGTCAGTTTGAGAAAGAATTTGAAGCGATTGTCGAAGAAGTGGTGGCGGATGTGCTGCAAGCGAATATTGGTGACATAATTTCTGCGGCTATGCGTGGCGATGAAGAAACGGTTAAGGCCTTTGAGCAGCGGATGGAGAGCTTTGGCGAGCAAATGGAGCAAAAGTACGAGAAAAAAGCCGAAGTGCTAGGAGAAAGAGCCGAGGAGCTATGCCAACTGGTTGAAAAGATTGATGAAAAGGAAGAGTCTTTTATTCAATCATTCAATGATTACAAGTCGTATCAGCTGATTAAAGCGGGTTAATGTTAGCGGCTTGACTGCTAAGGGCTTTATTCCAATGAGTGGAGTAAGGCTCTTACTTTTTGTCGAGTGTTGCTAATCGCAAGGCTTATCTGAGTTTCGGCATTTTGTTGCTGACCCAGCTGCTGGTGATGAGTTTGCCATTGTGTTTTCAAGTCTAGGGCTTGGCTTTCAATATCTTGCGGTAACAGAGCAGATAAATCCTCAATCAAAGCCACATGCCCCCAGCCTTGAATAAATTGCTCTTGAGTGAGCGCTGCATTTTGGCTTTGTGCATAATGCAGTTGATTGGTGGTGTTCTGCAATTTACCAAGCTCTCGAATCAGCTCAAAACTGGCGGTGCGTAAGTTGCGGTTGGTTTCCGTGGTATCAGTGCGCCAGGTGTTGTAGGTGAGGGCGACAATAGCGACCAATAAACTAATAATCGACAAGCTGTGATGGCTTAATTGCTCTTTAAAACTGCTTTTATCGTTCATAAAATGCCCACCTCGGGTTTTAGTCTCTCACTAACACTCTAAAAAGCTAAAAATTTACTAAAAAGTGTAATATTCTTTTGACAAAGCCTCAATCTGCCATTAATATTGCGCCCGCGTTTGAGGGAAAGGCCTAATTCCCCAAACTTTACAGTGTCCCGTTCGTCTAGAGGCCTAGGACACCGCCCTTTCACGGCGGTAACAGGGGTTCGACTCCCCTACGGGATGCCATACATCTAAAAGCCCAGCCGCAAGGTTGGGCTTTTTTTATATTGGCGTTTTGTTCAGAGCAGGTGAGCAACTTTCGACTGCCTGCTTAGTGCTGTTTTCTGTCTCCACGAATGGCCTTAGATAATCGCAATTTTCCGCTTTCATCAATTAGTTGGCTCACAAGCCGAGCCAGCGCAAAACTTATTAGCAAAAACCACCGAAATCTCTACTTATCAGAGCGACCAGCTGATATTTTTGTTACACTGTGTTTAGACAACCAAAAACATATTTACATTGCTAGAACTTATTCAAACATATCCTTTTGAGGCGGTGCTGTTAGTGCTGTTGGGCGGGATTTTTATCCTGTTACTTTTGAACAGTTGGCGTAGTCGTCAAGGCTTTCGTGGCTATCAGCAGCACTTTTCGGACTCTAAGCAGCAGCTTGCGCAGCTTGACTCCAAGCAAGAAACCATTGCTCAGCAACAACAGGCTGAGTTTGTGCGTTTGGGTGAGCAACAACATAAAGTCTCGGAAAATTTGGTGGAAAAACTGGCGGGCAATCAGGCTAAATTGGCTGAGTCTTTCGGTCAGTTTGAAAATAAGGTTCAGTCGGGTTTTAACCTCTTTAGTGAGCAGCTCGGCGGTAAAGTTACCGATGGCACTCAACGCCAACAAAAAGAACTGTTTCAGTTTAAAGAACAACTGCAAAACACTATTGTGCAACTAAAAGAGCAAATTGCACATAATCAAAAAGAGTCGCAAGAGTTATTACACAGCCAATTTAGACGTGGTATTAAGGATGTTCGTGAAGAGCTGACGGTTTCTTTGAAAACCCAAGCGGAATCTTTTGATAAAAATATGTCCGGTTTAACCCAAGCTACTGACGAGCGACTCAAAGAAATCAGCGGTCAAGTCGAAAAGCGTTTAGCTGATGGCTTTGAGAAAACTACCCAGACTTTCCAAGATGTACTCAAACGCCTAGCCTTGATTGACGATGCGCAAAAGAAGATCACCGAGTTGTCGAGTAATGTGGTGAGTTTGCAGGAAATTCTAGCGGACAAACGCTCGCGGGGTGCTTTTGGCGAAGTTCAGTTGGAATCTTTGGTGTCGAATGTGATGCCCAGCAATAATTATAAATTCCAACATACATTTAGTAATAATAAAGTGGTGGATTGTGCTTTATTTTTGCCAGAGCCGACAGGCGTGATTGGCGTTGATTCTAAATTTCCTTTAGAAAATTTCCAAAAGATGATGGATCACGATTTATCCGAAATCGAGCGCCGCCAATCGCAGAATCAGTTTGTTAAGGATGTCAAAAAGCATATTAATGATATAGCGTCGAAATACATTATCGAGCGTGAAACTGCGCCGGGTGCGGTGATGTTTATTCCTGCAGAGGCAATTTTTGCGGAAATTCACGCCCATCATCCGGACATTGTTGAGTATGCCCAAAAATCTAAAGTGTGGATGGTTTCACCAACCACCATGATGGCGTTATTAACAACTGCCAGCGCGGTGCTCAAAGACGAAGCGACTCGCAAGCAGGTGCATATTATTCAAGAGCACTTGGCCATGTTATCAAAAGATTTTGGGCGTTTTAAAACGCGCATGACCAATCTTTCGCGACATATTGATAATGTGACTAAAGATGTTAAAGAAATCACAACTTCTGCCGACAAAATTAGTAGCCGCTTTGATAAAATCGAAAAGGTGCAGTTGCCAGAAGAAGAGTTAGAAGCACTTGAGCCAAAAAAAGTTAAAACCAAACAGTTAGAGTCTAAATCATGAAGAAGTTTGTGAATTATTTAATAAGCCTCATCGTTTTATTCAGCACGGCAGTTTATGGCAAGGAGCCTCTGTTAGAGTCGCTAAACGGCGATTTCGCCCAAGGTGGCTTAGTGATTGGTAAAACCCAGCCTGGAACGCAGGTTGAATTTGGCGGTAAAAAACTCAAGCTTACCGACGAAGGTTACTTTGTGTTTGGTTTTCATCGCGATCACGAAGCAAAAGCGACCTTAACATTAAGCAAAGGCAAACAAAAAGAAGTGCAACCGCTGGCCATTCGTAAGCGTGACTACAATATCGAGCGAGTCGATGGCCTGCCGCCAAATAAGGTCAATCCGATGAAACCGGAGGTATTGGCTCGGATCAAAAAAGAGGGTGCTATGGTGGGCTCGGCGAGAGCTAAAACCTCAGACATTAAAGCCTTCTTGCAAAGCTTTATTTGGCCAGCAAAAGGCCGTTTAAGTGGTTTTTATGGTAGTCAACGGGTGCTTAATGGGGTTCCTAAGCGACCGCACTACGGAGTCGATGTCGCAGCACCAACAGGAACCGAAGTGGTGGCGCCAGCCGACGGTATTGTGCGCTTGGTGCATAAGGATATGTTTTATTCTGGCGGAACTTTGATTGTCGATCATGGTTTTGGCGTTAGCTCGACTTTTATCCACCTAAACAGTATCGAAGTTGCAGATGGCCAAGAAGTAAAACAAGGCGATTTGATTGCTACCATTGGCGCTACTGGCAGAGCCACTGGCCCGCATTTGGACTGGCGTATTAACTGGTTTAAATCACGCCTAGATCCGCAATTATTGGTGCCGCCTTTTAAAGAAACTAAATTTTAAGTGATTGTAAGTTAGCAAAAATGAATCCCTCTGACTATTGCAAGCATTTTGATCTGATTGAATTTGTTCGAGAAAACCCTGAGCGAATCTCGCCTTTTAGTCTCGATCTGGAAAAAATTAGCATTAACTTTCGACAAGCGGGCATTATCGAATTTTTGCCAAAGCAAAGCTGCAATGTGGATATGATCTTATCTGCTGGAGTGCATGGCAACGAAACAGCACCGATTGAGATCGTCAATGATTTAGTGAAAAAAATTATGCGTGGCGAATTGGAATTAAAGGTCAATTTGTTGGTGATGATTGGCAATCCTAAAGCCATGTTAATTCAGGAGCGCTTTACCGGCTTTAATCTTAACCGTTTATTTAACGGTGAATGGAAAAACTATTTGGATAATCCCGAAGCGCAATACGAAGCTAAAAGAGCCGCTTTGTTAGAGCAAGAAGTCAAACGTTTTTATACCCAATCGCAACAAGAGGGTTTAGGCCATATTCGGATCCACTACGATCTGCACACCGCCATTAAGCCTTCGCTGCACCAGAAATTTGCGATCTACCCCTATTTGCATGAGCGTAAACACTCCGCATCACAGATTAAATTTTTACTCTCAGCGGGAGTCGATACCGTGCTGCTATACCATAAACCTAGCACCACTTTTTCTTATCATTCCAGCTTTAACTATCAGGCACATGCTTTTACATTAGAGCTTGGCAAAGTGCGTCCCTTTGGTGAAAATAATCGCGAAGATTTTGCTTTGTTTGAACAAAAACTAGAGCAACAGTTGGCGGGACAATACATTTTTGAAGCCGAACCAGATATTAGCCAAGCGCATCTGTACCAAGTTAAAAAAGAGCTGATTAAAAATTCGGAAATGGACGAGTTAGCCTTTGATTCGGCCAATACCGCCAATTTTACCCAGTTTAACCAAGACGAATTATTGCTCGACGCAGGTAAACACTCTTATCTAACCGAACAAGACGGCGAAGCCATCGTTTTTTCTAATAATAAAGTGCCTGTTGGACAAAGAATGGGATTAGTGGTTGTTAAGCAGTAAATAGCTAATAGCTCGAAAGGAGCTTCGATTATTGTAGTTCTTGGTTAACTCCATAATTGTTACTTAGGTCTAATAAATCCTTCTTTCTATTTCCGTATCCGCCATAATTTTTACGGCGAGTTCTTCTACTGAACGAGAAGTCGTATTGATAAAAGGGATATTCTCGCGACGGTAGAGGGCTTCTACTTCACGCACTTCGAGCATACATTGGGGCATGGATGAGTATTTTGAATTAGGGCGGCGTTCGTTGCGAATTTCGTGCAGGCGCATTGGATCAATGGTTAGGCCATAGATCTTTTGTTTGTTTTGGGCCAAGCCCTGATTGAGTTTAATGTTAGGAATATCTTCATCGGTAAAAGGATAATTGGCGGCGAAAATACCAAATTGCATCGCCATATAAAGCGAAGTAGGGGTTTTGCCGCAGCGCGAAGCGCCGACCAGAATAATATCGGCTTTGTCATACTGCTGCGTGGTCATGCCGTCATCATTGTTGAGCGCAAAATTAATGGCGCTCATGCGGGTGTCATAGGCTTGCAAATCATCCGTTGAGTGAGACTTACCAACGCGAAAGGAACTATCAACGCCGAGTTCTTCTTCAAGCGGATCGATATAGGTGTGGAAGAAATCAAGCAACATGGCTTTCGCATTACGAATAATTTGTCTGATTTCTGGTCGCACTATAGTTTCAAAGACAATGGGTTTGGTGCCGTCTCGTAATGCGGTTTGGTTGATTCGAGTGACAGCGTTATTTGCTTTTTCCTGATCGTCCACAAAAGGAATCGTGTGATATTCAAAATCTACATCATCTTCAAATTGTGCCATCAAGGAATGGCCAAGCATTTCGGCGGTAATACCGGTGCGATCTGAAATAAAAAAAACGCTGCGTTTCATATTTAACCAATTATTGAGTAGAATAGCGCCACTAACGGCGAAAATGTTAGTAAATTTAAGCATTTAGTAAGCAGTTGGGCAAGTTGTCATTTGATTTAGTTTTGCCGTTAACGCTGAAGTTTTTCAGTATCGTTAAAACATAACTTAAAGCATGACTTCAATTGCTGGGCTTAACTAATTGATGAATAGCTAATCAGGAGAGAAATTTTGGAAACTACACCACAAGAACAACCGAAAGCCCCCACTTTTATTAATAGCCATTCCAACGAGTACGTCATTTGGTATGAAGAGCTTGGTATGAACGATGTTGAACGAGTCGGCGGTAAGAATGCTTCGCTGGGCGAGATGATCAGTAATTTAAGTAACGTTGGCGTTAGCGTTCCTGGCGGCTTTGCCACGACCGCCGATGCGTTCCGCTCTTTTTTAGAGCAATCGGGTTTAAACACAAAAATTAATGATGAGTTAAAAGAGTTAGACGTTGATGACGTTGAAAAGCTAATGGAAGCGGGCGCTAAAATCCGTAGCTGGGTCATGGATACGCCATTTTTACCCGAAATGGAGCAAGCGATCCGCCAAGCCTATGCGCGGCTAAAAGCTGATGCCAATGAAGAGTTTGCGGTTGCCGTTCGCTCATCTGCCACCGCAGAAGATTTGCCGGATGCATCTTTTGCTGGCCAGCAGGAAACTTTCCTGAATGTTCGCGGCATCGATAACGTCATGAAAGCGCTCAAAGAAGTGTTTGCTTCTTTATTTAACGATAGAGCCATTGCTTATCGGGTACACCAAGGTTTCGAACATTCTTTGGTAGCGCTATCTGCCGGTGTGCAAAAAATGGTGCGCTCGGATATCGCCGCGTCCGGCGTCATGTTCACCATGGATACCGAGTCAGGTTTTAATGATGTGGTCTTTATTACTGGCGCTTACGGTTTGGGCGAAACGGTAGTGCAAGGCGCGGTCAATCCTGATGAGTTTTATGTACATAAACCAACCCTAGAGCAAGGTCGTCAAGCGATTGTGCGCAAAACTTTGGGCGGCAAAGCGATCAAAATGGTATACACCGATGAAACCGATCACGATAAAAGTATCGAAACGGTTAAGGTCGATCCTAAAGAGCGCATGAACTTTTGTATTTCCAATGCCGAAATACAAGAGTTGGCGAAACAAGCCTTAATTATCGAAAAGCATTACAAGCGCCCGATGGATATTGAGTGGGCTAAAGATGGCGCTGACGGCAAGATTTATATTGTGCAAGCACGCCCAGAAACGGTGCAAAGTCGTGCAGATAAAAACGTGATTGAGCGATACCAATTACAGGGTAAATCTGAAGTGATTGCCACCGGCCGCGCTATTGGTCAGCGCATCGGTAAGGGTAAAGCGAAAGTCATTAGCTCGATCGATGAAATGGCTTCGGTTAAGCCTGGCGATGTGTTAGTCACTGACATGACCGATCCTGACTGGGAGCCGATAATGAAGCGAGCGGCAGCGATTGTGACCAATCGTGGTGGCCGTACTTGCCATGCAGCGATTATCGCTCGTGAGCTGGGTATTCCTGCAGTGGTTGGCTGCGGTAATGCGACCGATTTAATTGCTAACGATGTGGAAGTGACGGTTTCTTGCGCCGAGGGTGAAACGGGCAATATTTATAAAGGCCTTTTGGATTTCGAGATCAGCAAAGATTCAGTTTCTGATATGCCGAAATTACCGTTTAAAATCATGATGAACGTGGGTAATCCTGATCGTGCCTTTGATTTTGCGCGTTTGCCGCATGCCGGTGTGGGTTTGGCACGTTTAGAGTTTATTATTAATCGCATGATTGGGGTACATCCCAAAGCCTTATTGGATTACAACAATCTTGAAGATGAATCGCTCAAGAAAACCATTGCTATGCAAATGGCCGGTTATGCCAATCCAAAAGAATTTTATATCAGCAAATTGGTGGAAGGCATTTCAACCATTGCTTGCTCGTTCGCGCCAGAGAAAGTCATTGTGCGGATGTCTGATTTCAAGTCGAATGAATATGCCAATCTGATTGGCGGACATCTATACGAGCCAAACGAAGAAAACCCGATGATCGGTTTCCGCGGAGCTTCGCGCTATATCTCGAAAGAATTCCGCGAATGCTTTGAAATGGAATGTGAAGCTATTAAACGAGTGCGCAACAAAATGGGCCTGACCAATGTGGAGGTGATGATTCCTTTTGTACGCACTTTGCAAGAAGCGAAAAAAGTTACAGAACTGCTCGAGCGGAATGGCTTAAAACGTGGGGACAATGGTTTGCGCGTGATCATGATGTGCGAACTGCCGTCCAACGCTATTTTAGCAGATGCCTTCTTGAAGTATTTTGATGGCTTCTCGGTGGGCTCGAATGACTTAACCCAATTATCATTAGGTCTTGATCGCGACTCAGGCATTATTTCGCACTTGTTTGACGAGCGGGATCCGACCGTAAAAGTGCTTTTAGCCAATGCCATTAAGGCCTGTAAAAAAGCCGGCAAATACATCGGTATTTGTGGTCAGGGACCTTCTGATCATCCTGATTTTGCTAAATGGTTGATGGAGCAGGGGATCGATAGCGTCTCGCTAAATCCTGATA
This sequence comes from Kangiella sp. TOML190, assembly GCF_023706045.1. Taxonomy (NCBI): domain Bacteria; kingdom Pseudomonadati; phylum Pseudomonadota; class Gammaproteobacteria; order Kangiellales; family Kangiellaceae; genus Kangiella; species Kangiella sp. TOML190. Next base: position 1,991,413 of record NZ_BQYL01000001.1, read on the forward strand.
CGGTGTTGGAAACTTGGTTATTTCTTGGCAAGAAATGATAGAAAGCGGGCAAAAAATAATTAAAAGCGAGTAAAAAGTAGACAAAAGTCACTAAAGTTAGCTTAAAATTTGGCTAAAAATAGAGAAAAGTCACTAATTTTACAATTTAGGGTTTAAAGCCTTTAGAGTGTGATGCATACTCTAAGGGCTTTTTTTATGAGGAGGATAAGATAATGAAAAAACTAGCAATAGCCTTATTGGCAACAACTTTGGTAGCTGCTTGTAGCGAAGATAAAAAAGAAGCTGCAGCCAAAGAAACTAAAGAAGCGGTTGAAGCGGTAAAAGACGCCACTAAAGACGCTATGGATAATACGGTAGAAGGTGCTAAGCAAATGGCCTCGGATGCTGCGGATGCGACTAGCGATGCTTATGATGCGAGTAAAGAAGCGGTTTCAGACGCTGCCGACGCTACTGCGGATATGGCTTCTGACGCGGCTGATAGCGCGAAAGCAATGGCTTCGGATGCGGTTGATGCTACTAAAAAGGCAGCGAGTGATGTTGCTGATTCAGCATCTGCAAAAGCTAATGAGATGATGGATAAAGCCAAGGGTGAAGCAAAAGATGCTGAAGCTTTAGCAAAAAAGGCTGAGGACAAAGCCAAAAGCGCAGAAGATTTGGCTAAGAAAGCTAAAGAAGAAGCCGAAGATATTAGTGAAGAAGTTACTGAAGAAGATGATGGTGGCCAATAAGCCCCTAGGTAACAATTGTTAATTGTGTTAGAAAAGCCGTATCCTAGGATGCGGCTTTTTTTAACTATTGATTATGCACAATCTTGATATTCAAACCGTTAGTGTGGATAAAGTTTACCCATTGAGAAGTAAGGTACTTCGTCCTAATTTGCCCATCGAGTCTTGTTATTACCCCGAAGATAACCATCAAGGGGCTTTTCATTTAGCCGCTTATCTTGAACAGGAACTTGTAGGAATAGCATCTTTTTATCCAGAAAAACATCAAACTTTATCTGCTGAAAATCAACATCGTTTGCGCGGTATGGCTGTCGAGCCAGAATTTCAAGCTCAGGGTGTTGGGCAAAAACTGTTAGCGAGTAGCTTTGATATTTGTCAGCAAGCTGGCTCTGATCTATTATGGTGTAATGCTCGGGTCAAGGCCGTGAAATTCTATAAAAAGCAAGGATTTCAACAGTTTGGTAATGCTTTTGATATTGCCGGAATTGGCGAGCACTTTATAATGTATAAAAGATTAACGTAAAAAATTAACGGCTATAAAATTATAACTAACCATCGAATACAGGCCGTTTCGATACAACCTTATATAAGAGATCAAAATTATGAGTCAAGAAGTTCCCTTAGAGTCAACCTTATCGGCATTTTACCGTTGGGAGCAACAAAGGGCGGATGAGGTTTTTCTGCGCCAACCTTTTGATAACGATTGGAAAGAATACAATTGGTCCGAAGTTGGGCAGCAGGTCAGGAAAATGGCGACCCATCTAAAGCAAAGCCTGCCAGAAAACTCTAAGGTTGCTATCTTGTCGCTAAATTGTGCGCATTGGTTTATGGCTGATTTGGCTATCATGATGGCAGGGCATATCTCGGTGCCGATTTATCCAACTGCGGGCAAGGATACAATTGCCACCATTCTTGAGCATAGCGAAGCGGAATTGTTGTTTGTGGGCAAGCTTTGGGACTGGCCTGCGAAACAAGAAGCTATCGATGACTCACTTAAGAAAATTGGCTTTTTCCATCAATACGAAGAATTTGCTAGCTGGGATCAAGTGGTTGCGCAAAGCGAGCCCATGAGTGAAAGCCCCGTCCCTGACTTATCTGAAATTGCTAGCATTATCTACACATCGGGCACAACCGGTATGCCCAAAGGGGTTATGATCGATTATATGGCTTTTGCCAACGGCGCTAAGGCGGCAATTGAATATGTGGATATGCAAAAAGAGCACTTCTTTTCTTACTTACCTTTGGCTCATTGTGCCGAACGCGAGCTGGTCGAAATTATTAGTATCCACAGCGGTAGCGTGGTTTCTTTTACAGAGTCATTAGATACCTTCCAACAAAATATACTCGACGTAAAGCCGACCATTTTCTTAGGTGTGCCAAGGATCTGGCTGAAGTTTCAGCAAGGTATTGAGGCGAAGGTGGGCAAAGTTAAACTTGCGATTTTGCTGAAAATACCCCTTATCGGAAAGTTACTCAAGAAAAAGATTATCGCTGGACTTGGACTGGATAAGGTGAAAGTTGCTCTGTCGGGAGCGGCCGCTTTGCCTGCCGGAACCTTGGCTTTTTTTGAAAAGTTGGGTCTTAATATCTGTGAAGCCTATGGTCTTACCGAGTCAATGGCTTTTGGTACGGCGAATATTCCACAGGCGCGAGCCGCGGGCTCGGTCGGTTTGGCAATCAAGTCGGGCGAAGTCAAAATCGCCGAAGCCTCCGGCGAAGTCTTGTTGAAAAGCCCTTGTATTATGCAAGGCTATTACAAAGAGCCGCTAAAAACTGAAAAAGTTCTAACCGAAGAGGGTTATCTAAAAACTGGCGACTTAGGTACTTTTGATGAGCAAGGCTTTTTGAACATCACTGGCCGTGTTAAGGATATATTCAAGACCTCTAAAGGAAAATACGTTTCGCCCATTCCGATAGAAGCAAAGTTAGAGCCAGAGTTAGGGGTTGATAATTTATGCGTCATTGGCGATGGTTTGCCATCACCTGTGGCGGTTGCTTCGGTTTATGGAAAAACCCTTAACGACCAAACGGCTTATGTTAAAGAAGCCGAGGTATTGCTGCAAAAAATTAACGGTTGTCTCGAAAAACACGAAAAGCTGTCGCACATTTTATTGGTAGGCGATGAATGGTCACCGGATAATGGGCTGATAACGCCCACGCTAAAAATCCGCCGTCCTCAGCTCGAAGAGCGATATAAGGACTTGATCGAGAAACACCGCAAATCACCGCAAAAAGTGATTTGGGTAAGCTAATGGTTAAGCTAGCAGGTTAAATAATGGGGATTTTAAGCTGGGTTTTAGTGGGTTTGTTAGCAGGCTTTCTTGCCAAATGGATTATTCCAAGCAAACGCCACAAAGGTGTGATTCGAACCCTAATATTGGGCGTAATTGGCGGCCTGTTAGGTGGTTTTGTCGGTAAATGGCTGGGTTTTGGCGGTGATATGACCGGTTTCGATGCTAATTCAGTGGTTACCGCCACTTTCGGGGCTTTGTTTATTTTAATTTTACAGCGGTTGTTTGCAGAAAAGTAACGCTGATTGTTTGCAGAAAATAAGGTTTTTCAGGGATGTGAGTTCAGATAGGGTTCAGTTAATTTCGGCTAGACTGGCTTCATAGTGAAAATTTTCGGATAAACCGAATGGAGCAAGCTATGAAAACTATGACTAAAACCGTTGCGAAAAAACGCACTACAACTCATCTGACTGCCGCTAGCTTAGCTATTGCATTGGCTTTTAGCGGTGGCTTGCTAGCTGATGACAAAAAATCCAAGCATTATTATGATGGCTATGGTGACCGTAATTTTAATGGTCAATATCAAGAACGCTATAGCAACTACAGTGACTATCAGGAATCTTACCGCGATCGTCACCAGCCAATTTATAGTCGTATAAAACGCGCTAAAGTGCTAGCGGTTGATCCGGTTTATCAAAGCGTGCGTTCGCAGCCGCGTCGCCACCAAGAATGTTGGAGCGAAACACGTCGTGGTTCGCGCTCTGATCGTGCCGCAGGGTCCTTGTTAGGTGCTGTGGTGGGCGGTGTTATTGGCTACAAAGTGGGTGGCAACCATCGTCATAATAAACGCTCCGGTGCAGCCGTTGGTGCGGTGGTAGGTTCGGTTATCGGTTCGGAAGCGGCAAAGAATAAACAGCGTCGAGAGCGTCATTGTGAAACGGTTTATTCTGGCGGCTATGATCGTCAGGAGTTAATTGGCTATAATGTCACCTATAAATACAAAGGTGAGCGCTATACCACCTTTAGTGATTACGATCCGGGGCGCTATATCGATATTCGGGTAACCGCTGAGCCGGTTCGCCGTTAAAATCGGAACAAAGCAGAGTTTTAGTAAAAATCATTCAATTTAGGTAAGCAATGAAAAAAGTAATTGGTTTGTTAATGATGGTGTTGTTGGGCATGAGTCTGAGCATAAGTTCACTTTCGCTGGAAGCTGCCAGCAAAAGAGAGCCACGCAAAGATGATGACCGCCAGCAGTGCCGCCTGATTAGCAAATCGAGCGCTATGCGCGCGGTGGCAGCTAGAATTGACGGTAAAGTTATTTCTGCTTTTTTAACCCGTAGTCGCCCGCCTGTGTATCGGGTAAAAACCTTATCCAAATCAGGACGAGTACGAAGCGTTAGTGTTAATGCTTGTAATGGTCAAGTCTATGGCTAATGATTCATGCGAAAACTACCAAAACTTACGACAAGAGTTGCACCATAAGTGATTAATAATAGGGGATTGGAATGAAGTTATTGCTGGTTGAAGACGATCAAGAATTGCGCGATCAATTGGTTGAGGCTTTAAAAAAGCAAAATTACGCGGTAGAAGCTGCTCCTGATGGCGAAGAAGCCTTGTACTTTGCGCGTGAATTTGAGTTTGATTTGGGCATTTTTGATCTTGGTTTACCTGGTATTTCAGGAATTGAAGCTATCCAAACCTTACGCAAAGAGAATGTTAACTTTCCGATCTTGATTCTAACGGCTCGTGGTCATTGGCAGGATAAGGTTGATGGTTTGGCCGCTGGCGCCGATGATTATTTAACTAAACCCTTTCAAAACGAAGAACTGTTTGCGCGAGTGAACGCTTTATTGCGCCGCTCTTCTGGTTATGCCAGTCCTGAAATTGTCAAAGGCCCAATCGTGCTTAATAGTATGAAGCAGGAAGTGCGGGTCAATGATCAGGTAATGGATTTGACCGCTTACGAATATATGGTTTTAGAATATTTAATGCTGAATCCGGATAAGGTAGTTTCTAAAACCGAACTGACTGAACATCTTTATGCGCAAGATTATGACCGCGATTCCAACGTATTAGAAGTATTCGTTGGACGCTTGCGCAAGAAAATTGATCCCGATGGTGAAATCAAGCCCATCGAAACCCTGCGCGGTCGTGGTTACCGTTTGCGCTCGGATCTTTAGTTAGGCGCTAATTTCTTTTGATTAAGTCTTATTCACTTCAAAAACGGCTCTTATTAAACACCAGTTTAGTGCTGGTGTTTTTTATGGTGGCCATGAGTGTGGTCTTGTTAAATGCTTATAAATCTGGAATACAACAAGCCACTTTTGAGCGGTTAACGGCGCAGTTTTATGGGCTTTTATCAGCAGCTGATTTGCATGAAAAAGACCAACTGTTTATCCCAGAAGAACCGCAAGTAGATCAACGTTTTAATCAATACGCCAGCGGTTTATCAGCCTTGGTATTTGACGAAACGGAAACTTTAGTTTGGAACTCTGTGTCAGCGCAAGAAACTGAAGTTAAACTCCCGCTGAGCTTACCAGGCGAGCCGACTTTGTATGATATTGAGATTAAACAGGATCAATATTTCCAATTTCATTTTGTGACTGAATGGGAATCTGAGCAGGGCGATGTGGCACTTTATCATTTTGTTATTTTGGAAAATAAACGCGCCTTTAATCAAGTAGTGGAAGCCTATCGCAACAAGCTTTTAATGTGGCTTGGGATCCTCGCTGCTTCGCTATTACTGGTTATGTTTCTAGTTCTACGCTGGACTTTTAAGCCGATTCGAAAGATGAGCCAAGAGCTAAGCTTAGTCAAACAAGGCTTAGCCGATAAGCTTGATGAAGCTTATCCTAGAGAAATTCAACTGCTTACCGAAAGCATTAACCGCTTTATTAGCAACGAACGTGAGCAATCCAAACGCTACAAAGAAACCTTGGCGAATCTAGCGCACAGTCTAAAAACTCCTTTGGCGGTAATGCAGTCGGCTCTGCAAAATCGAGTTGGCGAAGATGAACTGATGCGGATCAGTAGCGAGCAACTGGAGCGGATGAATCAAATAGTCGGTTACCAGCTACAACGAGCAACGGCTGGGCCAAAGGTGATGGCGCAACGTATCGAAGTCGAAGCAGCTATCGAAAAGCTAGTGGCGGGCTTGCAAAAGGTTTATGCCGACAAGGGCATTAATATTACCAGCAAGCTGGAAAAAGGCTTGTCCGTAACCTTAAGCGAAGGCGATCTCTACGAAGTTTGTGGCAACTTATTGGACAATGCTTGTAAATGGGCCAAATCGCAAGTATTGATCTCTACCCAAAGCAAAGATCACAAAACATTTATTGCTATCGAAGATGATGGTCCAGGGATCCCGCAACTGGTTCAAGATGCTGTATTAAGTCGAGGCAAACGATTGGACGAAACGGTAGAAGGGCAAGGGATTGGTATGTCAGTTGTAAAAGAAATTATGGAAGCTTACAAAGCCAAAATCGAGATAAAAAAAAGCGCCACTTTAGGCGGCGCTCAAATCAATTTGGTGTTTAAAGGACTCAAGCCTTAAGCGGCTACGTTTGTCGATTCAAAAATCTTATCAGCGCTGGCCGCAACGAACCCTTGATACAGCTCGCCATTCGCCATTGGAAAGCGCTCAGCAAATTCATAGAAGCAAGAGCGAATAGGGTAGTTGCCATCTTCAAATGCCCAGTCAAGGCTATTCGCCATAGTCGAGCTTTGTTTTAAACCTACCTTTTGCGAGCCTTTTATTTCTGAGCCACTGGTATTCAGTTTAAAACCAGCAGTTTTGACGAATTGGTTAACCGACTCGATGTCTTTCAAGCTTTCTAAATGGTTAATCGAAACGGTAAAGTGGTTAGCTCTCAGACCAAACGCTGCCAACCAAGCGGCATATTCAGACTCTTCGAGCAAACGTTCATAAGCATTGCGGCTGATCTTACCCCAATGACGGTTAGGAATTTGCAGGCCTTCTTGTGAGATCTGCCAATTAGCTTGGGCAATCAAACCGCGACAGAACATCTGTAGCTCTGCGGAAAACTCTTCCAGCAATAATTCACTGACAAAAACCTTAGGTGCCATAGCATCGGATTGGTGTGCAAAGTGCTTCGCGTAGAGCTTTTTCTCTTCGAAATGGTATTCTCCAGCTTCTGCATAACCGTGCTGGGCTAGAAATTTGCCAATGTGTTTAAGGTTGATTAGTCCATCATTAAAGGTTCGCAGTGCAATATGATCATTTACAATAGGATTGCTAGATAAACTACTGAATTCATTATGAACTTTTAAAGCATCCGGGGTAATGGCAACGTAATCATCCCACAGCTTGTGGAATAGTTCGGTATATAGATTTTGCATACTCAATTTCTCTCAAACGAGACTGGTAAGAGGACAAACCAATTATCTCAAAGGCTTGTCCTATTGACTAGGCCTTTTATGACCTTAAATTGAATTAAAAGTTTTTGACGGTCTGCACAAATTGCTTAAAAACGTGTGGATTAGCAGCGAGGATACTCTTAGCGCGACTGCTAAAAGGGTTGCCTTTAACGTCGCCAACAAGACCGCCGGCTTCTTTTACGATTAGGGTACCTGCGGCGGTATCCCAATCGGATAGGCCAAACTCCCAAAAGCCATTAACACGGCCAGCAGCTACGTAAGCCAAGTCCAAAGCGGCAGAACCCGCGCGACGCATATCGCTACAAGCAGGTAACAGAGCTGAGAAGTAATTTAGGTATTCCTCGACATTGGAACTGGAGCGGAAAGGAAAGCCCGTGGCTAAAATGGACTTTTCTAACTTCTTTTCCGCTGCCACCCGAATACGGGTTTGGTTCAATTGGGCACCATCACCGTTGGATGCACTGAACATCTCATCGCGCATAGGATCGAAAATAACCGCGGCTACGGTTTTGCCTTTTTGCTTAACCGCAATGGAAATGGCGAAGTGCGGGTTACCATCGATGAAATTACGAGTACCGTCCAAGGGATCGATAACCCAGATGGTATCTTTGTCGCTGCCTTCTTTTAGGCCAGACTCTTCGGCCAGAATGGAGTGTTCGGGGTAACTTGCCTTGATGGTATCAATGATTAACCATTCTGCTTGCTGATCGACGTTAGTGACGAAGTCGTTCAGATCTTTCATCTTAGCAATGATTCGATCGCGGTCGTTAAACGCTTTAACAATATAATCACCGGCACGGTTAGCCGCGCGGATCGCAATAGTACGGTACGCATTCATAGTTAATCACCAATTATCAAAGAACGGGGCGCTACCAAATCCGGTTGCTACCAATTGCGCGCATTCTATCAAAAATTCATAACAACTTAAAAGCCTTAATTTCTCTGAACCTTTTCTGCTAGGGTTATTTGCTGCGCTTTGATATGATCGGCTTAACTTATTGATAAATAGCAATTATTAGATAAATGCTCGATCAAATTAAAATTGTCCTTTGCCATACCAGCCATCCAGGTAATATTGGCGCAGCAGCGCGCGCCATGAAAACCATGGGCTTGTACCAATTGGTTTTGGTGAACCCTAAAGATTTTCCTTGTGAAGAGGCCTTGGTGCGCTCTTCCGGCGCTTTAGATATCTTGGACAGTGCGCTCGTGGTCGAGACCGTAGAAGAAGCGATTAAAGACTGCAAATTGGTGATTGGCACTAGCTCGCGTAACCGAGCCTTACCTTGGCCTTTGATAGAGCCGCGTGAAATGGCGCAACTGATTGATACCAAGCCAGAGTCGCATCCTGTGGCGATTTTATTTGGCCGTGAAAGTGTGGGCTTGTTAAACGAAGAGCTGCAATTGTGTCATTATCATGTGAATATTCCTGCCAACCCTGACTATATGTCGTTAAATTTAGCTTCAGCGGTGCAGATTATTAGCTATGAATTGCGCTTAAAACATTTAACGCAAAATCCAATAACTGAAGCGCCACTAGAATTAAAAGATAGCGAGTTGGTTGCAACATCTGAGCAAGTGGAAGGTCTTTATCAACATTTGGAGCAAACCATGGTCAAGACTGAGTTTTTCGATCCAGAAAACCCTAAATTATTATCTGCTAGAATACGAAGACTCTTTGCTAAAAGTCAGCTTAACCAAGGCGAAGTAAATATTCTGCGTGGATTTTTGTCCTCGATAGAAAAATATATAAAACGCAAGACTAAGTAATCATTAGCGTCATTCCCGCGCTGGCGGGGATCTATTAAATATAGGAATGACTATAATTAATGTTTGAACGAATCAAAGAAGATATAAAAAGCGTTTATCACCGCGATCCATCGGCGCGTAACAACTTTGAGGTTTTGACCTTATATCCGGGCTTACACGCCATCTGGTGGTATCGGCTGACCAATAAACTTTGGCGCAATAACTGGAAATGGTTGGCGCGCGCGATTATGACCTTTGCACGCTTTTTAACCGGTATCGAAATTCACCCCGGCGCCACCATTGGTCGTCGCTTCTTTATCGATCATGGTCTTGGCGTAGTGATTGGCGAAACTGCGGAAATTGGCGACGACTGTATGCTCTATCATGGCGTCACCCTTGGCGGCACTAGCTTAGAAAAAGGTAAACGCCACCCAACCTTAAAAAATAATGTAGTGATTGGCGCGGGTGCTAAAATCCTTGGGCCAATAACGCTAAATGATAACGCCAAAGTTGGCGGCAATGCAGTGGTAGTTAAAGATGTGCCCGTTGATGCCACCGTGATCGGAATTCCTGCGCGCGAGGCTTCCGAAACCGATCCCAAAGGTAAGCACAACTACCAAGCCTTTGGCGTAACTTCCGATCAAATCGACCCATTAGTGGTTGCTTTGCAAAATATGTATGAACATTCCAATGCCCTAGAAGCGCAGCTCAAAGCTTTAAAAGCGCAGCTCAAAGAAAAGGGTATAGAAAGCGAGGACCTAGAAATCCCAGAGCTGGATTGTTCGAGTGTCCTAAATGGCGATTCGGGTAAAAATTAAATCCGAGCAGTGCATCTAAGCATAGACTTTAGCCGTCATTCCCGCGAACGACCATCACGGATGATGGAAGTTAGAATAATGCAGGAGCAATTATCGAGCGGGAATCCATATAGTGAGCAATCTTACTTATTTCGGTATTTTGTCCAAGGATTGTTCTTAGTGCTTGGACTTGCTTTTTTCCGATTAGAGCTTTTACTTTTTAAATCCTTACTGAACTCCAATGATTTCTTAGCGCTTTGTTCGCGCAAGAGTTCTGCACTTTCTAAAGTTAACTCCGCGGGTTCGCTGGGTATTTGATCCTCGGGAATAATGCGATCTCGTGGCGGCACTTGCTGATGCTTGTAAGAAGGAGAGGGCAGGTTCTTATATTGGTACAAATAAAAGCCTTCCACCTTTTCTCGCGCCCACCCGGTCTTTTTGAGAAAATTCACGCTCGAAGGAATGCTTGGATTGGATTTAAAGCAATTCAGGTTCAAATAAGCATACAAAATCTCATAGCCATAATGTTCCACTATCTCAGTCACTAGCTTTTTCAGGCTAACGCCATTAAGTGGATTGCTTTTGTAGTTTAGTTCGTTATTCAAGGACGCTACCTGAGTTTAGAGCTTACATGGTTGAGTGCGCCATTGTAACAAAGTAAAGCTGGATAGTATTGGTAATGGCGAAAAGTAACTCTCAAGATTACTAGGAGCGTATAAATCTTGACTAATTTAGTCGGAATTGAGATAATTTCACTATCGAAATCCGCTTTATTTTAGATTTTCTAACCCGAACGACTTCTAATCATGAAATTAAGTACAAAAGGCCGCTATGCGGTGACAGCGATGCTTGATTTGGCGCTTCATTCTGGAAGCGGGCCTATTAGTTTGTCTGAAATTTCGGGACGTCAGGATATTTCCTTATCTTACCTAGAACAGCTGTTTTCTAAGTTGCGTAAAGCCAATTTAGTCGATAGTATTCGCGGCCCGGGTGGCGGTTATGAATTGCAGCGCCCGAGCAATCGCATTACGATCGCAGACGTGGTTTTGGCGGTAAATGAGCCGATTGATGCCACTCGCTGTAAGGGTAAGGGTGGCTGTCAAGATGGTGAGCATTGTTTGTCGCATCAGTTATGGGCGGAATTATCCGACCAAATTTATCAGTTTTTAAGCGGTATTAGTTTAGAGCAGGTGGTTGAGCGCCGTTTTGTTAAGAAAGTGGCTGGTCGCCAAGACGCTGCAAATGAGACTATTTCTACAGGCAAGATCGGTGAAGATGAACTGATCTTCCTTAGTTGATATCGAAGCTGTGATCCTGATGCCCCTAAAGGAGTTCCCTTAGGTCAAAAATCAGGATCTCGTATCGGCTATCTAAGGTGTTGATACGTGATTGCCGCGGACTTAAAGAGCAACTCCTCGCAATGACGGATGATTTGAAAGTTTTAGTGTATTTGTAAATTGTATTTGAATTTAAGTGAAGAGAAGAAAATGAAGTTACCCATCTATTTTGATTATGCTGCGACTACGCCAGTTGATCCGCGCGTGGTAGAGAAGATGATTCAGTACATGGGCGTTGAGGGGATTTATGGTAATCCTGCTTCGCGTTCACATAAATTTGGCTGGGCGGCTGAAGAAGCTGTGGACGAAGCGCGTGCTAATGTCGCCGAGCTTATTCATGCCGATCCGCGTGAAATTGTTTGGACTTCTGGTGCAACCGAGTCTGATAATCTTGCGATTAAGGGCGTTGCCCATTTTTACCAAAAGAAAGGTAAGCACATCATTACCGTTAAAACTGAGCATAAAGCAGTTTTAGATACGGCGCGTCAGCTTGAGCGTGAAGGTTATGACGTGACTTATATGGACGTGCAAGAAGATGGCCTATTGAATTTGGCTGCGTTAGAAGCCGCCATGCGCGAGGATACGGTTTTAGTGAGCGTGATGCACGTCAACAATGAAACTGGCGTGGTTCAGGATATTGATGCGATTGGTGAAATGTGCCGTGCGCGTAAAATTATGTTCCACGTTGATGCTGCGCAATCGGTGGGTAAAATGCCGATTGATGTGACTAAGACTAAAGTCGATTTAATGTCGATTTCGGGTCACAAAATGTATGGTCCAAAGGGTATTGGCGCTTTATACGTTCGTCGTAAGCCGCGCGTGCGGATCGAAGCGCAAATGCACGGCGGCGGGCATGAGCGTGGTATGCGTTCAGGTACTTTAGCTACTCACCAAATCGTGGGTATGGGCGAAGCGGCGCGTATTGCAGCAGAAGATATGGCGACGGATAATGAGCGTATTATTAAATTACGCGAGCGTTTATGGGATGGCGTTAAAGGGATGGAAGAAGTCTATCTGAATGGTCATGAAACCCAGCGCGTTGCTGGTATTTTAAACGTCAGCTTTAACTTTGTTGAAGGTGAATCATTGATTATGGCGCTTAAAGATTTGGCGGTTTCTTCTGGTTCGGCTTGTACTTCGGCCAGTTTGGAACCATCTTATGTTTTAAGAGCTTTAGGTCGAGACGACGAATTGGCGCACAGTTCGATCCGTTTCACCATTGGACGTTTTACCACCGAAGAAGAAGTGGATTACGCCTTAGCACAAATTAACGACGGCATTGGCCGTTTGCGTGAGTTGTCGCCACTTTGGGATATGTACAAAGAAGGCATCGACTTGTCACAGGTTGAGTGGACAGCTCATTAATCGGTTCTTGTGAAAGAACAGGAGAAATAGTATGGCTTATAGTGAAAAAGTAATTGACCATTATGAAAACCCGCGCAACGTTGGTTCGTTTGAAAAAGACGAAGAGGGCGTTGGCACCGGTATGGTTGGCGCACCAGCTTGTGGTGACGTGATGAAACTGCAAATCAAAGTTAGCGAAGACGGTATTATCGAAGATGCCAAATTTAAAACTTATGGCTGTGGTTCGGCGATTGCTTCTAGCTCGTTAATTACTGAATGGGTAAAAGGCAAGAGCATCGACGAAGCTCAAGAAATTAAAAATACCGATATTGCGGAAGAGTTAGCATTGCCTCCAGTGAAAATCCACTGCTCGGTGTTGGCCGAAGATGCGATTAAAGCTGCAGTAACGGACTACAAAACCAAACAGGCTAAATAAAGGTTAGCGTTCATGGCAATTACCTTATCAGAAGCCGCCGCTGAGCGGGTTAAAAGCTTTTTGGCCAATCGCGGCAAAGGGCTTGGCTTGCGTCTGGGTGTAACCACCACAGGTTGTTCAGGTTTGGCCTACGTTCTCGAGTTCGTCGATGAGATGAACGAGGACGATGAAATGTTTGAAGATAAAGGTATCAAAATTATTGTTGATGCCAAGAGCAAGGTGTATTTGGAAGGTACTCACCTAGAGTTTAAGAAAGAAGGTTTGAATGAAGGCTTCGAATTTACTAACCCTAACGTAAAGGGTGAGTGCGGTTGCGGCGAGTCCTTTACCGTCTGATTGTTAAAATGCTCGATAGCTTCGTTAAAGTTCAAAATAAAATACTCAGGTATTATTTATACATTCCGTTTTTCTTTTTGAACTCCGCCTCGCTCTCAAACATTTTATCTAATCATGCGAAGCGCTATTAAATAAAGCTATTCCCGTGTAAACGTGGATCTAAATTGAGAAGACAATTGAAAAATCCATTTGAGTTATTCGGCCTTGAGCCGAATTTTTTATTAAATGAGCGAGAGCTTTCGCAGAAGCTACGCTCCATGTTGCAGGCGGTGCATCCGGATCGGTTTGCCTCAGCTGGTGATCAGGAGCAATTGGCAGCTATGCAAAAAACGACTCAAATAAACGATGCTTATGGGATTTTGAAAAGTCCTGTGCGTCGCGCTCAAGCGCTGTTAAAACTGAAAACGGGGATGGACGGAGCTGCTGAGATTACGGTTAAGGATCCTATGTTTCTAATGCAACAGCTAGAGCTGCGAGAAGAGCTAGAAAAGCTATCGGATGACAAAGATATGAATGGACTTTTGGACTTTTCTGAGCAGATAGAAGCGATGCAGTCTGAGCAAATTACGGCGATAGATAGTTTGTTTAACCAAGACGCGCTCGATTCTGATAAAATTTTGGCAGAAATTCATAAGCTTCAATTTTTGCGTAAGACTTTAATGGATACTGAAGCGGCAGAAGACAAGCTTTTAGATTAGTGCTTAATTAATTCGCAGGGCAAAGCTCACAGGATAAAGAGTTCTAAAGAGAAGAATCTATGGCCTTACTACAAATTGCAGAGCCGGGACAATCAACTAAGCCGCACGAGCATAAATATGCGGCAGGAATTGATCTGGGAACCACCAACTCTTTGATCGCCACGGTTCGTAGCGGCGTTGCACAAACCTTGCCCGATCTTAAAGGTAATCACCTCTTACCCTCGATTGTTCACTACGCCAAAGATGGTGAAGTGTCGGTTGGTCATTCGGCAAAGCTTTTTCAATGTTCGGACGCCGAAAACACCGTTAGTTCGGTTAAACGCTTAATGGGTCGCGGCCTTGGTGATGTTCAGGCGATTAAAGAATTTAGTGCTAACCGCTTAACGGCTTCTGGCATTGGCGAAAAAGGGATGCCTGCAGTACAGATTTACGATCAGATCAAAAATCCTGTAGAAATTTCTGCAGAAATTTTAAAGGTGTTGGCTCATAGAGCCGAAGATGCGCTAGGTGTGCCAGAGGGTGAAAGCTTAGGTGGTGTGGTGATCACGGTTCCTGCCTATTTTGATGATGCACAGCGTCAAGCCACCAAAGACGCGGCGCAAATTGCGGGCTTAAATGTTTTACGCTTATTAAACGAGCCTACCGCGGCGGCAGTTGCTTATGGTTTAGATACTGGTAATGAAGGAATACATGCGATTTACGATTTAGGCGGTGGTACTTTCGACATTTCGATTTTACGCTTAGAAAAAGGTGTTTATGAAGTGCTCGCCACGGGCGGTGATTCGGCCTTGGGCGGCGACGATTTTGATCGGGCTATTGCAGGTTTGTTAGTTAAAGAAGCTCAGATTGAGCTTGATGATCGTCAGTCGTATCAAATGGCGATGCTAAAAGCGCGCGAAATCAAAGAAGCCTTAACCGACACAGAGTCACTCGAGCTGCATTTTATGGGCTGGGATGGAACTGTTAGCCGCGAGCAGATTAATGAGTTGATGACACCAATAGTCGATAAAACCCTATTGGCATGCCGTAGAACCATTAAAGATGCTGGCCTTAAGGCTAGCGACATTAAAGAAATTGTAATGGTCGGTGGTTCGACTCGAGTACCCTTGGTACAACAAAAAGTAGCGGCTTATTTCAAGCAAGAACCCTTAACGACAATTGATCCGGATCGAGTGGTAGCCATCGGCGCGGCGATTCAGGCGGATGTTTTGATTGGTAATAAAGCCAATGATCAGTTGTTATTGTTAGACGTTTTGCCCTTATCTTTAGGGGTTGAAACCATGGGCGGCTTGGTCGAGAAAATTATTCCACGCAATACACCAATTCCCATTGCGCGGGCGCAAGAATTTACCACTTTTAAAGATGGCCAGACGGCTATGGCGATCCATGTGGTGCAGGGCGAGCGCGAACTGGTGGACGATTGCCGTTCGTTAGCGCGTTTTGAATTGCGTGGTATACCGCCAATGGTGGCGGGTGCCGCACGAATTAAAGTAACTTATCAGGTTGATGCTGATGGTTTGTTAAATGTTACAGCGCTCGAAGCTACCTCTGGAGTACAGGCAGAAATTCAGGTTAAGCCATCTTATGGCTTGACTGATAGCCAAGTGACCCAAATGCTGAAAAGCTCGATTGATAAAGCCGAAGAAGATATGCAGCTTCGGATGTTGCGTGAAGAACAGGTTGAAGCGAGCCGAGTCATTGAAGCTGTTCGAGCCGCGCTAGAGGATAACGGTCAAGCTTTGCTATCTGACGATGAGTTTGAAGCTATCCAATCAGCAGTAAAACAACTTGAAATAGTCGCTCAAGGCACCGATATAGAAGTTATTAAGGCAGCTATAAAAGTGGTTGATGCCAATAGCCAAGAGTTTGCTTCAAGACGTATGGACGCCAGTATTGCTAAAGCTTTAGTGGGCAGTGAAGTTGATGAATTATAGCGGATAAGAAAAGTTACCAGGTTGAATGAATGCCAAAAATTGTATTTTTACCCAATGAAGAATTATGTCCTGAAGGTTCTGTGGTCGAAGCGGAAGAGGGGCAAACCATTTTAGAAGTCGCCAAGCAGAATGATATTGATATCGAGCATGCTTGTGAGATGTCTTGCGCCTGTACAACTTGTCATGTGATCGTGCGTGAAGGGTTTGATTCGCTAGAAGAAAGCGATGAGCTGGAAGATGATATGCTAGATAAAGCTTGGGGCTTAGAGCCAGAATCGCGCTTAAGCTGTCAGGCAATGGTTGCGGATGAGGATCTGGTGGTTGATATTCCAAAGTATACCCTCAACCATGCTAAGGAAAACCACTAAGAGCTGATAATCGTCAACTATACTTCGTCATCATTTATTTTGGTGCTCGTCATTTGCACAAGCAAACTCCAACGCAACAAAATAAATGCTTCCTCGTCTAATTTTAGCTTATGAACTCTTAAATCGAGCTGGAACTAACTATTAAGGTGAAGTTATGAAATGGACTGATTCTTTAGATATAGCGATTGAGTTGTATGAAGCCAATCCGGAGCTAGATCCTAAAACCATCAATTTTGTTGATTTACGGCAAATGGTACTGGATTTAGAAGGATTTGCGGATGACCCTAATCGCTGCGGAGAGCGGATTTTAGAGGCCATCCAAATGGCATGGATAGAAGAAGCGGAGTAAGGCTACTATTTGGTGTAGTGATTTATCCGGCTTTTCATCGAGACTCGAGGAATGTAGCTATGATACATTCTTGAGCTGCTGCTATGGCCAGAATAATAAGATGGATAATAGCTATCTTGCCGACTCTTTTTGAAGTTAGTCTTGGCCTGTGTATCAGTTAAGATACATTCATCTTTATATTTGGCGTAACAGCTTGCGATTGATTTAGAAGTTTTTTCACTTAGTGCCTGGTTGTAATTGTTAAGCGCTTGTTGATAACTTAAAACGCATACGTTTCCTTGTGCAAAAATAATGCAATCATCGGCTTTAGGAGCTTCAGCTCTTTCACTATTTTGGTTTTCTGCAAAGCCGTTGTAACTAATAATATTAATGAGATGATGATTTTTGTTGTTTTCATGATTAACTCCTTGGTAATTCCAACCTGTAAATCCTATCAATGACATACATCTGATGTCAAACGTCACCTATCAAGCTATAATCAATATTAAAAGCATAAACGATGTAATAAACTAATAAATAGGCTTGTATTTTTCGCGAAAAACAGTATTATACACGCCTCACCAAGACTGAGTCTTGGAAGCAGAAAAGCTTTAAAAATCGCATTTAAAACAATGGGTTGCTAGCTCAGTCGGTAGAGCATCTGACTTTTAATCAGGTGGTCACAGGTTCGATTCCTGTGCAACCCACCATTTTCAAGGCGTTAAGCCTAAAAAACCGCATCAGAAGATGCGGTTTTTTTATGCCTTGGGTTTAGTAGGTTAGCTGATACTACCGAAATCACCATTCTTAAAATCGCGAAGTGTGGCTTCGATTTCTTCTCTGCTGTTCATGACAAAAGGCCCATAACCTACAATCGGTTCATTTAAGGGTTCACCGCTTAAAATCAGCAATTTGGCATCATTATTGGCTTCGATACTAACGCCTGTACCTTCTGTGCTTAGTACTGCCATTTGGCGTTCTCTGACCAGCCGCTCCGAGTTGATTTCTACAGTTCCTGACAAGACTACCACAGCGCCCGTCCAACCCTGATTAAGTTCTAGCTCAATTTTCTTGCCCGCATTTATTCGAGTATCCATAACTTGCAATGGCGAGAAGGTGCTCGCTGGGCCATGGCTGTCTTGATAATCGCCAGCAATCAGGCGTAACTGACCGGCATTATCGCCGAGCTGTAAGGTTGGGATCTGACTAGCTTGTATATCTTGGTACTTTGGAGTCGTCATTTTATGCTTAGCGGGCAAATTGACCCAAAGTTGCGCCATCTCCATTTCGCCACCGGTTTGGGTAAAGTCAGTCGAAAGAAATTCTTCGTGCATAATTCCACTGCCAGCGGTCATCCACTGCACATCACCAGTTCCGATAACGCCACCTGCGCCGGTCGAATCTCTATGTTCGACTTCGCCTTGATAAACGATGGTTACGGTTTCAAAACCTCGATGCGGGTGCTCTCCAACGCCACGCTTGTTGGCTGATGGCTCGAAAACCTTAGGTGCCGCATGATCGAGTAGTAAAAAGGGGCTTAAAGTTTCGCCATGACTTTGATAGCTGAACATGGAACTCACATGAAAGGCATTTCCAACCCAATGTTTGGCTGGCGCTGAATTTATAGCGATAACATTTTTCATAAAATTACCTATAAAAAGGTTTAGCAATAGCTTGTAAATGGTGGTTTTTTATGCAAAATCAAGTCT
This sequence comes from Kangiella sp. TOML190, assembly GCF_023706045.1. Taxonomy (NCBI): domain Bacteria; kingdom Pseudomonadati; phylum Pseudomonadota; class Gammaproteobacteria; order Kangiellales; family Kangiellaceae; genus Kangiella; species Kangiella sp. TOML190. The sequence goes on from NZ_BQYL01000001.1 coordinate 2,009,803, forward strand.
ACTAAAAAATGCTGCGGAAAATGCTTGTTTTTTCTTAATTTATCGGTATTATACGCGCCGTTGAGTCTTCTAGACTCGTTATGGGTTGCTAGCTCAGTCGGTAGAGCATCTGACTTTTAATCAGGTGGTCACAGGTTCGATTCCTGTGCAACCCACCATATTTTATCTCCCTCTTGTGTAAAGAGCGGAGCACAAAGCCGCTTCAGGAATGTTGCGGCTTTTTTATTGGCTGCTCATTAAAAAAGGGCGCTTAAAGCGCCCTTGATTTAACTTTTAATTTTACTTTAGCTGATCTGCTAAGTAGGTATAAATGAGTGCATTCAAACTAGCACTTTGTTTGTTATTTGAAGCGCCGCCGTGGCCACCTTCGGTATTTTCGTAATACAGCACATCGTGTCCTTGAGCTTGCATCTTAGCGACCATTTTACGCGCGTGACCAGGGTGAACTCTGTCGTCGCGAGTTGAGGTCGTAAAGAATATTTTAGGGTATTCGGTATCCTTATCCACATTATGGTACGGCGAGTAGGTTTTGATGTATTCCCACTCATCTTCATTATCTGGATTGCCGTATTCACCCATCCAGCTGGCTCCAGCTAGCAGCTGATTAAAGCGCTTCATATCCAATAATGGAACCTGACAAACCACCGCGTTAAACAGATCCGGCCGCATAGTGGCAACCGTACCTACCAGCAAACCACCGTTTGAGCCACCTCGTATCCCTAAATGGCGAGGAGAAGTGATTTTATTAGCGACTAGATCTTCGCCAACGGTAATAAAGTCGGTAAAGGCTATGTGGCGATTTTTTTTCAGTGCCGCCTGATGCCATCTTGGGCCATACTCACCGCCGCCACGAATGTTCGCTAGCGCGTAAACACCGCCTTGCTCTAACCAATCAAAACCGATGGTTGGCGAGTAGCTAGGGCGCAGTGAGACTTCAAAGCCACCATAGCCATAAAGTAGGGTAGGGTTTTTACCGTTAAATTCAGTATCTTTATGCATGACCAAGAAATAGGGGATCTTAGTACCGTCTTTAGCGGTAGCAAATTGTTGCTCAACTTTGTAAGGCTGCGCATCAAAAAATGCTGGTAAGCTCTTCAAAACGCTAGTGCTATTATTGCTGCTATCGAAATAATACAAGCTACTTGGGGTTAAGAAGTTGTTGTAGTCGATAAAGAAATTATTATGCTGGTCACTCACTCCCGCAACTGAAATAGCGCCTAAATCGGGCATATCAACTTTTTCCTTTGACCATTTGCCATCGTCAAATTGATATCGATAGAGTTCGCTTGCCACATCTTTTAAGGTGTTAACTAAAATATAATCTTTGGTCGATAACACTCCTGAAATAGAAGTATTAGCATCAGGGATAAAGACTTCTGTAAAATTAGTTTTCCCAGCAAGGTAGTCGTCAATATTGATCGAAATTAGTGCAGCTTGCGGATAAGTTTTTTCACCCAGTGTCCAGTCGGATTTTAACTGAATCAAAACTTGATCATTGCTAATAGCGTTTATTGAGCTATCCTTTGGGCGTTCGAATTGATGTAACCCTTCGTCAGTGATTAGGTAGATGTCCGATGTATAGAAAGTTAGTCCTTGATAAATAACTTTGTAAGATTTGCCTTTATCATGTAAGACAAATGCAGCGACCCAAACGTCTTTCTTTTCACCTTCAAAAATGGTTCTAGCCTTATCTAACGCTTCGCCGCGCTTCCACTCTTTAACGATGCGCGGGTAGCCAGAATCGGTCATGCTACCGTCACCAAAGTCGGTACCCACATAAATTGAATTTTCATCAATCCAGCTGACGCTAGATTTAGCTTCAGGCAGATAAAACCCGTTTTCAACAAAGGACTTTGAAGCAACATCAAACTCACGGACTACGGTTGCATCAGCGCCGCCACGAGACAAACTTAATAAACAGCGTTTATATTCAGGGTATAAGCAGTTAGCGCCTTTATAAACCCAGTTTTCGCCTTCTTTTTCGGCTAACTTATCCAGATCTAAAATAAGTTCCCACTCGGGATTGTCTTTCTTATATTCAGCAAGCGTTGTACGTCGCCATAAACCCCGTTGGTTATTAGAATCTTTCCAGAAGTTATAAAAATAGTCTCCCATTTGTTCGACGTAGGGAATCCGCTCGTCTGAGTCGTAAACTTTAAGGTTTTTTTCAAACAACTCTTGATAGAGCGGTTTAGATTTTAAATACCCTAAAGATTTTGTGTTGTTTTCTTCTACCCAAGCTAAAGCCTTTTCGCCTTCGACTTCTTCTAACCAGATATAAGGATCTTGCTCAGCTTGCTGGATTTGTTGTTCTTCGGCTTCTTTAGGCTGTTGTTCGACTTGTTTTACCGCTACAACTTCTGGCTTGGAAGCCGGTGTTTGTGTCTGATCGGCGCTATCACAGGCATATAACGCTACCGACATCAGCGAAAAAAGCGCTAAGTATTTGATCTTCATTGATTTCCCCATTAGCTCAAAACCTAATGAGGATAACAAAGCAGTTAGCCGACTGCCAGAGCTTAATTGTTTCAAAAGTTAAAAATTAGACCCAGCCGTTAGGTACGGCGATTTTTACGTATTGTTGCATTCCCAGTTTTTGTTGTAACCACTGCTCATGGCTAGGTAATCTTTCTTTAGCTAGGGCTAATCGTTGCAGAATTAATGGTGAACGACTGGTTTTAGGTGCATTTTCTAATGGTAAGGCTCCGTAGCGCTTTTCAAACTCCATACTGTAGAGGATATACTGATAATTACTCTTATCCCAGATTCCGGCGGTGTCTACAGATGGCCGAATATCCCCACCAGTTAAATGAGAAGCTTGATTCGATTGAGCTAGCCCCAAAAACGCTTGATCCTCGAAATCTAAAGGTGAGGGTGGCTTTTTTTTCCAGAAATCGAATTTGGCCAATAAGCGATCGGTAATATGTTCTTCTTGTTGTACCGTTCGCCAAAACTCGGTATCGGTTCTTTGGGTTAAACAGTAATGCATATTAATAAAGTCTAAAATCTCATAGAATTTATTGGAGTGGATTCGATTGTAGCGAAAAGCCATCGCTTTCATTTGTGATTCATCTTGAGGAAAATGCTGGGCGAGCATAACTGCGCCTAGATCACTTAGGTAAAGCCCTGTGGATTCCAAGGGTTCTATAAAACCACCTGAAAGGCCTACTGCAATGCAGTTTCCTTTCCATACCTGGTGACGGCGTCCGACTTTGAAGAAAATGGTTCGTGATTCAAGTTTATCGATGTCACCACCTTGATAGTTTCGCAGTTCTCTTTCTGCTTGCTCTGAATCTATGAAAGCGCTGGAGTGAACGTAGCCAATGGAGCGCTGATTTTGCATTGGAATATCCCAAACCCAACCATTTGATAAGGCTGTCGCCGTTGTATAGGGGCGAACCATTCCGGGATAATAGGTTTCGTAAGGAATATGCATTGCGATTGCTCGATCACACAGTAACCATTGTGAACAGTCTTCCCAGCCAACGTTGAGCGCTTCGTCAATCAGTTTTGCTTTAAAGCCAGTACAGTCAACGAATAAGTCGCCTGTAACAGAGCTTTCGATATCTAGATCGACGGATTGTATATGTCCATTGTCTTTCAAATTGACTTGGGTAACATTGGCTAAAGTGTGCTTGACCCCTCTTTTTACCGATAAATCTCGAAGTAAGTCGGCAAACTTTTGGGCATTCATATGGTATGCATAACTAAAAGGAGCGCCCATATTCCATTTGCCAAGCATCTGAGGAGATAGTCCTAATTCACATATGTCTGGTTGGGCTGAACAGGTTTGAACAAACGGAATACTTCTGTCACTCGCTAACCACTGTTGAACGCTTGTGTCAATTGGCCCAGTGTTTAGTCGGTTAAATGGGTGATAATAAAAAGAGTTGTCATTTCTTAACCAGTTGACGTATTTTATGGATTGCTTAAATGAACCATCAGTTGCTTTTAGAAAATCTATTTCGCTAATACCAACCACTGAAAGGATATGCCGAATCGATAAAACTGTGGCTTCGCCTACTGAAATTCTGGGAATATCGGGGGATTCAATTAACTCAATTTCTACCTTAGGTTTATTGCCATTTCTATTGATAGCACCGTTCAAGTAAGCTGCTACCATCCAGCCTGATGAGCCACCGCCAACAATTACAATCTTTTTCTTCATTAAGCGACCCAACCTTTAGGCTTAATAGTAGTTTTGTAATCTTTCATACCTAATGCTTTTTGTAACCAGATATGGTGAGCTGGAAGTTGCTGACGAGCCATTTGTAAGCGTTGTAAAATGTAGGGATGTATATTTACCACTTGCCGATTATTTCCATACAAAGCATCATAGTTTTCGCTATTAAAATGCATTCCATATAAAATACATTCATAACTTTCATGATTCCATAATCCTGCTGTGTCTACAGGGTTTCTAGCATCAAAAGTTTCGCAAGTAAAATTAAAAGCCTGCTCCTTTTGGTCTAAGAAAAACTGGTCATCAAAATCAGACATCATAGGAGGGCGCATTTTCCAAAAGTCTAGCTTTGCTTTTAGTCTAGGATTAATTCTTTCCGGTTTTTGCACTTCCTTCCAAAATTCTGTATCGGTTCTTTTACTCAAGCAGTAATGCATATTGATAAAATCGAGAATTTCATAAAAACGATTTGATAAAATTCGGTTGTATCTAAAGGCCATAGGCTTAAGATCCTTATCGGTATAAGGGAAGTATTCTGCTAAAGCAACAACCCCAAGATCGCTCAAATAAAGCCCTGTTGATTCCAGCGGTTCGATAAAACCGCCTGAAAGTCCAATAGCTACACAGTTACCTTTCCAGTTTTGTTGTCTACGCCCAACTTTAAAGTAAACGGTTCGTGAATCCAGCTGTGAGGTGTTACCGCCTTGATAAGAGCGCATTTCTTTTTCCGCATCTTCTTCGGATATAAAAGCACTAGAGTGAACATAGCCAATGGATCTTTGACTTTGCATCGGAATGTCCCAGATCCAACCGTTAGAAAGGGCGCTAGCAGTAGTGTAAGGGCGTACCATGCCTGGGAAATAATCCTCGTAAGGAATATGCATGGTTATGGCTCTATCGCAAAGTAGCCATTGTGAATGATCTTCCCAGCTGACATTTAACTTTTCTTCGATCAATTTTGCTCGAAAACCGGTGCAGTCTATAAATAAATCGGCTTCAATTGTTTGTTCGGTATCAGTTTTAACTGCAGTAATAGTTTGACTGTCTTTCATGTCTATATCAATGACGTTAGCAAGTATGTGCTTAACGCCTTGAGCAACTGAAATATCTCGCAGATAGTCTGCAAACTTTTGAGCATTCATATGATAGGCGTAGCTAAGTGGCGCACCCATATTGTTGCGTCCGAAACCTAAAGGGCTTAAGCCCATCTCACAAATTATTGGCTGTTCGGAGCATGTCTCCATAAATGGAATTGATTGATCACTCTCAAGCCATTCTTGTGCTGAAAAATCTAAAGGTTGCTTGCGGGCTCTTGAAAAAGGATGATGATAAAAGCTGTTATCTTTATGTAACCAATTGGTATATTTTATCGATTGTTTAAAAGTCGCATCGGTTGCTTTCATGAATTCGGCTTCGTTTACGCCAATCACATGGAGCAAATGCCTCATCGAAGGGATTGTCGCTTCGCCGACCGAAATTCGAGGAATATCTGGAGATTCAATTAAGGTTATTTCAACTTCAGGCTTGATTCCATTGTTTAGTGCTTTTTGTAAATAAGCCGCAGCTATCCAACCGGAAGAGCCACCGCCAACGATAGTTACTCTACGTTTCATTTTATTATTCGTATCCTAAAATTTTTCTCAGTCCAGGAGCTGCATAATCCACAAGCTGTTTTTGTATTTCTGGTAGTTCATTGGGTATGTCGAATTTCTGGCCATATAAATTTTCACGTGCAGTGCCACTTTGTTTGCGATCGGAACCGACCAATACACGCTCTTTCCAATCATCCGGGATATTGGTGATACCGCAGTTTGTTAACAGTTCATGAAAATAATGTTCAGCCTTATCCGAATCAATATCTTTTAAGTGCGTAATGATATCTTCATACTTAACAACCTTTGCATTAGTACCAAGCCAAGAAACGGCATTATGAGTAAATATCTCGTAAAGGGTAGGGGCTTTCTGATAAATGCCAAAAATCATCATGTTATAGATTTGTTCAAGGGTAAACTCTTCTCCTCTAAGGTGCTCTAGATTACCTTGAAAGGAGTCCGATAAAAAAAATCGGGTACGGGCTAAAACCCAGTTATAGGGATCTCTAACTACAACTATGTGTTTGACATTGTGCATAGCATAAGCAGATTCGTCAGAAAAGAGCAGGTGTCCCCAACTTAATTTTGGCGTGGTTTTAAACGCAGCAAGATGATCTTTTAGTATGGGAATTTGGATAAATGCTTGATGGTACTGCTGATTAACAGGTACAAACATTCGAACAATATTTTTGATTAAGTGAGTTCCGCACTTCGGAACCGAATTTAAAAACACTGATTGTTTTAATGGCTCTTGAATATAATTTTCATTGAGCTCATTTAAACTATCAGGTTTGGCAATGATTCTAGGCATGTTTTTTGTATTTTCTAATGAGGGATAACTATATAACTATTAAATTTAGAATAAAAGAGATTTAAAAAAGCCGGCTCTTGCCGGCTTTTTTAATGGAGCGACTAGAAGTCGTATTTTGCATTAACAAAGATACTTCTTCCAACCCAGTCATACTGACTATAGAACGCAGAGTTACCAGCTCTGGAACCCATGCCTCTACTGATTCTTGGCGGCTCCTTATCGAACATATTCCTAACACCTACGACAACGCCGATGCCGGACTCTTCATGATCATACCCAAATGAAAGGCTGTGATACATGATACGGGGAGTATCTCCTACTCTGCGAGTTTCATTACCTAAGAAGGTAAATGTATCCGTAACACCAGTAACATCAGGATCATTTTCAGTTGGTCCAATAATATTGGTAAACCAGCTTACATTCCAGTTGTTGCGGTCATACCGCGCCAAGAAGGTGCCCGTATGCTTCGGTTCGCCGAGTGTTCCATTAAAGTCTTGAACTGTATCAGCAAAAATACCGCGAGCAGACTCGTCTTGAATTGTATGCTTGGTTTGTAGTGTCAATTTACCTGAAGGTAGATCTGTTCGGTAGGTAATATCAAAATCGTAACCTTTGTTATCTTGACGAGCGATATTGATAAAGCTATCCCTTACTACAGTGATCCGCATATCTTCGTTAGGACCTGTAGCACGATCAAACTGAGCACATAGAGGATCATTAGGGAAGAACTCAGAAGCGTAACAACGACCAACTAAGTTTGCAGCACCTAATTGAGTTACTTCGTCTTCAATTTCAAAGTCAAAGTAATCAACTGAAATACTTAAGTCAGCGAACTCTGGACGCCAGACAATTCCCCAAGTATTCGATTCAGAAGTCTCAGGTTTCAGGATTCCTGCACCACCGCCCGTAAATACGGTTGCCGAAATAGCACCACCGGCAAAAGTTGGAGCAAGTCCATCAGCGGCACAGTTATCAGCCACGCGTTGAGAGATTTGACCATCCGCTAAGTTCTGACCCCAATTAATACAAGGATCAATAGCTCTTTGATTCACAAACGAGGTTTGATCAGCAAGATATAACTCGTACAAAGCAGGGGTTCTAAATGAAGTTCCGTGAGAACCACGGATTGTCCAACCGGCACCAATATGCCAAGCTAAACCTACTTTATAAGTTGTGTCAGAATCAATATCTTTGACGTCGGTGTAACGTGCAGATGCGGTTAGATTCAATTCTTCGACGCCCGGTAAGCCAGCCAAAAGTGGTAGATTAATTTCACCAAAAACTGCATAAGTATCAGAGTCGCCCTCGGTTATACCTGCGCCAGTTGAACCCCATGTGTTGTTGGCTAAAGTTACATCGCCAGGTTTATCTTTAATATCATCAATTTGATATTGAAGACCGAATGCAACGCCTGCAACCCCGTGAGGCATTTCGAACGCATCACCTGTGATAGTAGCTTCCAGAGTATGTTGCTTATAGACAGTATTACCAGTCTCTTTACCAAACAAGAAAGCCCTATCTTCTGCAGAAATATTGCCTGCTAAGAACTCAGGATCAAGCCAAGCGACATCACGACACGGAACTCCACGAACAGGAGTATTCATACCCACACAACTGCCGGAAAAGCCTTGGAAGATTGTATAAGGAGAAATAGCATCATCATAGATAATGGCATTTTCATAATCGCCATCACTACGGCTAGATTGAATTGATGCGTCCCAGTACCACTCACCTAGTTGTCCTTTTAAACCAACCACAAAACGTGAATAGTCAACGGTGATGTTTTGGAAACTATGATCGGTAATAGCCGTCGGACTAAGCCATTGAGCTCCAGTCCATCCCGCGCTTAATGGCTCTCCGCCAAAGAAGTTTTCGTTGTACTTGTATGTCCAAAACTGTCTGTAACTTTGAGACTCTGTTTCACGACGATTGAATAAAACCTCAGCATAACCACTTAAAGTTTGAGTAAAGTCATAATCACCTGTAGCCATCACAGTGCTTCTTGTGACTTCTGGGATCAAGCTTTGACGATCTTGAAAAGGATGATCGGCATTTAAAACCGGAGAAACGCCATTTACAGCAAACCAACCCGGAGGAGGTGAGAAATCGGCTGGACCTTGGGGATTAGGTGCATCGATGTAGTTGCCCAAATCACCATCGTAGTCAAATTGCGCTAAGTTTAGACGCAAACCATTGGAGTCGGTTAAGTTTGAAGCGCCGTAATCGTATAGCCAAACGTGTCCCCACGATAGATCACTACAATGAGGTTTCCCTGTGCGTGGGTCAATAATGTCTGTTCTAGCGCCAGTAGCAGCATCAAAATAATATCGCTCACCACAAGCAAAGTAGTCTCGATCTCCTCGTTTTAGCTCGGAAGTGACATTATGATCAAATGTTAGACGATAACTACCATTGTCAAATGAGTCACCCCAGCTACCACTAATACGTGTCTGCTCACCACCATCATCTTCAGGTTGTGAGCGGAAAACCTCAATGGTTCCGCCATCACTTGTTTTGGTAATGATATTGACTACACCAGCGACAGCATCTGAGCCGTACAAGGACGAAGCGCCATCCTTTAAAATTTCAATACGCTCAACCGCTGATAAAGGAATTGTATTAAAATCGAATGCTGAGGTTGCGCCTCGCGTTCCCGCAGGGCCAGCTCGCCGGCCATTTAATAATACTAGGGTTCTACCGGCTCCCAAGCCACGCAAGGAAAGAGTTTCTACACCAGTACCACCATTTTGAACGAAAGCAGAAGATGTTGCTGCAGTAACCTGAGCCGAGCCTGATGCTAAGGTGCTTTCTCTTAACAGCTGTCCGACATCTGTGATACCACGGTCAATAGCATCTTCAGCGATAATGACTTCAATAGGAACCGTGTCGTTTGCTTCATCCGCACGGATCCTTGAACCCGTTATGATTACTTTATTTGAGCTTTCAGCACTATCGTCATCAGAGGGTGCTTCTGCTGCATAAAGATTCAAAGACGAAAAAGCAAGCGCGCATCCTATTGCCTTAGTGATAGGTTTTATTTTTAAACCTAAAGGATGACTTTTCATCGTTATAATACCCCATATATGTTTGTGTACACTTCGTTTAGAACTATTATCGTTCTTTGCTAAAACAGAATCGTGGAAACAATAATTAGATCTAGCCTAATATTTACCGCACCGACCACTGGAAGTCAAAGATTAAAATTAGTTTTTTTCAACTAAATGCTTGTAATCATTAAAATTTGTAATAAATAAGCTATTTCGTTAATACAATGTTACAAAGTAAGTGTTAATTTAACCAAAACAGGTTAAAGCTGTAGCTCTGTTATTGAGGCTGGCGTTAAAACTTTTGAGCTGGATTATTGCTTAGTTAAATCTAGTTGGTAAACCATTAGTAGCAACTCCAAACTACAACTTGACATCCATATATATTGGTAAGTGATCGGAGGCTCGTTTAGCTAGGGTAGATTGGTGAACCCCAAAGTCGCTTATGTCGAGTTCGCCGTAAATCACGAAGCGATCCAGCGGCAGCTTAGGGTTTGAGGTATGAAAACTAGGTCCTGGGGTGATAACTTTAAAATCTTCAGCAAAAGCGCGAGCTGCTTTGCCAAAAGTGCGCCATTCGTTAAAATCGCCGGCAATAATACAGGGCGTATCATCCTTGGAGTCTTCAATGTAATTGACTAGGGCAGCGACTTGTTGCTGACGGGCTTTGCCTGCCAGTGATAGGTGGGTACCGATAATGCGCAGCTGTTTGTTATCCTTGAGCTGGATTCTGGTCAGTACCGCGCCTCTGGGTTCTAACCCTGGCAGTGTGATAGCGCAGGAGTTAATTTCCTGTAGTTCATTTTTTAATAAAACCGTATTGCCATGCCAACCGATACTCTGTTCTAAATTGTCGATTGCCACCGCATGGTAGTTCATGTCCTGCTTAAGATTATCAACTGGTAGGGCACTCTGGCGGCTGCCAAAACGTTTATCGGCTTCTTGCAACGCGATAATGTCGGCATCAGTTTCAGCGAGTACGGTTAAAATACGCTCAGGGTTACGCTTCCAATCGAGGCCAACGGCTTTGCGGATATTGTAGCTAACGATTCTGATGGAAGTTTGCGACATAACAATGAGCTAAAAAAAGGAGCTGCTTGAGCTCCTTTTATATGGCCTAATGGGCTTTTTGCAAGTCTTCAATCACCGCTGCGAGGAATCTTGCCGCCTCACCGCCGGTACAAGCCCTATGATCAAAGGTTAACGATAAAGGTAACATTTTGGCATTGTTGATACCTTTGTCGGTCAGCTTAAGCTCGTTACGGAAACGCCCCGTCCCTAAAATTGCCACTTGTGGCGGCGACACTACAGGCGTGCCATAGCGGCCAGCGATCGAACCAAAGTTAGAAAGAGTAATGGTGCCGTTTTGCTGATCTTCTTGCTTTAACGCCTTGCTTTCGATTTTTTGGCGCAATTCTTGTACGCTGGCGCGAACCCCTGTCATATCCATACGATCGGCGTTATGCACCACCGGTACATACAAACCATCGCCAGAGTCGACCGCGATCCCGACATTGACATTCGGATGCAAAATACGCTCGAAGTTTTGACCATCAAACCAAGCGTTTAGGGCTGGAACCTGTTTAGCCGCAGTGACCAAAGCGCGAACATAACGTGCCAGCGAGTCGGTACCTTTGGGCCAGGCAGAAATATCCGCATCTTCCACCAAAGTGGTTGGTACGACCGTTGCATGCGAGTGAGCCATACCCATGGCCATAGCGCGGCGCACGCCACGAACGGTTTCCGGTTTAATTTCTAAATTGACTGGTGGTAGCCCAGCTGCTTGGCTTGGCGACATTGCTGTAGCTGAAGGAGCGCTTGCTGCGAATGAAGCTGAACCGCCTTTAGCTGCGGCTTCCACATCGTCGCGGGTGATAGAGCCTTTGCGTCCTGAAGTGGCGCAAGAACCTAAATCTACGCCAAGTTTTTTGGCTAGCGCGCGAACTGCTGGCGAGGCTTTATAAGTTAGCGGATTCGAGGTTTCAGTACCGACCACTACTTCTGAGCTTGCGCTTGAACTAACTTGCGCTTGCCCACTGTTAGCTGCTGCTTTAACATCTTTTTGAGTAATTTGGCCGTTAGTACCAGTGCCTTTAACTTGCGCTAGATCCACTTTAAGCTTCTTAGCCAAAGCTTTAACCACAGCGCTAGAAGTCTCTGCGACAACATTGTGACCGACTTCAACTGCGCCAACTACCGTGCCAGAATCGGCTCTTTTTTCTTCGCCAGAATCGGCAGGAGTAGCATCTGAGGAAGCGTTTGTAGAGCCATCAGCAGTACCACCAAATTCTACTAAAGGTGCACCTACTTCAATTACATCACCAGCTTGACCGAAGAATTTGCTGACAACACCCGCAACTGGCGAGGGTACTTCAACTACCGCTTTAGCGGTTTCCATTTCGACCATCGGCTGATCGACGGTAACGGTTTCACCTTCTTTAACTAACCAGCGAACCACTTCCGCATCTGGCAAGCCTTCGCCTAAATCGGGCAATTTAAAGATTTCCGATGCACCGTTTGCTGACGCATTGGCAGAAGTAGCAGCTTCTGCTTCTACTGCAGGAGCCTCAACTTCTTCACTAGTGATGGCTTCACCTGGTTCTCCAAAAGTCACCAACACAGCGCCCACATCAATCACATCGCCAGCTTGGCCATGTAACTTGGCAATGCGCCCAGCGTAAGGTGAGGGGACTTCGACCACCGCTTTGGCCGTTTCCATTTCGACCATGGGTTGATCAACGGCAACCGTATCACCTTCTTTGACTAGCCAGCGAACCACTTCCGCATCCGGTAAGCCTTCGCCTAAATCGGGTAAGTTAAACTGTTTCATTTGTACTCCATGATTCTGCGCGCTTCATCTAAGATGCGATCAACCGTTGGCATGTATTGTTTTTCCATCTTGTAGTATGGCATAACCGTATCATAGCCCGATACGCGACCAATTGGCGCCAACAAGCTCATGATCGCGTGCTCGGCAATCTCGGCCGCGATTTCAGAACCTACCGCACCGGATTTTGGCGCTTCTTGGATAATACAAACGCGGCCGGTCTTGCGTACTGACTCTAAAATGGTGTCCATATCAATAGGACTGACGGTCGCTACGTCTATGACTTCAGCGTCAATACCTTCGGCGGCTAATTTTTCCGCAGCGATATTGGTTTCGTGCATCATAGCACCCCAAGAAATAAGGGTGATGTCTGAACCTTCACGATCCACAAAACAAACTTCCAATGGATACTCTTCGCCATTATCTTCAACTTCGTGTTTAACAATACGATAAACGCGTTTTGGCTCTAAGAAAATGACCGGATCCGGATCGCGAATAGCCGCTAGCATCAAGCCATAGGCGCGACTTGGATTGGACGGGATCACTACTTTCAAGCCTGGTATATGAGCAAATAATGCTTCGGTAGACTCGGAATGATGTTCAGGAGCGTGAATACCGCCACCAAAAGGTGCACGAATCACCATCGGCATGGTCAAGCGGCCGCGAGTACGGTGACGCATACGCGCTGCTTGGCCAAAAATTTGATCTACTGCGGGAAAGATAAAGCCCATAAACTGCATTTCAGCAACCGGTTTCATGCCTTGCGCAGCCATGCCCACCGCAAGTCCAGCAATCATAGATTCTGCTAGTGGCGAGTCGATCACTCGATCTTCACCATATTGCGCCTGCAAACCGTCAGTCGCGCGGAAAACACCGCCGTTTTTTCCCACATCTTCACCGAATAACACCACATCTTTATCGTGTTCTAATTCGTAAGCAAGAGCAGCGTTAACTGCTTCAATTAAAGTAATTGCCGCCATTATTTCGCTCCTGATGTTTGAGTTTTAGCGCGAGCAATTGCCGCTTCGCGTTGTGGTTTGGTTTTTTCGGGTAATTCCGCAAACAGATTATCGAACATCGCTTCAGGACCAGGAATAGGGTGCGCTTCATAAGCTTTTACCGCCGCATCCACTTCCGCTGCAATTTCCGCTTTCATCGCTTCTTCGTCTTTTTCCGACCAAGCTTTGTTGTCTTCTAAATACTTGCGCAAGCGAACCATGGGCTCGTTTTTCCAAGCAGCTTCTTTGACTTTTGGATCGTCATAACGAGAAGCGTCATCGGCAGTGGTGTGATCACACAAGCGGTAAGTAATGGCTTCGATCAAGGTTGCGCCACCGCCATTACGTGCTTTTTCAAAAGCATATTCCGCCATTTGTTTAACCGCAATAATATCGTTACCGTCCACTTGTACGCCTTCGATACCGGCGGCAATTGCTTTTTGCGCGTAAGTTTCTGTAGCCGTTTGAATTTCGGTAGGAACCGAGATAGCCCACTGGTTATTATTGACCATAAAGACACAACCTAAATTCCAAATACCGGCAACATTGATACCTTCATAGAAATCACCCTCGGAAGTACCGCCTTCACCAATCTCAGTGGCAACCGCACGTTTTTGGCCGCGCATCTGAATCGCTTTAGCAACACCGGCCGCATGAATAATTTGGTTGGCAATCGGTACACAAATCGGGAAATCTTCTTTGGCGTTTCTATAGTTAGCGCCGTCTTCATTACCGCCCCAATAGATAAAAATCTCTTCCATGCTAATGCCGTGCTTTAACATGGCGCCAGTGGAACGATAGTAGGGGACTAAGACATCTTCTTTAGTCATGGCATCGCCATAGCCAATGCCAATCGCTTCTTGTCCAAGCGAGGCAGGGAAGGTGCCCATTTTGCCTGTTCTTTGTAGCGCATAGGCTTTGGCATCGAAAGCGCGCAGCAAAGCCATGTCGCGATACAATGAACGCATTTTATCCATGTCTTTAGCAAAAGCAGGTAATTCTTGAGTCGGCTTACCATCAGCACCCAAGTACTGGTGATACTTAATCTCGAAAGAAGCAACAGTTCTAGTCGTCAAGGCTAGATCTCCTTTAATTGAGCGGGGAAATAATATGATAATCAGCAAGTTAGGTGCTGAACCTAAACTAACCCCTAAATACAAATAGATTCATTTTCGGGCGCGATCTTACGCAATTTTAGGTCATTTGTATAGCGACTTTTGCGCCAGCCTAAACTTGAGTTAGGTGGTTTTATATATTTACTTTGGCGCATAAAAAAAAGTAATGACAACAATGCTCATCGCTATAACTATTGGCCAAGTTCCAAGCATCAAAACCAATAGGATTTGATTGCGAAACTCTCAAGTGATTTTAAGCCACCTTACTGCTTTCTATCAGCTTTTACGCTTTAACCTCTAATACCATATTGGTTGGAGTTTGTGCAGCGCGTCGGATCTGGTTAAAACCGGCTTGATTTAAGACATTGGTAAGCCTAGCTTGACCAGCTTGAGCGCCGAGTCCTAAACCTACCTCTTGTGCTTTGGAGGTTGGCACTCAAACCACCGTTGAAAAGCCGTAAAAAATTGCCGAAAGCGGATTAAGATTATCTTCCAGTTTATCCTGCGCCATTGGTTCCACCAGCATAAAAGTACCATCGGATTTCAAAGTGCTTTTTATATGAGCCGCGGCGCCGCCCATATCGTGCAAGGCATCAAAAATACACGCAAAATCGAATTGGTTAGCGGGTATCTCTTTAGCGGCGCAAACCTCAAAGCTAATGTTGGTCAAACCTGCTTGCTCGGCTTTGCTTCGAGCAGCTTGAATAGAAGGCTGATGAAAGTCATAACCAATAAATTCGGAATTGGGATAGGTTTGCGCCATCAAAATGGTTGAAGAGCCATAGCCACAACCAATATCGGCAACCTTAGCGCCTTGGGTTAGCTTTTGTTCAACGCCATCTAACGCCGGGATCCAACTTTCGACTAAGTTTGCAACATAGCCAGGACGGAAGAATCGATCGGTGCCACAAAAGCAACAACTGCTGTGTTCGCTCCATGCTCTTCCTCGTCCGGTTTTAAAGACATCCACTGCGGTTTGATTGGTTTCAAACTGGCCAACTATGGCCTGAAAAAAGCCTTGCATGCAGGTAGGTTGGCCTTCGTGAGCAAAAATAGCGGCTTGTTCAGGAGACAAACTAAAAGATTGGTTGCTGGCATCAAATTCAACGTAACCAAGGGCTGTGTTGGCTGATAGCCACTCCATTAAATAGCGCTCGTTAAGGCCTGTGCTGCTGGCTAGTTCTTGAGCGCTACAGGGACCATTTTGCTCTAGCGCTTGGTAGGTGCCTGACTGGTCGCCAATATAGGCCATGAGTAAGCCCATCGCGCCAGCGACATCACCTAAAACTTTACCAAAGAGTTGATTGAATTTATCTTCGTTAATAGCAGGAGTATTCATTGACAATCCTCATATCCTTATTGAGAACTAATCAATCTACTCTGGACTTTTTAACTAGGCAAGGAATCAGCTCACAGCAACGCTGTAAAACAATATGACGGTTTGGTTAAGGGCGCTTTATTCACTGAGCCATTCTAATGCACGATCTTTATCTTCAAAAAACTGTTTTTTACCACCCATAAACCAGTTGGCTATTTTGGTGTATTTGTGTTGCCATTTTTTATTACCATAAACAGCAACTTTTTCAAACTCTCGGCCATGTTTTAAACATAGTTTTAAGTCATACCAAGCAGCTTTGGCATCCCATTTATCCAATTCAGTTGCATCAATCAAAGCTCTAGCTCTTGGTTTATCCGAAGCTTGTAACGCTGAGTCAATTACTGGGCTAACGATTTCGAAATCTTGGCGCGTTAAAGTGCCAGTAGCTTTTAGCAAAAAATAGACATTAGTTTGATGGCGCTCGATGCCGATAGAAAGTCCGTTGGTAATAATGCGGCTTTTCATAAGGCTACTCCTTGCAGGTAACTGCTCCTATGCTTATTTTTAGTTTACCTATCTTACCCTTAAACTCAAGTTATCCGCACGCTTATCTAGTGTTATTGCTCGCTCGCTTGAGTTAACAGCTTTCACTTTCTGTTATTTTTTTGATGGGTTAGAATAATGACAAATATCTAAAACTACTTGTTTATGAACAATCAGCGTCAAGAACACCTAGCTTTTCAGCAGCAGATGCCGAATAACCACTGTTTCGGTTGTGGCACTCTCAACGAGCAAGGATTAGGGATTAAAAGTTATTGGGTGGAAGGAAAAGAGGGCGAGGAGTCGGTGTGCGAATTTATGCCTCAAGCCCACCATAATGCAGGTCCAGAGCATGTATTAAATGGCGGTATTATCTCGACCATAATTGATTGCCATTGTGTGTGTACAGCTTTTGCAAAAGCCTATGCGATGGATGGGCGACCAATTGGTGATACACAAAATGGTGACTTTTTATGGTTTGCTACGGGCACTTTAGAAGTTCGCTTTAATCGCCCTGTAGCGATTGACCAGCCTGTTATTTTGCGCGCTAAAATCATTCAAGCCAAGCCTAAAAAAATTACTTTAGAATGTACCTTAGAATCCGAAGGTGAAATTTGTAACGAAGCAAAATTAATTGCAGTAAAAGTGCCTAAGGAGTTTTTGGGTTAATTTTTTTAGATTGGTTTTAGTATATTAACCCTATACCCTTACTTGGCAGCTTATTTTAAGCTATTTATACCTTTAACAAGCATGGCTTCAATTTGTTGTACTATTTGCTTTTCTACCTGCGGTTCAAAACCTTGAATGCGCGGTGTATGGATATGGCCAGTGGGGATCTGTGAGCCGAGTTTGTTGCGCAAATTGATACTGCGATAAGATATTTCATTGGACAAGTAACCGCCGCCTGAGCCTGCTACTGAGGTTGAACCAGTCAAATCTGCATAAACCTTTGGATGGAAGTTTTTCTCCAGAGTAGTAACTTCATTGTTGTCATTAACTTGATAGCGGCCTAAAGCTTGTTGCATAGCAGCAACTGGCAATGAGAACTCAACAAATTCAGGACCAGAAAGCGGCTGATTTTTAAATAGAGGGATGATGGGGTTTTGCGAGCTGGCTCCAGTAAAAACATTGAGATTATCAGGGGCTTTTGCCGAGCGACGCAAACCAGGAAAGCGTTCCAAATCAAAATGCTCTCGCCCCATGCTGATGGTGGCAATCATATCAACGGAGTTTGATTGATAAAACGGCATTAAAAAATTCTCAACTTCACCTAAATCAAAATCAATAAAACGTACTGGAAAAATAGCACTCTCGATCTGCACTTTGCCTTTCCTTGTAGTGATCACTTTGCCATCCAATAGCAGGGCGGCTAAGCCGGAAGGGTTGCTTTGAGCAATATTTCGATCTAGAAAAAAGGGATCAAAGCCCGTAACTAGAACCTTCTTAACTTCATCATTGGAAAAGTTGATATCTTTTTGACCGCGAGATGCTCTTTCCATTGTCCAGTAAAGCAGATCTAGCTGTTCAGGCGTTAATGTAATGGCGTATCTGCTAGTCTTAAGCATTTTAGAGAATTGCAGTCGCGCCCAATACAAAGGGCGATCATCATAAGTGCTGTTTTTTGCTTGAAGTTTAGTAGTTGCGACTTGCCATAAGAGATTGGCATGTTTTGCCACTACAGCATTCAGCTCAGAAAAGCTTTTGGCTTGGGTAATGGCTTGTTCAAAATCGGCAAGGTTTTGTTTGAAAACTAAACTTAGTTGAGGTTTTTCAGATACAAGCTTGGTAAGTCGCAGCTCTTCTACGCTTAGTGAGTTTGTTTGAGTTGGTTCAAGGTTCGTCGTGCTGCTGCTGTTTATCGAGCAAGCAGTTAGAGTACAAATTGCAATTGCTACGCTAGCATAAAAGCTTACGAGCTTAGTCACTTTAAAATCCTTTCCAAAGTTTTGATGTTTTTTCTTGGCATTCTGGGTTATCACGCTTTTCATCAATTTCAGCGTATTTCTTTTTTTCTGCTTGACGTGATTTTGAGTCAGGTTTGATGGTTTCTTCTAACTCTTTAAAGAATTCTGTGATTTCGCTAGTGTGATTGCTTTTGCTCATAAATTCGGGCTCATTCCCGCGCAAGCGAGAATCCAGTATTAATAATAATGTCGGATCATGAAAGCAACTTTATAATGTTATTTCTTCTATGACAAATGAATTCAATAAGATGAGTAGCTTGTTTTGGGGATTCCCGCTTGCGCGGGAATGGCTGTTCGATTGGGAATTGTTTAGAACTTAACGTTGTTTGGCACCCGTGGGAATGGGATCACATCGCGAATATTCTGTACACCGGTCACGTAGGATACGCAGCGGTCAAAGCCTAAGCCAAAACCTGCGTGCGGGACTGTGCCATAACGGCGCAGATCGCGATACCACCAGTAATGTTCTTTGGGTAAGCCCATTTCATCAATACGCGCATCTAATACGTCTAAACGCTCTTCACGCTGCGAACCACCGATGATTTCGCCAATGCCCGGTGCTAAAACGTCCATCGCAGCAACGGTTTTACCATCGTCGTTCATGCGCATATAGAAAGCTTTAATGTCTTTCGGGTAGTCAGTCACCACGGTAGGGCGGCCAACAAACTCTTCGGCGATGTAGCGCTCATGCTCGGACTGCAAATCAATACCCCATTTCACATCAAATTCGAACTTTTTATTCGATTTTTCAAGGGTTGTAATCACGTCGGTATAGCTCATGCGCTCGAAATTATTGTTAATCACATTTTCCAAACGGTTGATGCAGTCTTTATCTACGCGCTGTTGGAAAAAAGCCATATCATCGCCACATTCATCTAACACTGCTTTGAAAATATACTTCATCATGGCTTCGGCCAGATCGGCATCTTGCGCCAGATCGGCAAAGGCGATTTCCGGCTCCACCATCCAAAATTCTGCTAAATGGCGGCTAGTATTGGAATTTTCTGCGCGGAAAGTAGGGCCAAAAGTATAAACCTTAGACATAGCCATACAATAGGCTTCGACGTTTAACTGGCCTGAAACCGTTAAAAATGACTCTTGTCCAAAGAAGTCTTTAGAGTAATCAATCTCGCCCTTATCGGTCATAGGCAAGTTGGTTTGATCCAAGGTGCTGACGCGGAACATTTCACCAGCGCCTTCAGCATCAGATGCGGTAATGATCGGGGTATGGATCCAGTTAAAGCCATTTTCATGCATAAAGCGGTGAATGGCTTGGGCTAGGCAGTTACGCACGCGAGTTACCGCACCGATAAGGTTAGTACGTGGACGCAAATGCGCGTGTTTGCGTAAATGCTCAACCGTATGCGGCTTCATGGGCATTGGGTAGGTATCCGGATCATCAACCCAACCTAAAACCTCTAGCTTGCTCGCTTGGATCTCAAAAGTTTGGCCTTTACCTTGCGATGGCACCAACTTACCAGCAACTCGAACCGAACAACCGGTGGTTAACTTGGTTACTTCAGACTCATAGTTAGCGACATTATTATCGACCACTGCTTGGATTGGATTAAAGCAGCTACCGTCGTGGATATTAACGAACGAAAGTCCAGCTTTCGAGTCACGACGAGTTCGTACCCAGCCTTGAACGGTAACCTCTGCACCTTCGCTAGGTTTGCCCGCGAGGGCGTCGATAATAGAAACTAACATTATTGTGTACCTTTAAAGCGGCTACCGTAAAGCTTTATGACTTCGCTAGCCGTTGATATTTGATTAAACTTAACGTATTACTTTAATTTTCGAGTTTAAAACTTTATTTTACCTTCTAATTTCAACCGTAGATTGATGGCTTTTTTCTCATCATCGCTAAAGGTATGCCAATTAAGCACTTCCTCAAAAGTACGACCACAACCGCGGCAAACTTCATCACCTAACACGGTGCTACAGGTTCCAATACAAGGAGAGTCCGTAGGTTTTCTTTTACGTGTTTTTGGGGTGATACGAATTTTATCGGACAAGCCAAAACCTCAGGCAAATCAATCGCGCAAAATAAACGCCGTATGTTACCGTGAGAAGTCTGTAATGGCTAGTGTAAATAGCAATTTAAGCTTGTTTAAAACCACAAAGCGGTAGACAAAATATAAAGCAGCAATTCTGTAATAAAGCATTGTTTTTACACTCTAGCTTGGATACAGTTACTGCATTAGCCAAGGCTCTAACGAAGCATGTTTACTCTCGACCAATCCCAAATCCAAGAATACCAAAAAGATAAGCCTGAATATTATCGCCAGCTAGCCAAGCAGCTTGAAGCTTTGTTAGCCGAAGATAGCAACTGGGTGACTAATTTAGCGCAAACTTCCGCTTTTATTTTTCAGATGCTGCCAGGTCTAAATTGGGCGGGCTTTTATTTGGTTAACCCTAAAAATCTCGAGGCACTTATTTTAGGGCCTTATCAAGGTAAAGTTGCTTGCGTACATATTCCTTTTGGGCGCGGTGTTTGTGGGGTTGCTGCTGCCAGCCTTGAAACGCAACTGGTGCAAGACGTTCATGCTTTTGCTGGTCATATTGCCTGCGATAGTGAAACTAATAGCGAAGTGGTGGTCCCTATGATTGTCGATACTGCTTCTGGCAATAAAGAGCTAAAAGGTGTTTTGGATATTGATAGCCCAGAGTTTAAGCGCTTTGATCAAGAAGATGCGGATGGACTAACAAAGCTACTAACCGTCTTGTTAGAGAATACGGACTTTTAATTTGTCAGCCATAAGCCCCTTCCACTTAGCCATTCCGGTGCACGATTTAGCGCAGGCGCGCGAGTTTTATGGTGAAGTATTAGGCTTCGCCGAAGGGCGTTCCAGCGATCATTGGATCGATTACAATTGCTATGGTCATCAATTAGTGGTTCACCTTGATACCAGCATGCGAGTCGATTTGGCTAGGGTAACTAGTGCAGTCGATGGCCATCAAGTTCCAATGCCGCATTTTGGGGTAGTTTTGGATATGGCAGATTGGCAAAATTTAGCGCATAAATTAGAAGAAAAGGGGGTTCGTTTTGTTATCGAGCCCTATATCCGCTTTCAAGGGCAAGTCGGCGAACAAGCCACCATGTTTTTCTATGATCCCTCGGGTAATGCATTGGAATTTAAAGGATTTCAGGAACTCTCCCAGCTTTTTAGTAAATAATTCTATTTGTGCTACCCTGAGAGCTATAACAGTAACAAGGGGATGATGATGCGCACTTTAATTCTAGTTATTTCACTTTCTTTGCTCACTCTGACTTCAACCTCAGTTGTAGCGGATAAAAAGGCATTTGTTGGCGGAACCCTTATCGATGGTACCGGCGGCAACATAATCTACGATAGCGTGATTTTAGTTAATGGCAATCGTATTGAGCAGGTGGGCGATCAGAAATCCTTAGCTATACCGCCAAGCTATCAAGTGATCTCTACAGAGGGAATGTCGGTTTTGCCGGGACTGTGGGATATGCACGTGCATCTTATGCTTACTGGGCACTCAGATTATCCTCATTGGCAAAACAATTATGCTGATAGGTTTGGCAGTGAAATTATGCCTGCTGCTGCAGAACAATTGTTACTGGCTGGAGTCACTAGTGCTCGTGATTTGGGAGCTCCTTTAGCAGAATCTAAAAGCATTAAGCAACAATTAGATAGCGGCGAGCTAAAAGGTCCGCGAGTCTATATGTCAGGGCCTTTTATCCAGCATAAAGCTTATCCTGGCACTGAAAATTATCGCTGGGGTGTTTCCAGCGAACGGGAAGCTAGATCCCAAGTGCGTCAATTGGCAGAGGCGGGCATGGATGTTATTAAGCTGATAGATCATGATGAAATGAGTTTTGCTGTCGCCAAAGCGGTGGTCGATGAAGCACATAAACAAGGCTTAAGGGTAGTTGCTCATTCGCATAAACCTGATGAGATCCGAATGGGTCTTAAGCTAGGAGTGGATAACTTTGAACATACCGGACTGACAACCGCTCCAGAATATCCCGATGATATTATGACGATGCTCAAAGAGCGAACAGCGAAAGGGCGAATTAGCGGTGGCCCACTATATTGGACGCCTACTGTTGAGGGTTTGTGGAACTATGAATATACCCGCGCCAATTCTGAAGAATTGGATAATGAATGTTGGAAAAGGGGATTAGAGTCTTCAACCATCAAGGATATTGAAGCTTCGATTACTCACCCAGAACGTCTTGACTATATGCAGCTCACTCCTAAAAGAAAGCCAACTTTGAAGCGCAAGTTTAGACAATTACGCGATGCAGGGCTTATTTTACTGATCGGTACCGATAGTGGTATTCCTATGAAATTTCACTGCCAATCTACTTGGCATGAGCTGCAAGTATGGGTTGATGAATTTGATGTTCCAGCAATGGAAGCCATTCAAGCAGCAACTTATTGGCCTGCAAAGTTTATGGGCGTCGATAGTGAGGTTGGGACCCTAGTACCAGGCAAGTTGGCTGACTTGATTGCGGTTAAAGGCGACGTTCTAAAGTATATCAACCTGCTGCAGCGAGTTGATCTGGTGGTCAAAGACGGCGTAATTTATAAGCAAAATGGTCAGCCTGTTGAAGCGAATTTTGAGTAAGATTCATTCGAGCTAAAATAAATAAGAAACGTTTTCTGGATTCCCGCTTTTGCGGGAATGCCGAATCAAAATTAAGAATTACTTCCCAAAGCTCATAGCATCAATCACTTCCTGCGGTAACTCCGGCAATGCGGATCTTGGAATTAAGAAAGTAGTTAAGTTCATTAGGTCTTTAAAAAATTTATTATTATTAGTCGTTTGGCGTAGATAGTCGTGACCAGATGAGCCGCCAGTACCAATTTTATTACCAATCATGCGCATCACCATATCCACATGCCTTGAGCGCCAGAGCGTGAAGTTCACGTCTAATTCTACTAAAGCTTGTAGCAGGCGGAATGGGGCGGTGAGCATTGGTTGCTCGCGATAGAGGTTGATAAAAAGTGCGCTTAGAGTGGCTTCTTGGCTCATCCGAAACACGCCTTGTTGTTTAAGCTCGTTATACTTTTCTTTATCAAACAGCGCATCAAAGTTATTACGAGTATTGGCTAAGTCATTGAGCTGGAAGCGTTTTTCTGCATCGGTTAAATAGTCCGCTTGCTTGAGCGTTTTCTCATCAGTATCGAGCATGGTATCAACCGCATCGCTAAATTTTTGCCAGAAGTTAAAGTCACCAAACTCTAAAAAGGGCATTCTTGCTAGCCAATGTTCGACCGCATCATATAAACTCGGCGCTTCTTCAAGCGCCATTAAATGATTGCGATCGTGTTCATTCAAGCGGCTATAAAAAGACTCTTTGTCAAAATTGATTCTAAACTCGGATTTCAGACCTAAAATAATTTCAATTTCTTTAAATTGGATCGATTGGAAACCTGAGGCAGGGATCAGGTAATCGCGAAAATCCAGAAAATCCAGCGGAGTCATGGTTTCAAGGATATCGATTTGATCCACCATGACTTCTTGAATTTTGTGAATGCGCTCAAGACGTAGATTGACGGTGCTCAGTTCTTTTTCTGGCACATGCTCTTGCGACAGCACTGGCAAAATCGCATTGATTTCATGCAAAATTTGCTTAAACCATAACTCATAAGCTTGATGCACTAGGATAAAAAGCATTTCGTCATGCGCTTCTTTACCGTAGTTTTTACTTTCGGGATGCTGCGCATCGAGCAATTTATCGAGTTGTAAATAATCACTGTAATAACAAGGTTTAACGTTCTTCTGCATTGTTTTTAAAGGGGTCGGAGTCAATTTGTTGGTTTAATTATTCGTTGATTTGACTTGACCGCATACTCCGTTTTGAAATTCAATTTATGTTTTAAGTGTTGACTCCGACCCCTTTAAAATAAAAAGGAGCCCTTATGGACTCCTTTAGATTATAGACATTTGAAAAAAATAATGTCAGCAGAAATTTCTACTATTTACCGATAACTTATCGCTTAGAAATCTCAACATAATCTCTTTGTACGTCACCTGTATACAGCTGACGTGGACGACCAATTTTACGGTTCGGCTCGCCAATCATTTCGTTCCATTGAGATACCCAGCCAACAGTACGGGCAAGAGCGAAAATTACTGTGAACATATTGGTGGGGATACCAATGGCGTCCAGAATTACGCCTGAGTAGAAATCGACGTTAGGGTACAATTTTTTCTCAACGAAATAAGGATCTTCGAGTGCAATTTTTTCAAGCTCTAGCGCAACCTTGAAAGTAGGGTCGTCATGTTTACCTAGCAGCTCAAGTACTTGGTGAGCTGAGTCACGCATGACTTTAGCGCGAGGGTCGAAGTTTTTGTAAACGCGGTGACCAAAACCCATCAGACGGAATGGATCCGACTTATCTTTAGCTCGAGCGATAAACTCTGGGATGCGTGAAACGTCGCCAATTTCGCGTAACATATTCAAACAGGCTTCGTTGGCGCCACCGTGTGCTGGGCCCCATAAACAAGCGATCCCTGAAGCGATTGCGGCGAATGGATTCGCGCCTGACGAACCTGCTAGCCTTACGGTAGAGGTCGAAGCATTTTGCTCGTGATCGGCGTGCAGGGTGAAAATCTTATCCATTGCATCCACTAAAATTGGATCCGGCTCCCAATCCATGGTTGGCATGCTAAACATCATGTTGAGGAAGTTCCAAGCCAAACTTTTATCGTTGTTCGGATAGACAAACGGATGACCGTGGGTATAGCGATAGCACATGGCGGCAATGGTCGGAACTTTAGCGATCAAACGCATGGCGCTGATTTCGCGATGCTGAGGATCGTTGATGTCTAGCGAATCGTGGTAGAAAGCCGATAGGGCACCAACCACCGCGATCATAATCGCCATTGGATGCGCGTCACGACGGAAACCATTGAAGAAGTTCATCATTTGTTGGTGAACCATGGTGTGGTTATTAATTTTCGCGACAAAAGCTTCGTACTCTTCTTTGCTCGGAAGTTCGCCGTTTAACAATAAATAAGCCACTTCTTCAAAAGTCGCTTCATCCGCTAGCTGCTCAATAGGGTAGCCGCGATAAAGTAATTGGCCTTTACCACCGTCGATAAAAGTAATCTTTGACTCACATGCACCAGTTGAAACGTAACCTGGGTCGTAAGTGAAATAGCCAGCTTTGCCTAGGGCGCGAACGTCGATAACGTCTTTTCCCAAAGTAGGGCTAAGAACGTTAAGCTCTAATGTTTCGCCATTTGGTAGGCTTAATTTTGCTGTTTTATCTGACATGAAGTCTCCTTAGACTTTGATGAGTGCCGATCGGAATATTTAGATAGCTCAACATTCTACAAAATTTTCAGCAGTTTTCTAAGTGATTTTTATGACAACCGTTTGAAAAATTTGATTTTGACGACTTTTTATACAAGTTTGCTTGGGCTTTGGTGAAAAAACGCACAAACTCAAAAAAGACCACAAATTTCACAAGGCTTTTAGGGCGATTTGTTTGTAATCAGCATCAAGCACTTATATAATTCGCCCTCTATCAGTTTGTATCACTGGGGAAGTCTCACAAACTGCATTTTTTAAGGTCCACAATGCACTTAAGCACTCTTTTGTTATTAGCAAAAAGGGTTTAAGAAGGTTTGATGAGAATGATTAACTCACGCCTAAGACCTAAGGCACAATAGAAAGATACCAAGTCGTGAAGCACAATAGACCTAAAAACCTGAATCTTATGACCGTAAGATTCCCTGTGACGGCAATTTCCTCGATTTTGCATCGTATTACAGGCGTTATCCTTTTCATCGCAATCCCGATTGTTCTATGGGCTTTGCAAAAATCCTTTAACCCAGCTGGCTTTGCCGAACTGCAAGATGGTCTTAACAATAATTTCATCTGCCAGTTGGTATTCTGGGCAATTGTAACCGCCGTTGCGTACCATATTATTGCTGGTGTTCGCCATTTATTGATGGACGCTGGGATCGGCGAGTCATTAGAAGGCGGTAAACGCGGCGCATTAGCGGTGATTATCCTTTCAGCCATTACCGCAGTATTGCTAGGAGTTTGGGTATGGTAGCCACAGTAACCAGCTTGGGCCGCTCAGGCTTACACGATTGGATTTTACAGCGCGTTTCGGCTTTGATCATGTTGGCCTATACGCTGTATTTGGCCTATTTCGTCATGTCGACGGGTGATGTAACGTTTGCTGCTTGGCAAGCCTTGTTTGCATCAACCTTTATGAAAGTATTCTCACTAATGGCCTTAGCGTCTGTGGTGGTTCACGCTTGGATTGGCTTGTGGATCGTCTCCACTGACTATATGCCAAAACTTGCCATTCGCATGATTTTCCAAGTGTTAGTCATTGTTATCTGTCTTGCCTTATTGATTTGGGGCATTCAAATTTTGTGGAGCATATAGAAGATGTCTATTCCTACTTATACATTTGATGCCGTAATCGTAGGTGGCGGTGGCGCAGGTATGCGTGCTTCACTACAACTGGCACAAAGCGGTCAGAAAGTTGCTTTGATCTCTAAAGTTTTCCCAACTCGTTCGCACACCGTGTCAGCGCAAGGTGGTATTACCGTTGCTTTGGGTAACAGCCATGATGATGATTGGCGCTGGCACATGTTCGATACGGTAAAAGGTTCTGACTATATTGGTGATCAGGACGCGATCGAATATATGTGTGAAAACGGCCCAGCGGCGATTTATGAGCTGGAGCATATGGGCTTGCCATTCTCGCGTTTAGACAACGGTAAGATTTACCAAAGACCATTCGGTGGTCAATCCAAAGAATTTGGCGGCGAACAAGCCGCACGTACCGCTGCGGCAGCTGATCGTACTGGTCATGCGTTATTACATACTTTGTACCAAGCGAACCTAGCGGCGAATACCCAGTTCTTTAATGAATGGTATGCGATGGACTTGGTGCGTAACGAAGACGGCGACGTTTGTGGCGTTACCGCTATGTCGATTGAGACTGGCGAAATCGCTATGTTTAAATCGCGTGCAACGGTTTTCGCAACTGGCGGCTCTGGCCGTATTTACGCATCGACCACCAATGCTTTAATCAATACCGGTGACGGTGTTGGTATGGCGCTGCGTGCTGGCCTTCCGGTACAAGACATCGAAATGTGGCAGTTTCACCCAACCGGTATCGCCGGCGCCGGTGTGTTGGTTACTGAAGGTTGTCGTGGTGAAGGCGGCTATCTTATCAATAAAGATGGCGAGCGCTTTATGGAGCGATATGCACCGAATGCTAAAGACTTAGCATCGCGTGACGTTGTGGCTCGTTCTATGACTAAAGAAATTTTAGCAGGTAATGGCTGCGGTCCTAATGCTGATCACGTCATGTTAAAGCTTGATCACTTAGGTGAAGAAGTACTGAACAAGCGTTTACCGGGTATTTTGGAATTAGCGCGCACTTTCGGGCACGTCGATCCAGTAAAAGAGCCAATCCCAGTAGTACCAACTTGTCACTATATGATGGGTGGTATTCCGACCAATAAGCATGGTCAGGTGGTTGACCGTAATCCTGATGGTTCAGAAAATATCGTTAAAGGTTTTTATGCGGTAGGTGAGGTTGCTTGCGTTTCGGTACACGGCGCTAATCGTCTTGGCGGTAACTCGTTATTAGATTTAGTAGTCTTTGGCCGCGCCGCTGGTATGCATCTAGAAGAATCTCTGCGCGAGGGTTTAACTTTCTCAGAGTTGTCTGATTCGGACGCTGAAAAAGCCATGGCGCGATATAATCGTTGGGATAATTCTTCTGCTAACGATAAAGGCGCAGAAGATCCGGTCGAGCTGCGCAAAGAGCTACAAAATACCATGCAGAATCACTTTGGCGTATTCCGTACCGGCGATTTGATGAAAGAAGGTTTGGCGAAAGTTAAAGCACTTCGCGAGCGTCTTAAAAATGCTTACCTTAAAGATAAATCGAAAGCTTTCAATACTGAGCGTATCGAATGTTTAGAGCTTGAGAATCTGATGGAAGTTGCTTATGCCACGGCGATGGCGGCTGAATTCCGCACCGAATCTCGTGGTGCTCATTCGCGTGAAGATTTCCCAGATCGCGATGATGAAAACTGGTTGGTACACTCGGTTTATTATCCTGAAACGGAAGCGATGGGTAAGCGCGATGTGAATATGCAGCCAGAAAAAGTGGATGCTTTCCCGCCGAAAGCGCGTACTTATTAATTGTGGGTTGACAGTGGAGTTATTGAGAATGAAATTTAGTATTTACCGTTACAACCCGGAAACTGACAAAAAGCCTTATATGCAAGAGTTCGATCTGGATATTCCAGAAGGCTCAGACATGATGTTGCTCGATGCTTTGTTGGCATTGAAAGATCAAGATGCGACTTTATCATTCCGTCGTTCTTGCCGCGAGGGCGTTTGTGGCTCTGATGGCATGAGCATCAATGGCAAGAATGGTCTAGCTTGTATCACGCCTATTTCTAGCTTGAAATCACCGGTTGTGGTGCGTCCGCTGCCAGGTTTGCCAGTAATTCGTGATTTAGTTGTCGATATGGCGCAGTTCTACAAGCAATATGAAAAAATTAAGCCTTATCTGATCACCAACGATGAGCCGCCAGCAAAAGAGCGTCTGCAATCTCCTGAGGAGCGCGCTAAGTTAGACGGCTTATACGAGTGTATCTTGTGTGCTTGTTGTTCGACGTCTTGCCCATCATTCTGGTGGAACCCGGACAAATTCGTGGGGCCGTCAGGCTTGTTGCAGGCTTATCGTTTCTTGATTGATAGCCGTGATACCGAAACTGATGAGCGTTTGGCTGATTTAGACGATGCTTACAGCGTATTCCGTTGTCGTGGCATTATGAACTGTGTGGATGTGTGCCCAAAAGGCTTGAATCCTACTCAGGCGATTGGCCATATTCGTTCGATGCTACTGAAAAGAGGTGTCTAAAAGGTTAAAATAGCCTATTGCTTTGTTGCTGATTCGATAAAAGTACTCAATTATGGCGGCCATAACCTCCGTTTTTTATCGATTCAGCGCCGCGCACTAGACAATTTTTCCAGTTTTAGAATGCTAAAGAGTGAGACTTTTGAGCGCACTTCTATTGTAAACATTAAAAATGTGCTCACCTTTAAAGGAATTTACGTCATTGTGAGGAGCTTTCAACGCGGGAATCTCCAGTAAAATGATGGAAAACAACTAGTTACTTAGCAAACTTAAAGAAGCCCTTTTATCAATTAAAAGGGCTTCAACTGTGTTAAGACGGTTAAAAATTAGTTATCATATGCGACTTGGATTCTCTGGTCCGGGATTAATAGTCTTGATAGGCCAAGAGAGCGTAACAAAAATGGTGTTACCTAAATGAAGAATGGGTTAGAGGCGATGTTCGAAAGCGCCTACCTTTCCGGTGGAAGCGCAGCCTATTTAGAAGAACTGTACGAACAGTATCTTGCAGATCCCCAATCAGTGGATGCTGATTGGCGAGCCAAATTCGATGAATATTCGAAAGTTAATGATAAAAAAGAAGTGGCGCACGGCGATATTCGTGAACACTTCCGTCAAATCGGCCTAAACCGTCAAAAAATAGCCTTCAGCCAAGGCTCCGGTTCTCTTGCCGCCGATCCAAAACAAGTTAAAGTTTTACACCTTATCGAGTCCTATCGAGCGCGTGGGCATCACCATGCGAAAATCGATCCGCTTGGTATGTGGCAACATCCTTATCCAACGGACTTGTCGTTAGAGAGTTTTGAGCTTTCCGATTCTGACTTAGATACTAAGTTTTCTGTCGGCAATTTAGCCGGCCCAGACGAGCAGCCACTATCTGAAATTTTAGATCGCTTACAAACTACTTATTCCAGTTCCATTGGCGCTGAATTCTTGCACATGAATTCGCTAGAAGAGCGTCGCTGGATCCAAGAAAAACTCGAAGCGGTGAATGCTTCGCACGCTTTTAGGGAGCAAACTCAAGAAAAAATCTTGGAAGGTTTATCTGCCGCGGAAGGTTTAGAAAAATATTTGGGTGCGAAATTCCCCGGCGCTAAACGATTCTCATTGGAAGGTGGTGATAGCTTAATTCCGATGATGCGCGACATGATCAATCAAGCCGGCGTTGCTGGCGCTAAAGAGATTGTCATCGGTATGGCGCACCGTGGTCGCTTGAATGTATTAGTCAATGTGATGGGTAAAAACCCCAGTATCTTATTTGATGAATTCGCTGGTAATGGCGATGTGGTCGGTACTTCCGGAGACGTTAAATACCATATGGGCTATTCCTCGGATGTGGAAACTGAAGGCGGCGCAGTTCATCTGGCTTTGGCCTTTAACCCTTCGCATTTAGAAATTGTTAGCCCAGTGGTGATTGGTTCGGTGCGAGCACGTCAAGAACGTCGTAAAGATACTAACCATGAGCAAGTATTACCTGTTTTGATTCATGGCGACTCGGCCTTTACTGGTCAAGGCGTGGTTATGGAAACCTTTAATATGTCTCAAGCGCGCGGCTTTGAAGTTGGCGGCTCGATGCATATCGTCATCAACAACCAAGTGGGCTTTACTACGTCCAAACCGATGGACACGCGCTCAACCGCTTACTGTACCGACGTAGCGAAAATGGTAGAAGCACCTATTTTCCACGTTAATGGCGATGATCCTGAAACAGTATTATTTGTGACCCGCTTGGCGCTGGAGTTTAGGAATAAATTTAAGAAAGATGTGGTTATTGATTTGGTCTGC
This sequence comes from Kangiella sp. TOML190, assembly GCF_023706045.1. Classification (NCBI taxonomy): domain Bacteria; kingdom Pseudomonadati; phylum Pseudomonadota; class Gammaproteobacteria; order Kangiellales; family Kangiellaceae; genus Kangiella; species Kangiella sp. TOML190. The sequence continues at coordinate 2,040,869 of NZ_BQYL01000001.1, forward strand.
TACCGTCGTCACGGTCATAACGAAGCCGATGAGCCGAATGCTACTCAGCCTTTGATGTACCAAAAAATTAAAAAGCATCCAACGCCGCGTAAATTGTACGAAGACAGTTTGCTTGAGCGTGGTATTTTTGATGCGGCAAAAACTAAAGCCGTATTGGATGGCTACCGTAACTCGCTGGATAATGGTGAGAGTACCGTTAAGAATTTGTTACCGATCCAAGAGCATGAGTTCAATGTGGATTGGTCACCGTACTTTGATCAGACATGGCAATCAGCGGCCAAGACGGCGATCACTAAAAAAGAATTTAAGGCTTTAGCCGAGCGAATTTGTCATTATCCCGAAGATCATCCGCTGCAATCGCGCGTTAAAAAACTAATGGGCGATCGCAAAAAAATGGCGGCGGGCGAAGTGGCTATGGACTGGGGTTTTGCTGAAACCATGGCATACGCTGCTTTATTGAACGACGGTTTTGAAGTGCGTTTGTGCGGACAAGATTCAGGACGCGGGACCTTCTTCCATCGCCATGCGGTACTGCACGATCAAAACGATGCAGAAATCTATATTCCGCTACAGCACATTAAAGACGAGCAACCTAAATTTGAAGTGATCGACTCGGTGCTATCCGAAGAAGCGGTATTAGCTTTCGAGTATGGTTATTCAACTAATGAGCCGCGCTCTATGGTGATTTGGGAAGCCCAGTTTGGTGACTTTGTGAATGGCGCGCAAGTGGTGATCGACCAATTTATCAGTTCGGGCGAGCAAAAGTGGGCGCGCTTGTCGGGTTTAACCATGTTTTTGCCGCACGGCTACGAAGGCCAAGGTCCAGAGCACAGTTCGGCGCGTTTAGAGCGTTTTTTACAGCTAGCAGCAGAGCATAATATTCAAGTATTAGTGCCCTCGACACCAGCACAAGCTTTCCATATGATCCGCCGTCAAATGATCCGCCCATTGCGTAAACCGTTAATCGTGATGACGCCAAAGAGTTTATTGCGCCACAAGCTAGCCGTTTCTGATATTAGCGATTTAACTGATGGCAAGTTCCATAATGCGATCCCAGAAGTGGATTCATTGGACGCGAAGAAAGTGGATAGAGTGGTGATGTGTTCCGGTAAAGTTTATTATGACTTATTGGAAAAACGTCGCGCCAAAAAGCTTGAGAATGTCGCGATAATCCGTATTGAGCAATTGTATCCATTTCCGCATGAGGAAGTGGAAGCCATTTTAGCGCAATACAAAAAGGCAAAAACCTTTATTTGGTGTCAGGAAGAGCCGCAAAATCAAGGCGCTTGGTATTGTTCGCGCCATAATTTAGACGATGCGGTAATGAAAATGGACACTAGCTATCGTGTGACTTTTGCTGGTCGTCCTGCTTCGGCAGCTCCGGCGGTTGGCTACGCAAGTCTGCACAACGAACAACAGACTCAGCTCGTTAATGACGCGCTTGGTTTATAATTTTAGATAAATAATTAATCATTGAGAGAATAGGTTAGGACATGGCTATTGAAATCAAAGTTCCTGTATTACCTGAATCGGTTGCTGATGCAACGATTGCTACCTGGCACGTACAGCCAGGTGAAGCCGTTTCACGCGATCAAAACTTAGTCGATATCGAAACCGATAAAGTGGTTTTGGAAGTGGTTGCGCCTGAAGATGGCGCTATTTCTGAAATCTTAAAGCAAGAAGGCGATACGGTTTTGCAGGAAGAGTTGATCGCTAGCTTTACTGCTGGTGACGCTCCGGCAGCAGCGCCTGTAGCTAAAGAGGAGGCACCAAAAGCTGAAGCAGCAGCTCCAGTAGCAGAAGCCGCGCCAGCAGCGGATTTGGATGTGTTATCGCCTGCCGTACGCCGTTTAGTGGCTGAGCATGGTCTAGATCCAAAGCAAATTCCAGCCAGCGGTAAGCGTTTGTCCAAAGAAGACGTTGAGAACTTTATTAAAAATGGCGGCCAAGCGGCAAAAGCAGCTGCGGCGAGTACCGCTTCAGCGCCAGTCTCGGCAGGCTTGCGTGAAGAAAAGCGTGTTCCTATGACTCGCTTGCGTAAGCGCATCGCGGAGCGTTTGTTAGAAGCCCAACATAACGCGGCAATTTTAACCACCTTTAATGATATCAACATGAAGGAAGTGGTTGAGTTGCGTGCTCGTTATAAAGAACAGTTTGAAAAAGTTCATGGTACTCGTTTAGGTTTCATGTCTTTCTTCGTTAAGGCAACAGTAGAAGCCCTAAAACGTTTCCCTGATGTTAATGCGTCAATTGATGGCGATGATATTGTGTATCATGGCTACTATGATGTGGGTGTTGCGGTTTCTTCGCCACGGGGTTTGGTCGTGCCAATTTTACGCGATGCAGACACTATGTCGTTGGCAGAAATTGAAGCCAAGATCCGTGAATATGGGGCTAAAGCTCGCGATAATAAATTGACGGTTGAAGAAATGACTGGCGGTACTTTCACCATTTCTAATGGTGGCGTGTTCGGTTCCTTGATGGCGACACCTATTATCAATCCGCCTCAATCAGCCATTTTGGGCATGAACCGTATGGAAGATCGTCCGGTTGTAGTGAATGGCGAAATCGTTATTCGTCCGATGATGAATGTGGCGCTTTCTTATGACCACAGAATTATCGATGGCCGTGAGTCAGTTGGTTTCTTGAAAACCATTAAAGAATTTATTGAAGATCCAGCGCGTCTTTTATTAGATCTGTAGTTTTAAATTGCTGCGATTGATATGGCGTTGTTAAATCACTTACTCGAAATGCTCATTTGCAATAAGCAAACTCTGCTTTCTCGTAAGCAATTTGCCTAGCCACATCTTCTCTCGCTGCTTTAAAATATTTTAAATGCCGAAATTACTATTTTCGGCTTTGTTTTTTAAGGTTTTGTGCTTTTAGTATTTGTTTTAAGGTTCTATTACTTAGCAAGACAATTTTTTCTTAAATAGTAGGAAATACCGATGAATTTACATGAGTATCAAGGTAAACAGCTTTTCAAAGAGTATGGTTTGCCCGTATCAGAAGGTTATGCTGTAGATAATCCTCAAGCAGCATTTGAAGCAGCAGGTCGTATTGGCGGCGATATGTGGGTGGTTAAAGCCCAGGTTCACGCAGGTGGCCGTGGTAAAGCAGGTGGCGTAAAAGTTACTGGCGATAAAAATGAAATTAAAGCTTTTGCCCAAAAGTGGTTGGGTAAAAACTTGGTGACCTACCAAACGGATGCCAATGGTCAGCCAGTCAGCAAAATTTTGGTTGAAACTTGTACCGATATCGCCGATGAGCTGTATCTTGGTGCCGTAGTTGATCGTTCAAGTCGCCGCGTGGTTTTCATGGCTTCAACGGAAGGCGGTGTTGAAATTGAAACCGTTGCCCATGAAACTCCAGAGAAAATCTTAAAAGCGACTATCGATCCATTAGTTGGTGCCCAGCCTTATCAAGGACGCGATTTGGCATTCCGCTTAGGCCTAAAAGGCGCGCAAATTAAGCAATTTACCCACATTTTCATGCAGCTAGCGAAAATGTTCATGGAAAAAGATTTAGCACTTTTGGAAATCAATCCGTTAGTGATTAAAGAAGATGGCGACTTGCATTGCTTGGATGCCAAAATCGGTATCGATTCAAATGCTTTGTATCGTCATCATAAACTATTAGAGATGCACGATCCGTCGCAAGAAGACGAGCGGGAGTCACACGCAGCTAAGTTTGAGCTTAACTATGTAGCGCTGGATGGCAACATTGGTTGTATGGTGAATGGCGCAGGCCTTGCCATGGGTACTATGGATATTATCAAGTTGCACGGTGGCGAACCGGCTAACTTCTTAGACGTTGGCGGCGGCGCGACCAAAGAGCGTGTAACAGAAGCTTTTAAAATCATTCTTTCGGATGAAAACGTTAAGGCGGTATTGGTCAATATTTTTGGTGGTATCGTGCGTTGTGATTTGATTGCGGAAGGTATTATTGGCGCAGTTAAAGAAGTGGGTATCGAAGATCCGGTGGTTGTACGCCTTGAAGGTAACAACGCTGAATTGGGCGCTAAAGTGTTAGCGGAATCGGGTCTAAACATTATTGCTGCGAATAGCTTAACTGACGCAGCAGAAAAAGTAGTTGCGGCTGCTAAGTCTGCGTAAGAGGGCATATCGATGAGTATTTTAATTAACAAAGACACTAAAGTAATTTGCCAAGGTATCACTGGCTCGCAAGGTACTTTCCATACCGAGCAAGCGATCGAGTATGGCACTAATATGGTTGGCGGTGTGACGCCAGGTAAAGGTGGCCAAGAACATTTAGGTTTGCCTGTGTTTAACACAGTAGCTGAAGCGGTGGAGCAAACTGGCGCTGAAGCATCAGTTATTTATGTGCCAGCACCATTTTGTAAAGATTCTATTTTAGAAGCGGCCAATGCGGGTATTAAATTAGTCGTTTGTATTACCGAAGGCATTCCAACTATGGATATGCTGGAAGCGAAAATTGTTTGTGACAACTTAGGGATCCAATTAATTGGCCCTAACTGTCCTGGCGTTATCACTCCGGGCGAGTGTAAGATCGGTATTATGCCGGGCCATATCCACTTGCCTGGTAAAGTCGGTATTGTTTCGCGCTCTGGTACTTTAACCTATGAAGCGGTGAAACAAACTACTGACGCTGGCTTTGGTCAATCCACGTGTGTGGGTATTGGTGGCGATCCTATCCCTGGCTCAAACTTTATCGACATCTTAAAAATGTTCCAAGAAGATCCGGCAACTGAAGCTATCGTTATGATTGGTGAAATTGGCGGTTCCGCAGAAGAAGAGGCGGCAGCTTTTATCAAAGCTAATGTCACTAAGCCTGTTGTATCTTATATCGCTGGTGTAACAGCACCTCCTGGTAAGCGCATGGGTCACGCCGGCGCCATTATCGCAGGTGGTAAAGGCACCGCAGCCGAAAAATTTGCAGCGCTTGAAGACGCTGGTGTTAAAACCGTACGCTCACTAGCAGATATTGGTAAAGGCCTAAAAGAAATTACGGGCTGGTAAAACAAAGTTATCTGCTAATGTTAGCTACAGAAAAGCCGCACAAGTTGCGGCTTTTTTTATGATGGCTGAATAATAGAGGCGCTGTAAAGATTGTAGTTGTTGATATATTTGTTAACATTTTCTTACTAGAAAGATACAAACCTTTGATGGATACTTTAGTCTGTTTTTTAACAACTAAAACAAACTCAGGGAATTTTATGACTTTTAATTTCAAAAAAACTGCTTTAGCCATCACTTTTGCGGTAGCGACATCTACTAGCTTTGCTACTTTTGGCAAATTGCCAGAAGGCGTTGAAAAGGTCACTTCAGTCGAAGGTATTACCGAATATCGTTTAGATAATGGGTTGCAAGTCCTTATTTTTCCAGACAAAACTCAAGAAACCATTACCGTAAACATTGTTTATCATGTTGGCTCTAAGCATGAGAACTATGGTGAAACTGGTATGGCGCATTTGCTCGAGCATTTGGTTTTTAAAGGTACACCTAAGCATACGGATATTGACGAAGAGTTTACTAAGCACGGTGCCGAAGCAAATGGCACCACCTGGTTTGACCGAACCAACTACTACGAGACGGTCGCGGCTAATGAAGAAAATTTGAATTGGGCTTTAGACTTAGAAGCCGATCGCATGATCAATTCCTTTATCGCTAAAAAGGATTTGGACAGTGAAATGACTGTGGTGCGCAACGAGTTGGAAAACGGTGAAAATAGTCCTTTTCGGGTCTTATTCCAACGTCTGCTAGCGACCGGCTTTGACTGGCATAACTATGGCAAGTCGACTATCGGTGCTCGCGCAGATCTGGAAAATGTAGATATTACCAATCTGCAAGCATTCTATAAAAAGCATTATCAACCAGACAATGCGACCTTAATTGTTGCTGGTAAAGTTGATGAAGCCGAACTTATCAAAAAAATTGAGCATTATTTTGGCGATGTAAAAAAGCCAACGCGAGTTATTCCTGAGTTGTATACGGAAGAGCCTATTCAAGATGGTGAGCGCAAAGTGGTCGTTCGCCGTACTGGTGATGTGCAAATGGTTGGTGCCATGTACAAAACCCCTGCTGGAGCTGACGAGGACTATGCGGCGGTGCAGGTTTTAACCCAAATCATGGGTGATAGTGAAACAGGCCGATTGCACAATGAAATCGTTAAGAACAAGTTAGCAGCCAGCACTTTTGGTTTTCCCTTTCAGTTAGCAGAGCCCGGCGCGGTCATATTTATGGCGCAAGTGGCTAAGGATAAAGATTTAGCACCAACGGAAAAAGCTTTTTTAAATACTTTAGAAAACTCCGCTACAAAGCCTATTACCAAAGAAGAAGTTGAGCGGGCAAAAACTAAACTATTGAAACAAATCGAGCTTAGTTTCAATAACTCGCAAAGCGTAACCATTGGCTTAACCGAATGGATTGGTATGGGTGATTGGCGTTTGCTGTTCTTAAATCGTGATCGTTTGGAGAAAGTAACGGTTGCCGACGTTCAGCGCATGGCCAACGAAATTTTTGTTAATGATAACCGAACTTTAGGTCTATTTATTCCCGAACAAAAACCGGATCGTGCCGATTCTATTGAGCGTTTTGCTCAAGCGGATATCGATAAGATGCTTGAAGGTTATGAAGGGCGAGAAGAAGTTGCCCAAGGCGAAGACTTTGATCCGTCGCACGATAATATTGATGCGCGCACAGTCAAAAGCGAGTTAGCCAACGGTGCTAAGGTTGTGTATTTGCCTAAAAAAACTCGTGGTGAATCTGTAGTGGTTCGAGTTAACTTTGATTTAGGTAATCTTGAAGATTTACGCGGCTTAAAGGTGATCCCAAAATTGGCTGGCGGCATGTTGGATCGTGGTACTGAAAAATATAGCCGTGAAGAACTTCAAGCTGAGTTTGATAAATTAAAAGCCAATGTGAGTTCTTACGGTAGTGCAACCAGTGCTGGCGTTTCGATTCAAACCACTAAAGAAAACCTTACTGCGGTTTTAGGTTTGGTTGAAGAAGTGCTAAAGAATCCTCGCTTTGATCAAAAGGAGTTAGAGATCTTAAAGCAAGAAATGGTGGTTAGTTTAGAGCAGCAAAAACAACAGCCGACCTCGCAGGTATTCCGTCAATTACAGCGTCACTTAAGCCCTTATGATGATTCTCATCCTTATTACAGCATGGATATTGACGATGAAATAGCGGCGATTAAAGAGGTAGAAACCAGTGAACTCAAACAGTTCCACAAGAATTTTATGGGCGCCCAAGATGCGGATATTGCTCTAGTGGGCGACTTCGCGGTTGATGATGTCAAATCCAAGCTTGATAGCACATTAGGTCAATGGCAATCGGTAGTTCCTTACGAGCGTATTAAGCGTGAAACTAAGGACGTTGATGCGATTAATCGATTTGTTGATACACCGGATAAAGCGGGTGCGGCATTTGGCGCTATGATGAACTTTAAAATGCGTGACGACCATAAAGATTACCCCGCGCTTACCATGGCCAACGAAATCTTTGGTGGCTCAGGACTTGGTAGTCGTTTGGCTAAGCGCCTACGCCAGCAGGATGGTTTAAGTTATGGTGCTGGTTCTTGGCTTAATGCCAGTTCTTATGATGAAAATGCAACCTTTGGTGCTTATGCGATTTGTGCGCCAGAGAATTTGCCCAAAGTTGAGCAAGGCTTTAAGGAAGAGTTTGAGCGTGTGGTTAAAGAAGGCTTTACGCAAAAGGAACTAGACGATGCGCGTAAAGGGGTGTTGCAAGGTAATCGAATTAACCGAGCTAAGGATAATCGTTTAGTCGGCGCTTTAACCAGTAATATCGATCTTGGTCGGAGCATGCAATGGAATAAAGGTTTCGAGGAAAAATTGCAAAAACTAACGCTTGAGGAAGTTAACGCGGCTTTTCGCAACTACTTTAGATTAGAAGATATTTCTATTATTAAAGCGGGCGACAAAAATAAAATGGAAGCTGCTAAAAGCTAATTTAAGACACTTGATAAAGCCACTCTTTTGGGTGGCTTTTTTTATGGTTATAATTTGATGATGAAAACAGAAACGCCACAGCGAAAAATCATCCATGTGGATATGGATTGCTTTTACGCAGCCATTGAAGTGCGTGATGATCCTAGTTTAAAAGGGCATCCAGTGGCGGTGGGCGGGCATCCGTCACGAAGAGGCGTGATTGCGACCTGTAATTATGAAGCCCGCGCTTACGGTATTCACTCGGCGATGCCGTCAGCTTACGCAAAGCGTTTGTGTCCTAGCCTTATCATCGTGGGTGGAAATTTCGATAAATACCGCCATGACTCAAAAGTTATTCGTACTATTTTTGCGCAGTACACCAAGCTGATAGAGCCTTTATCGTTGGATGAAGCCTTTTTAGACGTTACCGACTGTCAACAATACCAAGGTAGCGCTACTTATATTGCGCAAGCCATTCGCCATAAGATTTATCAAGAACTATCCTTAACCGCTTCGGCGGGCATCGCGCCCAATAAATTTCTCGCCAAAATTGCTTCCGACTGGAATAAGCCGAATGGTCAGTTTGTGATTACGCCTGATGAGGTCGATGACTTTGTGAAAAAACTGGAAGTCAATAAAATCCCTGGTGTAGGCAAAAAAACCACTCAAAAACTGAACAATTTAGGCATCTATAATTGCCAAGATATTCGTGATTATGATTTGCTTACTTTGACACGAAAATTTGGTAGTTATGGTGATCGTTTACATAAATTAGCTCAAGGGATCGATAACCGTGAAGTTATCGTATCTTATCCGCGCAAATCTTTGAGTGTTGAAAATACCTACGAACAGGATTTGTATAGCCTTGAAGATTGCTTAGACGAGATTCCCAAACTGCTGGAGACGTTAAAGCGACGTATCGCCAAATCCAAAGTTGAATCACCAATTAACAAACTTTATGCCAAATTAAAGTTTAGTGACTTTACGGCCACTACCGTAGAGCGAACCAGCTTTGGAATAAACGATGATTTGTTTTATGAGCTAATGGAAGAGGGCTTTTACCGGCGCGAAAAAGCGGTTCGTTTGCTCGGTTTAGGAGTTCGTTTTCAGGTCTCAGAATCCACTAATTTTGTACAATTACCCCTAGAATATCAGGATCTTGAGTTAGATTTAGATTAGCCCTAGTCAAGATCTAGTCATAATGGTAAGGTTAGTTGAATTTTCTAACTAAAATAATTGGGGTTTGTTTTGGACTTTGTTGATTCCATTCATAGCTTTATTCTTACCATAGATTCTTTTTTAGGATCGGCGGGCTATTTTCCTTGGCTTTTATTAGGCACCGGTATATTTTTCACGCTGTATTTAGGCTTTCCGCAAATTCGTTATTTCGGTCAAGCCTCGCGCATTGTTCGCGGCAAATACACCAAGAAAGATGCACCAGGCGATACGTCACACTTTGCAGCTTTAACCACAGCGTTATCGGGCACCGTCGGTACCGGTAATATTGGCGGTGTTGCTTTAGCGGTTTATTTGGGTGGTCCTGCAGCTTTATTCTGGATGTGGGTTACCGCTTTTTTTGGGATGACTACCAAGTTTGTGGAAGTAACTTTATCCCATAAATACCGTGAAAAAACCGCCGATGGCACAATGGCTGGTGGCCCCATGTATTTCATGGAAAAGAAACTGAACATGAAATGGATGGCAGTATTTTTTGCCTTAGCCACCATTGTCAGCTCCATCGGTTCAGGCAATATGCCGCAAATCAACAACATCGCTTCGGGAGTTGAAGATAGTTTCGGGATCGACACCTGGATCACTGGCGCAGTGTTAGCGGTTATTTTGGCACTAGTAATTATTGGTGGTATTAAGCGTATCGCTAAATTGGCTGAGAAGGTTGTGCCTTTAATGGCTGCGGTTTATTTAGTCGGTGCTTTAGCGGTTATTATCTATAACTACGAAAATATCCTTCCTTCTTTTAGCGCTATTTTTAGCTCAGTCTTTAGCGGCTCAGCAGCGGTTGGCGGTTTTATGGGCGCGAGTATTGCTTATGCCTTTAACCGAGGCGTTAACCGAGGTCTTTTCTCGAACGAAGCAGGGCAAGGCTCCGCTCCGATTGCGCACGCCGCCGCCAAAGGTAAAGAACCAGCGTCAGAAGGTATGGTATCTTTATTAGAGCCGTTCATTGATACCATTATTATCTGTACCATCACCGGTTTAGTATTACTATCTTCGGGTGTTTGGGCTGAAAAACATCACAACGAATTTGATCGCGCTGATATGCAATTTTTAGTAGGTGACTATAGCGATAAAAATGATACCGATGTGCAAAAGCTGTTTAAACATTTGGATCGCAATCCGGCTAAAGAGGATGTAATTGGTAACTACACCGGCAGTATTTCAGTTAATGATGGCAAGGCTATATCCAATGGCTTCACGTTGATTAATGCACGCTCGGTAGCAGAGGATGTAACTTATTTAGATAAAGACGGTAATCCCATCACCGGCATTATCAATATTGAAAACGGCAGATTGGTCAACAACAATCTAAGCGTTGAAGGTAAGTCTTTGATCCACTCGGTTAAGCTAACGCAAGTTGCCTTTACCAAAGGTTACTTTGGCGATTACGGAAAGTATATCGTTACCATTGGTTTACTATTATTTGCTTTTACTACGGCGGTAGCTTGGTCTTATTACGGTGACCGTGCGGCAACTTACTTGTGGGGGCCTGCAGCAGTGATGCCATACCGTGTGGTTTATGTAGGACTTTTCTTCACTGGCGCGATTGTTGATGCTTCAATTGTTTGGGATCTGGCGCTGGTTACGGTGGCGCTAATGACCATCCCAAACTTGATAGGTATCTTATTGCTGCATAAAGACATGAAAAATACGGTCAAAGATTACTGGACTAACTTTAGAGCTAATCAATCAGGCTAACCCTAGTTTAGTTATAAAAAAGCCTGTTTAGACTTGTGGTCTGACCAGGCTTTTTTTATACTTAAGTTTCATACAGACGTTTTAATCAAGAGAAAACCATGAGTTATCAGATCCCCCATCAAGACATGATGTTCTTACTAAAAGAGGTGTTTAGCCTTAAGCAAAAATTTGAAGATATTGAGGATTTTGCTGAGTTTGATGAGGATCTGTATAGCGCTATATTAGAAGAGGCGGGTAAGTTTGCTGCTGGAGTCTTACAACCAATTAATCAATCCGGTGATGAAGAGGCTTGTCAGTTTGATAATGGCTTGGTGACTACTCCACAAGGGTTTAAAGAAGCCTATCAGGCCTTTGTGCAAGGCGGCTGGCAGTCGTTAACCGCTAGTCCAAATTATGGCGGCCAAGGCTTGCCAAAGGCGCTTCACGTCCTGGTGGAAGAGTCTTTCTATTCAACCAATACTTCTTTTTGTTTATACGGTAGCTTAACCGCTGGCGCTTATCATTTGCTGCAAGCGCACGCCGACGAGGAGCTTAAACAAACCTATTTACCCAAAATGATTTCCGGCGAATGGTCAGGCTCTATGTGTTTAACCGAAGCTCACGCAGGATCAGATTTAGGCTTACTAAAGACTAAAGCGCAGCCGCAAGCAGATGGTAGCTACAAAATTTCAGGCTCGAAAATTTTTATTACTGGTGGTGAGCATGATATGGCGGAGAATATTATTCATTTAGTATTAGCCCGCTTACCAGACGCTCCAGCAGGCCCTAAGGGTATTAGCTTGTTTTTAGTGCCAAAATTTAAGCTTGATTCAGATGGCGCTCTTGGCAACAGAAATGGAGTGATGTGCGGTTCTATCGAGCATAAAATGGGGATTAAAGCTTCTTCTACTTGTGTAATGAACTTTGATGACGCCGAAGGCTATTTGATTGGTGGCGAGCATCAGGGTTTAAGTTGTATGTTTACCATGATGAATCTTGAGCGACTTTCCATTGGGATCCAAGGTATCGGGCTTGGCGAAATGGCTTATCAGCAGGCAAATGCTTATGCCCACGATCGCCTGCAAGGACGAGTAAAAGACCTAGACGGTACTGCACCAATTATTAAGCATGGCGACGTGCAAAGAATGCTCAATCAAATGCAAGCCTTTAATCAAGCAGGGCGTGCCTTAGGTGTTTGGCTCGGCTCATATTTAGATATAGCCCATCATAGCCAGGATCCCGTAAAAGTTGCAGAAGCTAACGAAATGGCAGCCTTGTTAACGCCAATTGCCAAAGCCTTCTTTACGGATATGGGTTATGAGGTTTGCACTATTGGGCAGCAATGTTTTGGCGGGCATGGCTATGTTAAAGAGTGGGGCATGGAACAACACGTTCGCGATGCTCGAATTGCCCAAATTTACGAAGGCACTAATGGCATCCAAGCGCTAGATTTAATTGGCCGTAAGTTAGTGGCTAACCAAGGCTCTTATGTTAATTCATTGCTGGAAATAATTGGTAAGGATCTTGATAGTTTCGATAAATCCGAACAGAAGACCTTAGTTGAAGACAAACTGGTTGAATTTGCAGCCTTATCGAAATTAATTATCGAAAAAGCCGATGCGGATACACAACAACTTATTGCTTGCGACTATTTGCATTACAGCGCATTGGTGATTTACGGTTATCTATGGCTAAAAATGTCGCAGCCGCTAATCCTTTCGGGGCAGGAATCTAGTTTCGCTGAAAGCAAAACCAACTTAGCAACATTTTTCTTTAAACGCTTATTGCCAAAAACGTTAGGCTTAAAAGCGAGCATAGAGAATGAGCTCGGATAAAGGATTTATTGACAAACGCTTAATATCCCTCTAGCTCGATTTTCAATACCAGATCGGTGGTTTGCTGATCCTTTAGCATGCCGCCGAGAATATAAAACTCACCTTCAACTTTAAGCAAACCACGATGATCCATAGTCGCCGGAGTGTGTCTGCCAAGCTCTTGCCAAGTTGAATTGCTCAAGTCATAAGCAAACATCAAATCATTTGGTTGGCTTGGCACTCCATTGTAACCAATGCCATTAAAATTATAGGGATTATCGCTACCGCCTACAAAAACCACCTGATTTAAAGTGTTAATCCCAGCAGCGGCCATTCTATAACGAGCGGCTCCAGGATGTTCAGGCAATTTCTGCCAGCGGATTTTACGAAAATTATTTTCATCAATAACCCCGAGATAGCTTTCAGGGTTGATCCCATAATGACGTTTTCCATTAATGACTTTTAGCACTTTAACTCCATCGGCAATCACCATTTGATTGCCAACCATTCCCGCCGCGTGACCGAAGACGGGCGCTCCAGGGTAGGGCGTTGCTTGGTGCCAGCTCATATCTTTAGTATCTAAAACCTGAACCAAACTAACATTACCATTGTTATGCCAGCCGCTTACTAAGTAGATATAACGATTTTGATAAACTAGGGCGACAGAATCATCCACGGGCGTTGGCATTTGCGTGACTAATTGATAAGTTTCTGCTCGAGGAGCAAAACGATAGACTTGCGGGGTTGAGACTTCGGTGTGATCTTGCGCGACCGTATAGCCACCAAAAATATAGATTTGATTGCTAACGGTTGCAGCTATTGAGGCAAGCCGGCCAGAGCTTCCTGGTACTGGTGGAAGCTCCTTTGACTCTGCTGTTAGTGGATTGACAGCAAATGCATTGGAGCTCACATCGCGCCAGCTTTTGCCCTGCATAAGACCATTAAAAGAATAGAGCCAAGCTTCTCTATTGCCTTTTTGATCCGTCCTGTAAGCAACTGCGACTGCATTATTACTAATCGGTGATGCTAACTTAAGGCTGTTGGATAAGTCTTTTTGTTTATAACTGCAACTGAGCAGTACCAAACTCACGACGTAAATAGCGAATATTAATAGGTTTTTTCTCATTGGTTTTCCAGTTTTATAGCAAGCTAGAAAGGCTAGATAGTGCCCATACTAACGAAAAACTGCTAGTTTTAAACAAAACCCCTGAAAAAAGTATGAAAAACCGGCTAAAACCTTGAGCAGTTTGTGAATATATGGTGATATTAGCGATTGGGGTAATCATACAAATTAACGATAAAGAGAAGTAATATGGCAACGTCTCGTGGACAATTTAATACGCGGATCGGTTTTATTCTGGCAGCGGCGGGTTCGGCCGTTGGCTTAGGCAATATTTGGAAGTTTCCGTTTGAGGTCGGCCAAGGCGGCGGCGCGGCTTTCGTGGTTTTATATCTAACCTTCTGCTTTATGCTGTGCTTTCCCGTCATGGTTTCGGAAATTGCGATTGGTCGTAAAACTCAGCTGAATCCAGTTGGTGCCTTTAAAAAACTCGGCCATGGCAACTGGTCCATTATTGGCCTTTTAGGGATTATTGCCGGTGTTTTAATTTTATCTTTTTATAACGTGGTTGCCGGCTGGGCATTTGGCTATTTTGTTGAAATTGTCCAGGGCAATTTCGGCATAGGCGAGCAGTTTCCAGAGTATATCCAACAGATTTTTAAAGTTGGCGCTTACGGCATTATATTCATGACGGTTACTGCCTTTATTGTGTCTAAAGGTATTGCTGGCGGTATCGAAAAAGCCTCTAAAATCTTGATGCCAACCTTGTTTATTATGATTATCGGCTTGATTGCTTATTCCTTAACGCTTGATGGCGCGATGGAAGGGATTAAGTTTTATTTAGTTCCGGATTTTTCTGAGATTAATGGCGAAGTAGTTTATTCTGCGCTTGGCCAAGCTTTCTTCTCCTTATCCTTGGGTATGGGGGCCTTAATTACCTACGGCTCTTACGTTTCTAAGCAACAAAATATCGTTCGCTCCGCTGCTTTAATTACCCTAACTGACGTTTCCATTGCTTTCCTAGCGGGTTTGATGATTTTCCCATTCGTAGCTTATTTAAGTAATGGCAGCATGGAAGGGGTTGCAGGTGGCCCTGGTTTGATTTTTATGACCTTACCCGGCGTGTTTGAGAGTTTGGGGCCAACTCTAGGCGTAGTGATCGGCTCGGTGTTCTTTTTGTTATTATCCTTTGCCGCGCTAACTTCTACCGTTTCATTGTTGGAAGTGCCGGTAGCCTATTTAGTGGATGAGAAAAAAATTAAGCGTCCCTACGCCGTATGGGGCATGGCTTTGTTTATCTTTGTTATTGGCATTCCATCATTGCTTGGTAACGGTTATGTTGAAAGCCTAACTTCCTTTATGGAGATCCATAAAGAGGGCGAGTGGCAAACCAAGGGCTTTATGGACTTTGTTGAGTTAATCGCGAGTGATACCTTTTTACCGATTGGTGGCGCTTTGATTTCGATTTTCGTAGCTTACGTTTGGAAAACCAATAATCTTAACGAAGAAATCGCAATTGGTCGTGAAAACGCTATTCCGTTAGTGACCAAATACATTAACTTTGCGGTCAGCTTCATTTGTCCAGTGATATTAGGCGCCATCGCCATTACCACGATTTTAGACCGATTCTTTGGCGTTCAAATTTTCTAATTGGGGAAAGCATGATAACTAAATTAAAACCTTTAACCTTAGCAGCGCTTATTAGCGCTGTTATTGTTTCCTGCTCTGAGCAAAAAGAAGAGCAACATGATAAAGACAAGCCTTTTGCCAGTCGCTATCAAGCACAAGAGTACGCACCTGTTTTTATTAAAAATGCCACCGTATTAACCGCCACTGGCGAGCAGATTGATAATGGCTCTGTGTATTTTAAAGACGGCAAAATTGTTGAGGTTGGCGAAGATTTATCCGAGCCCGGTGATGATGATTTATTGGTGATAGATGCCGATGGTAAGTGGGTTACTCCAGGAATTATTGATGTCCACTCGCATTTGGGGGTTTATCCAGCCCCAGGCGTGCAAACCAGTGCCGATGGCAATGAAATGACCGCGCCCGTTACTGCCGAAGTTTGGGCGGAACATTCGGTCTGGCCACAAGATCCGCAGTTTAGCTTAGCGCTAGCCGGCGGCGTCACTTCTATGCAAATTTTGCCCGGTTCGGCCAATTTGGTTGGCGGTCGCGGTGTGACCTTGAAAAATGTGCTCGGGCGCACTGTGATGGATATGAAATTCCCTAATGCGCCACACGGCATGAAGATGGCTTGCGGGGAAAATCCTAAACGGGTTTACGGCTCAAA
Source organism: Kangiella sp. TOML190 (assembly GCF_023706045.1). Taxonomy (NCBI): domain Bacteria; kingdom Pseudomonadati; phylum Pseudomonadota; class Gammaproteobacteria; order Kangiellales; family Kangiellaceae; genus Kangiella; species Kangiella sp. TOML190. The sequence goes on from NZ_BQYL01000001.1 coordinate 2,056,885, forward strand.
AGGGCGCGCACCTGCGACTCGAATGGGCAATGTGGCTGGCTATCGAGCTTCTTGGATTAAGGCGCAAGACTATAAAAAACAGTGGGATGCCTACAATAAGTCTGTTGAAAACGGCAAACCCGGTAAAAAGCCAAAGCGCGATTTACAAATGGAGACCTTGATGGGGGTTTTGAATGGCGAAATTTTAGTCCATAACCACTGCTATCGAGCCGATGAAATGGCGGTAATGCTGGATATTGCTAAAGAGTTTGGCTATAAGGTTTCGACCTTCCACCACGCCATAGAGTCCTACAAAATTGCAGATCTATTAGCGGAAAACGAAGTTTGTTCGGCGATGTGGTCTGATTGGTGGGGCTTTAAACAGGAAGCTTACGATACGGTTGCTGAAAATGTTGCCTTAGTTGATAAAGCCGGGGCTTGTGCAGTGGTTCATTCCGACTCAGCCGTTGGTATTCAGCACTTAAACAAAGATGCCGCTAAGGCGATGACATCCGGCAATAAAATGGGACTCGATATTAAACCAAAAGATGCAATCAAATGGATCACCATTAATGCCGCCAAATCTTTAGGCGTTGAGGAACACACGGGATCCTTAGAAGCCGGCAAAATGGCCGATCTGGTCATTTGGGACGGCAATCCTTTCAGTGTTTACGCTAAAGCAGAAAAAGTTTTTATTGATGGCGCTTTAAAATATGATCGCGATGATAAAACGGTTCAACCCAGCAGTGATTTCGATTTAGGCGTCTTAAAACCTCAGGAGAACCGACTATGAAAATGCTCTCTATGAAAGTACTCTCTAAGAAAATCCTGATAAGTTTGGTGATAATCGTCTGCCCAGTGTTAGCCAGCTCGCTGGCGGCGCAAACTTTATTGATTAAGAATGCTAAGGTGCACACTCTAAGCTCGCAAGGGACTTTAAACAATGCGGACATATTAATCGAAGATGGCCTTATCAAGTCCCTAGGAAAAAACATTAACTCACGCGCGGATAACACTATTGATGCACAAGGCAAAGAGGTAACGCCTGGAATTTTTGCGGTAGCTAACAGCATTGGCTTGGTCGAAATTGATGCTTTGAATCAAACCATGGATGCCGTGACTGCAGACGAGTTGACGGGCGCTAGCTTTAGTCTTGAAGAAGCCTTTAATCCGAACTCTACCTTAGTTCCGCACAATAGGGCTCAAGGCGTGACTCGAACGCTTATCAGCCCAGCTTATGGCAATGGTCATTTGCTGTTTGGTCAGGGTGCGATCATGAGTCTGAGTGGAGATTACCATCCGGTAATTGCAAAGAGTGTGGCAATTTTTGGTAGCTTCGGTGAAAGAGCCTCTAACCAAGCCGGTGGTTCGCGCGCAACGGCTCTAAAGCAGCTGCAAACTTTATTCGATGAAAGCCGCGAATACGCCGATAACTATCAAGCTATTTTAGCCGGCGAATACCGTGAATTGAATCACTCGATTGATGATTTGAAAGCTATGCAAGCAGTGATCGAGCGTAAAACGCCGGTGGTTTTTAATGTCAATCGCGCCAGCGATATTATGCTTTTATTGCGTTTTGCTAAGAAAAACAGTATTCGAATTATTTTAAAAGGCGCGGCCGAAGCTTGGATGGTGGCCAGAGACATTGCGCGCGCTAATGTGCCCGTGATGCTCGACCCGATGAATAATATTCCGGCTAGCTTTGAATCACTAGGACAACGCATTGATCAGGCCGCTTTGCTGCATAAAGCAGGCGTGGACTTGATTTTCCTTGGTCAAGGTTTCCAAAACACTCATAACGCGCATACGGTTCGTCATTCAGCGGGCACCGCGGTAAGTTACGGTTTGCCTTACGATGTGGCGTTAAAAGCCTTTACCGTGACCCCGGCGCGGATTTTTGGTGGCGCTGAGTCTTATGGCAAGATCATGCCTGGTTATACGGCTGAATTGGTCATCTGGGACGGCGACCCATTAGAAGTAACGACCAGTGCAGAAGAAGTGATTCTGGCCGGTAAACTAGTCGATAAAACCACCAAAGCTAGTCGCTTGCGCGAGCGCTACCAAGATATTTCAACCGAAAAAAATACTGCTTACAGAAAATAAGGATTAATCTATGGTCGATTCACAAAGTCGTCAGCCGAGTATCGCGCAAGCCTTACTGCCGATCTTAACTTTGATTGGGCTGTTGTTTTTATCGGTTCGACTATACGGAGCCGATTCTTCCTATGGTGCAAACCAAATTGCTTTAATTATAGCGGCGGCCATTGCCATTATCGTTGGTTTGGTTAACGGTCAAACTTGGAAAGAGCTTGAGAAAGGCGTTGTTGATGGGATCAGTCTAGCGCTAGGCGCTATGTTAATTCTATTAATGGTTGGTGCTTTGATTGGCGCTTGGATTTTAGCCGGAACCGTACCTACCATGATCTATTATGGTCTGCAAATTCTATCGCCAGAATATTTTTATGTAGCTTCGACAGTAATTTGTGCAATCGTTTCGATTAGTATTGGTAGCTCTTGGACCACCGCAGGAACTATCGGCGTTAGTTTAATTGTGATTGCAGAAAGTTTGGGTTTGAGCTCCGCCATTACCGCGGGTGCTATTATTTCCGGCGCTTACTTTGGCGATAAAATGTCGCCGCTATCGGATACCACCAATTTGGCTCCGGCGGTTACCGGCACGGATTTATTCGTACACATTCGGCATATGATTTGGACGACGTTACCTTCGTTAATTATTGCGATGGTAATTTTTACCGTGATTGGTTTACGCCAACAACCCTCAGAAGCAGCCGTTGGCCTAGAAGAAGCGCTAAAGCTTTTGGATGAAAACTTCACTATCAGTCTTTGGTCGCTAGTGCCTTTGTTGGCGGTGTTTGTGATGGCTTTTAAAAAAGTTCCGGCGGTGGCCACGATTTTGATTGGCGCTTTATTGGGTGGGGTTTTCGCGGTAATACTGCAAGGCGAGTTGATCAAAAACTTTGTTGATAACGACAAACTTTCTACTGCGATGACTTACTTTGCTGGAGTTTGGAGTTCGCTTTTTTCAGGTTTTACCATTGAAACTGGTTCAGAAGACTTTGATAAATTGCTCAGTCGTGGCGGCATGTCAAGCATGCTCAATACTATTTGGCTTATTATCTGCGCCATGACCTTTGGTGCTGCAATGGAAAAAACTGGCTTACTGCAAAAGTTAGTCCATTCAATTATCGGTATGGCTAAATCAACCGGTTCTTTAGTGGCTTCGGTATTGCTCACCTGTATTGGCATGAACCTTATCGCTTCGGATCAATATATCGCTATTGTGCTGCCAGGGCGGATGTATCGCGCTGAGTTTAAGCGACGCGGCCTTGATGCTCGTAATCTATCCCGAACCTTAGAGGATGCAGGAACTATTACATCGCCGCTTATTCCGTGGAATACTTGTGGTGCTTATATGGCCGGAACTTTAGGCGTAGCCACTGGTGCTTATTGGATTTACTGCTTTTTTAACTTGATTAATCCGTTTATCTCTTTCCTATACGGTCTATTCAACTTCAAAATCACTAAAATGGACGATGCAAAAGCCTAAACTTATTTGGGTGCTAACGGCGCTGCTAATAGTTACAGGATTAGCGGCGCTTTTTTATTGGCAGCACCATTCAAAACAAGAAACTAGCTCGCTATGGCAGCCCGAGTCAGTACAGCCGTTTAAGCAGTGGTATCAAATCAACTGGCAAAAGCAGGCAGTGGGTTGGGCTAGCATCGAATTGCTTAAGGGTGATAAGCACATTAGCATTATCGAAGAAGATTTGATCGAGGGCAGGGTGCAAGGACAAAGACTCAAGTTTCAATTTAAGCGTCGATTGAACTTTGCTAAGAAAGCGCCCTATAATCTAGTATCTGGTCAGATTTATTCCAACGAACCGCAGTTGCTAATTGAGAAAAACTTTCAAAATCATAAGCAACTGCTGGTCGATATCAAGCGCAATACTCGAAGCGAGCAAAAAAAATTAAAAGCCGTTAAATATAGCTTAAATGATTATTTCCGTGTCAGACAATTTATCGAACAAGCTCCTCTGGAAAATGATTTATTGATCGTTAAAGAACTTAACTCGGATGATTTTGGCTTGCATTATTCTCGATATCAAGTGCAGCAAGTAAAAAGTAACAACCAGCCGTATTTTCAACTGATCCATCAATTACAAAACTCTAACCAAGCAAATGATGCTTATCAGTCTGAAGCCGATTTTCAATTTTTTAGTGCCGATGGCGTTATGATTAAGAGGCAAAGGGCCAACGGCATTAGTTTTGTAGCAAGCGAAGGCAAAGTGAGTCTAAACCCTGAAATGCAGCGTGATTTGTATTTAGGCTCAGGGATACTGATCGATAAACCGCTTGGCGATCCGCGAAAAGTCAAGTCGCTGGAGCTTTCCTTAAACGGCGCTGATATTAAAATCTTACAAGGGCACCCAGCGCTAACTATTGACAATAGCCGATTGGTTAATGACGCAGGACAACAGTATCCAGCGCCACAAGCAGTGTTGCAAGCAACTAGTCATCGAAAAATTGCAAGTATCGCTCGTGCAAAGGTTGAAACACTCAAGGGTGGGCAAGCTAAAACCAAAAGGTTGCTAGAATTTGTGCATAACTATTTAACCTACAAAGTTCTACCAGCGAGCTTTAATCTTGACGATATTCTGGTTAATCGAATCGGAGATTGCACCGAGCACGCCTTGCTACTGACAGAAATGCTCAATTCGGTAGGTATTCCTGCGCGTGAAGTGAGCGGCCTTATCTATCTTGGCGACGACAAGCAGCGTTTTGGCGGTCATGTCTGGGTTGAGGCTTATTTTGACGGTAAATGGCACGGTATCGATCCGACCTGGAACCTTTTTGAATTAACTGCGACCCATATACCGCTTGCCATTGGCTCTGAAAAGAGTCCTAAAATCTTATCAAAAGCATCACAACTGAGTTTTCGTCTCGAAAAAGTTGATTATATACCGTAAGAGCCACGCTAATCAGCATAAACCAAGATCAATTTCCACTTTAACTTAATTATTTAAACTATTGATTTTATTGGCTTAAAATCATTGCTTTGAATTTAATCAGCTAAATTAAAGCAAAATATGAAAAAGCGGGAACTTTTTGTTGAATTTACACTCATAATAATTGAAGGAAGCGGAGAAGTTTCCCCTCTCTATATGCAATAGCATGCTTTTCTGCTTTCTTGGTTGTCATTGTCACTTCTCTTTTGAGTTATTATTCCTCAGCTGGGTCACATAAGTGACCCATTTTTTATGCGTGATAAAACCTTCCAAGGAATTATCTGGCATAATCAGTTTATCTTTCAGTAGCTTAGCACTATAATCCGATAAGAATTTTTGGTGGCATTGTTATGCAATTTACCTTCGATAGAGAATACCAACTCCAAGTTAAACAAAAAAAAATCTCCGTTATCGAGTGGGGCGATCCTGACCTTCCAGCGGTTTTGTGCATGCACGGTTGGCTCGATAACGCCGCCAGCTTTCACTATCTAGCGCCTTATCTGAAACATAAATACCGTTTAATTGCTTTTGAAGTCCCCGGGCATGGCCAATCAGAACACCTTTCTGTAGATGCAGATTACCAATTTGTTTCCGGTTTATCGACCATTGACGCGGTGCTCAATACTTTAAATATTGAGCAGTGCCAAGTAATAGGACATTCGATGGGTGGCGCTTTGGCGCTATTATACGCTGGGGTGGTTAGCGATCGCTTTAGTAAATTGGCGCTGATAGACTCTCTCGGCGCGCTAACAACGCCAGCACAAGATACGGTCAAGCAATTAAGCGAAGCGATTGAAGATCGTCGAAAAGTGCGTGGGAATAAACGCTATTTCCCGGATCTCGAGTCTGCCGCCAAAGCGCGTGAGCAAGTGAGCGAGCTTGATTGGCAAACCCTCTACCCGCTGATTGAAAGAGGTGTAATGCGCACTTTGAAAGGGTTTCAGTGGTCTAGCGATGCCCGCTTAAAACAAGCTTCTTGGTTGCGCATGACAGAAGAACAACATGACGCTATATTACAACAAGTGAAAGCGAAAGTTTTGCTGCTGATGGCGAAATCTGGGTTAATACGTCAATTTCCTTATCAGCGACGCTTAGCTAATATAGCTGATCACGAATTGATAGAAGTTGAAGGCGGCCATCATTTTCATATGCAATACCCTGAAGAAACCGCTCATTTAATCCAGCAGTTTTTAGACTAAAAATTAATAACAGTAGGTACCTCAATGGAAGCCGTTTGGTTCAAAAATTATCCTTCTCAAGTAGAGCAATCAATCGATTTATCTCAATACCAAAACCTTGGTGACATTTTGCAAGAGAGCACTGAGCAGTATCCAGATAATCCTGCCGTATCCAATTTAGGGATAACTTTGAGCTATAAAGAACTGGATCAAAAATCAGAACAGTTCGCCGCTTACTTGCAACAAGAATTGGGCATGCAAAAGGGTGACAAGCTAGCGTTGATGATGCCGAACTTGTTGCAATATCCGATTGCGCTATACGGAGCTTTAAAATTAGGCATCGTTATCGTTAATGTGAATCCGCTGTACACTCCGCGAGAGTTAAAACACCAACTGACTGATAGCGGCGCTGACGCAATTTTAATTTTAGAAAATTTTGCGAATACTTTGGATGAAGTGATCGATGAAGTTAATTTGAAGCATGTCATATTAACCAAGGTTGGTGATGCTTGCCCCCAACCCAAGCGTTTTATCGTCAACTTTGTGGTTAAGCACCTCAAAAAAATGGTGCCAAGCCATAAGGTTTCTGGCATTTCTTTTGTTGATGCCTTAAAAAAGGGTGCCACGCTAACCTTTAAACCTGTTACCGTAACCCAAGATGACATCGCATTTTTACAATATACCGGCGGCACCACTGGGGTATCGAAAGGCGCTATTTTAAGTCACAAAAACATGGTGGCCAATTTGCTGCAAACCGATGCTTGGATGCGACCATTTTTAAAGTTAGGCCAAGAAACCATTATTACCGCATTGCCGCTGTACCATATTTTTTCGCTCACCGTGAATTGTCTGTTATTTTCAAAGGCGGGCGGTCATAGCATCCTGATCACTAATCCTCGTGACATGAAGGACTTTTGTAAAACCTTAAAACAGTATCCTTTTACCATCATCACTGGCGTTAACACTTTGTTTAATGGTTTAGCCAATACTGCTGACTTTAAAGCATTGGATTTCAGCCAACTGCGATTGGCGATCGGCGGTGGCATGGCGGTACAGCAGTCGGTGTCTGATTTATGGCAAAAGGTGACAGGTGTTCCAATTTTAGAAGGTTATGGATTGACAGAAACATCTCCTGTTGTCAGCATGAATCCATTAAATGCAGGCAAGTATAGTGGAACTATTGGTTTGCCAGTTCCGAATACGGATGTTGAGATACGTGATGATAATTTGCAATCACTTGGGTTTAACGAAGCTGGCGAACTTTGGATTAAAGGACCTCAGGTCATGGAAGGCTACCTCAATCGACCTGAAGAGACCGCAAAGGTTTTGGATAAAGATGGCTGGTTAGCCACTGGCGATATGGCAACCATCGATCAAGAAGGCTACCTAAGAATCGTTGATCGTAAAAAAGACATGATTTTAGTGTCGGGTTTTAACGTCTACCCCAATGAAATTGAAGATGTGATTGCTTTGCATCCTGGGGTGCTCGAGGTTGCAGCCATTGGTGAACCCGACGAAGTAAAAGGTGAGGTGGTTAAGATTTGTGTGGTGAAAAAAGATCCTAACTTGGATGAAGAAGAACTGATTGCCCACTGCCGTGACCATTTAACCGGTTATAAGATCCCCAAAGTCGTGGAATTTTATGATGAATTACCTAAGTCAAATGTAGGAAAAATATTGCGGAAAGAGCTAAGAAAGTAAGGAAACTCGTTGGAGAATTTTAAATTACAAGAGCACGGAGAGTCGCTCAAGGTCAAATTTATTCGTAACGTCGCTAATTTGTCGGAACTGGCAGAGCAGTGGTTGCAGCAAGAAGTTATTGCGGTAGATACAGAATTTGATCGAACCAATACCTATTTTCATAATTTGGCGTTAATTCAGCTGTATGATGGCAATAAGGTTTATCTGATTGATCCATTGGAACTGCAGGATCTTTCGCCACTCAAAGCCGTGTTTGCATCCAAAACACTGATCAAAACCCTGCATAGTTGTAGCGAAGATCTGGAAGCGCTTTTCAATAGTTACCAATTTAGTTTTAATTCGGTTTTCGATACCCAAATCGCAGCTTCTTTTGCGGGTTTTGGCTTAACTTTAGGCTATTCAAACTTAGTTGACATTACCCAAGGGCTGACTTTAGACAAGCAACAGACTCAAACCGATTGGCTGCAAAGACCGCTTAGCCAAGAGCAACTCACTTATGCGGCGCAAGATGTGCAATTTCTACTCCCAGCTTATTATCAATTACGCGACAAACTATTAATTGCGGGGCATTTTGATTTCGTTATTCAGGACGCGCAAAGCGTCTTTGAAGCGGTATCCTGTCCGGAAAATTTTGATGCCTACTATATTCGAGTTAAGGGCGCCTTTAAACTAAACGCAAAACAATTAAATCGGCTTAAGCTAATTGTTAGCTGGCGCGAACAACTGGCTCGATTAAACAATATCCCTAAAACGTTTATCTTTCGCGATCATCAGCTGGTCGAAATATGCCTTAAAGCCCAACCAAAAACCTCAGATCTGCTCGCCGTAGGCTGCCATAGAGCGAGTATTCGGCGCTATGGTAGCGAACTGCTGGCGCTTATCGAACAAGCAGATAAAATGCCGCCCGATGAATACCCAGAGCCTATTATTGCGTTTCACAAACTCCCGCAAGCTAAACCGATAGTAAAGCAGCTCAAACAAAAAGCCGCTATAATAGCAGAGCAAGAATCCATTCCAGCTGGAGTTTTGGTCAATAATCGTTTGCTGGAATATTATGTGTCATTAAAATTGAAAAAGCCCAATCGGCCTAATCGTTTTTGGAATAAATGGCGAAAATCTTTATTAAGCGAAGCGTTTGAGGCGACTTGCTCTGAACTGGCCTCAAGTTAGTTTAAAACCAGTTATAGCCTCTTTAAATGATAGGCGAGCAAAAGTTATAAAACTGAGAAAAGACTATGTTAAGTAGCATTTATAAAAGTGCAAAACGACCCGATACCTACCTTTATGTACCTTACCAAGCGGATTTGGCCGATTTGCCAGAAACGCTAATGGCGATGTGGGGAGAACCAGAGTTAGTGATGCACCTTGATTTGGATAAAAAACACAAGTTAGCCTTGGCTGATATTAACGAAGTAAAATCCAAGTTAAACGAGGAGGGGTATTATCTGCAAATGCCACCTTCAGAAGAGGATTTGAGTCGGCTAATTCAATCTGCTAATAAGTCTAAATCGTAAGCTTAGTTGAAATGGCTGCATTCTGGCTCGATACACCAATGGATCAAATGACTGCCCAACAGTGGGAGTCATTATGTGATGGCTGCGCAAAATGTTGTCGTATGCAGTTTGTGGATGAAGAGGAAGAACTCTTGATGCAAACGGACGTAGTTTGCTATCTGCTGGATGAATCTTCATTGCAATGTACCGATTATGCTAACCGAACGAGTTTGGTTCCCGATTGCATGCAGATCAGTCCTGAGAATATTAAAGAATTTTATTGGTTACCGGAAACTTGTGGTTATCGTCGGGTGGCTGCGGGAAAAGACTTGCCTGAATGGCATCACCTCAAGTCTGGCAGTCGCGAGCTTATTCATGAATTAGGCTTCAGCGTTAAAGGTAAGGTAACTCCTGAGCAGCTGCTAGCAGGTGAAGATATCGAGGACAGAATCATTTCCTGGATCCCAATCGAAGAGTAGTTTTTCTTGGTAATATCAAGCTGGCAAAGCACCATCTTGAATATAAATTAGCCAGTTTGAATAAATCTTAAAAAAACTCAAAAAAAGTAGTTGACGCCCAAAAGCTTCGAAAGTATTATGCACGCCGTTGACCAGTATGGTCACCCAGCGGAACACTTGTTAGGCTTAGCTTAACACCCTTTGCGGAGCGGTAGTTCAGCTGGTTAGAATACCGGCCTGTCACGCCGGGGGTCGCGGGTTCGAGTCCCGTCCGCTCCGCCATTATTTTAAAGCCAGCGCAAGCTGGCTTTTTTGTGCATGCCGTTTCTAAAATTAGATGAGCAGATTAGATAACGTTAAGCTGCCGTAGCTTTGCTTCAACCTTCTTAATTAGTTTCATATCGAGCTTTTTATGCTTTTGCCACTGGGTTGCCGCTAACCAAGTTTTGACATCTTTCAGCTGTAATTGATAGTGACTGGCTATCAATTTTGGAGTGATTGGCGACTGCTTGAGTTGTCGAGCAGTTTTTAACACCTGCTTCATCAGCTGCTTAATCTGTTTAGGGTGCTTGTTAAGCACCGATTTATTAACGCAGGTGACAAAACAAGACCAAGGTGTTGGAAAATCATCAATTAAGCGCATCTCGCCATTATCTACATAGGGTTTAGTCATAAACTTTTCCCAAAGAAACACGTGATTAGCTCCCGAGCGAAAGAGTTCCCGTGCACCATCGAGATTATGAGCAATTTCAAACTTTAAATCGTCACTGTCAAAACCTAACGACTCTGCTAGCAAGTAAGCCATTAAATGAGATCCGGAGCCGTAGCGACTGATGACAAAAGTAGCATTCTTAATATCGGAAAGAGATTTTATGGCAGAATTAGCGGGAGTATGCACGCCCCAAATTAAAGGCGTTTTGGTGTAAAAGGAAAATAACTCAAATTGACAATCTTTATCTGCTAGGGCTTTCACCGCACCCTCTGTCAATAGAGTTGCAACGTCTACTTCGCCTGCATTGAGCGCTTTGACCATAGCGCCTGTGCCACCATGAAAGTCGTGCCAACTGGCTTTGATCGAATGTTTTTGTAAGACTCCCGATTCAATGGTTATACGCCAAGGTAAATTAAAATGCTCGGGGACGCCGCCAATTTTCAACTCGATTGTGTTTGAATCTAACGCCATAGGGGAATAATCCTGTTAACTCTGCCGACTCAGTTTATAGTGGTTAAAAGTATAATCAAATGCTCGAATAATTCCCAATTTGGACGATACAATAGGTGGCAGCGATAAATCCAATAGCCATTTGTAACTGGTCAATTAAATGACTAGAATAGGCCTTATAAATCAAATACTTCAAATAACAACTTCAGGAAAAATCAATGTTGAGGAAACGTCAATGCTAGCCACATCAAGCTCAACGGGTATGTTGCTCGATTTGTTAAAAGCCGGCGGTTGGACCATGGTTCCGATCATTTTATGCTCTTTGATTGCTATGGGGATCATCATTGAGCGCTTTTGGTCTTTGCGCAAAGACAGTATTTTACCTAAGCATTTGGTAGCTCAAGTTTGGACTTGGATAAAAAACGGTCAGTTTGATAAGTCAAAAATGCGTGATTTAAAAAACAGCTCTGCCTTAGGCGAGGTGTTAACGGCAGGGCTGTTGAACCACCAATTTGGGCGCGAAGCGATGAAAGCCAGTATTAACGAAGCAGGGCGTGGCATCGTGATTCGGCTTGAACGCTTTCTTAACACCTTAGGCTCGATTGCATTAGTAGCACCGCTATTGGGTTTATTAGGTACAGTTATTGGCATGATTAAGGTGTTTACCGTCATTCGCTTAGAAGGGGTTGGCAATGCCGATGCGCTGGCCGGTGGTATTTCAGAAGCTTTGATTACCACCGCTGCGGGCATGGCGGTTGCTATTCCGACGGTGGTTTTGCACCGTTATTTTAGTCGTAAAGTCGAAGAGTTGGTCACCGAAATGGAGCAGGAAGCCTTGAAAATGGTGGATGTTCTGCATGGTGAGCGCGAAATCTTTACTGGAGCCTAAACCCCATGTGGCTTAAAAAGCGCAAAGAAGAATTACAAATTAACTTAACGCCCTTAATTGATGTGGTTTTCTTGTTATTGATTTTTTTCATGGTTTCCACCAGCTTTAAAAAAGAAACCAAAATCAGTCTTGATTTACCGCAAGCATCGGGGGAAGTCTTGGAGGCTAAACCAGAATCATTGGAAATTAATGTGACTCAGCAAGGTGATGTTTTCGTTAATGGCCAGACGGTAATCAATCGACAGCTAGTGTCGATTAAGGAAGCCATTGCATCTGTCTCCTCCGATCCCAATATACAGGTCATTATTAGTGCGGATGCTCAAGCACCTTATCAAGCCGTAATCAGCGTTATGGACGCTGCGGGACAGCTTGGCTATAGCAACCTAACGCTGGCAACGCAACAGGCCGAAAAGAGCAATGACTGAGTCTGAAACAACAGAGCTAAACAACAAGCCCGAACAAGTTTATAAGGGTGGGCAAGTCTATAAACGCATCCTTGGTTATAGTAAGCGCTATAAATGGGCTATCATGATCGCAATTTTAGCCAATATTTTTTATGCGCTAATTGAAACCTCTTTTGTTAATGCCATTCAATATTTGGATGTAGCAATAGAAAACAAAGATCGCTACACACTACTGGTCAAAACCCCCATTATTATCATTGGCGCTATTTTTGTGCGCGGTATTTTTAATTTTATTGCCACCTACAGCATGGGCTGGGCTGGTCGCAAGGTTATCCAAGACTTACGAGAAGAACTGTTCGCACATTACATTTATCAACCAACAAAGTTCTTTACCGATAAAGCTCCCGGAACTTTACTTTCAACCTTAACATTTAATATCGAGCAGATTGCCTTCGCCAGTTCTAAGGCGATCACTACCATGCTTCGCTCGGGCGGTATGGTGCTGTTTGCGCTTATGTATATGCTAATTATTAGTTGGCGTTTAACCTTGTTTATTTTAGTACTCACGCCGGTGGTTGCTTTTGTGGTTAATGTCAGTGCTAAACGTTTCAAGAAAGTCAGTAAAGGCATTCAAAACTCAATAGGTGAAGTCACCAAAACCACGGAAGAAACCATTCGCGGCCAAGAAGTGATTAAAATTTTTGGTGGTCAACAAAGAACCATTGAAAAGTTTTCTAAAGCGACTAATGCAAACCGTAACCAAGACATGAAGTTAGTGGCAGCGCAGGGGTTATCCTCTCCGACCATTCAAACCATCGCCGGTATTGGCTTTGCTGCCATTGTGTATTTTGGTGGTAAGCAGATTGTTGATGGCTATATGGAGGGCGCGCAGTTTATTAGTTATGTGGCGCTGATGGCATTAATCCTAAAACCGCTACGAGATTTATCGAACATAAACTCCCAATTACAACGCGGGATCGCTGGCGCGCAAAGTGTTTTTGAAATTTTAGACCAAGAAGGGGAGAGGAATGTTGGCACTCTCACCCTTGATAATACCAAAGGCGAAGTCAGCTTTAAAGAGGTTAGCTTTGGTTATAATCCCAACGATGAGCTGGTATTAAAAAACGTCAGCTTTGATGTTGCCGCCACTAAAACTTTGGCCTTAGTTGGGCGTTCAGGCAGTGGCAAAAGCACCATTACCCACCTTTTGCCAAGACTTTATGATATTGAAACGGGCGTTATCAGTATTGACGGACAAAATATTTACGATGTTAAGCTCGATTCTTTGCGTCAACAAATTGCTATCGTTTCGCAAAATGTGGTTTTGTTTAACGATAGCGTGCGAAATAACATTGCCTACGGCACTTCAGCAAAAGCTGATGAATCGCAAATTATTGAAGCGGCTGAAAATGCTAATGCTTGGGAATTTATCCAAACCTTGCCGCAAGGCTTGGATACTAATATTGGCGATAACGGCTCCTTATTGTCAGGCGGCCAGCGCCAACGCATTGCCATCGCTCGAGCAATTTTAAAAGATGCGCCAATTTTAATTTTGGATGAAGCCACTTCAGCGCTGGATACTGAGTCGGAGCGTCATATTCAAAATGCATTGGAAAACCTTATGCAAAATCGCACCACGATTGTAGTGGCGCACCGTCTATCGACCATCGAAAATGCTGATGAAATTTTAGTTATAAACCAAGGCGAAGTGGTGGAGCGGGGTGATCATCAAAGCCTGCTCGACTTAAAAGGCGAATATTTTCGACTACACCAAATGCAATTTAGCGATTAACCGCAATGGCCGTTAGTAAAACCCAGCAATTTTTTGAATCCATTTGGTATGTAAAAAAATCTTGGTGGCTGTATTTGTTCTATCCTTTGCACTGGCTACTAGCATTGCTGGTAATCTTACGTCGCGCCTGCTACAAACTAGGTATTTTTAACTCTGCAAAGCCTAATGTGCCAGTGATTGTTATTGGCAACATTAATGTTGGCGGCACGGGTAAAACACCGCTGGCGATCCATCTTTTGAAGTTTCTAAAAGCCGAAGGTTTCAAACCAGGTCTAGTAACGCGCGGTTATGGTGGCCAAAGCGAGCAATATCCGATAGTGGTTGAACAAACCTCTAAACCTTGCCAAGTGGGTGATGAACCGAAATTAATTTTCAACAATACCCAAAGCCCTGTCGTGGTCGATAGGCAAAGAGCTCGTGGGGCGCAAAAATTGGTGGATGAGTTTTCCTGCGATTTAATTCTGTGTGATGACGGTTTGCAGCATTATGCTTTGCAACGTGATATTGAAATCTTAGTGGTAGATGCAGAGCGTCAGTTTGGTAACGGTCTCTTGATGCCGTTGGGGCCGCTACGAGAACCCGTTAGCCGCGCGTCACAAACTGATTTGACGGTTGTCAATGGCGACACTATGCAGCTTAATCCTGCCAAACTACGCTCAGTAAAGGATCGTTCAGAAATAGAATTAAAGCTACAAGGTTCCATTACCGCTATCGCGGCGATCGGCAACCCGCAACGCTTTTATAACACTTTAACTCAGCTTGGTTACGAATTTAGCAGTCAGTCCTTTGCCGATCATCATCATTTTAGTCCCGAAGATTTTGAAAATATTGAGGGGAGTATTATTATGACGGAAAAAGATGCGGTAAAATGTCAGGAATTTGCCAATGATAACTGTTATTACTTACCCGTTACTGCGCAGCTAGCGCCAGAGCTGAGCACAAATTTACTTAATTTAATTCGCCAAAAGGCTGTATAAATGAACTCTAAATTACTCGATGTTTTAGTTTGCCCCTTATGCAAAGGACATTTAGTTTACCATCGGGATGCTAATGAGCTAGTGTGCCGTTTTGATAAGTTAGCTTATCCGATCCGCGATGACATTCCGGTAATGTTGGAAGATCAAGCTCGCGAGCTGGGTATTGCTGAACTTGACGCTTTAAAAAATGTGTAGGCAGCGAAATAGCATGAGTTTTGTAGTTATCATTCCTGCTCGTTATGCATCAACCCGTTTACCTGGCAAGCCTTTAGCACTAATTGGCGATAAGCCGATGATTCAATATGTTTACCAAAGGGCCATGCTAGCCAATGCTGATCGAGTGGTGGTAGCTACTGATAATGAAGATATTAAAACGGCCGTTGAGTCTTTTGGCGGCGAAGTGTGTATGACGGCTTCCAGCCATCAATCGGGTTCTGACAGACTAGCAGAAGTTTGCCAAAAACTTGCTTTGTCTGCGCAGACCATTGTAGTGAACGTGCAGGGCGATGAACCTTTTATATCGTCTGCTAACATTGGCCAAGTAGCTGCCAATTTGGCTACAAGTGATTGCCCAATGGCGACCTTATCTACCCCAATTTTAGAAGCTGCAGAAGTGTTTAATCCGAACGTGGTTAAGGTTGTAGCGGATACTGCCGGCCATGCGCTCTATTTCTCGCGAGCGCCTATCGCTTGGCAGCAAGGGGGGTTTGAACAAGGTAAAGTGATGGATCTGGCAAGTTGCCAGCGTCATATTGGTATTTACGCTTACCGCGCTGGTTTTTTGGCCGACTATGTCAAAATGCCTGCAAGTGCCTTGGAAAAGCTTGAATCTTTGGAGCAGTTAAGGGTCTTGGAAAACGGTTTTAAAATCCATATTGCCACTGCTAAAGATGTACCTGGCATGGGCATTGATACACCGGAAGATTTGGCTTTAGCCCAAGAAGCCTACCGACAGTCACGCCTCTAATGTATTCCATTCTTTTCGTTTGTCTAGGCAATATTTGTCGCTCACCCACTGCTGAGGGTGTTTTTCGCGCCAAAGCAGAGCAAGCGGGAATTGCTAATAAACTATTTATCGACTCTGCGGGTACTAGTGCTTACCATCTGGGTGAACCGCCTGACGAGCGATCACAGCAACATGCAGCGGTGTTTGGATATGATTTATCCGCTATTCGCTCTCGTAAAGTAGCACCGCAAGATTTCGATACGTTTGATCTGATTATAGCGATGGATCAATCGAATCTAGATAATTTAAAATTATATAAATCAAATGGTTATAGTGATAAATTAAAACTGTTTTTAGCTGATTTCGCACCTCAGTTAGGGATTAGTCAAGTGCCAGATCCTTATTATGGCGGGACAAAAGGTTTTACCGAAGTGGTGAAGTTGATCGAAGTAGCCAGTGATGGCTTAATTGATTACATCACACCAAAGCTGGGTTAAATAATCTAACCGAGGCTTGATTTAGGGCTTACAAAGGAGTCAATATGAATTGGCAATCGATTATCGATTTTTGGTTTCAGCAAATTCCACCTAAACAATGGTGGCTAAAAGACAGCAGTTTTGACGACTTGTTGCGCGAAAAATTTGCCAAATTGCATGCCCAAGCTATTCAAGTTGAGCTATCAGAATGGCGCGCTCAGCCACTTGGGCGCTTAGCTGAAATCATTGTTCTAGATCAATTTTCCAGAAATATTTACCGCGATACTCCGCAAGCTTTTGCTGCTGATCCTTTGGCTTTGGCGCTAAGCCAGATGGCTATCGCCAGTGGAGACGACCAAAAGCTAAAACCGGTTGAGCGACAGTTTTTGTATATGCCTTTTATGCACAGCGAATCAAGGCTTATCCATCAGCAAGCAGAAAAGTTATATCAACAAATTCCCGAAAATGGTTACGACTTTGAATTAAAGCATAAAGTGATTATTGATCGCTTTGGTCGCTACCCGCATCGTAATAACATTTTAGGTAGAGAGTCGACCAAAGAAGAACTAGATTTTCTAAAACAGCCTGACTCTAGTTTTTAAGTATTGATAGCTTTTCTGGGTTGGGCTAATGGCAACTTAGCGTCAAGCGGGTATAATACGCCATTTGTTAAATTCATTACCCCAAGCGGACTTCATGTTAACCAGTATTGAGCAAGATTTATCACAAATCTTTGGCGAAGCTTTCGAGCTTCTCGATTTACCCTTTGAGCTCGGCCAAGTCCAGCGTTCAAACCGCCCTGATTTAGCTGATTTTCAGTGTAACGGTGCTATGGCCGCTGCTAAGCTTGGCGCTGGCAACCCATTCGTTACGGCCGAAAGTGTGGTCGCGAAGCTCAGCGAAAATAATTTTGTTGAGACCCTCAGTGTCGTCCGCCCTGGTTTTATCAACATTCTGGTGAAACGAGATTATTTAGCACAGAAATTATCGCAATTAGCGTCAGATCAAACTTTCGGCTGCGCTGAAGATTTGTCTGGGCATAAGGTAATGATAGATTTTGGCGGTCCTAATGTCGCTAAATCCATGCACGTAGGGCACCTAAGAACGGCAATTATCGGTGATTCCTTGCAGCGTATTTTTCGATTTAAGGGCTATCAAGTTGTTTCTGACGCCCACCTAGGCGACTGGGGAACCCAAATGGGTATGTTGATCGAGGGTGTTAAAAAACGTCAGCCTGATTTAATTTACTTCGATCCTCAAGTAACCACTGGTTATCCGGAAGAATCGCCGGTAACCATTGCCGATTTAGAAGAAATTTACCCAACCGAATCTGCTTTATGCAAAACCGATCCTACCGCAGCAGAAAAAGCGCGTAAAGCCACCCTGGAATTACAGGATGGTCGAGCTGGATATCGCACCTTGTGGAAGCACTTTGTTGCGGTGTCAGTCGCTACGTTAAAGCGCGATTATGGTGAGCTAGGGGTTGGTTTTGATTTGTGGAAAGGGGAGAGCGATGCCGATCCTTTTATTCCACCTTTGCTAGAAGAGTTGGCTAATAAGGCAATCTCTATTCAAGATCAAGGTGCTTTGATCGTCCCTTTCCGCGATGAGGCTGGTGAGAATGTGATGCCGCCGCTTATTTTGCGGAAATCCGATGGTGCGGTCATGTATGGCACTACCGATTTAGCAACCTTATACGAGCGCGTGCGCGATGATAAGGCTCAAACTGTGCTGTATGTAGTTGACGGGCGTCAACAGCAACACTTTAAACAAGTTTTTGCCGCTGCAGATTTACTTGGCTTTAATGAAACAACTCAATATGAGCACAGCTATTTTGGCACAGTTAACGGTAAAGACGGCAAGCCTTTTAAAACACGCTCTGGTGGCGTGATGAAACTGCACGATCTGATCCAAATGGCTAAGCAGCAAGCGCGCAAGAAGTTAGCCGAGTCGAATTTTGGAGCAGACTTTCCAGAAGCTGAGAAAGAAGAAATTGCGCATAAAGTCGCTATAGCTACTTTAAAATTTGCTGACTTAAGAAACTTTAGGATTAAAGATTATATTTTCGATCTGGAAAAATTCAGTGAGTTTGAAGGCAAAACTGGACCTTACTTGCTAATGCAAGTTGCTCGAATCAAATCCATTTTACGCAAAGCGCAGGCGGTTAATGCTGAGGCAGGCGACTTATTGGCCACCTCCGATAACGAAAAAACGCTAAGTTTTCGTTTGCTGTCTTTCCAAGCAACTATTGATAGAACTGTTGAGAAGAGGGCGCCGCACTATTTGTGCGAACACCTTTATAATCTAGCGCAAGAGTTTAGCTCCTTTTATCAAAAGCAACATATCATGAAAGAAGCTGATAAAGCGAAACAGGCAAGCTTGCTGCGCCTTAGTGAAATTTGTATGCAGCAACTTGAAGTTGGATTGCAGTTACTTGGGATAGAAACCTTAGAGCGGATGTAATTTTACCGTTAGCGATCAGCGGCATGCCCAAAATAAATATTTATTACGTCTTTCCCGCGAAAGCGGGCATGACAGCAAAACCCAGTTTTACAAAGGCCTAGTGAATTAACTGGGCTTTTTTATACTCTACGCGCTTGGTAATTAAAAAATGATCGCGTAAAGCACTAAGCCAATCAATAACCACTTCACTAAGTAATACAAACTTCTATTATAAGACTTTAAATTTTTACCTACTTTGCGAATAGGGTAGACCAGCCCAAACACCTTATTCAAGAAACCTGTTTTATCGGCTTCGGTATTCGGCGACTGAGTTGCTCGCGCCATAGTGGCACTAAAGATTTTGTTTATAATTCGAGCGAAAATATTGTTGGTAGGGCGCTCAATGTCACAAAAGAAAATAATACGGTTGTGTTCGGTTTTATTTTCTGCTCGATGGACAAAAGTTTCGTCAAACATTACTGCTTCACCATCTCGCCATGAGTATTTTTCACCATCAACATAAATCGCGCAATCGTCAGAGTTTGGAGTCACTAACCCTAAGTGGTAGCGCAAAGAACCTGCGTAAGGATCACGGTGAGGGTGCAGACTTGAACCTGATGGTAGCGCAGCAAACATGGCGGCTTTGACGCTTGGGATATTTGAAATAAGCTCAACAGTTTTTGGGCACTTTTCCAACGCAGAGGGAAGAGGGCCATGATACCATTTCAGATAAAATCGCTTCCAACCTCGACGGAAAAAAGAGTTAAAGCCAGCATCATTATATTTCTCAGAACTTTTAATTTGTTCACTGGATTGTAATGCAACTGCTTCGTCGCGAATCATTTCCCAGTTTTCCTCAATAACTTTTAGCTCAGGAAACTTCTCTAAATCAATATAGGGTTTATTTTCTACTTCTGAAGAAAAGTACATTAAACAATTAACAGGCGCAAAGAAGGTCGAGTGGTCAAGGATTTGACGCTGAATTTTAAGCTTCAACTTGCCACGATTATGAACGTAAATGGTTGAAAGGACGAAAATACTGATAATGATAAATACTAACAAAAGAAAATACCAACTGTGTCATAGATCAACAATAAATTATTGATAATTAAATATAATTCCATTATAACTTTTAGCAGAACAAAGCAAAAGCTTATAATTTGTAACGAGTTCTCAAAGCTGAAGCATTACGCTTAATTTCAAAGGAGTCTGATTTTACACTATGCCCCTAAAGCGCTCAGTGTCAGTTTGTAATTCGTTAGGATTGCCAAGTCCAGAACTTGTAGAGTTCGCTCCATTCCTTTATCAAGACATCCAAGAAATTTTAACCAATACCGATGCCATGATTAGTCTGATCAACAATAATTTGGTCGCTATGGATAATTGCCGGGTATTGGATTTATGCTGCGCCAAGGGCACCAGTTTATTGCGAATAGCTAAACGCTTTTCCATATCGGGCATCGGAGTGGACCTATCTGAGTTTTTCATCGCTGACGCCAAATTAACCGCAGTACAGCATAAATTAAAGCAGCAGCTTAAATTTGTTTGCCAAGATGCCAACCAATTCTTAAGTAGTAATCAAGAACAGTTTGATATCATTATTTTTCAATTTGTAGAAGATCTAATAGGCAGCTTCCCAGACACCTTAAAAGCGTTAGCCACACATCTAAAACCAAACGGTCACTTAATTATTGATACACACTATGAATCGCAAGGCTATACGCCCGGTGTCGCCGCCACAGATGCCAGCGGCGCAAAAAGTATCGAGCTTTATATTGCTGAATCAGAGTTGGTATCCAAAAGCCGTATTGGCGAAAGTCGGGATGAGATCGAAAAAAGAATGGGGAAAGAATACAACTTATTATCAAAAAGAGCCCACGAGCTACAAAAGCAACATCCAGAGCTTGAACAGGACATCAATCAATTCTTATTATCGCACCGAAAATTGCAAAGACAGTTATTAGCAGGGGATATTTACCATGCGACCTGGTTGTTAGCAAAGATATGATTAATTTTTTTACACGCCTTTAATTTAACATAATATAAATTATGCGAATATTAAGGTGGTGCTATATTCATATAGATCGCTACTATCCGTATACCTCATATTCCCTGCTTTTGTTTATATGCGGCTCTAAAGTCGTTAAACTTAGCTGCTTAAAAGGTGCACAATTATTTTGAAGGAAATCGAGCTATGGATTTGACGCCAATGGTAATTTTAGCGGCTATTGTATTTTTAGGGTTTGCTTGTCAGTGGCTGGCTTGGAAAATTAAGCTACCTGCCATTTTGTTGTTATTAACGTGCGGCATTTTAGTGGGTCCGGTGTTTGAGCTCTTGCAGCCAGATCAATTGTTTGGAGATTTGCTAAACCCTGCTATATCTTTAGCCGTTGCGATTATTTTGTTTGAAGGCAGTTTAACGTTAAAGTTTTCAGAGGTAAAACAAGTCGGCAAGGCCGTTAATAAGTTAATCAGTATTGGGGCCTTAATTACCTGGGTGCTAATCTCTGTTGGCAGTTACTACCTGCTACAGTTACCTTTGCAGCTATCCGTGCTATTTGGTGCAATTCTAACGGTCACCGGACCGACCGTTGTCATACCGATGTTAAGAACGATTCGTCCGAATGAGACAATTTCAAAAACTTTGCGCTGGGAAGGAATTTTAATAGATCCAATCGGCGCTTTGTTAGCCGTGATGGTATTTGAGTTTATTGTATTGCAAAGCCATACGGAAGTTGTAGGGCCTTTGCTATGGCTATTTCTTAAAATAATTATTGGCGGTACTATTCTTGGTTTGATCTCTGGTTGGCTGCTCGAACAACTGTTGGGCAGGGAAATGATACCCCAATATTTACACAATATGGCGACACTGGCCTTTGTATTGCTCACTTGCAGTGTATCCAATGCCATGGCACATGAATCTGGGCTTTTAGCCGTAACCTTAATGGGGATTTGGCTTGCTAATAGCAAGAAAGTGCATATTGAAGAAATTTTAAATTTTAAAGAAAATTTAACTATTTTATTAATCTCATTGCTCTTTATTGTGCTGTCTGCACAACTGCAAATCGAACAGCTGGTATCGATTATTTGGATGTCTTTAGGGGCTTATTGCATTACTCAATTTATCGCCCGCCCAGTAGCTGTTTGGGTTAGTACTATTAACACCAGCTTGAGTTGGAAGGAGCGAGTGTTAGTGGCTTGGATTGGTCCGCGAGGCATTGTTGCTGCGGCTATCTCTGCCCTCTTCGCTTTAAAACTTCAAGCTATGGGTTTTGAAAAGGCAGAATATCTTGTGTCACTTACTTTTGCCGTGATCATTGGTACGGTATTAGTTCAAAGCTTAACCTCCAAATTCTTAGGCAATCTATTGGGTGTCACTGAGCCGGATCCCAACGGCTATTTAATCTTTGGCGCGTCGCCAATTGCGGTAGAGATTGCTAAAGAACTAAAAGAAAACGGCGCTAGAGTAATTCTCTCTGACATGAGCTACACCAATATACAAAATGCTCGAATGGCTGGCCTAAAGACTTTTTATGGCAATCCCGTGTCTGAGTTTGCCGATCAGCATTTAAACTTAATTGGTATTGGTAAACTCCTTGCACTATCTCCGCAGCGAGAGCTTAACACCATCGCTTGCTTTCGCTACGCTTCCGAATTTGGTCGAGAAAATGTCTATCATATTGCTACTACAACTGATAAAACCTCAATCAAAAAGCACCAATCCAAGAGTGAGCTACGCGGACGTAATTTATTTGGCGATGACGTTACTTTTAGCAAGATCTCCAGCTTACACAAAAGTGGTTACGAGATCAGAACCACGCCTATTACCGATGAGTTTACCTTTGAAGACTACGAGAAGAAAAATCCTGACGCCATTAAGCTGTTTTATCTCGATGAAAAAAACAGGATCCAGATTGTGACTCAGCAACATCATGATGAGCTAGAAGGTAGCTATAAAATTGTTGCCCTTCTACCTGCATTGAGTGACCTGAAAAATGCTAATAGCTAGGAGAACATTAGGTGTTGATACCTATGATACTTGTGATGCGGTTATGCTAGTCATGTTACAACAAAGTAGCTATGATCAAGGTTAGATGCAAAATTTGGTGTAAAGCTTGATGTAAAGATCATGGCCTAGTGCTTAACAACTCACCTGAAATTGCTAATGCTTTGTAGCACTGAAGCCTCATTTAACCTTATTCCCTAGACTTTTAGTTAATGAAATACCTCTTTTCTGTCCTGTCCATATCTATCCTTTTCTGCGCTAAGACTTTTGCTGAGATAAAGTTGATGGGCGTTGATGGCGATATTCGTGACAATATTGAGCTACTGCTAGAAGATCGATTTAACGCATGTCTGCCAATAAACACTAAGCCTGATCAGGCATACTTAGAACAACTGCAGAAAACGCTAACAATAGCAACTCGGGCGTATGGCTACTACTCCCCTACTTTTGAGCTAAAGGAAGTCGATGAGATTGATGGCTGCGCTTTACTTGAAGCGACTATCAGTCTTAATCAGCCAATCCTAGTCGACAAAGTCAATATTCGCATTCAAGGTGATGGAAAACAAGACATTAAATTTACTGAAGCTGTAGATAAGTTTAAGCTCAAAGTTGGCGATATTTTGGTTGATAAGCATTATAAGCAACTCAAAAAGCAACTCGAGTCGCTAGCGGCTGAATATATCTATTTGGATGCTAAGTTTATCCAAAGCGAGATACGGGTATCACAGAAGGCTAAAACCGCTGAAATCAACCTTATTTTCAACACTGGCACTCGCTACCAGCTCGGAAAAGTCAGCTTGGTTCAGCAGCCCCAAGCCTTTTTGCAACAAGAATTTGTAGAAGCTTTGATGCCACTGGTTAGCGATCGCTACTTTACCAATAGTGAACTTTACGATGCGCGCCAAGAGCTGCTCGAGACTAACTATTTTGCTACCATAGCTATGCAGCTTCAACGTGAAAAGGCCCTTGATGGCAAGGTGCCTATCACGATAACAGTAACGCCGCAGGATAGAATCGATTACTCGGCAGGCGTAGGCTTTTCCACTGATACCGACGCTCGCTTGCGCTTTGAATACAATAACCGCCGAGTGACCGATCACGGTTATCAATTTTCCAGTCAATTAAGCTTATCGGATGTGATTAGAGAACTTTCCGGAAGCTTGAAATTACCGTCTAAAGATAGCCCATCAGAGTCTTGGTATAATATTGATGCAGGCTATAAAGAAGAGCGCACCGATGAGCTTAAAAGTAATACCGCTAAGCTTGGTGTCAGCTGGAGCTACGCCGGCGCCAAACACTGGAGTAGCGTCGGCTTTGTGGATTTAGTGTATGATGAATTTGATACTGGCGTAAACGACGGCAATTCGTTATTGGTGGTTCCTGGCGTTAGTTGGAATTATTTAAAGGCTGACAATCCTGTTATACCTAAGCATGGTTATCGCATTCAAGCAGAGCTACAAGGCGCTCACGAGAGTCTGCTTTCCGATGCTTCTTTTCTGCAACTTTCAGCCAGTTATAAAGGCATCTATACCGTTAAACCTAAACACCGTTTATTATTTCGCCTGGCTTTGGGCACGACGTCGACCACGGATCTGACGGATTTGCCGCTAGACTATCGTTTTTTCGCTGGCGGCGATAATAGCGTTCGTGGTTTTGATTATCGCACCATATCTCCACAAAGCGATGACGGAGATTTTGTCGGTGGCAAGCACCTAACGGTTGCTAGCTTGGAGTATGACTACCGCTTTAAAGACAGTTGGGCGGTGGCTATTTTTACCGACAGTGGCTCGGCATATAATGACTCGCCTGACTTTCAGTATAGCGCAGGAGTTGGCTTACGCTGGATTTCACCGATTGGCCCCATACGTTTTGATGTTGCTGTCCCCATTGATAACCCAGAAAACGATTTTCGGATCCACATTAGTTTAGGGCCAGATCTATGAGCCAGCATAAAGCAGAGCTAAAAGTAAAAGCTAGCGCAAGTCTTAAGACTTGGCTTAAGCGAAGCTTATGGACTTTAGTCAGCTTTGCTTTGATTTGCCTTATTGTATTAAGCATCGTTTTGCATACGCAATTCGGTACTCGCGTATTGATCAAGTGGCTGGATCACTCGATGGATTCGATAGCAATTGAACAAATCAGCGGCACTTTAGGTTCAAAACTAAAGCTCTCCAAGCTGCGCTATAGCGATAGCAATATTAATTTTCAGACTGAAAAAATCAGTAGCCATCTCAAAAGTTATAATTTGTTTACGCTGAAATTTGAGTTTGAGCATTTTCATCTTAATGATACTAAGGTTAGGTTGCTTGAGGGCGACAAAGGCTCTGAGGCCGCGTCCAGTTTCTCAGGACTTGAATTACCTTTCGAGCTAACCATTGATGATTTCCAGTTAAACCAACTGACTTATCTGCAGCAATCCAGCAACATTGAGCTTGAGCGGATTGCGTTTGATATAACAGCCACCGGCCAAAAGATCGCTGTTAACAAGTTACAACTTGCAGCCAAAGACTATCAAGTAACTAGCCAGCTTGAGTTAACCCTAACCCAAGAATTGGACTTTAAGTTAGCTCCGCAGTGGCGATTTCAACAAGAAACCATAGAAGCTAATGGCCATGGCAGCATAAAAGGTAATTTAAAAACTATTCAACTCACGCAAGCCTTAAGCTTTGCGCAAGGCGAGGCTCAAAATAAAAACTTAACCGCAAAAACAAATGTAATAGCTACTATTGCGCTTGATAATCCGGATATTGGTATTGAATCACAGCTAGAAAAGCTTGAAATACACTATGTCCAAGCTCAGCAACGCTATCAATTAGCAGATGGCAATTTGCAACTGTTAGGCACTTTAGCGGACTATAAGGCAATCTTTGATGCCAAGCTTATTGGCCCGCTAACGGAAACTGCTCAACTCAAAGCTAATGGTCAAGGCAATTTAGAGAGTTTTGAGCTTGCAAATTTAAGCCTACAATCTGCAAGTAGTTCGCTGAATAGTCAGGCTAATTTGAGCTGGAAAGATGGGTTACGTCTAGCAGCGCAAGGCCAATTAAAGCAACAAAACTTATCGCAATTCATACCTAAGCTTGCTGGCAAAATTCAAGGCAGTTTTAATCTCGATGTTACTAACACTAACGAAACTTTAGATCTAAAAATTACCAACACTCAGTTTAGAGGCAGAGTCAATGAGCAAGACGTAGCGCTAGATCTAGAACTCAGCTTACTCGATCAATTAATGACCATCGAACAAGCCAAACTGATGCTTGGTAACAATAGCCTAACGGCTAACGGTAAGCTTTCTCAGGATACTCTTGCGGCCGAACTAATAATTAAAGCTCAGCAATTATCACTTATCCACCCTGCTCTGGCTGGCGATTTAAACGGCAAGCTAGTGCTTAGCGGTAATATCGAGCAGCCAAGGATTGTGGCTAATCTAACAGCCAAGCAATTACAAGCTTTCGGCAACAAAATCAATAATTTAACCGCCAAAGTTAATGGTAACCCTTATAAAAAAATAAGCATCAATAGTGAGCTAAAAGGTCTCAGTGCCGCCAATAGGCTAATAGGCGATCTGGATTTTAACCTTGATGGCCGCCTTGCGGAGCATTCTGGAAACCTAAAACTTATCGCACAACAAGTTACTAGTCAGTTAAGTTTTAATGGCCAATTCTATAAGGATAGTAAAAGTTGGCAGGGCAAGATCCTCCAACATCAATTAACGGATAAGCAAATTAACTCAAAGTGGAATTTACAACAGCCGATGTCGATAAAGGTTGCGGATAATATTTCGGCGACTTTAAGCTGTTGGTTGGAAGCTAGTTCAAGCAGCAAGTTATGTTTTGAGCTTGAAGATAATCAAAACCTGATGCTTTCTACCCACCAGTTAGACGTTAGCCTATTTGCCCCGCTGTTGCCGGAATCAGTGCAGTTACAAGGCTTTTTAAATGGTGTTTTTAGCTTAGAAAGCGACAATAGCAGTCCTATCTATCAGTCAAATTTAGAGTTGAGTCAGGGACAGATTAAGTTTTTCGATCAAGATACCCTTGTTTATCAATCGGCTATTAAGCTTGCCGAGTTAACCGCGAAAAATGCAGCCAAAATTAACTATTTAAAACTTCAATTGGCACTAGAGGATACTTCACAGCTTGCTCTAAATCTTGCTATCAATGATGGGCTTCAGCTGCAAGGACAGCTTGCTGCGAAATTACATTCGGTTGATTTTCTATCAACTTTAACCCCTGAAATTAAAGCCGTAAAAGGCGCGAGCTTACTCAATGGAACTATTGCTGGTAATCTACAATCGCCGCAACTAGAACTGATTTTTAAACATGCCGGCTCGATTGAGCTTAGCCGTTTAGGACGCCCTCTATCCAATACGCAAATTAAAATCAACAATGCAGATCTTGGCGCCTATCAAATTTTACTAAGCACCAACGCCGATAAAAGT
This sequence comes from Kangiella sp. TOML190, assembly GCF_023706045.1. Lineage (NCBI taxonomy): Bacteria > Pseudomonadati > Pseudomonadota > Gammaproteobacteria > Kangiellales > Kangiellaceae > Kangiella > Kangiella sp. TOML190. Next base: position 2,084,256 of record NZ_BQYL01000001.1, read on the forward strand.
CTTTTAGAATCGAAGGGAGTTTTTCAACTGACACAGGAACCAACTGCAAGTTGGCGCTACCAAGGCACCGTTTCGGCTGATGAATTTGAACTTATTAACACTAAAGAATTACAGCTGGTGATCAGTCCTGACGTTACAATAAACCTAACGCCGCAACAAGCAGAAGTCAGCGGCGATCTGCTCATTGATCGCGGTGAGTTTGTGTTAAAAGAAATCCCCAAAGGTGCGGTTCAAGCATCTGATGACGTGGTTATTGTCGATGCCGAACCGGATAACAAGGATCAATTTCAGCTATTGTTTGACATCAATGCTCAGATCAAAGACAGCTTTTCTTTAGAGGCTTTAGGTCTTGAATCAAAACTCAAGGGTTCGATTAAACTAAACAATCATAATGAGCGCAGAGCTTTGATGGCTTTGGGTCGTCTAAGTTTAAACCAAGGAAGTTACAGTCTGTATGGACAAAAGCTCAAGATCGATCGTGGCGTTTTAATTTTTGATGGTCCTATTGATAATCCGCAAATTGACGTTGTGGCTACTCGTTTGTCGCTTGATGAAACGGTAACTGCTGGCGTTAATATTGGTGGTAGACCGAACTATTTGCAGTCATCGCTTTTTTCTAATCCGAGCCTTTCAGAGTTGGAAATATTAAGCTACCTAATTTCTGGTCGAGGACTAAATGATGATAGCAATGTTAGTTCGAATCAGATGATGCAAACCGCGCTACTTTTTGGCCTGAAAACAAGCAGTCCCTTCTTCGCAGAACTGCAAAGTAGCCTAGGCGTCGATGTTTTAACCATTAAAGAAGGTGCCACCAGTGACGATAGCGCCATTGAGGCCGGTAAAAACATTAATGATGATCTCTATCTGGGATATAACCACGGAATTTTTAATCGTACAGGATTTTGGTTAGTCCGCTACCGCCTAACTAAAGCGCTTAAACTTGAAAGCACTTACGGCGAAAACCAGTCTGTGGACTTAATTTACACCATTCGCAAACCCTAATGCAGTTAATAGCCGCTTCTTTGGAAACAATTGGGACTTCAGTAAGTTTTTATAAAGCAAAGACCAGTAAAACTGGCCTTTCGAATGTGTTACATCAGTAAAATTGAACGATTAATTAATGGCGGCCTTAGCTGGCGCTGCCAAAGTAACTAATTCAGGGTTTGATTTGGCCTTAATAAAGTCACCTAAAATATTAGCTGTTTCAAACAGCAGCAGATCGCCCTCAAAGTCAATACGATCGTTATCCAACGGCTGATTTTCTTTATTTTCAGCGTAAGTTTCCAGCTCTTCAATGGTTTTGAAGGGTAACTTACCTTCTTCCTGGCGGCGTAGATTTGCTCTTTCTAACCGTTTTTCATCATTGGTTAAACGATCGGCCAGTCGCTGCTTATAATTCAAAGAAATACTCTTTTTATCTTTTTCAGCCTTAACTTCCTCAATATCTTTGACTAGCAAACTAAACTGTTTATCTTTAGCAAAGCGCATGGCATGAGCTTGTTGCAAGTAAGGAATAAAGCTTTCGATGCCTGCATTTTTATCAAATTTGGTGGTATCAATAGTGTCCCAAGCTAAAGCATTATCATAGGAAGCTTCACCGTGATCGTCGAGATCATAAAAACTGGGGAAACTAATGTCCGGTTTAACGCCACGTTTTTGAGTGCTATCACCTGTTACCCGATAAAACTTTTCAACCGTGAGTTTTAGCGCACCAAGGTTACCTTCAGGATTACGCATAAAACGACTCAGTTCACGAATGCCTTGCACAGTGCCCTTACCGAAAGTATTTTCGCCGATCACAATTCCACGACCATAATCTTGGATAGCTCCAGCAAAAATTTCCGAAGCGGAAGCACTGCCAGCATTCACTAAAACCGCAAGCGGGCCTTGGTAGAACGTCTTACCATCATTATCACGCAAAACACGAACGTTACCGTCATAATCTTTACCCTGAACTACAGGGCCTTTATCGATAAACAAGCCAGTCATATCCACCGCTTCCGATAAAGAACCACCGCCATTGTTGCGTAAATCTATAATCAAACCTTCAACGCCCTGTTTTTGCAACTTACCAATAAGGCGTTTAACATCATGCGTGGTGCTGGTTAGCTCTTTATTTTTATTGTCACGATTTGGCGATTCTGCATAAAAAGATGGTAGCTCAATAACGCCATATTTGATTTTTTTACCGTCTTGCTCAATTTCCAAAACATCGGATTTGGCAGCTTGATCTTCGAGTTTAATTTCTTCTCGAACGATTCGTACCACTTTGGATTTTCCATCACCAGCAGCAGTGTGGGGAATTACCTGAAGGCGAACTACACTCCCCGCCTCTCCACGTATCAAATCTACGACATCCCCATTGCGCCAGCCAATAACATCGACCATTTCGCCTTCGTCACCCTGTCCAACGCCAATGATTTTATCGTCCTTGTGAATTTGGCCGGACTTGTAAGCTGGACCTTTGTTCACAATACGTACAACTTTAGTAAATTCGTCTTCTTGCGTTAAAACTGCGCCAATCCCCTGCAATTTTAAGCTCATGTTAATGTTAAAATCTTCAAATTGACGCGGCGTATAGTAGGTAGTATGCGGATCAATCGAAGCATTAATGGCATTCATGAAGAAACCAAAAACATCTTCATCAGTAGTTTGTGACAAGCGTCTAACGCTGGTTTTATAGCGCCTTGTTAACTTCTCGGCAATTTTTTCTTCGCTTTGATCGGCTAATTTTAAGTTAAGCGCATCGTACTTAACTTTTTTGCGCCAATACTCATCAAGCTCTGCCCTATTTTCAAACCAAGGGCTTTCACGGCGATCGTATTGAAATTCTTCATCAGCAGTAAAATCAAAGGGTTGATTGGCAATTTTTAGCGCATACTCGTAACGTTCGCGATGGCGTTTTTCAAAAAGTTCAAAAAACTCATAAGCCAATTCAATTTGTCCAGTACGGATAGCATCATCAAACTTGCTTTCAAAAACCTTAAACTTCTCCACGTCCGATGCTAAAAAATAACTTCGGTTAGGATCAAACATTTTGACCAGTTGCTTAAAGGATTCACGAGATAAGGCATTATCAAAGTTTGGATGCTGATAGTGGCTTTGCATCAACAACCATGCCACCAACTGGCCTGTGTTCCTAAATTTTTTAGTAGGCTGTAACTCGGGGCCTGCAAGCTGCGGCAATTGATAGCCATCATCCTTGTTATCTAAAACGACCTTATTGGGATTGTCAGCCAACAGCAGCGCCGAGGAAAATAGTGCTAGAGATACGCTCGCTGCGCCCAAGGTTTTCGTTACCAGTTTTTTGTTAAAATTCATCCAATACTCTTACTCTGTGCAATTAAATTGAAAGGTCATAACATAAAGACGCATGACTAAGACTAAGGTTGCGTAAATTTAAGTAAATTACAAGCTTTAGAATGTGAAAAAGTGTGTATTTTTATCCATCCGAGCAAGCCGCACCTTTTTCTCGGCGCAATTTGCGGTGTAAAACCAGGCCATTGGCACCAGCTGCTTGCTCAGCATCTGCACGATTAGCATAAACGCTCTCAAAGAAATAGAGATCCTGCTCGGCATCGTAACTGGAAGCAGTATAGACCTGCTCTGGATCAACAACTTTCCCTATCACTGTCATCGAAAGGACTTCAGGTTCTCCATGTAAATTATTGTTATCTATAAAATATTGTGCTGACTCCTTGCAGTCAAAAACGGCAATATCCTGCTCGCCGCCCAACAAATGGGTTTCGATCACATAGACCTTCATGCAAACTCCTGCTGATTTTTACTTGGTTTTTCTTACCTTAGCTAATTTTATTAGAGCATAAAAAAGGAGCCGAAGCTCCTATTAAACCATTACCAATCTGAGTGCTAGCGTCGATAGTCTTTTGTCACCCAATACTAGATTGAAGAACTAATGACTAATCCCGGCTTAAACGAATGCTTGCAGACCTGTCTGCGAACGCCCTAGAATCAACGCATGAATGTCATGAGTTCCTTCGTAAGTATTAACCGCTTCAAGGTTCATGGCGTGGCGGATCACGTGAAATTCATCGGCAATACCATTGCCACCGTGCATATCGCGCGCCATGCGAGCAATATCCAGCGCCTTGCCACATGAATTGCGCTTGACCAAGGAAATCATTTCAGGCTTGAAGGCTTTATCATCAATCAAACGGCCGACTCTTAAAGCACCTTGCAGACCCAAAGTAATTTCAGTTTGCATATCCGCTAGCTTCTTTTGGAACAACTGCATAGATGCCAATGGCTTGTTAAACTGCTTGCGCTCAAGACCATATTGACGCGCTGCATGCCAACAGAATTCAGCAGCGCCCAGAGCGCCCCAAGAAATACCGTAACGCGCCACATTTAAGCAGCCAAATGGGCCTTTTAAGCCTTTTATTTCAGGGAACTTATTCTCTGCAGGCACAAACACCTCATCCATCACGATTTCGCCGGTAATCGAGGCTCTTAGGGAAAACTTACCTTCGATTTTGGGAGCAGATAAACCTTCCATTCCTTTTTCAAGTACAAAACCCCGAATATCACCCTCGTCGTCTTTTGCCCATACCACGAACACATCAGCGATTGGCGAGTTGGTGATCCACATTTTATTGCCCGTTAGGATATAACCACCATCGACTTTCTTAGCGCGGGTTTTCATGCTAGCGGGATCCGAGCCCGAATCCGGTTCAGTTAAACCAAAACAACCAACCCATTCGCCGGTAGCGAGTTTTGGTAAATACTTTTCTTTTTGTGCATCGGTACCATAAGCATTAATTGGGTGCATCACCAAGCTTGATTGAACCGATAAGGCTGAACGATAGCCAGAATCCACCCGCTCCACTTCTCGCGCTACCAAGCCATAGGCGACATAAGAGGCGCCAGCACAACCATAGCCATTAATGGTTGAGCCTAATAGCCCAAGCTCACCCAACTCAGTCATAATCTCTCGGTCAAAGTTTTCATGACGGTTAGCTTCCAATACGCGAGGCATCAACTTTTCTTGACAATAATCACGCGCTGCATCGCGGATCATGCGCTCTTCTTCGGTTAGTTGCTCGTCTAATAGTAGGATGTCATCCCAGTGTTCTAATAATGCTTTTGACATGATGTTTTGTGTTTGCTGTGGGCTTAAATTCTGTGCACGAAATATACGCAAAATTGCCCTTTTAAACCAGTGCTTATCGACTGGTCTGATTAGTTGTGGTGGCTAATAAAACCCGTGGCCATAATGCAATTGCCAAAGTTGACAATAAGATTGGATCAATATTAGTCTGTGTGTAACAGTGGAAGTGGCAGTATCTTAAGCATTTTAATCTTAAGCATCTTAGTTTCATCCGTTCTAGTTCCGCTTCCAGCTTCTAATTCTGATTGCATTAACTCACGAGGGAACGCTACATGAATCGACTTGAAAATAAAATTGCTTTGGTAACTGGTGGTAATTCTGGCATTGGCCAAGCGATCGCCATAGAAATGGCCAAAGAAGGCGCTACGGTGGTGGTGAGCGATCTCGCCAACTCCGATACCCAAGAGACTATGGCGCAAGTCCATCAGTATTCACCCGACTCAATCTTTTTGCCAATTGATGTATCCGACGAACAAAACGTTATAGCGGGTATCGAAGAGCTGGTAGCAAAATTTGGACGCTTGGACATAGCGGTCAATAATGCAGGGGTTGATGCGCCTTCAGCGCAGATCCACGAAATTGAAACCAAAGACTGGAATCGAGTGATCGGTATTAATCTCAATGGCCAATTTTATTGCACCAAGCATCAATTAAAACAATTTCTCAAACAAGGTGGCGGAACTATTGTGGCAGTAGCTTCACTAGCAGGTTTGCTAACTATCCCAGGACAGCTCGCTTATGTTTGTTCTAAACACGGAACCTTAGGACTGGTTAAAACCGTTGCCGCAGAATATGGCCAGCAAAATATCCGCGCCAATGCCATTTGCCCCTACTATATCGCCACCAACATGACCGCCGGCGCCGATGATGAGGTGCGCAAACTATGGCTTGAGGATACTCCAATGCATCGTTTGGGCGAACTTAAAGAAGTGGCTCAAGCAGCGGTGTTTTATGCATCGGATGAGTCCGGTTACTGTAACGGTAATGCACTGGTTCTCGACGGTGGTAAGCACATTAAATAAGCATACACTCAAAGCATAAGCTCAAAATTTCACTAGAAATGATGAGCTTATGCCTTTAATTAGCGAGATTTATTACTTTTTAGCAGGAAGCGCAAAGGCAACGATATAATCGCCCCAATCTTTGGGGTTGTAGCGTGCGCCACCAGCAGTGGTCACGATATACTGACGTCCATCTTCACCAATGTAGGTCATGGGCGTCGACTGACCGCCAGTAGGCAAGCGACCTTCCCACAAGAGATCACCTTTGGTAACGTCATAAGCGCGCAAGTAATAATCTTGAGTGCCGCTATGGAACGCTAGCCCGCCCTTGGTGGTGATAACTCCGCCTAGTGCTGGCATACCAATGTAGAATGGTAAGCCTAATTGAGCACCTAAACCTGGGTAGGTCATATCCTCAGCTGTGCCTGCCGGATGTTGCCATACCAGCTCACCACTGACTAGATCCACTGCTGATACTGTACCCCAAGGTGGCTCTAAACAAGGGATCCCCAACGGCGACATAAAGTTAGTGATGTGGTGTGCGTAAGGCAGTCCAAACTGCGGCGAGAGCTCGCCGTGAGCATCACCCTGAAAGTTCGGATGGTCTTTCGTAAATTGCTCGCGCGGAATTAGGTAAGTCACCACTGGCATGCGCATATCAGCAACCACCATCAAATTGTTGGCTTGATCAATACTGGTGCTACCCCAGTTCATGCCACCATTATTACCGGGATAAATGATCGACTTTTCAATGGATTGGGTAGTAAAGTCGCCATCGTAACGATAGGACTTGAATAAAATACGGCAGAGCATTTGATCGATTGGCGTGCCGCCCCACATTCGCTTTTCGCTTAAATCTTCGCCACCAACAGCATGCATCTCAGTCGAAAAAGGCTGAGTTTCAGCATAGTATTCACCTTCGACCGTGCCATCGCTGGCAGGAATTTTTTTCTGCTCTACCGCCTTGATGGGCTCGCCGGTTTCGCGATTTAAAACAAAAATTTGTCCGCGCTTAGTGGTTTGCACCAGAGCGGGGATCTGCCCACCCTTACCATCAGGAATTTCAGCTAAAGCAGGTTGTGACGGTAGATCAAAATCCCAAACGTCGTGATTAACGGTATTAAAATGCCATACTTCTTTACCATTATTAAGATTTAAAGCGACCACGGATGAATTGTAGCCATCATCAAAATCACGCCTTTTGCCACCATAATAATCTGGGGTCGCATTACCCAAAGGCAAATAGATCATATTCCGCTCTAAATCGAATGCCATCCCGCTCCACACATTGGGCGTTCCGCGAGTATAGGTTTCACCCGCTGGTGGTAAATTATCAATAGCCGGATTGCCAAGATCCCACGCCCATAACTGCTGGCCAGTTCGAGCATCAAAAGCGCGAACTGCGCCTGAGGGTTCCCCCACCATCACATTATCAGCAATCCAAGAGCCAATAACGATTTTGTCGCCTGCAACAAAAGGCCCTGTTGTCGGCACCCAAAAACCATCTTTGACCTCGCCCATACCGACGGTTAAATCAATTTTCCCGTTATTACCGAAAGTTGGACACAAGCTGCCATCAGAAGTCTTTAGCGCATACATAGAGGCATCAATAGACGATAGGATAATGCGCGGGCCACAAGAATCACCAGGCCCCGGATCAAAATAACCTAAAGTTCGGCAGCGTTTCCAAAAAGGCGAATCAGCCTTAGGATCAAATTGCCATAAAATTTCGCCGGTGGTGCCATTCAAAGCGGTCACTTGCGAGCCAGAGCCGCATTGAAAAAGCTTTCCATCTACATAAAGCGGCGTATTTTGATCTTGCAAGTGCTTAGACTGATCAGCAATAAAACCAGTTCGAGCAATCCAAGCCACTTCTAAATCTTTAACGTTCTCACGATTGATTTGATCAAAAGTCGCATAACGCGCACCCTCGCCGGTCTTACCCCATGAATACCATTCCTGACCTGAGGCTTGAGTGGTTTTAGAAGCTTGCCCCGCGGTTAACTGGATAGGGTTTTGCACGACATCGTGCGGTGAAAACATGCCAAGGAAAAACAAGGCAAAAAGACCAGCTAATACGGCTCCGCAACCATAAAACAGACCCGCACGCGGATGTTTTTCACCCGAAGGCTGCATCAAAGGCACCATCGCAATCGCCCAAGCGGCCATCGCGACAAACGATAAGAGCCTTGGAACCAAGGGCCAGAAGCTAAAGCCCACCTCATACAGCGCCCATAGTGCCGAGCCTATACAGACCGCTAAACACAACCAAACTCCCTTGAGCTGATTTTTAAACAGCCAGATTGCCGATAGGGTCAAAGCAATACCCGCAATGCAATAATACCAAGAGCCGCCCAATATCAGTAAATAAACGCCGCCAACTGCCATTGGCAAGCCAAAAATTAAAATAATAACCGCAAGGATTTTAACTAAAATATGCGCTGATGCCGCTTGCTGTTCCGAAGATTCCATAAACTGATTCCTTTTCAATTAATGACCATTAACTAGCTACTAATCCACAATGCAATATATCAAAGGGTTAGATCAAACTTATCTAATAGTAGCCCAGTCATTTTGTGACATGGCTCACTTAAATATTCAGTTAGTAGAAATATCACAATCACTAGCATAGGGCATTTTATCGCTAGGCCGATTGCGAGTTTACAACAAACCGATGCTAGTAAATCTTATCGAAATAAACGTTGAAAGTTATCAGCGGTGATATCGCAAATTTCTTGAAAGCTTGTATAGTGTAAATCCGCTACAAACTGCCCTACTTCTTTGACATAAGCGGGTTGATTGGATTTGCCACGATACGGCACTGGCGCAAGGTATGGCGAGTCGGTTTCAATCAGCAGTCTATCAAGTGGTACTTTACGGCAAACTTCTCGCAACTCAGAGGCATTTTTAAAGGTAACGATACCTGAAAAAGAAATATAAAAACCTAAATCTAAAGCGGCTTTTGCCATTTCCCAACTTTCGGTAAAACAGTGTAAAACACCACCGCATTGATTGGCTTGTTCTTCACGCAAAATATCCAAAGTGTCTTGTCGCGCATCACGGGTATGCACAATAAGTGGCTTGCCAGCTTGTCTGGCGGCTTGAATATGTTTACGAAAACTCTCTTGCTGTAGCTTATGATTTTCAGCTTCTTTATTATAAAAATAGTCTAAACCGGTTTCACCAATCGCGACCACTTTCGGATGTTTTGCTTGCTCAATCAAACTGTCGATACAGGTATCTTTTACCGCTTCATACAACGGATGAACTCCAACCGAGCAGACGATATCACGATGTGCCTTTGCAATTGCTAGTACCTTAGGAAATTCTTCCAGCGTAATTGCTACGCACAACATTTTTTTAACGCCGCGCGAACGAGCGAAATCTAAGGCTTGATTTAAATCGTTATCGTATCCGCTTAAATCAAGGCGATCTAAGTGGCAATGGGAATCTATCAGCATGGAGTGTCAGAATTTAAGTTAGCTGGTTGGATTGTAAAGTAAAGGCTTGTCAGATAAAAGCAGGCAAAGAGATTTAGCTCTTACTTTAGCTCGCTTGGTGCAAGGAGTCTGTTACATGGTGTGGGTTGCTTTTTCCGACTCAAGACGACCCACTAAAATGTTTTCGATTTTAGAACGTGTTTTGCCTTGATCTTGTGGGCTAAACTGAACGCCAATACCTGCTTTACGGTTTGCTTGGGCATTTTTAGGAGTAACCCAAGCCACCTTACCGGCAATCGGCAATTTTTCGGGATCATCGAGCAGCGCCAATAGCATAAAAACTTCATCACCAAGATTATAATCTTTGGTGGTTTGAATAAAAATTCCGCCATTTTCAACGAATGGCATATAGGCCGCGTAAAGATCATCCTTATCTTCAACGGTAATGGTCAAAATACCTGGGCCTGTGCGTTCAATTTTCATTAAAATTCCTTGCTAGTTACTTCTTTAGGAAAACATTAGAAGACTAATAGTTTTAGGCTATGCGCTGATATTTTTGCGGTAATTGGCTACAAAAAATTAGCAATGCTTGCCAAGATGAGCTTAGATTAACTGGACTTTTCTTCATTATCAAGCTTCTAAGCTCAACAATTTTCTCGTTAAGTTGCATTAAACCTTGATTATTAAGGCTTTTTACAATAGTTTCGATCGCTTGCTTTTGTCCCTGCAGGGCTATCAAATCCGCGTTGTCGGTTTCCGCCAGCAATAGACAATCGCGCATCATCAATTGTAACCACAAACAGCAATCTGCAATATCCGGCAGCCACTTCGTAGCTAACGTCAGCGCCGTCTGCTGGCCTTCAAGCAAAAAAGCCATATCAAAAATAAATTCACCACATTTAAAGGCATCACCATCATTGGCAAAGCTCTCGGCTTTATAAGGTGCTTGCGGAAACAAATTAAGCGCCAAGGTTAAATCGTCGGTTATAAACCCATTACGCTGGGTGACCCATTCGAGAATGGCTTTTGGTTCCTCGATGCTCAAGGCTTGTAATTGGCTACGACTACGAATGGTCGCGGGTACTTGCTGCAGTTGTTCGGTTTGGAGCAGTAATAAGGTTTTTGGCTGCGGCTCTTCTAAAGTTTTCAATAAGGCGTTATACGAATTCTGGTTTAGCGCTGCGACTTGGGCAACGTTTGCCACCTTCCAACCGCTTTGGTGCGCAGACTCGTGTAAAGCACCAATTAACTGACGCACCTGATCCACCGCTATTTGCGTTTTATCTTCTTCAATCGCAAGTAAGTGATAATCCGGATGGGTTTCAGCCTCGAATAAATGACAAGATTTACAATCACCACAAGCATGCTCTAACTGCTGGCGGTTTTGACACAAAACCCAGCGCGAAAATTCGTCGGCAAAGGTCTCTCGGCCTATCCCATCAGCACCGAGTAATAACACCGCATGGTGCATATTGCCGGAGCGAAACTGAGCTTGCAGCGTATTAAAAGCTGGCTGATTCCAAAAATCCAGTTGCGACTCTCTGGCAGCGGCTAATGGCAGATCCTCATCTCCAAATAAACTCATGAGTCTGCTTCCAATGCTGCGTAAAAACCTTCAAGCACTTTAGCAATTTGCTGCTGAACTTGCTCAATGGTGCCGCTGGCGTCGACCACTTTCATACGTTCTGGTTCGGCCTCAGCAATAGCCAAATAGCCTGCACGGACCCGCTTGAAGAATTCAATCTGCTCAGATTCAAAACGATCTTTTTCGCCGCGCTCTTCAGCCCTGGCCAATCCCACCTCGATAGGCAAATCAAGCATAATGGTTAGATCCGGTTTAAAGCCTTGTAACGACCAGTTTTCGAGTAATTGAAGACGCTCAAAGCCGAGTTCTCGACCCGCCCCTTGGTAGGCGAAACTGGCATCAGTAAAACGATCGGAAAGTACCCATTTGCCAGCCTCTAAAGCAGGCATGATGGTTTGCGAAAGGTGCTGACAACGCGCAGCAAACATCAGCAATAACTCGGTTCGGCTATCTACAGTTTCATCACGCTTAGCCAATAACAACTCGCGAATTTCTTCGGCTAGAGGGGTTCCACCAGGTTCGCGAGTATCAACCATCTCGATCCCTTTTTGTTTTAGCCAGTCGCGAATAAAAGCGATATTGGTGGATTTCCCCACCCCTTCGGTGCCTTCAATGGTGATAAAAATTCCGCACTTATTCATCTTTATCGCTTTAATTGGTACTTGCGAACGGCGCGATTATGCTCGGCCAAGGTTTCGCTAAAATAATGGCTGCCATCGCCTTTTGCCACAAAATACAGCGCTTTGCCATCCGCTGGATGCAGCGCAGCATGGATCGCTTCGCGTCCAACCATAGCAATAGGACTTGGTGGCAAACCAGCATGAACGTAAGTATTCCACGGATGGGGATTGGTAATATCCTTGCGACGAATATTGCCATCGTAATTAATATCAGGATCGGCCACTAGCCCATAAATGATGGTGGGGTCGGTTTGTAAGAGCATTCTTTTTTGCATCCGACGGACAAAAACCCCTGCAATCAAAGGTCTTTCTGCCGGTACAGCCGTTTCTTTTTCGATAATCGAAGCCATGATCAAAGCTTCATAAGGATCTTTATAAGGCAAATTGTCGGCACGATTTTGCCATTCTTCTTCTAGTACTTTGGCTAACTGTTGGTTGGCTCTTTGATAAATATCCTGATCCGAATCACCTTTATTAAATTGGTAGGTATCGGCAAAAAACAAACCCTCAAGGTGTTCATCGGCTTTTAAACCCAAAACTGTTTTTAGCGCTTGACGATCCTTAAGTTTGTGCTGCAAACGCGGATCCGATTGGATGTTTTTGAATAATTCAAAAATATTGGAGCCTTCAATAATCGAAACCTGATAGCTGATAACCTTTCCTTCCACCAACAGTTTGAGTATCTCCGAAGGCGTCATATCTGCCGAAACTTGGTATTCGCCAGCTTTAATTGAGCGCAATTCTGGCTGCATTTTTAGCAGCAGTTGGTAGTAATAAAAATTATCGACTAGGCCTTCTTGTTGCCACTTTTTTCCCAATTTATAAGCAGAAGTGCCCTTTTCAACCGTGAGCGGCGAGCTAACGCCCAACGGTTCTTGCAAGAATTTTTGGTAGTTTTGCCATTGGAACCACGCCATTGCCGCTAAAGCAAGCAGCAGCAATAGGATAAATATCGAAATCTTCTTTTTCATTAATGTAAATAGTTTAAATATTAGTGTCTTATAGAAACTTCATTATATTGTGCTTGAAGTTTATTCAGTTCTGGAAATGGCATAAATTTCTTATTTTCATCAGCCATTTGTATTTGAGTAACCGGAATAATACCGACTATTGCATTGGAAACCAAACAATATTGGGCGCTTTTTAAAATCTCTAGACCAAACTTCGATTCTGCGAAATCCTCTTGGGTTTCTAGTAGCCAACGGCGTACGGTGCCATTAACTCCCGCTTTATTGACTTTAGGGGTTAGCCAGCGATTGTTGCGATAGAAGTAGACATTCGTTTTAGTACCAGAAACTATAAATTGCTTATTAAACATCAAGCCATCGAAGCAGTTTTCCGCAATTTCGTCACTAGCCAAAACCTGATCCAAGCGATTAAGGTGTTTAACTCCCGCCAAAGCCTTGTTTTGGCTGATTGGAGTTTGGCAAAGGGACAACGAAACGCCTTTGTCCAGATTTTTGATCGATTGGTTATTTAGCGGCGACCAGTTCATATAAAACTGATACTCAGGATTTTTTGGGATCGAATAACCGCGCTCGCCTTTGCCATTAGCGCCTCGACCGATGGTTAGCCGCAAAACACCATCGCTTTCTGGCTGTTGCTGAATAAAGCTAAGCAGATCTTGGTAAATCTGGTTGGCATCAAGCGAGTAAAACTTAAGCCGCTTGGCAGAAAAGCTCAAGCGCTCTAGGTGCAATGGCCAACGATGAATTTTATTGTCCACTACGCGAATGGTGGTAAAAAAACCATCGCCGTAAAGTAAAGCTCTGTCCATTGTGATGATTACAATTTAGTTTGCTAGATAGTAGCAATAAAAAAGGCAAGTTTATACTTGCCTTTAAATGGATTCATCGCGGGCACTTTCTATGCCCGCCCGTCTTTGCAGGAATAACGGTTAGTCAGAGTATATGGCAAGCAACTAAACCTTGCTAAACACCAAAGAGCCGTTGGTGCCACCAAAACCAAAAGAATTACAGATGGTATTGGTGATCGAGGTTTGACGCGCTGTGTGCGGCACATAGTCTAAATCACAGCCTTCGCCGGGATTGTCCAAGTTCACCGTCGGTGGCGCGACTTGATCGACAATCGCTAAAACGCTAAAAATCGCTTCCACTGCGCCAGCGGCACCTAATAAGTGCCCTGTCATGGACTTAGTAGAGCTGACCATAACCGACTTAGCATAATCGCCAAAAATGGTTTTAACCGCATTGGTTTCAGCAATATCACCCGCCGGCGTAGAAGTACCGTGGGCATTAATGTATTGGATCTCTGCAGGATTCATCCCAGCATCGTTGAGCGCATTTTGCATGGCGCTGGCCGCTCCTTCGCCATTAGCTGGCGGCGAAGTAATGTGGAAAGCATCCGCAGACATACCAAAACCGGTAACTTCGGCGTAAATCTTAGCGCCGCGAGCTTTGGCATGCTCGTATTCTTCGAGCATCATCACCCCGGCACCATCGCCCATCACAAAACCATCGCGATCTTTATCCCAAGGGCGCGAAGCCGCGTGCGGATCATCGTTGCGAGTAGAAAGCGCCTTAGCCGAGCTGAAGCCGCCGATTGACACTGGCGTGGAGCCTTTTTCAGCGCCGCCTGCTAGCATGGCATCGGCATCGCCATAGGTAATCATACGCGCCGCATGGCCAATCGCATGCACGCCAGTGGTACAAGCGGTCACAATAGAGATATTCGGCCCTTTAAGGCCATATTTGATAGATAAATGGCCAGAAATCATGTTTATGATCGAGCCAGGGATAAAAAATGGTGAAATTCGACGAGGGCCTGATTTTTCATTGATCAGAGTATTTTTCTCAATAGTTTCAAGGCCGCCTATTCCAGCACCAACGCAAGCTCCGACTCTATTAGCGTTAGCCTCTGTGACTTCCAAACCTGAATCTTGGAAAGCTTGAACGCCGGCGACTATGCCGTATTGGATAAATTTATCCATCTTACGTGCATCTTTTGGCTCCAAGGCCGGAGTGGGATCAAAATCCTTAACCGCGCAAACAAAGCGCGTGCTAAAAGCGCTAGCATCGAAATCTTCAATTGGCCCTGCGCCACTTTTTGACGCTAAAATCCCATCCCAAGAATCCTTAATGTTGTTACCTAACGGGCTCAACATGCCCAAACCCGTTACAACTACTCTACGCTTACCCAAGGAACTACCCTCTTCAATTGATGATTAACCAAAATAGCTTAAAACAAATGTTTTAGTCGCCCATAAAACAAATGGGCAAAACGCTTACACGTTTTACCCATTTTAGCACTTAATTATTTCAGACGAGTGAAATTAAGCGTCAACGTTTGCCTTGATGTAATCAATGGCTGATTGAACCGTGTTGATTTTCTCTGCTTCCTCATCAGGAATTTCAGTATCAAACTCTTCTTCTAGAGCCATAACCAACTCAACGGTATCTAGTGAATCAGCACCTAAATCGTCAACAAAAGAAGCTTCAGCAGTCACTTCATCTTCTTTAACACCCAGTTGCTCAACCACGATGTTTTTAACGCGTTCTTCGATATTACTCATCTGTATAAAATCCTCGTTATATAACGCAAATTAGCTTATTGCGTGCGTATTTTAATTGTACCGCACAAAGTTGCAAGTCCGAATTCACTTTTTGCTAAATGGTCAGACCTCGAACAAATTACTACATTGGGGCAAAAATTACTAATTAAAGTGCCAGCTTTCATGGAAAGTTCATATTTTATAGTTTTAACGTTTTGTCGATTTAAGGCTATTAGAAATATCTAACAAATGATTCTTAAATGCTAGTTCAAGCTTAGTCATCTGCACAACTAACCATTCGACCATTTCCAGCCAATTATCTTTATTATGGCCTTCTATCAGCTTAGAAAATTGCACTCGACTCGATTTCTTATCGTCTAACCGTAACCACTCTAATGGTTGTCCAAAAGCATTTTCAATTTCTTCCTTTCTAGTGAGTAAACTATCGAAAATGAATTTATTTTGACTTGTGTCACTTCTAGCAAACCATAACTCAACTCTGATTTCTTTGGTGCCAAAAATCATAGCGTAAGGACAGCCACTTAAACCTGAACCAGCGTTTTGCCAGTGGTCTCTAGAAGGACTTATATTATCGTACAAACGACAGGAGCTGTCTTTCATAGCTTCAATAGCCAGAGCCCAAAACTCTTGTCTAATTTTATGGCGGCTTTTAAGCTCTTTTACAGCCTTTTTCTCATCGGCTTCTTTAGCAGAAATTCCTATCATCAACTCTTTTGCTTCGGGTGGCGGTATAATTTGCTCAACATTAAGCAGCAGCTCTTCATCGAAACTATACGGGGTTACTTTAAAACACTGCAGGTGTATGCCATGAGCTAACAACCATAATGCTGTACTAGTTACTTCCTTCCTAAAATTAGCCGCCACCAGCATAATTCTCTGGTCATTACCGCTATTTACGACCACCTCATTTAGATCCAGAACCTCAAAAAATTCACAAAGCCTATCTGCAGCGCTGGCCTCTCTGTCAAAGGTGCGCAAGTAACTTTGATAGATCTCGATGATTTGATTTTTATTTAGATTGGAACAGTAGGAAGTATACTTTAAAGCTTGCCAAACCACATCTCGACCAGAATCATTAAGCTTGTTTTCGATAATTACTAAATTGCCATCTTTATCTAAAGCCAGAAGATCCAGTCTTTCGCGAGTATCATCAAAACCATCAAACTCTTTCTGAATAATTAATAACTCCTCTCCAAGCGCCCTTGGTTCCTTCTCAAGCCACTCTTGGAGATGATTTCGCTCACTAAACCCTAGCTCAGCAAAAGATTTTTTAGTGATGGAAGTAATTTTGTTCAATTCTTGATCTATTTTATACATAAAAATCCTTTTTCATTAATCGTTAGCGTTCAGCGAAATTGTTAAACACATCATTTTAATGGCTAGATTTTTTTTGAGCTGGCGTGGCTTGCTGATTAAATTTTTAATGAGTGGGTATCAAACCCATGATTTATAAAATTTAATCAGCGTAACAAAGCCAACAACGAAAATAATCGCTTTAAATCATGTGCATACCGCCATTGACGTTGATAGTCTCTCCGGTGATGTATCCTGCATCATCACTCGCTAAGAAGTTAACCGCACCGGCAATATCCTCTGGCGAACCTAAACGTACCATCGGCACTTGATCGAGCATCACTTTGCGCTGTTCATCACTTAAGGCTTTGGTCATATCGGTATCGATAAAGCCCGGGGCTACCACATTAACGGTTACGCCACGCGAGCCGATTTCTTTTGCTAAGGATTTTGAGAAACCAATAAGACCAGCTTTGGCGGCACAATAATTGGATTGGCCTGGATTACCCATAGTACCGACAACAGAGCCGATGGTGACGATTCGGCCCCATTTGGCTTTCATCATGCCGCGCAAGCAAGCTTTAGACAGTCTGAATACGGAGGTTAGGTTGGTATTCATAATATCGTTCCACTCCTCGTCTTTCATACGCATCAAAAGGTTATCGCGAGTAATACCGGCGTTGTTAACCAAGATCTGCGGCGCACCGCCAGCGTCTTCTTTAATCTGCTTTAGAACACTATCAATACTTTCCGCATCGGTTACGTTCAGGCAAAGTCCTTTACCTGCTAGGCCTGCCGCCTTAAAGTTCTCGCTAATTTTCTCCGCGCCCGCTTCTGAAGTGGCGGTGCCGAAAACGGTGGCACCGGATTGGGCTAAACGGTGGGCAATGGCTTGTCCGATACCGCGGCTAGCGCCTGTAACTAGGGCAATTTTTTGTGACTCACTCATAATATTCTCTAGGTTGTTATTTCGTATTTAATTGTTGGCAAGATTACCAAAGAATAGGCGCTATCGCTATTAACTATTGGTCTGATTAGTTGTGAGCTAATATCGCTTACTTTTTTGTAAGCCATAAAAAAAGCAGACCTAAGCCTGCTTTTTTTATTTAGAGTCGCTTTTAATAAGACCAAGTAAAGTTTATCCCAAACATTCGTGGCTCACCGCGCTGCGATACCGGAGAGTCCAGAACTTCCGCTTGGCCACCAATAAAGTAAAGGTACTCCTCATCAAACACATTGTTAGCGAAGACGCCAATGGTTAAGTCGCCCTCGGAGTTTGTCCAGCTAACCTTTACGTTAGAAATATCATAACCGTCAATAATTCGACTAGCATCTAAACCTGAATTGTGCGCTCTTTCTGAGACATGATGGTAGTCCATGTAGAAGCGCCACTCGTCTCCATTAGCCGTTGGAATATAGTAATCCACAAAAATATTGTATTTATCTTCTGGCATCCCCGATAGCGGTTCACCCGTTAGATCGTTAGCATTGGTATCGCCCGGGAAAAATGCATAGCGGGTATACTCAGTTTTCAAATGACTATAGTTACCAGCAATATTGAGATTGTCAGTTACTCTCCAATGAAACTCAAACTCATAACCATCGCCTTCAGCATCGGCGTTACGGATGTTATAAGTTGGTATTGCTCCTTGCGGGCCGGATAAACGGAAAATCTGCAAGTTATCCGTGTCATAATCAAAGGCCGACAAGCTCATGGTAAAGCGCCCATCAGCAAACGAGCCTTTATAGCCCGCTTCATAGCTGGTTACTTCTTCTGGATCAAAAGCTGGATCTAGCCCTAATGAATTAAAACCACCGGATTTAAAGCCTTCTGAGCCGCTGATATAAAACATGTGATCACGGTTCGGTTTATAACTAAAGACTACCCGTGGCGAGAAATCGCTCCAGTGATCTTTTTGTTGTACCGCTGGCGAAAACTGATCAAAGAACACTAAACCAAAGGGCACATTATCAACCCCAAAGAATGGCAAAATAATTTCATTTTGATATTCGCTGAAAATCGTGAAGTCTTTATCGTCGTAAGTAAAGCGACCACCGACGGTCACGTCAAAATACTCATTAAAGGAATAAGCCATGTCCCCATAAATGGCAAAGCTTTCGGTAACCGAATTAACATCCGTAATTTCGGTCCAAGGACGATTTAAATTCGCACCGACGATCACGCTGACCACTTGATCCACAGGGATCCCTAAACCAGCAGATAAGGCCGCCAATTCATTGGGTAAGTTCTGTTGCAAGAAACCGCCCCAACCTGTGCCTAGCGGAGTTTGTAATACTTGCCCCGCGGACAAACCAGCAGAGGTTAAGAAAAAGGTATCCAGCGTGTTAGTAGTAACATTAACTACTGAGGCTTGGCTAACGTCTTCTTTAAAGTAAGTAAAACCAGTGGTCCATTGCAAAGGGCCTTCGCCAGTTGAGGTTATACGAAATTCTTGGCTGATTTGATCTTGATCTTCATCGTTATCCGAATCGAAGTACCAACGAGGTTGCGCCGTTCCGTCTTCTTCTTGGAAGTTGTGCGAGCTGTACTTTCGATAAGCTGAAATAGAGGTAAACTCAAAATTGTCAAATTGAGTTGTTATGGTCAATGAGCCGCCCATCAATTCGCGACGTTCATTGGAATCAAAATCCGTGTCGTAAGAACCAAACGGATCGGCCGGACTGATCGCGGGGTTTAAACTCAAGGCTTGACGCGCATCTTGATCGAGATTGTCATAATCAAAAATAAACAAGGCTTCGGTATCGTCACTAACATCTGCTAAAAACTTCAAATTAGCGCCATAGCTGTCTTGTTCATACAGATCTGAGCCACCATTTAAATTGTTCAACCAACCATCGCGATTATTGGTGACCAAGCTTCCACGAAAATATAAATCTTCTTTTAATTTGCTATTGTAAGTCGTTTCAAGTCGCACTTTATTGTATCGACCCAATGTTAACCGAGTTTTCCCTTCCGAATGTTCGGTCGGTTTTTTGGTAATAAGATGTATAGCGCCGGCAGCAGCGTTACGTCCAAACAAGGTACCTTGCGGGCCACGTAAAACTTCTACTCGCTCAACGTCGTTAAAATTAAAGTGTGATGCAGCGCCACGACCAACATAAACACCATCCACATAAACCGCTACGGCTGGATCGGAGCCAACACCAAAATCGGAAGTGGTGATACCACGAATGGTGTAATTGGGTTGGGTCGCTTGAATATTGTTACCTTCGACCCCTGGTGCAAAACGTAATATGTCATTAACGTCCTCAGAGCCGGTATCCACAATCATTTGTTCGTTAACAGCAGAAATAGATAGCGGAACATCTTGAATGCGCTGAACCCGCTTTTGCGCGGTTACCTTAATAACGTTTTCATCACTGGTATCATCGTCATTGGCATCATCCGCTGCATAGCTTACCCCACTGAAAGCTAGCGCCATGGCAACGGCTAATTTCTTAATATGAAACTTTTGGCTTGTCATCTTTACCCCCGGTTTTGCTTTTATTGCTATGGTTGTTTTCAAATTTATTGTCTAGCCTTTTGGCCATTTATTTGAGCAGTATCACATATCCGACCTGTATATTACTAAAAAATATTAATTGTTCCTAATTCGGTTATTGCTTTTTTATTAATTTGGCACTATCGTACCATTTATTGTTTGTTTGTTTGTTTGTTTGTTTGTTTGTTTGTTTGTTTGTTTGTTTGTTTGTTTGTTTGTGAAGTTTTTACTGCGAGTAAGTTATAGATGAAAAACCTAGCGGCTGTGACGAGCTTATTACTGCTTGTAGCCTGTTCTGACGATAAACCAGTGCTCTCGGAAAGCGACAAGGCGTTTCAAAAAACTTTGATGACCCAGCTTATTTCTGCCAAGAGCGGCGATATCATTGAATTGCCCGCAGGTAACTATTCTTTCAATCGTAGCTTAAGCCTTAACGTTGATGGCGTTACCATTCGCGGTCAAGGTCAGGATAAATCGATTTTATCTTTTAAAGCTCAGATTCAAGGCGCCGAAGGGCTGATAGTCAATGCCGATAACATTACCTTAGAAAACTTTGCGATCGAAGATGCGGTTGGCGATGCATTGAAGGTGAATGAATCGGAGAACTTGATCATTCGCGGCATTCGCACCGAATGGACCAATGGGCCAGATGTAGATAATGGCGCTTATGGGATCTACCCAGTGCAATCAAAGAATGTCCTTATCGAAAACAGCATCGCCATTGGAGCTTCCGACGCTGGAATTTATGTAGGCCAATCGGAAAACATTGTGGTTCGCAACAACATCGCCAGACACAATGTCGCAGGTATAGAAATTGAAAACTCTTACAAGGCCGATGTGTATAACAACTTAGCCGAAGAAAATACCGGTGGCATCTTAGTATTTAACATGGCCGAGCTTGAAATCCGCGGCCATCATAGCCGAGTTTTTAACAATAAAGTTTATAATAATAATACTGACAATTTTGCTGCCAAAGGCGTTCCCGTCTCTGTTGTACCGGCGGGTACTGGCATTATGGTGTTGGCTAATGATGAAGTTGAAATCTTCGATAATGAGCTGAAAAACAATAATACTGCGCATATCACCATCGCTAGCTATTTTTCTGCGGAATGGCCATTTGATGAGGCAAAATTCGATCCCTATCCGCAAAAGATTTCGATCCACGACAATCAATTTATTGGTGGCGGTGAAAGCCCCGATCATTTTGACTTGAAAGCCTTAAAAGTTGCTAAATTCGGCCTAAATGGTGCTTTGCCCAACATCATTTGGGACGGTGCTTACGACACAAAGAAATTTACTAATAAACATGCTGGTGCTAAAGCCACTTTGTGTATCTATAGTTCCAAAGCAACCTTTGCTAACGTGGATCTACCTAATGATTTGCAGGATTTTTCCACCGATAGAACGGCCCATGACTGCCAAGATTATCAATTAGAAGCGGTGGTATTGCCGGAACATTTTAATTCTTGATGAAAAACCGATTTTTCAGTTACTACCCCTTAGTCGCAACTTTGTTCTTAGTAACGGGTTGCGACTATTCTTTTCAATCCAAACCTTTTCAACCTGAAGGTTTAAAGCTAGAGCAAAAACCAAAAGCTGAACTAACAAGTTTCAATGCTACACAGATCCCGCAAAAGCTCTCCGAATGGAGTTTGTTATACCTCACTCAAGGCCAACTCAAGCTGCATAGCGACGCCGTGCCTTACCATTTAAATACTCCTTTATTTAGTGATTATGCGCACAAGTTCCGCTCACTATGGATCCCAGAACAGAGCAAAATAAAAGTCTTAGTTAATGGCGATCTAGAGTTTCCTATTGGTTCGGTTTTAAGCAAAACTTTTTATTATCCGCGTAAAGATTTTAATAAACAAAAGCTGATAGCATTACAAAACGATACGGCCCACAGCCAAGGCCGAAGCATCGATTTGGCACAAAACCAGCTCATAGAAACACGCCTACTCATCAAACAACTGGATGGCTGGCAAGCCCTGCCCTACGTTTGGAATAAACAGCAAACCGAGGCGATATTAGAAATTACTGGTAGTAGCCAATTGATAAGTTTGAATGGCGAACAAACACAAGAATTTACCTACATGGTACCGGATGCTAATCAATGTAAAGGTTGTCATGTGACTAACCATACTAGCGGCGAGTTAAAACCTATAGGGCCCAAAATTCGGCATCTGGATCTGGCTTACGAATACCGCCCTGATTTTAGCCAAAACCAGTTAATTTATTGGCAACAGCAAGGTTTGATTGACATGCTGCCGCTGAGTAATAACGTCTCGAGTTTTGATTGGCGAAACCGTAATGCTAACCTTGCTGAAGCGGCGCGATCGTACCTGGATATTAATTGTGCCCATTGCCATAACCCAGATGGCCCAGCGGATACTTCGGCTCTGTATCTGAATAAACAAAATCTAACTAAAGCACACCTAGGCATTTGCAAAACCCCTGTTGCCGCAGGCAAAGGTACAGGCAACCGTGCTTATGACATTACTCCTGGCAAAGCTGATCAATCAATTATGGTGTTTAGGATGGAATCGAATGATCCGAGTATTGCAATGCCTGAGCTTGGACGCTCGGTGATTCATGAAGAAGGTGTCGAGCTGATTAAACAGTGGATCAATCAAATGGACGGCGCTTGCACTATCCCTGCGGCATAAAAAGCACTAACTCAGTCCCGATAAAAGCTTATCAACTACAACAGTAACTTGTTTTTTATCCACTTGCGGCGTTTTATTTTGCCGCGTCAAAATGGCCTTGTCTTCTAGATATTGAATCGAAGCAATAACCATCAAAGCATGCTCTTTTGGTTTGCGGACACCAAGTAGATTTAGAATTTGAGCGATATTTTGTTCAAAGTATTCGCGGATCTGATTAACTTTATGAGCTAAGCTGGGTTCTATTGTTGCGTACTGTAAAAACGAACGTTCAATAATGCGAGACTCAACCTCAGAAACTTGTTGTTGAATGTATTGAATGAGTATCTGCTTGATTTGCTCAACCAGCTGTTGCTTGTTAAGTTTTTTACTCCCTTCATCCACAACTAAGCCAATAATCTCAGCAAAAGCTTGTTGCTGCTGATTCAAGTTTTGCTGCATAAAATACACAAAACTGTCCACAATCAACTGATCTATGTCAGAAAAATAATAGGTAGTAGCAGACAAGGGAACCTGCGCTAATTCGGCAACTGCGCGATGTCGAACACCGCGCACGCCTTCTTTTCGAATAAGCTCAAGGGCAGCCTGCAATAGATCATTGCGCCTTTGAATTGAGCTCGCCCTTTTAGGCACTCGCCCACGGTATTCTAAAATATCTTGTTGCATGAGAAGTTGCCTAACACTCCAAGCCGAGAATAATTACATCCTAGGCAAAATTATCCAATTTAGATAACTGATTAGAGCTTAAACTACGATCAATACGTTTGGCCAAACCCGATAAGACGTTACCTGGGCCACACTCATATAAAGTCTCAACGTCTTGTGCGGCTAAATGCTGCACTGTTTCCGTCCAACGGACTGGCGAGAATAGTTGACGAACCAACGCTGCTTTGATTGCTTGCGGCGAGGTTTCGCTGACTACATCAACATTGTTAATCACAGGAACTTTAGGTTCCGAAAATTCGGTGGAATCTAACATAACCGCCAACTTCTCTGCCGCTGGTTTCATTAAAGCACAATGTGAAGGAACACTTACCGGCAATGGCAAAGCGCGTTTTGCGCCAGCTTCTTTACAAGCTTCCATAGCGCGTTCAACTGCCGCGGCTGAACCAGCAATTACCACCTGGCCAGGTGAATTATAATTAACGGCTTCAACCACTTCATCTTGTGCAGTTTCTGCGCAAGCTTGGCGAATTTTATCATCATCCAAACCAATAATAGCAGCCATTTTACCTGTGCCTGCTGGAACTGCTTGTTGCATAAATTGCCCGCGCGCCTCTACCAGTTTCACCGCATCTGCGAGTGACAAAACTTCGGCTGCTACCAAAGCGCTGTACTCACCTAGACTATGTCCTGCTAGAAAGTCTGGCATCGGTTTACCCTGCTGATCCCATAAACGCCAAAGCGCAATCGAAGCGGTCAATAAAGCAGGTTGGGTAAATTCGGTTTGACTTAACTTGCCCTCTTCATCTTTTTGTACCAGCGCCCACAAGTCATAGCCCAGTGCTTCACTGGCCTTGGCAAAAGTGTTTTCAATGATCGGATGTTCAGCGGCAATGTCAGCTAACATACCGACCGACTGCGAACCTTGGCCTGGAAAAATAAATGCTGTTTTACTCATAGTTTCTATTCTTGTTTGTTAATTTAGCGATTGTCGCGCTATTTTTTTAAATAGCCCGCAATGATGGATTTAAAGTTTGTAATCTCTTTAAAATTTCTAGGCTAAGACTTTAGGCGGCAAAAGTGTTTTTAATAGCGCTGTTTAGTTATTCTAAATGAGCAAAATTCAAAACACTTTTAACAAACTAAAGTCGGCGAATAGGAATTTTAATTAATATCTAATTAAAGCGGAACCCCAAG
The DNA here is from genome assembly GCF_023706045.1 of Kangiella sp. TOML190. Taxonomy (NCBI): domain Bacteria; kingdom Pseudomonadati; phylum Pseudomonadota; class Gammaproteobacteria; order Kangiellales; family Kangiellaceae; genus Kangiella; species Kangiella sp. TOML190. Next base: position 2,108,941 of record NZ_BQYL01000001.1, read on the forward strand.
TAAAACCACCGCCAAACGATTCAAGTAGGCACAAATCGCCACGCTTCACCCGACCATCCTTAATCGCTTGATCCCAAGCTAACGGAATAGAGGCGCTAGAAGTATTACCATGCTGATCCACCGCGACGATAACTTTTTCCATACCTGCGCCCAGTTTTTTTGCGGTAGCTTGGATGATTCGAATGTTGGCTTGATGCGGAATCAGCCAATCAATATCAGATTTCTCAAGATTATTCGCCTCTAGGGTTTCATCCACAATCGCGCTTAGCGTTTTCACTGCCACTTTAAAAACTTCGTTACCACGCATAACAATTTGCGGTTCTGGATAATCACCCAATTGACCACGAATGGCGTTATTACCGAATAAAAGTTCGCCATAAGATCCATCGGAGTGAATATGGGTAGAAAGGATCCCAGGTTCGTCACTGGCGCTAACTACAGCAGCGCCGGCGCCATCGCCAAAAATCACGCAGGTTGATCGGTCTTCCCAATTCATCAAGCGTGATAAAATTTCAGTACCAACCACCAAAATATTTTTAGCGAAACCCGTTTTAATGTATTGATCTGCGATGCTTAAGCCGAAAATAAAACCTGGACAAGCGGCGGTTACATCAAAAGCTGGCGCTCCATTAGCACCAATTTTATCGCCAATATAGCAAGCTGTGCCAGGAAACATTTTATCGGGCGTGGCAGTACCAACAATGATCATATCGATATCCGAACCTGCCAGCCCTGCATCGGCTAAAGCTCGCTGCGCAGCGATAATACCTAAGTCGGAAGCGTTTTGATCGTCCGCCGCAATGTGGCGCTTTTTAATACCGGTACGCTCAGTGATCCATTCATCAGACGTATCAACAATTTTTTCTAAATCTTCGTTGGTAAGAACTTTTTCCGGTAGATAGCTACCTAAACCTAATATTTTCGAGTGTTTCACATGGATACCTAATCGTTTCTTTATTGGCAAAAGTCACTAAAGACTTATCGCTTATTCGGTTACTTGCTCTTGCAATAATTCTGCCACTTGATGCTGGATCTTTTGTGGCACTTGTCGCTCCACTTCCAGAATAGCTTTTTCAATCGCCGCCAGCGTAGCCTTTTGATCGGCAGAACCGTGGCTCTTGATCACAATTTCGCGTAATCCTAACAGACTTGCACCATTATAGTGGTCGGGGTTGATACGCTTTTTAAAGGCATTTAACACCGGCTTTACCATTAAAGCCGCAAGCTTATTACGCCAGCTGGAGGTAAACTCCGCCTTTAACTGATCATACAGGAATCGCGTAATGCCTTCACTGGCTTTAAGGACATTGTTACCGGTAAAACCATCACACACAATCACATCGATATCGCCATTAAAAATCTGATTGGCTTCGATATAGCCTTGGTAGTTTAGATCCTTTTGTTGCTGCAAAAGTTCAGCGGCTAATTTTATGCTGTCTCGTCCTTTAATCGCCTCTTCGCCAATATTAAGCAGCGCTACTTTAGGTTGGCGCTTGGCTTTACCAGCTTCCGAGCTAATCGCTTGCGCCAATACCGAGCCCATCGCGGCATAAGTGGCTAACTGTTCGGCGCTCGCTTCTATATTTGCGCCTAAATCCAGCATATGGGTCTCGCCGCCTTTGCGGTTAGGCAGTTCTACCACAATCGCGGGACGCTCAACGCCAGGTAAAGTGCCGATGAGCAAAGTTGCTAAAGCCATCAAAGCACCGGTATTACCAGCACTAACAAAGGCTTGTGCCTTGCCGGCTTTGACTAATTCCAAGGCTTTTCTCATAGACGAATTAGGTTTTGAGCGGATAGCACGAGACGGCTTTTCGTCCATCGCGATAACTTCTTCTGCATGTAGAAGCTGTATACGATCGCTAAGACCAGGAACTTTGGTTAAATACGGGGTGATTTGTGCTTCTTGACCAACAAGGTAGAGATGTAACTCAGAATGAGCTTGCAGTGCTTGAATTGCCGCAGGAACAATAACAGAGGGGCCGAAATCGCCCCCCATGCAATCAATCGCTAACGTTTTATTGTTAGCCATTGCATTTTTTTCGACTTTAGTCTGACTGAATGATGAATTCATGCAGTCGAGTATAATAAATCAGTATCTTAGATACCAATCTTATTAAACTACTTTACGACCTTTGTAGAAACCGTCTTTAGTTACGTGATGACGCTTGTGAACTTCACCAGTTTCTTTTTCTACTGATAAAGTTTCAGCAGTTAATGAATCGTGTGAACGACGTTGACCACGACGTGAACGGGTTACTTTACTCTTTTGAACAGCCATTTCTGTCTCCTAATACCAATATCTAAATTCTTTAAAGCTTTAAATCTTTTAAAGCAGCAAAAGGGTTTTCCTTTGCTGCCTCTTCATCTGTTAATTCCGGTAGCTCACCAATCTCGTAAGCTGCCAATTCTTCACACTCACCGTATAGAGGTATCAGTGGAAGCGATAAAATCAGCTCGTCTTCGACCGCTGACTTTATATCTAAACCGTTTTCGTCGGCTAATACCGGCTCACCATCATCGGGCATCTGCTTCATTTGCTCCTCGTTGTAACAAGGATACAAAATCGCCTCATGCTCCATCCGGTGCATAAAAGGCTCGGTACAGCCGTGGCAAACTAACTCGACTTCGCCTTTAACTTCTAACTGGAGCATTTTAAGCCCAGTTTCAGGGTGCTTTAAGCCATTGACTTTACAAGCAATTTCGCCTTTGTCCGAATGTAACTCCTGACACAGCCGGTCGAAATATGCAGTCGCGAAGTTCCCATCAATAAGTTTGCCTAGCTCGGCAAATTTAAAGGGATCAATCCGCTCTGGAAAGCTACGAGTTGCCATAGGCGCGCAATCATACCCATATCTTGTGCTTGAGTCAAAAGAAAAACCAAGAAAAACCGAGGTTTTACGCTATTTTTCAAGGGTTAGCGACTGATTACTGACAGTATGGTCATTGCCAGCGACTATCCCAAGCCTGGCAGCCTCCGCCAGATCTATGCGTTATTAAAGATTGTGACTAAAAGAAATAGCTTTAAGTGCTTCGCTAAGGCTCGCAATGACTGCTAGAATTAAAATAATAATGTCCACCCAAAACTAATGAAAACAATGAGTTACTCAGTCATCCTTGCCTCTTCCTCAAAATATCGTAAAGAACTACTAAGCCGTATCTTAGAGGATTTTACCTGCATTTCGCCCAATATTGACGAAACGCCCTTCCCTGACGAAGAACCTATTGAACATGTCGCGCGTTTAGCTGAGCAAAAAGCCTTAGCGGTAGCCGTTAAAGAGCCTAACGCCATTGTGATCGGCTCCGATCAGATCTGCGTACTTGATGGCCAAATCCTTGGCAAACCCGGCAACCAAGAAAATACCATTAAGCAGCTCACCGCTTGTTCCGGCAAAAGCGTCTATTTTTATACTTCACTTTGTGTCACCAAAGGGGTTGATGAGCCCAGTAATATTACGGTTGTTACGACCAAAGTAACCTTTAGAGATTTAGCCCAAACGCAAATTAAAAGCTATATTAAGCGGGAAAACCCCATTGATTGCGCTGGCTCTTTTAAATGTGAAGGACTGGGTATTGCCCTATTTGAAGCGATTGAATCCAAAGATCCAACCGCGCTGATTGGTTTGCCTTTGATTGAAGTCGCCAAGCAACTCGATAAATTTGAAATCAATATTTTATAGTCACTCTTTTGGTTTTAGAGCAGAAAGGTACAGCACCACAAGTTGGCCAAAGGGCACTAACCACATCAGCTGCCACCAAGGACTTTGCTGAATATCGTTTAACCGCCTAGTACCAACAGCAACAAATGGAACTAAAGCAACGATAGCCACTAGTTGGTAGGCTTTGTTATGAACAAGTGTTGCAAGCGCCGCGATAACTAAGGCAAACGCAAAAAACCACCAGTATTCATAGCGACTGGCGGTTCCTGAAAAATCGCTGAACTTCATACAGCCATTCTTGATCGCTTCTAAGGGCGAAAGCGGCTTTTCTTCTTGCGGTTTAACAATAATATCTTCGGCTGGAATTTCAAACACTGAAGCTAAGGCTCTAACTGTTTCAACCGAACCTTTGCCAGTGTTTTCCCCCTTTGAATGGTTCTTAAATTAATTCCGCACGCATCTGCCAGCTGATCTTGCGACCATTGTTTAGCTTTTCTTAATGCTTTTACTTTGCTTGAATCTAAATTCACAATGCTTCCTGTCTCGCTACAATTTGTGAGTTTATCATAGTCCAAGTCATTGCCATTGCGTTACGACAGTTGCGCGGAACAAATACGACAGTTGTTTTATTTACATAACGCATTCAACGACTTACCCTAGGTTTTTAGCTCGTGATTCAAGCTAAAAAGTCGGTACTTTTTAGTCCATCCAAACAAGCTTTAAAGTACCCATCTCCAAATAAATTATAGTGATTCAAATAGTGATACAGATTATATATCTGCTTTTTCTGAGAGTAAGCTTTAGTTCGCGGATACACCGAGTCGTAGCCATGATAAAACTCAGTCGAAAAAACGCCAAACATTTCAGTCATGGCAAGATCCACTTCCCTATCGCCATAGTAAAGTGCAGGGTCAATTAGCCAAACATTTTCTTTATCGAAAAGCACATTGCCAGACCAGAGATCGCCATGTACTACACCGGGATGCGCGCAATGTTGATTCAAGAAATTGATAAGCGATAATTTCTGCTTTAATAAGATTTTAGAAAACTCATCACGAACGTTAAGATCCTTAATAAAACTGACTTGAACAATTAAGCGCTGCTCAAAGAAAAACTCGCCCCAATTATTGGTCATGATATTTCTCTGTGGGTTGAGCCCAATATAGTTATCCGTATCCAAGCCATAATCTTGATAAGAAACTTGATGCAGACGAGCAAGCGATTGACCCAAAAGTCGCATCTGCTCGCTGCTTGCAGCTCGCGACTCAATTTTTTGTAACACTAGCTGCTGTTCGGAGACTTCTAGCACCCTTGGGATTTTAATTTGGCAAGCATCCAAATCTTTTACGGCGCTATCTAATACCGCGAGGGCTTCAGCTTCTTTTAGCAAAGCATCAGAAAAAGCGCCGGTATTTTCTTTGATAAAGACTTGCATGGGTTAAATTTTTAATATTTTTGTATATCTTTCAAGCAGTTATAAATCGTCAGGAAAAAGATTGCGAGAACTGAAATATATGGTAAATTTGCTACTTCTTTGACTGCCATTGTACATACTTTATACAGGCAAAATACACCTTAGCTGGATCAGTTCCTATGAAAATTGGCATTTTATCACGCAATAAAAACCTCTATTCAACGAGTCGTTTGGTCGAAGCTGCAGAAGCTCGTGGCCATGAAGCGCATGTGATTGACGTTTTAAAGTGCTATATGAACGTAACCTCAAATCGTCCGACGGTTCATACTAAGGTTAAGGGTGAAGATTCCATTTTGAATTTCGATGCAGTGATCCCACGCATTGGCGCCTCAATAACCGCTTACGGTACGGCAGTTTTACGCCAATTTGAAGTGGCTGGCGTTTATTCGGTTAACGAATCGATAGCCATCACCCGCTCGCGCGATAAATTGCGCGCACACCAACTTTTGGCACGCAAAGGGGTTGGTATGCCAATCACCTCTTACGCCCACTCCGCCGATGCGACCAAAGAGTTGATAAAATCCGTGGGGGGCGCGCCGCTTATAGTAAAAATAATCGAGTCGACCCATGGCGACGGCGTGGTCTTAGCGGAAACTAATAAAGCTGCCGAGGCGTTGATTAACGCTTTTCGTAGCTTGAATGCAGACTTTTTAGTGCAAGAATTTATTAAAGAAGCCAGTGGTTCGGATATTCGCTGCTTTGTGGTGGGTGATCGAGTGATCGCTGCCATGCAAAGAACCGCCGCCGAAGGTGAATACCGTTCCAATTTGCATCGTGGCGGCCAAGCTCAAGTGATAAAGCTCAAACCCGAAGAACGCGCCCTTGCAGTGCGTGCCGCCAAGGTTATGGGCCTAGACGTTGCTGGGGTGGATATTTTACGCTCAGCGCATGGACCTTTAGTGATAGAAGTCAATTCCTCACCTGGCTTAGAAGGGATTGAGAAATCCACTGGCAAGGATGTGGCAGACGCAATTATTAAATACATCGAAAAAGATTCGCTTAAAGGCCCCAACAAACCCAAAGGTAAGGGCTAAGAGTTAAGAGCTAAATTAATGTTAAAGCGTTTTACTGAGGATAGATAAGTGTGATTACTGTTGGCTGGCATGAAAAAGGCTCTCTACCCTTACTGGGCATTCGTCGATTGCCCATTAAAATCGATACTGGCGCAAAAACCTCAAGTTTACACGCTACCGATATCGAGGTGTTTAACAAGGCTGATATTCCTTGGGTGCGCTTTAAAACCGTTAGCCCTCTTGGAGAAGCCATCACGGTTGAGTCAGAGCTATTTGATAAACGAGAAGTCAAAAGCTCCAATGGCCAGATCCAAGCGCGTTACGTGATAAAGACGCTGCTGGAGATGGGCGGCGAACAGTGGTCTATTCAATTGACCCTAGCTAACCGTAAAAGAATGCGCTTTAAAATGCTATTAGGTCGACGTGCTATGAAGCATATACGGGTATTACCGACAAAAGCAGACTTGCTATCTAGTTAATACCTGCTCAGGTAGGCAATGTTCCCGTAAAAAGCCTCCTAGAAAACGTAAATATATACCGCCAAGAAGTGGCAAACTGCGCCGCCTAAGACAAAAATATGCCAAATAGCATGGTTATAAGGAATTTTACCGTCGGCAGCGTAGAAAATAGTACCTAAGGTGTAACTCAGACCACCGGCTAGCAATAACCATAGGCCGCCAGTCGGAACCTTTTCAATCATCTCAAAAATCGCTACCACCACAATCCAGCCCATTAAAATATAGGCAATTAAAGAGGCTTTCGGAAAACGGTGCTTGAATTTAAGCTTAAAAATAATACCTGCAAAGGCCAGCCCCCAGATCACCCCAAACAATGACCAGCCCCAAGCGCCATTCAGACTAATCAATAAAAATGGTGTATAAGTGCCGGCGATCAATAAATAAATCGCGCAATGATCAAGGGTTTTAAATACTTTCTTAACTTTGGGCGATTGAAAAGAATGATACAGAGTTGAAGAGGTGAATAAAATAATAAGGCTCAACCCATACACAATCGCCGAAGCCAGTTTCCAACCATCGTCGGCTATCATGATCATCATGGTCATGGCGGCAACGCCAAGCAAAGCACCCAAACCGTGACTAATGGAGTTGGCAACTTCTTCACCATGGCTGTATTGGTAGTCATCTTGATGAATATCGAAAGAATCGCTCGCTAGATTTTGGGTCAAATTGTCAGCCATGAAAAACTCGTTTAGGTTTAGTTAGTAGGTAAGGTTTGTTGTAAAACACCTATAAAATTCAGTCCGGATATCTTAGCAATTTCCGAATACGAATACCCTCTTTTTATCAGCTCTTGGGTAATCAGCGGCATACCGGTAACGTCTACAGGGCTCGTGATAGAGCCATCTAAATCCAGTCCAAAAGCAACATAATCCACCCCCACCAGCTTAACGATATGATCAATGGTATCGATCATCTCTTTGATCTCGTAGCCGCAGGTTGCCCCTTCGAAAATCGCCACCGCCATGACGCCACCCGTTTTGGCAATGGCGCGAATATGCCGGTCGCTCAAGTTTCGCGGTGAATCGCAAACAGCTTTTACTCCGGTATGAGAAACCACCAGAGGCTTAGTGCTAATTTTTAAAATATCGTTTATCGCTTGTTGCGAAGTATGGGCAATATCAATTAAAGCCCCCTTTTCTTGCGCTAACTTGACTAATTTAATGCCATCTGCCGATAGGCCGCCCTGTTTTACGCCATGCGCCGAACCTGAAAAATGGTTATCAAAAAAGTGCGCCATCCCAATCATGCGAATCCCAGCTTGATACAACGGCGTAAAGTTATTTAAGTCGGCTTCTAAAGCATGAGCACCTTCAATTCCTAGCATCCCGGCACGAATAGTATGATCTTTTTGTCGATCGCTAAGCCATTGCGCTAGACTTTTTTGATCCTTGATTAGTCTTAGTTGATCATTATGCTTGGTTAAATTCTGCAGACGCTTAGCTTGATACAAAGCTCGCTGCTTTGGGCTATTCCAAGTTTTGATTGGCCAATGCTGCGCCATCACCAAAGGTATTAAACGATCGGTATCGCCGGAATTTTTTTGGAAATTTTGCCCTTGCGGCGATTTGGTAACCAGCCCAAAAACCTGCAAGGATAAGTTGGCCTTTTGCATTCTGGGCAAATCGAAGTGGCCTTGTTGCCACTCTTGCCTTAAGTCGCGAGCCCATAGCAAAGGATCGGCATGTAAATCCGCGATCAATAAACGTTGATGCAATTTTGCGCTAGCCGAATCCACTTGATAAGGCGCTGGCTGACGTACCTGATTATGTTGGCTTTCAATGTAGCGCGCAAAGTATGGCGAAAAAATCGCAACCAGAAACACAAGCGCCAGCAACAGCCATAACAGTTTTTTTATCATTATTAAAATTGAAGTTACATTATCTGCGAGTGATTAAGCAGTGAGTGATTAAATCGCAATTGCCAACTCATAGCCTTGGCGAATGGCGCGCTTTGCATCTAATTCCGCGGCCAAATCCGCGCCGCCTATCAGGTGAGTCTTGATACCTTTTTCTTCAAGTCCTGATTGCAGCTCTCTAAGCGACAACTGACCAGCGCAGAGAATTACATTATCTGCCTCGATTAAACGCTCTTGCCCAGTGCTATTATCTTCAATTAACAAACCTTGATCGTTAATTTCTTTGTACTGAACTCCCGTCACCATTTGCACACTTTTATGTTTTAAACTCGCACGGTGGATCCAACCAGTGGTTTTTCCTAAACCCTTACCCATTTTGCTTTCTTTACGCTGAAGCATGGTCACATGACGTTTCGGCGGATCGATTTCTTTTTGCGTTAACAAACCACCAGGTAAATTATACAGGGCATCAATCCCCCACTCTTTCAACCACTCTTGCACATCAAGAGTTGGCGATTCGCCTTCGTAAACTAGATATTCAGACACATCAAAACCAATACCCCCAGCACCAATCACCGCAACTTTTTCACCAACTGGCTTTTTGTGTAGTAAAACATCAATGTAGTTCAAGACTTTTTCATGTTCAACGCCAGGAATATTTGGAGTTCTCGGGGTTACTCCTGTTGCTAAAATCACCTCGTCGAATTCAGCCAAATTGTCATGATTTGCTTCTGTTTCCAGATGAAGCTTAACCTCGGATAGCTCCAATTGACGTGTGAAATAATTAACTGCCTCAAAAAATTCTTCTTTGCCAGGGATCTGTTTCGCGATATTTAACTGACCGCCAATCTGCGCGGCTTTATCAAACAGATGAACCTCATGACCGCGCTTATCAGCTTCTAAAGCAAAGGATAAACCGGCAGGGCCTGCTCCAACCACCGCAAGTTTTTTCTTGTCAGTTTCATTCTTTACAGGAATCGAAACCAACTCAGTTTCGTAGCAAGCACGCGGATTTAACAAACACGAAGCGCGTTCCCCTTTGAAAACGTGATCCAAACAAGCCTGATTACAAGCAATACAAACATTGATTTCGTCAGCTCGGTTTTGTTCGGCTTTAACTACAAACTCGGGATCGGATAATAAAGGCCGCGCCATCGATACCATATCCGCACAATCGTCTTGCAAAATTTGTTCCGCTACTTCCGGCGTGTTAATCCGGTTAGAAGTCACCAAAGGTAGCGAAACCTCATTACGCAGTTTTTTAGTTACCCAGGTAAAAGCGCCTCGCGGTACCGAAGTGGCAATGGTCGGCACTCGCGCTTCATGCCAGCCAATGCCGGTATTGATAATGGTTGCGCCAGCTTGTTCAACTTCCTTAGCCAACTGCACCACTTCTTGCCAACTAGAGCCGTTTTCCACCAAGTCAATCATCGATAAGCGGTAAATGATAATAAACTCATTGCCAACAGCAGCTTTAACCGCCTTGATGATTTCCAGTGGAAAGCGCATTCGGTTTTGATAAGAACCGCCCCATTCATCCGTTCTTTGATTGGTTCTCTTAACGATAAATTGGTTAATCAAATAGCCTTCGGAACCCATGATTTCCACTCCATCGTAACCTGCTTTTTGCGCTAACTTGGCGCATTTTGCAAACTGGGCAATGGTTTTCTTAATACCGCGCTTGCTTAAAGCTTTAGGAGTGAATGGCGTGATCGGCGCTTTTAATTTTGAGGCTGAAACCGAGAATGGATGATAGGCATAGCGTCCAGCATGCAAAATCTGCATGGCAATCTTGCCACCTTCTTTATGTACCGCATCAGTAACGATTTTGTGGTGTTTTACCTGCCAACCAAAACTCAGTTGCGAAGCAAAAGGCGATAAGCGGCCGCGAAAATTTGGTGAAATGCCGCCAGTAACCATCAAAGCGACGCCACCTCTAGCTCTTTCGGCGTAAAAAGCCGCCATTTTTTCATAACCACCCTTTTCTTCTTCAAGGCCAGTATGCATGGAGCCCATCAAGACCCTATTCTTCAGTGTGGTGAAGCCTAAATCCAGTGGTGCTAAGAGTTTTTGGTAATTCATGGAAGGTAACTGATTCTTTGCTATAGCCGATTATTCACCCGAGTTTACTGGTATAACCAGTGGCTCGCAAGCGGAATCCCGACTTTTGCAAGTGAGGAAGCTTAGACGATGAAATATTTGATTACAAAATGCATGGGTTTTGTGGCTTTAGGAAATGAAGTATTAACATTCCTATGGTTTAATATAGGCGTATTTTGGATTGGTCTGATTAACAATCACCAATCTATAAGTTTTTAATAAATGAAAAGAAGGATACCATTGTGGCTCAACCCAGTTCTTTTATCGGTAAATTTTTCTATCGAATTTGGAAAACCGTCGACGTTGCTGGCCGTTTATTGATCGGTCTGATTGCAATTACTTTGCTTATATTTATGGTTCGCGGATGCGTTTCTGGCCCGGAACTACCAAAATATGACAAGGGTGCTGCCCTAGTGTTAGCGCCTAAAGGCATCTTGCAAGAGCAACTTACCTACACCGATCCGATCCAAGAGATCATAAACGAGGCGCAAGGTAGCCAAATTATCGAAACCAAAGTTGCTGATCTAGTTGATGCTATCAACTACGCCAAAGACGACGATAAAATTCAAGTGTTATTCCTAGCTACCAATGGCTTACAAGGTGCCTATGGCGGTATTTCTAAATACCAAGATGTTCGCAAGGCTTTGGCCGACTTCAAAACCAGCGGTAAAAAGATTATCGCCAGTGCCGACAACTATTCGCAGTCTCAGTATTATCTGGCTTCGATGGCGGATGAAATTTATATGAACCCACAAGGCATGATGATGCTTGAGGGAATGGGTCGCTATCGAACTTACTACAAAAGCTTGATTGATAATATCGGCGTTAAGATCAACCTATTCCGCGTTGGTACCTTTAAGTCAGCGATGGAACCTTACTTCCGCGACTCTATGTCAGATGCTGCTAAAGAAGCTAATATCGAATGGTTAGGCGATCTTTGGTCGGCGATGAAAAGTGAGATCGCTCAATCGCGCGGCATGCAAGAAGCGAAGCTAGATAATTACATCGAAAACTTCCCTCAACTATTAAAAGATCTTAATGGTGACACCGGTAAATTAGCGCTCGAGCATGGCTTTGTGGACAAGCTTATGAGCCGTGGCGATTTACGTCAGTATATGATCGAATTAGTAGGCATGAATGAAAAGAAAACTTCGTTCAAGCAAATTCATTTCCACAGTTATTTAAAAGCCAAACGACCTCTGGTTGAGCTTCCTTCAACAGCTGAGAATCAAGTTGCGGTGATCGTAGCTAAAGGCGGTATCGAAGATGGAATCCGCAAAGAAGGCACCATTGGTGGCGACAGCACTGCAAAACTTATTCGTAAGGCTCGAATGAACGATAAAGTAAAAGCCATTGTTTTGCGCGTTGATAGCCCTGGCGGCAGCGCTTTTGCTTCAGAAGTCATTCGTGCTGAACTTGAGCGAGCGCAGAACGAAGGTAAAGTTGTGGTAGCTTCTATGGGCGGCTATGCCGCATCAGGTGGCTACTGGATCTCAGCAACTGCTGATGAAATTTGGGCACAACCAACCACTATTACCGGTTCTATTGGTATTTTTGGGATGATCCCAACCTTCCAACAGCCAGCCAACAAAATTGGTATTTTCAGCGATGGTGTGGGAACTACTAAATTTGCAAATGCAATTGATCCTTTAACCGATATTAAGCCAGAAGTAGGCGAAGTGATTCAAGAGATCATCAACAACGGTTATGACGAATTTTTATCACTAGTAGCCCGCGGTCGTGACATGACCGTAGAAGAAGTGAATCAAATTGCTCAAGGCCGTGTTTGGTCAGGCATTGATGCTAAGCGTTTAGGTTTAGTCGATGAGCTTGGCGATCTTAACGATGCTATTAAAGGCGCAGCCAAGTTAGCGAATATTGATAGTTATGATACTGTTTTTATCAAGCGCGAATTATCTGAAAAAGAAGTCTTAATGAAACAATTTTTAGATAGTGCTGAAATTAGCAGCTCACTGCAAGCATTAGGTAACAACCAAAACAGTAATCCAGTGCTACAAGCACTAACGCAAGAAGTGAAACAAATCATTGACGGTTTTAGCGGCTTTAACGATCCTAATCATGCTTACATCCACTGTATGTGTGAGATCGACTAGTAACACTAGGGTTTTACCAAGAGGCGGCTTTAAGTCGCCTTTTTTAATGCTTGGTTATTGCCTCTTTATTGGCTTTGTAAATCTGCGCATTACCGCTATACTTTCACCAGTTATTAAATTTCAACAACTTTAATTTAGCGATCAACTTCATGGCAACTAAAAAAGTTTATATTGCATATACTGGCGGCACTATCGGCATGATGCCTAGCGAGAAAGGTTTTGTGCCGCAAGAAGGTTTTCTGGAAAAAACGTTGGCCAGCTTTCCAGAATTTGCCCATGACCAAATGCCGCAAATTACCATCCACGACTATGCCGAGCCGATCGACTCTGCCAATATGTCGCCACAAGATTGGCATTTGATTGCTAAAGATATTGAAAAAAATTACAACGACTATGATGGCTTTGTAGTACTACACGGTACCGATACCATGGCCTACACCGCTTCGGCACTATCCTTTATGCTAGAGGGCTTGCAAAAACCCGTAATCATCACCGGCTCGCAAATTCCCTTAACCCAACTGCGAACTGATGCCCGCGATAATATTATTAATGCTATTTATTTAGCGGCGCATTACCCGATCCCTGAAGTTTGTTTGTTTTTTCATGATCACCTGCATCGTGGCAATCGCTGCACTAAAACCGATGCCGATGGTTTTGCTGCCTTTAGCTCGCCAAATGTGCCACCCATTGCCAGTATCGGCAGTAAAATTAAAGTGCGAAAACATTTGATTTTTAAACAGCACCGAGCCGAGTTAAATGTACAACAATTTAGCGCTCCTAAGATTGCTATATTGACATTATTTCCAGGAATTTCTGCCGAGTTTGTAGAGGACTTTTTAGCTCAAGCCAATCTCGACGGCGTGGTTTTACAAAGCTATGGAATGGGCAATGCTCCTATCAATAATAAACCGCTGATCAAAGCCATTAAGAAGGCATGCGATAAAGGTATGGTTATTGTCAATTGCACTCAGTGCATGCAGGGCTGCGTGCAAATGGAAACTTATGAAACGGGCAAGGTTTTACTCGATGCGGGTGTAATTTCAGGCTTTGATATGACCACTGAAGCCGCTCTGGCAAAGCTCTATTACCTGTTTAGTCGTGATCTAGCAGTTGATCTCATTCGTGAAAAAATGGTTACCAGTCTTCGCGGCGAATTAACACCTTAACGCCCATCGCGCAAAATCTTTCCTTCTAATCTTTAGTAGATTAAAACTCATCTGATCTACTAGCAAAAGATATCACTTGAATATCCACAGTTTCAGGATTAATGTAACTAGTAGGGTTTATTTTTCTAGTTTACTTGACGCTAGTTTAAATTATAGATTGGAATAAGGTTGATGAAAGATTAAGGGAGCTCGATCATGGTTAATATTAGCAAGCCACTTCTAACCATACTATTGCTTGTAATCGTAAACAGTCCTGTGCAAGGCTCTGAGTCCTCCAGCTCTGAATCTTCAACAAGCTCTAAACCTTCAAGCTCCGAAGCTAACACTTCTCAAACGAATACTTCTAAGATTAATAGGCAAAAGTCTAAAGCCAATGCCACCGACGATCCGCACCATGATGATGACCACGAACCCGATCAGGAGCATACGGTTTCGACGATAGACATCGACCAACAAAATGATGCCCCTTTTTGGCAACAAGCATCACTGATAGTCAGCCCACGTCTCTACTACCTTAACCGTGGTCGCGACAGCTCTAGAGATAGCGAAGCCTTGGCTTTTGGTGGTTCAGTCGCCTTTCGTTCAGGCTGGGTCGCGGATCACTTGCAAATCGGAGTAACGGGCTATACCTCACAAAAAGTCTATGCGCCCTCAGGTAAAGATGGCACAGACTTATTACAGCCAGGTCAAGAAAGCTATTCGGTGATAGGCGAACTGCAAGCCACTATTCGCTTTTACGAAAATATTGGTATGCGCATCGGTAGGCAACGCTTTGAATTACCTTATTTAGGCAGTAGCGATTCGCGCATGGTCCCAAGGATTTATCAAGCAATCGCGGTCGGCGATACCTCAACTGCGGTGGATGGCTTAGCTTGGATCGCGGGTTATGTTGAAAAAGTTAAATACAAAACCGAAGATAAATTTATCGATATTTCCGAAGCTATCGGCATAGAAGAGTCAGAAACTGGCCTTAGTATGCTGGGGGTAAAATATGACAAATTTAGAGACTGGGAAATATCCGTTATTGACCTATTTAACAAGGATGCTTTCAATACTTTTTTCATTAAAGCTGAAAAAAAATATCAACTAGGACCGAACTTTGATATCAGCACTGACTTTCAATTTACCCAGCAAAACGATGTTGGAAAATCCTATATTGGTGATTTCGATACCCACCTATTTGCCGCAAAAGTTCAGTTACATCACAATAATACCCGTTATCGAGCGGCCTTTAGTACCACCGCCGATGAACAAGGGATCCAAAAACCCTACGGTAGTTCCACCAATTATTTGTCAGTAATCATAGAAGATTTTGATCGTGCGGGAGAAAATGCTTTTTTACTTGGCGTGAGTCATAATTTTGGCCAAATTGGTCCTGGTAGATTGAGTACTTTTGCAAACATCGTTAAAGGCAACACTCCCGATTCTGGCCCGCAGGCCAGCCCCGATCAAACCGAATATAACCTCACCTTTGACTACCGATTAAATACTGGCAAATGGGATCGGTTGTCTTTTCGAACTCGCTTAGCCTACTTGAATCAAGAAGATGGTCTTGGCGGCAATGATCTGTTCGACTTTCGGTTTATCGTCAATTATAGCTTCGAACTACTCGATTAGGTTTAGCGATTACAGTGCCAATGTCCTGCGTGTTTCCAACACTTTTTACGCTTTGCTGGCTTTTTTACCACGATAATATTGGTATGCTGATGCTGCGCATCTAGATGAGCGGCGGTATGTACCACCGCTTTGGCAGTCGAATGAGTATGATGTCCGTGATGATAGTGACAGCCACTAATTGCTAGCGCCAGAACACTAATAACAGCTAATTTCATTAATAACTCCATAGTTCGTAATTCACAATGCGTAGTAACGCTATCTCTACTAACGAACTGGGAAGTTTTAGGTTTACAGCCTGCTATAAAAATTCTGCTAAATACTGATATTTAGGGGTTAACTCGCCTTTATAGGTAATTACTGCTTCTTTTAGATCCTCTGGCAAGCCGCACTCTTCGAAGGATTTGGATAAATCCATCGCCATAATCTGCGGCGCATAGGTTTTCAGCGCCGCTGAGAAATCATTCGAAGCATCAATGGGCAATTCACAAGGCAAATTGTCAATCGACATCACGGTAATGCCATCCCATGAAATGCCATCTTTTGAACTATCAGTATCAACATTATAGGTGAACGCCGGATTATCAATATCCGAAGCCTTAGTGGTGCACTCTAAGCTACCGTTGATATCACAAGAGATATCGCCAACCACTAATGGCAACTTATCTTTGTGCGCAATCATGCGCGCCTTATCCAAATGCTTAGGGTATTTTTCTTCCCAATACGGCGTTTGCAGCAAAATATTAAATTGCCCCAAGACTCGATCAAAAGAGCTTTCGTAAGCTTCGATGCCCTTTTCTACAAAGTCGTTCATATCAAACTCTCGATAAGAGCCTGCACCATCTTTACGCTTATTGATATGACGTGAAGAAAGTACCGCAAAGAAGCTGCCTTTGGGTAAATTACCAGCTAAAAAATCTTCCGCGGAAACTTGTGGCAAGCCTAACCACTGACACACTTCTATTGAGCCTTTACCCACTTTACCAGTTCCCACTACTAAAGCACGGATCGGTTCACCCTGCTGTAAATCGTACTCGCCTAAATTGGCTTTTAATTGCTCGACTGTGCCATAATGATGAGTCATTTTTAAGTGTGACAAAGGCGTTGCTAAGCCTTCTTGTGCTAGCTTTTGTCCTAACACATGAAAACTATCCACCGCGCCAGCAATTCCAGCATAACGACCAAAAGCAATGGTTCTTTGTCCAGTCGCTGGATCAACAATCGGTTCATAATCAAGCAAGGTTGCCTGCTCATCGATAAACTTTTGCAGTAACGGCATATTGTAATCTTGGCCTTTGATGGTATGCGAAAAAGCCAGATGAACCTGTTTATGCTGAATAGAATCTACTGGAGGCTCTTTGATCCCTAAAACAAACTCAGCCTGTTCAGGTTGCGCTGGGTATTTGGCACCAGCTTGTTGATACTCCTCATCTGAAAAAATACGAATCTCACAAGGCTCTAGCTCAATCTCTAAACCCCTTTCGGTCAATGTTTTTACGGCTTCCGGTGTCAGCGGCGCTCGTTTTTCCCATTGATTTTTATGCTCTTTGCGAATAATGGTTTTTAACATGCCAGTTCTCTGCTTAATTTATTGATCTTTGTCGGTTTGCGTCTTGATCTCGATGCTGTCGCCAAGGTTTCGTTTATCATTTGCCGATAGGCCTTGAAACTCGCTGCGGATTTTCTTGCCTGTGACCAGCTGACCTTCCTTTGTGACACTAAAAGGCTCATCGTGGCTATCAGAAAAACGCGCTTTGTATAGCATGATTGCTTGGATACACGACTCTTTTTGCTGCTCAGACAAGGGGTTACCATCAGGCCACTTGCCAGTTGCTACAGCTTCGGAAAAGCGTTCAATCATTTCCGGCGTGAGCGAATCAATAAGTTTGGAATAGTCCACGATCTAGCAACTCCCAATGGCCGTTTTAAGGAGCGCAATTATGCTTGATTTTGCAGCAATATGCCAGTTTACAGCCCAACTAGGTCTGTTATCATTGCTGCTTTAACGCCTAGTTAAGCTTAAATAAAAAGTCGTATGCAACTTAAAATTAAATCATCCCAAGCATGGCTAGCCGCGGTACTGTCCGATTTTGATCGTTTTCTACAAGATCACGCCTCTTGCGAGAAGAAAGCCTCAGGTATGGCCCTATCTTTTATTTCTCACTATCCGGACAAGCCAGAGCTGATTAAGGCGATGATGGATCTGGCGCTTGAAGAGCTGAATCACTTTAAGCAAGTCTACGCCATAATGGAGAAACAAGGTATTGAATTGGCTGCTGATGTTAAAGATCCCTATATCAATCAATTAAAACAATTGATCGGACAAGGTCGCGAGCAATATTTAATTGATCGTTTGCTAGTCGCCGCCATTGTCGAAAGGCGCGGCCATGAGCGCTTTGGGCTGATTGCGCAGGCTTTGCCAGAAGGCAAACTAAAGCGGTTTTATCAAGTCATAACCCGCAGCGAAGCCAAGCACTATGAATTATTTTTAAATCTTGCTCACCAGTACGCTCAGCGAGTCGATGTAACCAGTCGCCTTGAGCAACTACTAATAGCCGAAGCTGCTATTATTGAACAATTGCCAGCGCTGCCTCAATTGCATTAATTTCTTTAATAAACACCACGACTTACCACTCTTTATAACTATTTGCGGACGCTCGGATGTAGATCCTTTTCCAACTCTTGCAGCTTTTCACGAATAACGACGATGTTTGCCAGAATATCCTGTTCCGTCTTTTCGGTTCGTTCCAATACCGCCTTTTGCTGCTTCACTTCATCTAAATTATTGATAACCAAAGCAATAAATAAATTAACTATAATAAAAGTGCCAACCACAATAAAGCTCACATAGTAGAGCCAAGCCCATTGATGATCAGCTAAATCCAAATACATCACTTGAGTCCAGCCTTCCAAGGTCACCACTCGAAACAAGGTTAGTAACGAAGTTCCTAAAGAGCCCCAAAAGTCCGGATTGGTTTGATGAAAGAAATGATAACCCGCAACTCCATAAATGTAGAAAAGCACCGCCATTAGCAAGACGACGTGGATCATCGAAGGAATGGTTTTTAGCAGAGTGCTAACTATCAACCGTAATTCTGGCAAAGCCGAGACCAAGCGAGCAACCCTGAGTAAGCGTAATAAACGCCCAATCATGGCAAATTGACCGGTAAAGGGGATCAGCGAGAACACCACAATGGAAAAATCAAACAGATTCCAACCATCACCAAAATAGCGCTTGAACTGCGGGGCAACGGCGTAAATTTTCAAGGCCGCTTCAACCACAAAAATGCTAAGGATAATTCGATTACCCCACACAATCCATTGCTGTTGCTGCTCACTTAAACCTTTGATTGTTTCTATACCGATCAAAACCGCGCTTATTAAAATAACAGCAATAATAAAGTGTTCGAAAAATTTGCTGTTTACGAACTTGGCAATTTTAGTTTGCATAAATCCAGCTCTAGTAAATTCAGAATAAACTTTTGGCGGTAAACTAACCTATTGACCAGCTTGAGTAAAGCACCTAGCTTGATTTTGCTTAAATCGCGTTATAGTCTAATAATTCCAGTCACTTTAAAAAGGAATTAAGATGTCGAACGATAATCCAAAAAAAGAGAATCAGACCTCAGATAAACAGCCTGAACTCACAGGAAAAGGCGCTTGCACCATGTGCAATACTTGCAAGAGCTATAGAGATGATGGCTCTGGGTTGACTAAGTGCAAATGTGGCGATAAACGAAGATTCCATCTGTAGACCATTAGCAACAAGCTCTATAATCTGCAGTTCGACTTAAGAATTGCGTGCATGTGACCGCCAGAGATGGCGGGAATGTCAGAATTGCAGGAGCAAATTCTGACGAAGGAGTATTCCGCTACGTCTCATCCTCAAGTGCTGTCATCGCTTTGCTCCAACATTTAAATACTACGCATTTGTCGAAACGACTCCCGACAGTCTCTGGTTCGACTCTAAAAATAGCGAGCATAAAAAAACCCGCTAAAGCGGGTTTCTTCAATATGGCGCGCATGGAAGGAGTCGAACCTCCGACCGCCTGGTTCGTAGCCAGGTACTCTATCCAGCTGAGCTACATGCGCGTTGTGGGCGGTATTATGCCACCAGTTTAAAAGAAGTCAATTAACTTTTGAAAAAGATTTTGACTGTTTTTAATGGCGTAAAATACCTTAAACGATTTAAAGAGGTATTGAAAATATTTCGTATTTTACCCTTCCGGGCGACCCTTTGGCTTATCAAAAATTGCTGCTGACAATTTTATCGAATCTAAGGATTTAATACCGTCTTTTTGCATATCGCTCGAATAGCCTTAGCCATTTTCGCGATAATGGCGGTGAAGGAGGGATTCGAACCCTCGATACCGGATTAGGGTATACTCCCTTAGCAGGGGAGCGCCTTCAGCCGCTCGGCCACTTCACCTAAATCGCGAGCGAGATATTACCTTATTCAGAAGATAATGCAATATCTAAATCACGATTTTTTATGACTTTTTCCGAACTACTGAAGATTAATAATTGTACTCGTCGTTAGGGACGAATGCAGGTTGCTCTCCATATTTCTGAGCATTCTTTTCGTGCTGAATTCTCATATAGATTTCTTCACGATGCACCGCCACTTCCTTAGGTGCATTAATACCAATGCGTACTTGATTGCCCTTCACGCCTAGAACTGTCACGGTGATTTCGTCACCGATCATCAAAGTTTCGCCAACACGGCGAGTAAGAATTAACATAAAATTCTCCTAAAAAATTCTCTACTATCTACTACAAAAAAATAATATTTATTCCATTTTCCACAAAAAAAATTATCTACAAATCAAACTGGTTACACCAGTGTCAATAATTTTAACAATTTAATGCAAATATGACTAGAAAATATTGCAATTAAACTAACTTTTCTTTAACCCAGGGCAATACTGAGTCTAAAGCGGCCGGTAAGGCAGCAGCGTCTTTGCCACCAGCTTGCGCCATATCGGGGCGACCACCACCTTTACCACCAACCTGCTGTGCCACCATATTCACTAGTTCGCCAGCTTTGACCTTTGCCGTCAAATCTTTACTGACACCAGCAATAAGACTAACCCTGTCACCCTTTGCTACAGCTAATACTAGAATGGAGCTTCCCAGCTTATTTTTCAACTGATCTTGGATTTCTCTTAGCGATTTTGCCTCAACACCTTCAAGTTTTGAGACCAATATCTTAGTTTCACCCACTAAAACCGCTTGCGATGCTAAGTCGCTACCTTGCGATGAGGCCAATTTCGACTGCAATTGCTCAATGGTCTTTTCCAATTGACGGCTTTTATCCATCAGTTGCGACACTTTATCCGCCGCATGATTCGGATCTGACTTAAGTAAAGCACCAATAGCCTGCAAAGCGGCTTCGCTCGATTGCATCCAAGCCACTGCGCCCTCGCCGGTTACCGCTTCAATTCGGCGCACGCCTGCGGCAATACCCGCTTCGGAAGTGATTTTAAAAGGTCCAATATCGCCAGTTCGCTCTACATGGGTTCCCCCGCACAGCTCAACCGAGAATGGCGACATGCTCAAAACCCGAACCTCATCGCCGTATTTCTCACCAAATAAGGCCATAGCACCCTGCTCTTTGGCGCTGTCCATATCAGTTAATTCGACCTCAACCGGATGATTTTCATAGATTTTTTGATTAACCAAGCTTTCGATCTGATGCAACTCTGCAGCAGTTACCGCCTCAGTATGGGAAAAATCAAAACGCAGCTTGTCCGGCTCCACCAAAGAGCCCTTCTGCTGTACGTGCGAGCCTAACAATTCACGTAAAGCGGCGTGCATTAGGTGGGTTGCCGAATGGTTGCGCATAGTATCTTGGCGTAACTTACCATCGACCTCGGCAGTTAACTCAGCGCCGCTGGAAATAGTACCGGATTGCAAATAACCAATATGCGCAATCGCTTCGCCCAACTTTTGGGTGTCTTCGACAATAAAGTTAGCGCTTTTGTCGAACAAACGACCTTTATCGCCCACTTGTCCGCCTGACTCGGCGTAAAATGGGGTGTTTTTTAAGATCACAATGGCTTTATCGCCATGCAGAATCTCAGTAACTTCTGTATCCTCTTTTAAAAGCTTGGTCACTAGCGAGCTTTGCGTTAAATGGTCATAGCCGGTAAATTCCGACTGCTCATCAATCGATAAACTATCGTTGTAGTCAACGCCAAAATTACTGGCAGCACGCGCTTTTTCGCGCTGCGCCTGCATCGCCTTTTCAAAACCATCCCAATCAATTTCCAATCCTTTTTCTCGCGCAATATCCGCCGTCAAGTCTTTGGGAAAGCCGAAGGTATCGTAAAGTTTAAATACGGTTTCACCAGGGATCACTCTCGAAGAGTCTGCTTGCTCTGACCTTTCGGCAATATCCGTTTCTAAAATCGCCATGCCGCGATCTAACGTCTTTGCAAAAGCCGCTTCTTCTTTGGCTAAAACTTTTACAATAAAATCGTATTGCTCATTAAGCTCTGGATAAGCCTGAGCCATCTCTTGCGCTAATGGCTTTACTAAATCGGCAAAAAACGCTGTTCTTTCCCCTTCAGAGCCAGCACCCAACTGATGACCATGACGAATAGCACGGCGTACAATCCGGCGCAGAACATAGCCGCGCCCTTCATTCGACGGCACGACCCCATCAAGCACCATAAAGGCGCAAGAACGAATATGATCGGCGATCACGCGCAAAGATTTATTATCAAGATCATTAACGCCTAACAAATCCGCGGTCGCTTTAATCAGATTTTGGAAAATATCGATTTCATAGTTGCTATGAACGTTTTGCATAATGGCCGCAATTCGCTCCAAGCCCATCCCCGTATCCACCGACGGTTTTGGTAGCGGCTCCATAGTGCCGTCCTTATGGCGGTTATATTGCATAAAGACCAGATTCCAGATTTCGATAAAACGATCGCCGTCCTCTTCTGGCGTTCCTGGAGGGCCACCCCAAATATGCTCGCCATGATCGTAAAACACCTCAGTACAAGGACCACAAGGACCTGTGTCGCCCATCGCCCAGAAATTGTCAGATGCGTAACGCGCACCTTTATTATCGCCAATACGGCTTATGCGGTTTTCGGGAAAACCTAGCTCCTTCGACCAAATTTCATAGGCTTCTTGATCCTCTTCGTATACCGTGACCCAAAGTTTTTCTTTAGGCAGTTTCAAAACTTCCGTTAAGAACTCCCAGCAATAGTTAATCGCATCTTGTTTAAAGTAGTCACCAAACGAAAAATTGCCTAACATTTCGAAAAAAGTATGGTGGCGCGCGGTATAACCCACGTTTTCAAGGTCGTTGTGCTTTCCACCAGCACGAACACAGCGCTGGGAGCTAGTTGCGCGGCTATAGCTGCGTTTGTCAGTACCTAAGAAGCAATCTTTAAATTGCACCATTCCCGCATTGGTGAACAATAAAGTAGGATCATTGGCTGGTACCAAGGGACTCGAATCCACCACTTGATGGTTTTTTGATTCAAAGTATTTTAAGAAAGCATCACGAATTTGGTTCGTTGTCATACAATTTTGTTGGCTCACACTATCATCCTACTACTTTAACTTTAGTTTCTATCTATTTGATTTTGCTTAAAATGTTATCTGCTCACAAGCCTTCGTCAGGCTCTTGGCTAAATACCCAGTTTATGATGTCGAAGTCAAAACCTCGATATTGTAAAAATCGGCTTTGTTTTGCCTTAAGTTTCAGATCCTTACCTGGCTGCTGATTATATTTCTTTTGCCAGATTTCTAAAGCTATTTGATACCAATCAAGCGCCAATTCTTCATATATTTGGCTGATTTTGGATTCTGCAATGCCCTTTTGCTGCAATTCTTGGCTAATTCGTCTCTTACCATAGCCAGCACCACTGCGCATTCGCACATAGGATTCAGCAAACTTATCATCCGATTGCAGCCCTCGCTCGGCTAATCGATCAAGATATGCTTCAACTTCTTCGCCTTCAAAGCCACGAATTTTCAGCTTATTAATAAGCTCACGCCGGGAATGTTCCCGGCGCGCTAACAAATCCATCGCAATATGCTTGTGATCTCGCGGAGCTTTCTTAAAGGCCATATTTGTGAGAAAACATTTAAAAGAATTATATTTCAAGCAAGATTGTAATTGATCTCATAAGGCTTGGCTAGAAATGTACCATACGCAAAGCCTATTGCTGGCTCTTTGACATAGCTACGCAACCTCTTTATGGTAGGTCTAACCTAAGTTAGGCTCATCAACTCTTTAATTGTCAAGGATGCATTTATATGAGTAACAGTAGCTACGCCCCAAACAACCGTCTTGAGTTATTGGATGCCATTAGAGGTTTTGCCTTATTTGGTATTTTAATCGCCAATATTAGAACTTTTTCTGGCTGGGATTTTATGTCCGATGACCTTCGAGCCAAGGTATCGGACTCTGACTACGTGAACTATGACTTTCTAAACACTCTCTTGATTGACGGTAAATTTTATACACTTTTTTCTTTACTATTCGGCATTGGATTCAGTGTTCAGTTATCACGCTTGTCGAATGGTGATGCAAAAGCACTATTCATTTATCTCAAGCGCCTAATTATCTTGCTGGCTATTGGGTTAGTTCATCTTGTTCTATTCTGGTTTGGCGATATATTAACCTTCTACGCCTTGCTTGGATTTATTTTATTATTGGTCAACACATTCTCCGACCGCTCAATATTAATATTTGCTGGCATCACATTTTTAATACCTATTATTGGTTATTTAATCGCTTGGGCGTTTGATCTAAGTATGGACGTGGGCTTTTATGGACTAGGCCAATTGGGATTAGCTGCCAGCTTTGCTGAGCAAAGTAACGATATTCTTGCCTTGCTAAAGCTTGAAACTTGGCAAGAGTTTTTTGCTTTTACAACCTCAGGTTCATTGCTGCGAGTCGGTTATGTGCTTGAGTCTTGGCGTTTACCTAAACTGCTATTTGTAATGTTAATGGGGCTTTGGTGTGGTCGGAAAATCATTCAGGGCAAAATGCTTAACCAACCAAAATTACTGCTCAGAATTGTTATCTTTGGCTTTACCTTTGGTGCAATTGCCAGTTACTTTTATGCTGAAATTGGCGCAGTATTTGCATTCGCAGGCGCGCCAAATGCCGAAGGCTTATTGCGAATGCTGTTATATATGTGCTCAGTTTTTCCAATGGGTTTTGCCTATGGCGCTTTATTCTTATTGGCATGGCGACATTGGGAAAAGTTCTTAATGGTATTCGTCGCACCAGGTCGCATGGCATTAACCAACTATTTAATGCAAACCCTAATCTGCATCACTATTTTTTACGGCATTGGATATAATTACGCCGGCACCGTCGGACCAGCTACGATGTTGCTTATCGCCTGCTGTATTTTCGTGACTCAAATTCTTACTTCAAAACTATGGTTGAGCCATTTTAAATATGGGCCATTAGAATGGATCTGGAGATGCCTTACTTATGGAAGGCTTTTAGCTATAAAGAAAGCTTAAGTATCATTCCCGCTGCTGCGGGAATGATTTAGTGAGTAGCTTTATGCTTCTACTTCTTCTTCTGAATCATCTTCAGCAGAAGCAGTCACTAGCAACATATCGCGTAACTTCTTCTCGATTTGTTCCTTAATTTCAGGGTTTTCCTTCAAGAACTTAATCACGTTTTGTTTGCCCTGACCAATCTTGTTGCCATTGTAGGCGTACCAAGCACCCGACTTGTCCACTAGATCGTGTTTCACGCCCCAGTCTAAGATCTCGCCTTCCAATGAAGAGCCTTCACCATACAAGATCTGGAACTCCGCTTGTTTAAATGGTGGCGCCACTTTGTTTTTCACCACCTTAACGCGGGTTTCGTTACCAATAATCTCGTCTGCTTGTTTGATCTGACCAATACGGCGAATATCTAAACGTACAGAAGCGTAGAATTTAAGCGCGTTACCACCTGTGGTCGTTTCAGGAGAACCGAACATAACACCGATCTTCATACGAATTTGGTTAATGAATACGCATAATGTATTTGAACGTTTGATATTAGCGGTTAATTTACGTAAAGCTTGCGACATCAAACGCGCTTGCAAGCCCATGTGCGAGTCGCCCATCTCACCTTCGATTTCCGCTTTTGGTGTTAATGCTGCAACTGAGTCAACGACCAAAATATCAACCGCGCCTGAGCGCACCAACATATCGGTGATTTCCAGCGCTTGCTCACCCGTATCCGGTTGCGAAACAATCAAATCATCCAGATTAACGCCTAATTTTTCGGCATAAATTGGATCGAGCGCATGCTCCGCATCGACAAATGCTGCAGTACCGCCATCAGCCTGACAAGCCGCAATGGCTTGCAAAGCTAGCGTTGTTTTACCCGAAGACTCAGGACCATAAATCTCAACAACACGACCTTTTGGCAAGCCGCCTATTCCCAACGCTATATCGAGTCCCAAAGAACCTGTTGAAATGGTTTCTATGCCTTTGGCAGCGCTGTTATCGCCCAAACGCATGATTGAACCTTTACCAAATTGGCGCTCAATCTGAGTTAACGCTGCACCGAGGGCTTTCTTTTTATTCTCATCCATAGGGATACCTACCTAATATCTATTAAATTCGAGCATTTACGCTCTTACTATAATTGGTTTATCTTAAAATCGCTGGGAAGCAAATCGTCAGAAGCAGTGGCTGATTATTCCATAAATTGCTAGCTTTGGTAATAGGCTTTCTTAATCAATTCATTAGGAATATTGCCATTCACGATGTAAGTCGTTCATTTTTCACCATCTCACCATATTCATCAGCAGTAATTCTAAAAATATCGACCTTGCGCCCCATCATTTCAATGACCTTATGGTGTTTTTCACCCAGTTTCTGAGCAAGATTTACCGAAGGTTGATTGCCGCGAACGATAAGACTGATTAAAGCCTCAAGCTGCAAGCTTTCAAAACCAAATTGCATGGCCTTTTCTGCCGCTTCAAAAGCATAGCCTTGGCCCTGCTGTTTTGGATCAAGCCCCCAGCCAATTTCAATATCCGGCCAGTCTTCGGGATAATGGATCCCCACGTGACCAACATAATCACCCGTCTGCTTATGCTCCAAGGCCCAAAAGCCAAAGCCACGCAGCACCCAATGGCCGATCATGCCACAAAAAGCACGCCACGCCATTTCGCGATTGAGGAGTTCGCCTTTGCCTAAAAAGCGTCGAAAATTAGGATCGCTCATCCACTGCGCATAAGACTCAAAATCACTCAAACGGAACTCTCTTAACCGCAAGCGCTCAGTTTCCAGCACAGGAACCTGGTATTGGACATCGGTTAAGTGCTTTTTTGTTAGCATATTCACTTTTTCTTCACTCCTGTTTCGCCACTCTACTGCCGGAATACTTATTCACAACCTCAGTTTCGTTCATTTCTCACTTTAACTAAAGTAAGTTATGATAAAGCAATTGCAACAATCAACGGGTTTAGCTTATGAAAAAACTATTTGTACTCTTATCAGTTTGCGGCATGATTTTCGCTGGAACAGCAACTGCTAGTGATTTCGTTGGTCAATTAGCGCCTAATTTTAAGTTAATGGCACAAGATGGCAGTTTAAAATCGCTCGATGATTATAAAGACAAATGGTTGGTTTTGTACTTTTATCCCAAAGATGACACTCCAGGCTGCACCACCGAAGCAAAAAACTTCCGCGATGCTTACGACAAATTTCAAAAAATTAATACTCACATCGTTGGGATCTCGCTAGATCATAATAGCTCACACCAAGAGTTCAGTAAAAAATACCAGCTACCCTTCGACATTCTTTCTGACACAGAGAAGAAAGCTGCCAAGGCTTATAAGGTAATGGGTGGTTTCGGCCCTGTTGAATACACTAAACGGCAAACCTTTATTATCGATCCGGATGGCAATATCGTTTTTCACTTTGAAAAAGTCAATGCCGACGAGCACTCCAAAAATGTAATGGCCAAGCTGACGCAGCTGCAAAAAGAGTTACTCTAGCCAGCAGCTGAGAAAATCACTTTAGCTTAATAACATCGATCAGCTGGCTTTTGTCGCTATTGCTCAACCACAATTGTTCATCTTCGATGGTTGCTTGTAGTTGCATGGTACGCTCGATCATGGTGCTAACCCCTGCCAGCTGCTCATCATTAATAGCAAAGACGCTAAGATTTTTATAATCCCGTAATTTATGCTGATGATTTTTCCACCAAACCTCGCTGGCCTTCTCATCATAACAATACAGCAATACTTGCTGCGACTTGTGACTAGCTTTGCGCAAGCGCGTCTCATCCGGTCGCCCTAATTCAATCCACAGCTCGATATCGCCAGTATAGTCTTTAAGCCAAATTTCAGGCTCGCCGTCTTCCGACAAACCTTTGGTAAACTCCAAGCGCTCTTGAGCATTTAAAATATAGGCAACCAGTCGCACCATCATGCGTTTGTCCGACTCGGAAGGATGTTGCGCAAGGGTCAAGTTCAATTCACCGTAATATTGCTGATCCAAATCGGCAATATTGACCAAAGCTTTATAAATGGTAGCTTTAAGCGCCATGAGGGATTAAAAAAAGCCTTAAGTTGGCGAAATTGATCGATAATCGCCACAGGTTGATAAAGCTTTAACTGCTGTTTGGATTGGGCGCCAAAGCTGACGCCGATAGAATAAGCGCCTACGTTTTGCGCCATCTGCAAATCAAAACCCGTATCACCGATCATCACCAACTGCTTGGCGCTAACGTTGCTTTTGTTCATTAAAATATTGAGCATATCCGGGCTGGGTTTGCCATTTTCTACTTCATTAGCACCAATGGTATGAGTAAAAAATTCTTTCAAGCCGGTTACTTTTAATACTCTATCGAGCCCTTCGCGCGCTTTACCGGTCGCCACCGCCAATTGGTAACCTTTAGCTTTCAGCTCCAATAACACCTGCTCTACCCCATCGAACAAAGGACTAGGGGTTTTATCGCCTTCCACATATTGATAGCGATATTCCTCCGTTATAGCTGCATGCTCTTTCAAGTCAGGAAACAAAATATTAAAACACTCCGTTAAACCCAAACCGATGATGCCTTTGACTGCATCCTCACTCGGGATAGCCAAAGCTAGATTTCGCGCAGTTTGTTGCATGGCAGAAACAATCCGGCCAGTAGAATCCATAAGGGTCCCATCCCAATCAAACACAATCAGCTTGGTGTCCTTTAACAAGATTTTCGGTGACTCTGTTTGATCAACGAGCGTTTTGGCGTCCAAACTCTTTAGTCTCCAAGGCTATTGCCAGCTCTAAGATAATCTAGGGTATTTTCTAGTGGCTGGGGTAAAGGCGCTTCAACCGTGATGGGTTTGGATTCTGGACTAACCCGAAATTTCAGCGAATAAGCATGCAAAAATAAACGTTCACTCAAACCTTTTGTTTTCAGCTTTTGGTTGATAGCGTCTTCACCGTATTTTGGATCACCAACTAAACCACATCCGGCATATTGGGCATGCACCCGAATTTGATGGGTTCGACCGGTAATCGGTTCGGCCGAAACGAGCGTGGTGCTTTGAAACGTTTCAATAATGCGAAACGAGGTTAACGAAGCTTTGCCCTCTTCGGTTACTCGAACCAAGCGCTCACCAGATTTCACCTGATTTTTCGCCAGCGGCGCGTCCACTTGCTTTAACTTCTTTGGCCACTGGCCATTGACTAACGCCCAATAGCGCTTAGTCATGGTCTTTTTTTGTAGTTGTTGGTGCAAAAAGCGTAAAGCGCTACGTTTTTTCGCGATCAGCAGACAGCCCGACGTATCACGATCAAGACGATGAACCAGCTCAAGGTAAGGTGCTTTTGGCCGTAAGGCGCGCATTGCTTCGATCACCCCATAGCTCATACCGCTACCACCATGCACCGCCATGCCATGCGGCTTGTTAAGCACTATTATGCGCGAATCTTCGTAAATAATGGCCTTTTCTAGCGCCTGAACTTTATTCAGCGCCGTAGGTACTTGCGTTTTCGACTCTGCCACTCTAACGGGCGGAATGCGCACCATGTCAGCCGCCTCGATCTTATATTCAGCCTTAACCCGCCCCTTATTGACCCGAACTTCACCCTTGCGCAGCATTTTATAAATACGGCTTTTAGGCACACCTTTAAGCTTTTTTAATAGGAAATTATCGATACGCTGGCCTGCTTCTTCGGCCTGCACCTCGACAAATTGCACTTTGGGATAGGAGACTTCACTCATGGGGCGCACTATACCTGAATACCGAATGCGCTAAAAGCCCATTTGCCGATGTCAACTAGCCCTATAAATCCGTTCACTAAACCGATCGCTTAGAACAATAGTGAATCAACAACTTAGCCCAAGAATAAAGATTGCCCACAACCAACTTGCTCGCTATAATGCGTGGCGTGAGCCTTGTGCTCTAACGAATGGCTTGATGAGTAACTTTCGTCGCTAGGATCCGATATGGGATCTGGGGTAAAGCCCCGAATGAGAAAGCTCTGCGATAACAATACCAAGCAAAATTTTAAGTTATTTCCGAAAGCGGACATAGCAGAATTGTAGTAGCGCTAGCCAATCGCTAAAAAATGCGATTGATTGAAATCAGCTCCTTGGAGTTACAGTAGCGCGGTTAGATTGGCTTCTTTTATGCCGGTAGTTAAACAAAGCATAAACCGTAAGACATAAAATAGCCCATCACTAAAAGTAAAAATTACTTGAGATATCGTAAATAACCATTTGATATTTCAGACAAAAATGGTTCCGAAGGGAGCGCTAGACGTTATCATTCATGTCATACAACTTCTATAACATAAAGAAGCTGCTTGGCTAGTTTAACCCGTTTAGCTTAAGTTATCTTTTAAGATTTTTACCCAGTTTTTACCTTTCTTACGCAATTCCTGCCTTTTCTAGCATTCGTGAAATATCTCTTACAAAAAAGAATTTAGAGAGAATTTTTAATGAAAAGAATGTTAATTAACGCAACTCATCATAACGAAGAGATGCGAGTTGCTTTGGTCGATGGCCAAAGATTATACGATTTGGATATTGAGCTTGCAGGTCGCGAGCAGAAAAAAGGTAATATTTATAAAGGTAAGGTTACTCGAATTGAGCCAAGCCTAGAAGCCGCTTTCGTGGATTATGGCGCCGAAAGACATGGATTTTTACCGCTAAAAGAAGTAGCCCGCGAATATATGCACAACCCACCATCTCGCGGTCGTCCTTCAATAAAAGACGCGCTTAAAGAAGGCCAAGAGCTTATCGTACAAATTGATAAAGAGGAGCGTGGCAATAAAGGCGCAGCCTTAACCACCTCGATCAGTTTAGCCGGCTCTTACATGGTTTTAATGCCGAACAACCCTCGTGCTGGCGGCATTTCTCGCCGTATCGAAGGCGACGATCGACAAGAGTTAAAATCGGTTATGAGCCAGCTAAATGTGCCCAAAGGTATGGGCTGCATTATACGAACCGCAGGTGTTGGCAAAGACTTTGAAGAAATTAATGGTGACTTTTCTTATTTGCTAAACTTCTGGAACACCATCAAGCAAGAAGCTGAAAAGCGCCCTGCTCCATTTTTTATCTACCAAGAATCAAACGTCATAAACCGTGCTATTCGCGATTATTTACGCCCCGATATCGGTGAAATATTGGTGGATCGACAAGAAGTTTACGAGCTGGCTAAATCTGAGCTGGCTAAGCAACGTCCTGATTTTGTGCGTAAAATAAAGCTGTATCAAGATGATATCCCTTTGTTTAACCGCTACCAAGTAGAAAGCCAGATTGAAAGCGCCTTCCAGCGTGAAGTTCGTTTACCATCAGGCGGTTCGGTCGTGTTCGACCAAACCGAAGCTTTGTTATCAATCGATATCAACTCCGCACGCGCCACCAAAGGCGGCGATATTGAGGAAACCGCCCTTCACACTAACAAAGAAGCGGCTGAAGAAATCGCTCGTCAGTTGCGTCTTCGCGATATTGGCGGCTTAATCGTAATTGATTTTATTGATATGGGACCGCCGCGAAACCAGCGCGAAGTGGAAAACGTTCTACGCAGCTCTGTTAAACGTGATCGCGCTCGTATTCAAATCGGTCGAATTTCCAAGTTCGGTTTAATGGAAATGTCACGTCAGCGTCTACGCCCCTCGCTAGAAGAATCCAGCCAACACGTTTGTCCACGCTGTACTGGCCATGGCGTTATTCGTGGTACAGATTCTCTTGGTTTATCCATCTTACGCCTAGTAGGCGATGAAGCGATGAAAGAGTCTACTGCCGAAGTACAAGTGATTGCACCAGTGGAATTAGCGACTTTCTTGCTTAACGAAAAACGTCGCAAGATTGAGCAAATCGAAAAGCAACAAAAAGTTCGTATTATCGTAGTACCTAATCCACACATGGAAACGCCGCACTATGAAGTGTTGCGAGTTAAAGGTGATGAAACTCATCAGGGCTCAAGTTATGCCTTAGTGGATGCGCCAAGTCAGGTGGAATACGTCCGCTCAACCAATCCAGAATTAGCAGCGAACATTGAAAAAGCGGCCATTCAGTCAGTACCCATGCCATCTGAGCAAGTTTCGCCGAAGAAAACTAAGCCGAAAAAACAGCATAAGAAAAAACCACACAAAAAAACAGTCAAGAAAAAAGGGTTCTTGCAGCGCTTGTGGGATAAACTAACTGGTAACGATAAACAGCAGTCGCGTCACAATAATAAAGGACGCAACCGCGGTGGTAATAAAAATGCTAATAACCGTAACGGCCGTTATCAAAGTAAAAAGCGTAATCGCAATTACAATAAAAACAAGCAGCAAAACCAGCAACAGTCGCAGCAAAATGCTCACAATAAAAAGCAGGAGCAGCCGCTAGCTGATAAGCCACAAAAACTTGCTGATAAACCAAAGCAGCAACACAAAAAACCACGCAAACCAACGCAAGGTAAGCAGCAAAAGCCGCAAACCCACAAGCCTAAGCATCCGCCGAGACCGGAGCGCAAAACTCGTGCTGAACGTATGGCGCAAGTTACGCCGAGCAACGAACAAAGCAGCTCCGTCAAAGCAGCAGAGAAGGCTCAAGTTGTGAATAAGCCTACGGATAAGAACAATGCTGCTAAGCCAAAACCTAAAGCTTCGCCAGAAGAAGTGATGATTTATAAAGCGCGTAAATCGCTTGAAGATTCTGTAAAGCTAGTGATGGAGCAACCTGCAAAGGCTACTGACGAAGCAGTGAACACTGAAGCAAAAGCGGTTAATGGTGTGGCGAAATCTGTAGCTATGGATAAGCAGCAACCAACAGCTCCCGAGAGTACTACAAAAGCAGCGCCTGTCGCAGTCGCTCAAGAAACTGAAGAAACTGTTAGCCAAAAACCTGCGGCTCCAGAAGCCATTGTTGATGACAATGTCGACGAGACGAAGCTTGGTTCTGAAGCTAAAGCTACAAAGTCTGCAGACACTGTGCAAGAGACGAGAAAAACCAGCGTTATTCGAAGCCTTAAAGCCTCTGCGCCCGCGGCAAAAGCCGTAAGCTCAGATCCGCTACCGCCGCTAGCAGAGTTTGCTGCTATCGATTTCGCAGACGATGAGTTGATTACTGAAAACATCCAAGATACCTTGGTTAATCAAAGCTCAAGCCCTGCATCGAAAACGTCTATCGATTTATAATTCTGCAAAGAATTACTAGCAGCTATTGCTAGCAGTTAACGCCAAGCCCTTCACCCGAAGGGCTTTTTTATATTCAGCCTCAACGTTGTGCCAGCAATAAGTTTCTTTCTATCTCTTACTAATTAGGTTACTATTTAATCAATAATTATAAGGGGTAAAATTCATGGATATCAAAGACTTAAACTCAGGCGATCTACTGCTCTTCTCACCAGAAAAAGGCAGCTGGATTTCCGATGCTATCGTCTGGCTCACTGGTGCCCCTGTTAGCCATGCGGCTATGAGTTACAAAGACTTTAGTAATATTATTGAAGAAACACCGCCAGCGGTACGCGTAGCTCCAGCAAGCGAACGATTCAAAGAACGTACCATTCACGTTATGCGCGATCAGCGCCATAGCGAGTTTTCGCCAGTAATCAAAGCTGCAAGTCACTATCTAAATGAGCTTGAACCTTATGGTATGAGCAACCTATATTTGGTGGGTTTAATTCTAGTTTATAAAAAACTCACGCCATCAGGAATGCGACAAAAAGCAATTTTACGCATTCTAAAACTTGCCGTGGAAAAATTGCTACCCATTATCAATCACTATAAATATGGCGATAAAACGCCTATGGTTTGTTCCCAATTTGTTTTTCAATGCTACCAAGATGCTGGCGCAGATTATGAATTGACCATCAAAAACGGTAACCTGCTTAAAGCTGCTAACCAAAACCAAGATAACTTGTTGGCTAGAGCTGCAAACCACCAAACTCCAGCACAAAGCAAGGTGCAAGTTCTAGGTGCAGCACCCGACATTTTGCCAACTGAAGTTAATGGTGAAGAATTGTTGGCGCAACTCAAAAGTGATGATGGTGATTTTTCTAGCGATCTGGAAAACCAAATTCTTGATACGGTTCATCATTTTGCACAAGCAATTCACGCAATTGAACAAAAAATTGAATTTGACAATGCAGATTCGAAACAAGGGATTGTGTTGTTGCAACAACAGCAGGCCATGTTTGTAACCCCTGCCGATTTATTAGAACACTGCCCCGACTTAAGTAAAATGGGTGAAATAAAAATCTAGGTGAAGCCTTGAATAGTAAGCTACAAATTTTGGCATTTTTAATCCCCATAATTTTAGTCTTTATGGTGCTCGGGTTAATTGCGCCTAAGCCTTCCAGTAGCGAGTTGAACTTACCCTTACAATACTATGCTTCTACTGAAGAAAGCTTTGCTAAGACACCGCCGAGTTTGCAACAGTTTGAAGCCATAACAAGCCCTATTCAACTGAAGCACCAAGGAGAAACTAGCTATCATTGGTTTTATATAGATGGTAAAGCCGTTAGCTCGCTTAAAGATCCAGCTCTGGCCATATCACCCTTTATCGTTACTGATATTGAGATTTTCAAAGGCGATGATTTTTCGCAGCCGATTGCTAGCAAAAATCGCTTTGAGTTCAGCGATAGCTTTATTCATACCAATCAAAGTAAAGTGTTTTTTTTAGAAGACCATAAAAACGCAGAGCATTTTTATCTTAAAATACCCGAAAAAAGAACCATCACTGCAAAGATAGAGCTTTGGGAGTTTCACGAATTTTTAGTTCAAGATACTAAAACCAACAGTTTTTTCTCAGCAATTTTATTTGGCATATTTTTAATGGTGGTCATAAACAGCTTTTTCTACATCACCATCCGCGACAATGCTTACCTCTATTACATTCTTTATCACAGCTCCATGCTTGTTTTAATATTGAATGTGACCGGCTTTCTTTACCATTACCCCAGTTTAGCTTGGCTAGGAAAAGACCTTTCCAAGGGGTTAATGTTTTTATGTTTAACATCTTTTTTCTTCGCTACCTTCGTTCGCCAGTTTTTAAATACCGTTTTCTTTACACCAAAGCTGGATAAGGTCATTAGTTTTTATCAAGTAGCCTATGCCGTTGCTTTTGTACTTTGTGTTTTATTTCCAACATACGATCTGGTTTTATTGACCCCCATCAATGCCTTGGCCTTAAGCGGTGTTGCTTATTATGCCTTGTTAATGTTTTTCCATTGGCGTGCTAAGAATCGGCAAGCAATTTTCTTCACGCTAGCTTTTTCAACCTTGCTATTTGTTATCATTTTCCGCTTTTTATACGTTTGGGATCTGGTACCGCAAAGTTTCTTTACCCAATATGGGGTGATAGTGGCCATTATGTTCGAAGCTCTAGTCTTTTCGATTGGCTTAGCGGATCGTTTGGTGCAAATGCGGATCCAAAGAGATACGGCCAATCTTGAAAAAGCCAAAACCGCTTTTGTCTATAACCTTGAAAAAGACTTTAATCGTCTATTAAGCAAAATTAATAGCTATATTCATCAGTCCGACCAAAAAGATCATAAACAATACATCATTGATGAGTTTTTCAACGAGTTTAAAGACAAGCTAGGCGTTAACTCCAATGCAGTCATTTATAAAACCGCTGCCGATATTAAAACCGTTTATGACACTCGCCATCGAAAAGGCTTTAATTATGAAATTGTCGAGGCGAATTTAAAGCAAATAGCCAATATTGCCAAACTTGGCCAAATCAAAAAAATTCGAGGTCGTAATGGCGAATTCTTGATTGTGCCCGTTACTGTGCGTGATCATGAATGGAGCGCTTGTTTGCTAGAGCTTGGCCACGATTTTGTAAAAAGTAGCGCGGTCAAAGCATTTATTGAAAACTACTCGTCCGAGTTAGTTAGGAGCATTTTAAATGCAGAGTCGTTAAGTGACATTAAAACCCAAGCAGAAATTGATAAGCTAACAGGGCTCTATAATCGGCATGCTATCGAAGCCTTTATCGATCACGAGTTGAAGAAAAACTTCAATCCAAACAACCCGCTTTCGATAGCTTTTATTGATTTTGATGATTTTAAAACCATCAATGATCGCTATGGACATCAAGCTGGCGATCGTTGCCTACAGGCGCTGGCAGAAACCTTTAAACAATATTTACCTGCTGGTTGCCAAATCGGACGCTATGGTGGGGATGAATTTATTGTAGTTATGCCCGGGATTAATCAATTTAGAGCTCTAAACATTACCAATAAAGCGAAGAATAAACTATCTGCTATTGAACACGAAGATCAAATTATTAACTTTTCCGTGAGCATAGGAATCGCCTCTCAGAATAACCAAGTGACCAGCTTAAAACAGTTATTAGAACAATCCGATAAGGCCTTATACGAATCCAAAGATAGCGGTAAAAATACCATTAGCGTGGCGTAATTGAGTATTTTGCGCGACTAATTAAGTTGCTCTAAATAGTCTTCGCCATGTACAGCAACCCCCAAGTCTTGAGCTTTTTTTAATTTACTGCCGGCCTTTTCACCCGCAATCAAAGCATCAGTATTTTTTGACACCGAACCAGCAACCTTTGCGCCTAAGCTTTCGAGCTTTGCTTTAGCTTCGCTGCGCGACATTGTGGACAAGGTGCCAGTAATAACAAAAGTTTTTCCCTTTAGCGGCAACTCACTTGCTGACTTTTTTTCAACGCTAGGCCAATGGATCCCTGCTTGTAACAACGCCGAAATCTCTTGTTGGTTATGTGGGTTAGCAAAAAACAACTGAAGATGTTTAGCAACTATTGGCCCAACATCTTCCACTGATTCCAATTCCTCAGCCGAAGCTTTCATTAAAGAATCTAGCTCAATAAAGTGATTAGCCAAATTTTTCGCCGTGACCTCACCCACTTCCCGAATACCCAGCGCATAAATAAACTTTGCTAAGCTAGTATCTTTACTGGCTTCGATTGCAGCAATAAGGTTTTGCGCGGATTTTTCACCCATTCTATCCAGCTTGGCGATTTGCCCAGCTTCGAGCTGATAAAGATCGCTAATGTGCTCAATCATCTTCAACTCAGAAAAAGTATCTACCAACTTATCACCCAAGCCATCGATATCCATGGCTTTACGTGAGGCGAAATGTTTTATCGCTTGGGTTCGCTGGGCACTACAAATCAAACCGCCAGTGCACCGAAGCACCGCTTCCCCTGCTGCTTTTTCCACGGAAGATTGGCACACAGGACACTCGTCTGGCGCAGTTATAAGCTTTGCATCACTAGGACGTTTGGATTCAATCGCCGCTACCAGTTGCGGTATTACGTCCCCTGCCCGACGAATAATAACCGTATCGCCAATCATAACTCCCAACCGCTCAACTTCATCCATGTTGTGTAAGGTGGCATTACTTACGGTTACCCCGCCCACAAATACTGGCGCTAAACGAGCCACTGGGGTCAAAGCGCCCGTTCTGCCCACTTGAAAATCAACCCCTAATAGTTGGGTCATCTCTTCTTGCGCCGGAAATTTAATTGCGATCGCCCACCTTGGCGCCCGCGATACAAATCCCAACTGTTCTTGCTGCGCAATGCTATTAACCTTGGTGACAACACCGTCGATTTCAAAAGCTAGCTGAGCACGTTTTTGCTGGATTTGCTGGTAATACTTAAGCACTGCTTGCTTGTCTTTGGCAATAGCAATTTCATTGGTCACAGGGATCCCAAAGGATTTCAATTGCTGCAATCGCTGATATTGACTTGATGCCAGTTTAAATTCATCGGAAACTTGACCAACCGAATAGGCATAAAATGCCAACTCGCGCTTTGCAGTAATCGCAGGATCAAGTTGACGCAAACTGCCCGCCGCCGCATTGCGCGGATTAGCAAAAGCTTTTTGCTCGTTTTGTTTAGCTTCTTGATTGAGTTTCTCAAACACCGATAAGGGCATAAAAACTTCTCCGCGAACTTCGAGTAGCTGCGGTAAAGCCTCTGTTTGAGCTCGCAGCTTTAACGGGATCGACTTAATAGTACGAATATTTAAGGTAATGTCTTCACCTTTGCTACCGTCACCTCGTGTCGCTGCCTGCACCAATAAGCCATTCTCATATCTAAGGCTTACTGCCAAGCCGTCAAGTTTCGGTTCGCAAATGTACTCGCCTATAGACTCGGAGTGTTCAGCACTGGCTAAGCGCTCTGTAAGCCTTTTATCAAAGGCTAAAAATTCCTCTTCGTTCATTGCATTATCGAGTGATAACATAGGAATTTGGTGCAACACTTCTGCAAAACCTATATCGGGTTTTGCACCTACCCTTTGGCTTGGTGAATCAGCAGAAACCCACTCAGGATGATCTTTTTCAATCGCTTGCAATTCGCGCATCAAACGATCGTACTCAGCATCAGGAACTTGCGGTTGATCTAACACATAGTAGCGATAATTATGTTCATCAATTTCCGCACGCAGCGCTTTTAATCGCGTCTGCAATAAATCTTGTTTGCTCATATCAATGCTGTTTTAGCAGAAGTTTGCGCTCGAACTCTTGAATTTGCTCTTTGTGATGAGCTTCGATTTGTTTACTAAAATGAGCCTTGCTTGAATCAATAATATAACCGCCTAAGTCTTCGACAATCGCGCGGCAAGTTTTGATCATTAACTCATAGGCTTTCATAGGTTTTTTAGGCCCAGGCAACGCCATAAATACCGCTAACCCCTTAGTTTCTAGCTGATCGAGCTGATCCAAATCAAAACTGCCAGGTTCATAAGCACTGGCAAGGCTGAACTGTACGGGACCTCGACCGGTGGCCTGACTATGGCGGTGAAAAATATCCATATCACCATGGCGCATACCCTGCTCAAGCAGTGTTTGCACCAACTGTTCGCCTTGGTAAGGACTATCCGTAGGAGATACTAAATATAAAGTGAAAATTAGCTCGGGTTCGGTCTGAAGTTGCGGCTCCTTATCCTCTTCAAACAGTGAAGGCTGGGTTGGCTTAGCGACTTTAGGCTCTTGCTTGGTGTTTTCTTTGTCGTTTAGTTTTTCTTTATCAAAGCCAAATAACATATCATCCAGCACCGGCGGCTCCTCTGCTGAACTTTTTTGCACCGCTTTAACCGCCTGCTCTTCATCGCCAAATTTAGGCTCAAGATGTTCATGGGTGGCTGCGACAGCCTCCGTTTTCACTGTATTCGTTTTTGTCGACGCAACTGCCGTTTGTGTTGCTACTTCGGCAACTTCTTGAGGCTGTTCATTTCTAACCTTGGCTTGAGCGGATTCCACTAATCGCACCTCACCAATCCCATCAATATCATAGCCACTGTTATCTTTGCCAGCATCTAAGGATTGCTCAAAAAGCTTTTGATCGCGCTTTTCTTGGCGTAAACGTTGTCGCCGCTTCGCATCGAAATAGATAAAACCAATTATAATTACGCCAACAATTATCAATAGAATCGTTAGGGTATAATCCATTGTGTCACCTTAGCCGTTATACTTTGATTTAATATTCTTTTAAGAAGCCGCCAAAGCTGCCGCTTCCTCTACATCTACTGAGACCACTCGCGAGACACCAGGTTCACTCATGGTTACGCCCAGCAATGTATGCGCCATTTCCATCGCGATCTTGTTGTGAGTAATCGCAATAAATTGTACAGAATCACTCATTTCTTTTACCAAGTTAGCGTAGCGGCCAACGTTGGCATCATCCAATGGCGCATCTACCTCATCGAGCATACAAAATGGTGCCGGATTCAACCGAAATATTGAGAATACCAAGGAAATTGCCGTGAGTGCTTTTTCGCCGCCGGACAACAAGTGGATGGTGGAATTACGTTTACCCGGTGGTCTCGCCATGATCGAAACGCCGGTATCTAGCAAATTTTCACCCGTTAGCTCTAAATAGGCGTGACCGCCACCAAAAACCTTAGGGAACAGCTCTTGCACCCCTTTATTGACCTTATCAAAGGTTTCTTTAAAGCGAGTTCGAGTCTCATGATCAATCTTACGAATCGCGCTTTCCAGAGTCTCCAAGGCATCGGTAAGATCTTCGTTTTGAGCATCCAAGTAAACTTTGCGCTCTTCTTGCACTTTAAACTCTTCGATTGCCGCCAAGTTAATCGCACCCAAACGCTGAATTTTACCGCTGACCTGCTCGATTTGATTCAACCAATCCTCTTCTGAAGCATTCTCGTCAATTGACTTGAGCAGCTCACGGGGATC
Organism: Kangiella sp. TOML190; assembly: GCF_023706045.1. Lineage (NCBI taxonomy): Bacteria > Pseudomonadati > Pseudomonadota > Gammaproteobacteria > Kangiellales > Kangiellaceae > Kangiella > Kangiella sp. TOML190. The sequence goes on from NZ_BQYL01000001.1 coordinate 2,149,069, forward strand.
TTGTTTCGCCTCGACCAAAATTTCTGATTGAGTTTGCTGTTTGGTAGTAGCCTGTTGCCAATCCATGCGTAATTTTTCTAAGCGCGAACGAACTCCTTGCGCCTGCTGTTCCGCTTCGTGCCTTTGGCGCTCCAACTTACGCATCGATTCATCAACTTCCGCAAGCTTGTTACGCGCTTGTTTTAGTTGCTCTTCGACTGCTAAGCGCTTCTCCAGCGCCGCCTCTAACTCAACTTGATACTCGTCAGTTGGATCTTGCTCTAAATTCAACCGATTATCTAACTCAACCTTACGCGCGGTTAAATCACCAATTTGGCTGTTAACCCTTTCAAAACCAGCTCGAGTAGAGTTTACTTCGGCCTGTAGCGAACTCACTTTAAGCGCTAATTGATGCTCCGCATCTTTTGCTTCACGTGCTGCAATGCGCTTGTTTTCGAGCTGTTGACGTTTTGCTTCACGCTCAGCGGTCATTGTTTCACGTCTTTGGCTATCGTCAGCCATCGCATCGACCATCTGCTCGATCAATTGCCGGCTTTTTGCCAGCGCTTGCTCGTCTTCTTGAATTTGTAGCGCTATGTCTTGGCGCTCTTTTTGCAAGCGCTCCATACGCGCTTTAGTCTGCTCTAGTCTTGCCTGTTGCGAACCAACTTTGGCTCGCAGTTCACTGTATTGGCGCCCTGCCGCGGCCAATTGAGATTGTTTAGTTTGCCAGTCCTGCTCGGTTTCTTTTAGCGCTTCGATCAGCTGCTCACGCTTAGTTTTTAGCTCGTCAAAAGTGGCACTTTTTAGCTCCAACTCTTGATTTAACTCAGCTAATTCGGCTTCTCGTTCGATAACCCCAGCGCCTTGCTCTTGCTGGCGGGAAACGCGTAGCCAAGCCTTACCCAGCCATAAACCTTCAGGTGTTATCACCGACTCGTTATCCGCTAATTGACTGCGGATGGATAAGGCCTCCGCTAAATCTTTAGCCACCTTAACGCGACTTAAAGCTCCCGCCATCGCGTCCGCACCTTCCACCTTAGCGTAGAGGCTGTCTGGATTGGGCTTTGCACCTTTGGCCTCTTGATCCACCAAAAGCACTTTACCACTGGCTAAATGGCTCAGCGAGTTTGCTAAACTGCCCAAATCTTTACTAACGACCGCTTCAAGCTGATCGCCAAGCACCGTTTCGACCGCCAGCTCCCAACCTGAATCAACTTTAATTTGTTGCGCTAATCTTTTGTTATTATTGATATTTTCTTTGTTAAGCCATTGAATAGCCGCTTCATTATCATTACCAAGCGCTGCACTTTGCAAAGCTTCCAGCGACATTTTACGCGATTCTAATTGACGAATTTCTGCGCGCTCAGCTTCGAGCGTTTGATTATGTTCGCGTTGCTGACGACGCAAGTCATTAATCTGCTCAACCGCTTGACTAACCTCTTCTTCCAATCGCTCAGATTGTTCTTCAGCAATGCCAAGCTCTTCGGCCATCTTAAGCATTTCAGCTTCCATTGGCTCCGATTGATGGCTTTCGATTTCGCCTGAAACTTGATCCAAACGTTTTCCATAGCGGCTGATGTGCGATTCTAGATGCTGAATTCGGGTTTTTTCAACTTCAGTTTTTTGAGCGTTGGCCGAAGCTTGTTGATTAAAAGCATCCCACTCTTGCTGCCAAATGCCCATTTCTTCTTCAAAATCGAGCAAGCTTTGCTGCTGCTCTTCCACCATTGCTTGTTTCAGCTCTAGATCTGGCTCGGACTGCATCAAGCTAGTCATTAGCTCTTCCAGCTTAGTTTCATCAAAGCGCAATTGATCGCGTAGCCGGTCCAGCGAAGCCTGTACTTGAGTTTTGTCTTCTAATAACTGCTGTTTTTGTTGTTTAGTGTGCTCGATGGCCTGTTCTAAACGGGCAATATCGGCACCAATACCGTAAAAACGCCCCTGCACTTCGGAATGCGCATCGGTTAATTCAGTGTGCAAATCGCGAGATTTTTCGATTTCCGCATCCGCATGACGCTGATCGGCCACTCGCGCTTCCACTTCCGTTTCCATCTTGTTAATGGCCTCATCCAAAGTTTCAATACTTTGGTTAAAGCCCTGCCAACGGATCGCAGCCAACTCCGCACGCAATTGGCGCTCATTAGCTTTATATTCTTTATAACGCTCAGCAGAAGTGGCTTGACGCTTTAAATGAGCCAATTGCTTGCCCAACTCATCGCGTAAATCACTTAACCGGTCAAGATTTTCACGAGTATGTTTAATGCGATTTTCGGTTTCGCGACGACGCTCTTTGTATTTCGAGATCCCCGCAGCTTCTTCTAAAAAGACTCGTAATTCATGAGGTTTAGACTCGATTAACCGCGAAATCATACCCTGTTCGATAATCGCATAACTGCGCGGGCCAAGACCGGTACCAAGGAAAATGTCGGTAATATCTTTACGTCGACAGCGAGTACCGTTGAGAAAATAAGCTGACTGAGCTTCGCGATTAACCTGACGGCGAACAGCAATTTCATTGTAATTAGCCATTTCGCCTTGAATAGTGCCGTCAGAATTATCAAAAACTAATTCTATACTCGCTTGTCCAACCGGTTTACGCCCTGTGGAGCCATTGAAAATCACGTCCGTCATAGCATCGCCACGTAGGTTTTTGGCCGATGACTCGCCCATCACCCACCGCACTGCGTCAATCAGGTTGGATTTGCCACAACCATTGGGCCCGACGATCGAGGTTAAATTACTCGGTAAAGAGACTGTCGTCGGATCGACAAAAGACTTAAAACCCGCAAGTTTGATTTGTTTTAATCGCATTTGAAAATCGTTTATTTTTTATACACTTATGTCGTTGATAAGCGCTTTGATTGCCATAAATCCGTGATTGTTTTCTAATAAAATTATTCTGTTACAAAAACGGTCTTTCTTCTGTGTAACTTTTAAGTTTAAATGATTTTTAGCAAATTAACAGTCGTAATAAATAAAAATTTCTAAATGCCACAAAATAGCTTCCATGGCGCCCATTATCTTGGTCAGGGCTTTAAAATGTTGACCCAAAAAGGAATCAAACGGTTCGTTTTTATACCTTTAGCCATTAATTTAACTTTGCTCTCTATCGCTTTGATCTATGTGATCTCAAAAGTCAGCGATTGGACGGTCGCAATCAATGCTTGGCTAGCTTCCTTTGATACGTTTGAATGGATCATGACCGCCATTTCATGGCTAATTTGGCCTTTGGTCATTATTGGCGTTTTATTGTTTGTCTTTTTCTTCTTTGCCATTTTAGCCAACTGGATAGCCGCGCCTTTTAATGGGCTGTTAGCTGAAGCGGTAGAAAATAAATTAAGCGGCAAAAAAACCGTACCCGAACAAAGCTATCGCGAAATGCTCAAAGACGTACCAAGATTGCTCAAACGCGAATGGACCAAACTTAAATACTATATTCCAAGAGCACTTGTCTGCTTGCTCCTGCTGCTAGTGCCTTTAATCGGTGCACTACTATTTCCGATTATTTGGTTTGCTTTCAATTCTTGGATGATGTCGGTGCAATATCTGGACTATCCAATGGACAATCACAAGATCCCTTTTGAGCAAATGCTCGCTAAATTGCGCCAATCGCGCTCCGGAAGCTTAGGGTTCGGCGCCATGGTGATGCTAATGACCATGCTGCCAATTATTAATCTATTGGTCATGCCGGCAGCAGTATGTGGCGCGACGAAATTATGGTTTGATCACCTAAAGGATAAAAAACATGATTCTGAGCCAGTTAGCTCTTAATGATCGGCTTTGTCCGGCTCGGTGTGGATGATATATAAGGTTATATGGTTAGATCGTTAAAGGGTTAGACTCGCTATTGCTTTAACAAAAGTTCAGCCGTAATGTCATTATAGTGACTATGCCACTGGTATTTATCGTGCTTGACTGGAGCGAAATACAGCAAGCCTGAGTCACGCCAAGCATCTAAAACCAGCCCATCGGCAAAGCTTTTCTGACTAGGGCTTACAACAACCGCACTGTGCTCTAGGCGAAAAGTCGCTTCTCGGTTGGCTACGCCCCAGTAAAACTTCAGACTACTCAAATCTAAGCTTGATAACTTTCTTAGTAAATCTTCGGTCCAATGAATGCATAAGCCGCGATTTTTAATCCCTTGATTAACCAGCATATTGTGAATAATCGGGCTCGAGGTAAGTTCATATTCTTTAGCCAGCTGCAAAGGGTAGTAAACCGAAATTGTGGCAACTTGTTTGGCTTCAGCGGCTTTTACCAAAGGATCTAAGCTCGTAATAGCGCCTTGTAGCTGAGCAATTTTTGCTGCTAGCTCTTGCTCATGAAGCTGGTGCTTGACCGTGACGCAAGAAACTAGCGACAAACTCAGCAGTAAAAAAGTAAGCTTAAAGTGGCGGTTGACTGGCAAATTCTAAACCCTGTGCGGCTTATTGATAGTTTGATTCTAGTTGCTGGCTGTATTTCTGCAAGCGTTTGGCCGAAATTGGAAACTGGGTCTTCTGACCTTGGGCGAAAAGTGAAATTCGAAATTCTTCCAACATCCACAAGTATTGCAAATAACCTTCTTCTGGAATTTTAGCATTTGCTTCCAGTTCTATCCGCAAATCCAGCCAAGGATTGATCTGGTTGGTAAGTGACGCTTCCTTGAGTAAAGTTTCTCGCGCCTTTTCTATTCGAGTTTCAATGGCCTTTAAATAACGCCCATAATCACTAAGTTTATCTACCCCATAACGGTACAAAAAGTTATTTTCAAACAAATAAGCCAATTGTTCTTCAATATCGTCTTTGAGCCCAGCAAAATTTTTCGAAAGTTTTTTCACTTGCGTAAAAATAGCCGCTCGTTGTTGCAACGTTTTAGCCAGCCGTTCAAGCGCTTGGGTGGTCAAAGCAACCAACTCCGAAGCTATCGCCTTATTAGCAGCTGCAAACTGCTGTTGAGTTTTGGGAATCTCAGCTAACAGAAACTGCTGTTTAATTACTGCCAAAAAAGCAGACATCACTAAATCGTCATAACGGCCAAAGGTTGAAGCGGCCAATGATAAGGTTTGTTTATGCGGATTACTTTTTAATAAGTATTTGTACTTATCATTATTAGCTATGGCAATGAGTCTTGAGACACCTTGCAAATGAGTTTTGTCCGCTAACTTTTGGCTGACCGATGATACCAAACGAACCTTATCAAGACCGGCATCTTCTACGGCAAAATATACTGGAATAATAGTTCCAGCCTCTTTGATTACCCCTTGAGGTTGGAACTTAAAACTCCAATCGGCATAAGTTTGCTGAGACTTTATCTGTTGACTCAAGTTTTTGCTAAATTTTGCCGTCTTGACCGTTTTTGTTGGCGCTTCTAAGCTACGACCTGAGTAGATGATTTTTTTATCATCATTAATGATTTCAAAACGCATCAACAAGTGCTCTGGAAGTTGGGTTTGCGACCAGGCTTCTTGGGTTAAAATCACTCCCGTCATTTGATACAGCTGCTTGCTGACTATATCTTTTAAAGTTCCTGCTTGTTCTATCACTTGTTCGTAGCAGGCTTGAGCATAAGTCGGCACCGGCAGAAAATTCTTGCGAAAGCGCTTTGGCATAGAGCGGATCAAATACTCAATTTTTTCGGCTAACAACCCCGGAACTAATCGCTCAAAATCAGTATCGATAAATTTATTGCGCAGCGATGAGGGAATCAATACCGTCACTCCATCTTGCGGATGCCCTGGCTCAAAATGGTATTTGACCTTTAATTCGATACCACGAACCACCACTGTACTCGGGAACTGACCTTCGTCTTGTTCAGTTTCTTCAAGTAGCACCTTTTTACTCAAAGCCAAAGTCTGCGAATTATGTTTATCGCTTTTGAGCCATTGATTGAGGCTTTTGGCGTTATTCACAAATTCCGGTAAACGCTGCTCGAACCAATCCGCTACCACTGTTTCACTCGCCACCAGATCTGCTTGACGCGCTTTAGCCACTTCTTGTTTAACTTCAGCTAGCACCTGCTGATTATTAATAAAAAACTGATCACGGCTGTTCAGCTCATGTCGCACTAAAGCATGTTGAATAAATAATTGGCGGCATAGTTGCGGTTCTATGGCAGAGTAATCAACTTTTCGATCCACCACGATTTTAAGACCATACAAGGTTTGTTGCATTGGCGCTAGAACCGCACCTCGATTTTTACTCCAAAATGGTTCAAAATAATGGGTTTTAAGCAAATGCTTAGCCGCCTGCTCTAACCACTGAACTTCTATAAAAGCCGTTAAACGTGCATAGGCTTGAGTAGTTTCAACCACCTCAAAAGCCATTAACCAAGCTGGCTGTTTTTTAAAGTTTACCGACTGCGGGTGAATAAAATACTTACTTTGTCTAGCTGCCAAATAGCCTTTTTCAATATCTTTTTGACCGACAAAACTTAAAAAGCCAGTCAGCAAAACCTGATGCAGCTTTTGATATTGAGCTGCCTCTTGCTGTTTATCAAGCTGTGAAAAATCGCTTAAAGCAGCTAGTTTCTGCGGTGACTTTTGGGTTTTTGATTTATCTTGTGTTAACAACTGTTTTAATTGGCGATAGGTGCTTTTCCACTCGCGATAACCGTTGAAATTAATCAACTCTTGCTGACAATAGTCCCTAAATTGGCGGTTAGACAAGGCTTCTTGCTGCTGGTGCAAATGCTGCCAAAGGTTAATGATACTAATAAAATCCGAGCGACTGTGTTGGTATTTGCGATGTTTTTGTGTCGCTAACTCTTTTTTATCGAAGGGCCACTCGCGAGGATCTTTGACTGACAAAAATGCTGCCAACACTAACGCCTCGGCAGGTATTTGCTGTTTTTTTGCTTCAATCAAAATTCTCGCTAAGCGCGGTTCAATCGGTAAAGTTGCCATGGCTTGACCAATAGCCGTTAAGCGCTTATCACTATTTAATGCCTGCAATTCGAGTAAAAGATTTACGCCGTCATTAATTTGCTTGGTGCTTGGCTTATCAATAAAGGGAAAGGCTTCAATATCACCCAGCTTAGCTTGCTGCATTTGTAAAATAACCCAAGCCAAGTTAGTACGTAAAATCTCGGCATCGGTAAACTCAGAGCGGTTGTTAAAATCCTCTTCCGAATAAAGCCTGATACAAACCCCATCGGCTACACGACCACAACGCCCTTTACGCTGATTAGCGCTGGCTTGCGAGATTTTTTCTATCGGCAGGCGTTGAATTTTATGACGAATCGAATAGCGACTTATCCGAGCATTGCCCGGATCGATCACAAACCGAATGCCCGGTACAGTGACCGAAGTTTCCGCTACGTTAGTAGAAAGGATAATTCGGCGCTTACCTGCTGAGGGCTTAAATATTTTTTCTTGCTCGCCAATAGACAGACGCGCATAAAGTGGCAACACTTGGCAGTCTCTAAACTTTTCTTTACGCAAAAATTTAGCCGTTTCACGAATGTCTGCTTCGCCTGATAAAAAGACCAAAATATCACCAGCCGCATAGTGCATTAGCTCTTCAACCGCATGACCTATCTGCTCTACTTGGGGTGAAGGGTTTTCTTCATCCGGCTCTCGATACCAAACCTCCACTGGATAGGTTCTGCCACTGACCTCAATAACGGGCGCAGCTTTGCCATGTTGCGCAAAATGCTTAGCAAACCGCTCAAGATCTATCGTTGCCGAAGTGATAATCACCTTTAAATCAGGTCTTTTGGATAATAGCTGCTTTAGATAACCCAAAATAAAATCGATATTAAGGCTACGCTCATGTGCTTCATCAATGATCAACACTTGGTACTGCAACAACAATGGATCTTGGCTGATTTCATTGAGCAGAATCCCATCGGTCATGATCCTAACCGCAGTAGAATCCTTACAACTATCATTGAAGCGAACACTGTAGCCCACAGTATCGCCTAGAGGCGACTCTAACTCTTCGGCAATTCTCCGCGCAACGCTGGTCGCAGCGACTCGCCGCGGTTGAGTATGGCCAATTCTACCGCTAATCCCAAAGCCCATATCTAAACAAATTTTGGGGATTTGGGTGGTTTTACCCGAGCCAGTTTCGCCTGCCACCACCACCAGTTGATGGTTTTGGATCAAGTCGGCAATTTCTTCTTTTTTCTGGCAAATCGGTAATGCTTGATCAAAGCTAATAGCTCGCGGCATCATGCTTTGACGCTGCTGGAAGGTACGCTGTGATCGTTTCAGCAAATGATTGTATTTGCTGATCAACTTATCACTGGGCAGTTTTTGTTTTTGCCGTTGCTCGATGATTTTGGCTAACTTAGTAATTTCAGAGCGATCTTGAATCAAACAAGAGTCTATCACCGTTTGCAAAGAGTCTAGTTGCTTATGCGATTTGCTCATATTCAAAGCTATCCATCCGGCTTCTATCTTGGTTTAACAAAAGTTGCTTAAAATAAAAATCTCTTGTCTCCACCAATTAAGGCAAAAACAAGAGATTTAAAGAGTGGTATTAACGCTAAGTTAAATTTTTAGCGGTTTACTAAAGTTTCCAAAAATCATGCGGCGCACGGACTTCAGCGAAATACTTTGCGACTGGTTTAATAAAATCTTTATCTTCCCAATATCCGGTGTGACACGCTGGGTTCCAAGAGGTGGCCGCCGAGCCCACGTTGATCTCAAGATCTTCGTCAACCATTTGATTATAAGCTTCGTTAGCATTTTTCAAAGGATAAGCAATCACATCATCTTTGTCGTAGAAGTTAAGCCACTTAGCTCTGTCTTTTAAGCCTTCTTCCAGTTGCGAGCCAACTTTATTTATCGGTTTTTCGAAATCACCCGATTGCGCCGAATAGATTGATAAAGGCGAAGCAAAACTAATGATTCCAGCCAAGGTTTTAAAGCCTTCAAAATTGGACAAACCCGAATCGTTATTTTGTAGGTGGCTAATATAGTCGGACATAATAACGGAACCAAAAGAATGCGCCATTATGACCAAAGGAGTATCGTCCTGATCCACATTACGATGCGAAGCGAATTTTTTCATACTTGATTTTATACGCTCATGGATAGCGTCATATAAACCTGATTCATCACTTTTTGCGTAAGACATTCCAATCCGGATAAAATCTACAAAAATATTACGTAAATCTTTATACGTTAGCTCTTTTTTGTAATCCAGCTGTTCTAGGAGTTCACCGTGATCGTCTTTGACCAAATCACCCCAGTAGATTTCGTGGAACAAAAGATCGTCTTCCAAACGATTATTGGGATCGCCTTTAACATATTCCTCAACAACTCGGTGCTTAAACTCAACAGAATAGAATTCTTTTTCCGATCCGATACCATGAATTATGGCCACGGCTAAGCGCTTCATAGATGCTCCTCAATCATTAATTGTTTTTACCATGCTATCTTGTAATAAAGCTCTTATAAGTTCAAGTACTTAGCGCCAACTCTGTGAAAATAACACTTAATTAACTGGTACGAGCTGTTATACTAAGGGGATAAAGTGTAACTCAAGGAAAAACTATGTTGACCTTACTTCTTTTGATCGCTCTTGGGATCTGTCTTTACCAGCGAATTGGCCTAAAAATTACCAGCATAATATTACTGGGGATGCTTTTGTTATGGGGTTTTGCTTACTCTATCCCCTATTTCCACTGGTTCATCCTATTGCTGATTTTAGTTCCGCTTAACCTGCCAGCATTAAGACAGCCTATATCGGCTCGACTGCTGGATACCTTTAAAGGGGTTATGCCTAAAATCTCGGATACCGAACAAGAAGCACTCGATGCCGGCAGTGTTTGGTGGGAGCGAGAGGTCTTTGCAGGCAAACCCGACTGGAAGCGCTTACACAATATTCCCAAGGCTAGCTTGAGCGCTGATGAAGAGGCTTTTCTAAATGGCCCAGTTGAGGAGCTGTGCGCTATGGTTAATGAATGGCGAATCACCAACATTGATCGCGATATATCGCCAGACATGTGGCAATTCATTAAAGATAAAGGTTTCTTTAGCTTTATCATCCCAAAAGAATACGGCGGTCTGGGCTTTTCTGCTTATGCCCAGTCGCAAGTGCTAACCAAGCTTAACTCTTTGAGCGCCACTCTAGGCTCGATTGTCTCTGTTCCCAACTCGCTGGGGCCCGCAGAGCTTTTGATGCATTACGGTACTCAAGAACAAAAAGAATATTATCTGCCGCGTCTTGCTAAAGGTGAAGAAGTTCCCTGTTTTGCCCTGACCGCAGTAGAAGCTGGCTCCGATGCTGGCGGCATTCCGGATAAAGGAGTCGTCTGCAAAGGCCAGTGGAATGGCGAGGAAGTGGTTGGTTTAAAACTGACTTGGAATAAACGCTATATAACCTTAGCGCCAGTAGCGACCCTACTGGGCTTAGCCTTTAAAATGTACGATCCGGATGGCTTACTGGGTGATAAGGAAGATCTGGGTATTACTTGTGCTTTAATTCCAACCGATACTCCTGGCGTCGAAATTGGCCGCCGTCACTATCCGTTAAGCACTCCATTCCAGAACGGGCCGACCAGTGGCGACGAAGTTTTTGTTCCGCTCGATTATATTATCGGCGGCGAAAAGATGGCGGGCCAAGGCTGGCGCATGCTGGTGGACTGCCTATCCGCTGGACGCGCCATTTCATTGCCCTCGGGCGCTACTGGCGGTGCTAAAATGGTCGCCTACACCACTGGAGCCTACGCTAGGATCCGCAAACAATTTAAAGTGCCTGTAGGCTATATGGAAGGCGTGATGGAAGCCTTAGCACGCATTGCCGGCAAAACCTACATGATCGATGCGGTACGAACCTTTACCGCCGCAGGCATTGATACTGGCGAAAAACCGTCGGTAGCCTCGGCAATCGTCAAATGCCATACCACTAAACTGGCGCAAGAATGTTCGATTGACGGGATGGATGTGCATGGCGGTAAAGCGGTAATGATGGGGCCTAAGAACTATATGGGACGCTCTTATCAAGGCGCACCCATTTCGATTACGGTCGAAGGCGCTAATATTTTAACCCGCAGTCTCATTATTTACGGCCAAGGCTCGATCCGTTGTCACCCTTACGTTTTGAAACTGATTGAAGCCAGCCAAAACGATAATCGCTCCCAAGCAGTCAAAGAGTTTGATAAATCCCTGTTTGCTCATATTGGTTTCGCCATGAGCAACAAGGTTAGAACCTTCTGGCTTGGTTTAACCGCCAGTCTATTGTCACGCAAACCGCAGCGCGATTTTACCGGACGCTATTATCAGCGCATCACCCGTTTTAGTAGCGCCCTCGCCTTTTTATCCGATGTGACCATGGGAGTGCTTGGTGGCGAACTTAAACGTCGTGAATCCATTTCGGGTCGTCTTGGCGATATGCTTAGTAACCTTTATATCGCCACCGCCATCTTGAAATTCTATGATGACAAAGGGCGTCCAGAGTACGATAAGGATGTGGTTAGTTGGTCGATCGAACAATGTTTATATGAAACTCAAATGGCTGCTGACGGGGTCTTACGTAACTTCCCCATTGGTTGGATGGGAAAACTTTTACGACTAGTGGTATTTCCGTTAGGACTACCCTTGTCGCCGCCGTCTGACAAGCTTGGCCGTCGAGTTGCGAAAGACTTACAAAAAGCCGAGGCCATGCGCGAAGAACTAACACACGGTATTTATAAGTCCGAATCAGACTTTAGTAATCTATTTAAAGTAGATAAAGCACTGCGTTTACAGCTTGAAATGGAGCCCATCGTGGCCAAGTTCTCAGTGGCGCTGGGTAAAAAACCTGCCAACCACCAAGTAATTACTTTCGCTAAAGAAGCTTTCGAGCAAGAGATCATTAGCCAAGAAGAACTCGAGTTGGTAGTTAAAGCTGAAGATGCTCGACTGGACGTCATTAATGTGGATGACTTTTCCAAAGAAGAAATGTCAGGCAAGTTTGATTAATCTCGATAACCCATCAAATTATAAAGGGCTGATTTTCAGCCCTTTTTTATTTTTCGGCTATAGATTAAGTACCTTATAAATTTGCAATCTTGGTATAAAGTAGGCAGATTAAGTCTAGGTAAAAAATAATGGATATCTAAATTATGAAAAAAGTCTACTTACCTTTAGCTGCTAGCTTAATTGTGGGGTTTGGTGCGATGTGTTATAGCGCCGAAGTTTCTGCTAGTAAAGTCGATAGCAAGATCGAAAGTCAGGCCAAGGCCATCGAATCCAAGGTGATTGAGTGGCGTCGTCATTTGCATCAAAATCCAGAGCTTTCCAATCGCGAATTTAAAACCAGCAAATACATTGAACAACATCTGCGCTCGCTTGGCTTGAAAGTACAAACTGGTGTGGCGCATACAGGCGTAGTTGCCCTTTTAAAAGGCGCTAAGCCAGGCCCTGTGATTGCCTTGCGCGCGGATATGGATGGCCTACCCGTCAAAGAGCGGACGCCAGTTCCCTTTGCATCTAAAGTTATGGGTGAATATAACGGTAAACAAGTTCCAGTGATGCATGCTTGCGGTCACGATACCCACATGGCAATTTTGATGGGCACGGCTGAATTGCTCGCGGGAATGAAACAGGAACTTGCGGGCACTATTAAGTTTATCTTCCAACCTGCCGAAGAAGGCTCACCTGCGGGTGAAGAAGGCGGTGCGGAGCTGATGGTAAAACAAGGGGTTTTGAAAAATCCTGATGTGGATGCGATCTTTGGCCTGCATATATGGGCCGGGATGGATGTTGGTACTGTTGGCGTAAAAACGGAAGGTATTATGGCTGGAGTTGATGATATGAAAATCACCGTCAAAGGCAAACAGGCGCACGGCTCTACCCCTTGGGCGAGTATCGACCCGATTGTTGCCAGCGCACAAATTATCAACGGTCTGCAAACCGTGGTCAGTCGCCATATGAAGCTGGTGGATGATCCGGCGGTAGTTACCATTGGCGCGATTCATGCTGGAGTGCGCTCGAACATTATCCCTGAAGAGTTGGAAATGTTAGGAACCGTGAGAACTTTTAGCGAAGCCGATAAGACGAAAACGCGACAACTTATTACCGAAAAAGCCAAGCTGATTGGTCAAAGCATGGGCGCTCAAGTACAAGTCCAGATCCCCTACTCGGCTTCTTATCCTGTGACTTATAATAATATTGAACTGACCAATCAAATGCGCCCCACCTTAGAGCGCGTGGCGCAAAAAGTAATTACCATGAAGCCAGTGACTGGCGCAGAGGACTTTTCAATGTTTGCGCAAAAAGTTCCGGGCATGTTTTTCTTTTTAGGTGGTAAGCCACTAGACACGCCAGAGTTAGAAGCAGCGCCGCACCATACGCCTGATTTTTATATTGATGAGTCAAGCTTGGTCTATGGCGTTGAAGTCATGACCCAAGTTGCGCTTGATTATCTCGAACAAGCGAAAAAAAATTAAGGTGTCATGCTAGCAAGGCGGATTGCGCCAGATCCGCCGTTTTTCACGAACGCTTTGCAGTTTGCCCGTTGCTAAGTTAATGCTTATTTGGCCGCTACAGCCAGTCATCATTTGCTGAACGGCCAAGTCTTGATAACGTTTTTTAACTTTTGCGTGCGGCATTCCATAGCGATTAAAGCGATCCGTCGAATGAATCACCAGCTCTGGTGAGACCGCTTTGATAAAAGGATAGCTCGATGAAGTGTTACTACCATGGTGCGGACTCAGTAAAATATCGGCAGTCAAATCATAAGGATAGTCACTGCTAGCAATCTTTAATTCAACCTTGCGTTCAATATCGCCAGTAAGTAATAAACTCTTGCGTTCCGTGCTAACTTTAACAACACAACTTTGGTTATTCGATTTTAATGCTTTAGGGTTTGCATATACAAATTCAAGCTGTAAATTTGCAAACTGCTTTTTTATTCCTGTCTGGCAACTATTTGCTCGAATTAGCTCTTGTACATTAAAAGCTTTTGATAAGGCTGTCACCCCGCCGGAATGATCCATGTCATTATGGCTAATAATCAGCAAATCGATTTGGCTAATTCCAAGTCGTCGTAAACTGGGGGTGAGATAGAATTCAGCACTTGAGAAAAACTGATTAGCAAAGCCCGTATCGTACAATATTGCATATTCTGGGTTATAGACTAAGGCCGATAAACCATGCCCTACATCAAAAATTACTAGTTTAAATTCTTGTGTCTTATTTTGATACATCCAAGCAAATAGGCTGACCAGTAATAATGCCATTATCGGCATAATTTTTATTTTTCCTAAAGGCATCAGGCTTATTAATAAAACCACAAATAAGATCAACCAAAGCCACACAGGAATAAATTGTTCTAGTAGTAAATCCTTATGTTGGAAATGGGTTTGAGAAAAGGCAAAGCTTAAAAAGCCATCGACTTTATGCAAGATCCATGACCAGCCCAAAAGATTAAACAGCACTGCTATAAAAATCAATGGTAATAACACAAAGCTGAATAGTGGGATCAATAGCAAATTTGCCAGTACCGCTACTAAACTGGCCTCTTGAAAAATTAACAATCCCATTAAAAACATACTGAAACTGATAAACAGTTGTAATTCAATGGTGGATTTCCATATCGAAGTTTTAATGACCCTCCCACTGACATAAAGGCCAATTATAAAAACCGCGATAAAACTCAACCAAAAAGATGTTGATAGGACGGCTATTGGATCCCATAATAAAATCAGCAATAACGCCATAGCCAGATTAAAAGCTAAGCGCTGTTTGTTATGGCTTAGCAGGGTTAGTGCAAAAGCTGCCCACATGATTAAGGCTCTTAATGTCGGGATCGCAAAACCTGCTAAAGCACTGTAAAGCAAAGCCGCGACGCAGCTCATAATTAGCCCAAATGTTAGAGGTGCTATGCGTGATTGAACAAAACTGGCCCTAGCGGCAATCAAACTTGCCAGCCACAGGGTTAGCCCTGCGATAATGGCAATATGCAAACCTGAAATAGCCAATAAATGACTGATCCCCAAAGCTTGAATGGTTTGCCGTTGCTGCTCACTAATTTGTGTTTTTTCACCCAAAATAAGCGCTTGCAAGATCCCTGCTTGCTCGAATCTTGATAATCGCTGGTATAGATGTTGCCGAACCCAACTCAAGGAAAAACTTGCAGCAGCAGTCAGCCGCATGGCCCCAGAGCTTCTAACCGAAGCTCGCGCATCAATTTGTTGGATAAAATCCTGCTTTTCACCATCATAGCCTGCGTCATTAAGCGAACTGTAGATGGGTTTTAGCCGCACTTTAAAACGCCAAACCTCGCCTAATTTTGGCCATATCAAATCGGTTTCTTGCAGTGGCTGATTTTGATACCAACTCAGTTTTAGCTTCTTATGATTTAAATTTTCATCCTCTGAATTTTGGATAATGGCGGTGAAATACATCGATTGCGGATAAATTGCTGGTATCGATGCTATTCTCGCTTCTATAATGGCTTCTTGAGGTTGGGTAAGCGAGATACGGCTATCGAGGCGTGCTTGGCTATGAATTGATAACCATGCTAAACCGGCACAAAAACCGCTGAAAAATAGCAGTAAGATTAGGCAAATGGTGGGCGTTTCTAGCCTTAAATCCGGCTTGTTGTTGAACCGTGTAGCTCGCCACAGCATGAGTTTTGGCAAAAAAACCAATAGCGCACTTGCACTAAGCAACGCCAAGCACCATATTAAGTCCAGCGGTGCCGGTAAGATAAATATTGAACAGCAACCAATTAAGAAGCCCAAGATCCATTTGAGCACAACAAGTTCCTTAATGAATTATTAACATAATAGTTTTATATTGAAATCAGATGCCACGCAAGTTTTTTAAAAAAATCTCGCCCGATCCAAAGACTATCAAAGAAAATAAATTCTTGAGTATCTTTGGCAACTGGTTACATGAGCCTCAATTATGGCATCTAAACCGCTATAGCGCCTCAGCTGCTTTCGCCATCGGTTTATTTTGTGCTTTCATCCCAGTACCCTTTCAAATGATCATAGCCGCAGCTCTAGCCATCGGCCTAAAAGCTAATCTACCCATTTCCATAGCTACTTGCTGGGTCACCAACCCTCTGACCATTCCGCCGATGTTTTACTTTGCTTATAAAGTTGGGACTTGGATCCTTGGTGCGCCAGTTGAAGACTTTGTATTCGAACTTTCTATGGAGTGGTTGCAAAACGAACTGCTCGCCATCTGGAAACCCTTTTTATTAGGATGCTTAATTTGTGCGATTGCTGCGGGACTTTTAGGTTATGTGACGATTCAATTAGCATGGCGCTATCATGTGGTGATGGCTTGGCGTGCTCGCAAAGAACGCTGGAAAGAAACCATCAAAGAAAAATTACAGATTGGTGACGATGCTAACAAGCCTTAACTCGCCCCGGGTTATCTCACAACTTGCTAATACCGAAAAAGTAGGATAAATGGTATATTAGTGATAACACAAGGAGGTCGTCATGAATATTTTTCACTTAGTCAAACCTTTTATTCTTGTCATTTTTTTAGTGTCTTGCGCCCATGTTCCGGAGCAACCTCAGCCACAAAACATCAGTTTTGAAAAGGCTATGGAGCAAATTGCTTTAGGACTGCAAAAGTTTAACGAAACCAGCCAGCAAGCTGAACAAAGCTTTGGCTTAGTTCCCGCCGAAGTGGTAGCCACTTTTAACATTGGGGTAGTCACCAGCGGGCAAAACCAAACCAGCTTAACTGTCAATCCTGCTAATTTAGTTTCTGAGGTTCATAGTTTTGGTACTAGCTGGAACTATGAAGCCAGCTCAGAAAAGTCCAATACCATTGAAATCAAGTTTCGCAATCTGCTGTTTGCAAAATCGGGCGAAGCTTTTTATGACAAAGATGATATCGGTGAGCTAATTCAAAAACTCAAAGATGCTGGCATCGACGTTCATTACACCAAATAATCAGCTATAGAGCGACAATGCTATAGAAAACAGTTTAACTTAAGCACTTAACTCTCTGTTTATTATTTGAAACAGTTAATTTTAACCCTATCATGTCGTGATGATTTGATGTGTTTATCGCCAAGAATGTTAGAAATAACGGTTTCAAGAGAAGCTCGTTATTGATAATAAATCGTAAATTAATTAACCTAACATTTACTATTACAACAGCGTAAATAAAAAGATGAAACTATTGCTAACCCTTTTTAGTCCGATAATACTTTTCGCTTGTAGTACAATTAGCGATCAATATCCAGAAAGAAAACCACCTGATTTAACAACTTTCTATAAACAAGCAGGTTATCCACTTGAGGCGTCGCCGCCTCAGTATCCAAGAAAAGCCGCCATACGTAACATCGAAGGTTGGGTATTGTTTGAATTCAACTTATCGCAAGCTGGCAAGCCGACGAACCTTAAAGTTATAGATTCTTACCCTCAAGGTATATTCGAAGAAGAAGCAAGTAAAGCCTTTAAAGAATGGACTTTTCAGCACATCAATGACGTGGATAGCTATAAATACATTCTGGAGTTTAAGTTACGCTAACATACCGTTGTAATAATTATGGTATGAAATTTTCTTGATTAGAGTTATTTAAATAATTTCCCGTCTTCTAACTTTAGTTGCCGCTGCATTTTTCCGGCCAGCTCTAAATCGTGAGTAACGGTAACGAAGCTGGTGCCCAGGTCTTTGTTTAATTCGCACATCAGATCGTAAACTTTTTCCGCCGTGGTATGATCCAAATTACCCGTTGGTTCATCCGCTAACACCACTAGCGGCTGATTAACAATCGCGCGTGCAAAAGCGATTCGCTGCCGCTCGCCACCAGATAGCTCAGAGGGTTTATGCAGCTTTCGATTGGCAAGGCCGACTCTATCAATAAAATCATCCGCAGTTTTTAGCGCTTCAGTGCGATTAACATCGCCAATAATTAATGGCATAGCAACGTTTTCTTGGGCGGTAAACTCTGGCAACAAGTGGTGGAATTGATAAACAAAGCCAATCTGCTGGTTACGAAACTGACCTTGTAGTTTTGCCGATAACTGATGAATGTTTTGGCCATTAATCACTACTTCACCAGCATTAGGTTTATCCAAAGCGCCGACTAGATGTAATAAAGTGCTTTTACCCGAACCCGAGGCGCCAACGATAGCCAGCTGTTCGCCTTTGTCAACAGTGAAACTCAAATTATCTAACACATCAACCTGTAACGCGCCATCTTTATAGCTACGGCTTAAGTTACTAACCTCAATCAGGCGATTAGATTTATTCTTGTCATTATTCATAACGAAGCGCCTCTGCTGGCTGGGTTCTCGAAGCTTTCCAAGAAGGATAAATGGTGGCTGCGATGCTAATAACTAACGACCATTTAGCAATCTGTACCACATCAGAAGATTTTAGTTCAGTCGGCAAAAAATTAACAAAATAAACATTTTGTGGGAAAACTCTAACCTTAAACACTTCTTCAATCCACTGCACTATGTCAGGCAAATTTTGCGCCAATAAGATCCCCAAAATCACCCCAACGGCAGTACCAATCACGCCGTTTATCACACCCGAAGTCATAAAAACTCTCATGATCGAGCCAGGACTAGCGCCAAGAGTTCGCAGAATCGCAATATCCGCCTGCTTTTCGGTCACGAGCATTACCAGCGAGGTGACGATATTAAAAGCCGCCACCGCAATAATAAAGACCAATAGAATAAACATGATCTTCTTTTCCATATCAATGGCGTTAAATAAGGTTTGGTGTTGGCGCGTCCAGTCAGATAGCATATATTCGCCTTGTAGCGAGTTACTGACTTCAAACGCCGTATCGTAAGCCTGCATGACATCATTAGTTTTAAGTTGTAAAGCCGTCACGCCATCTTTGATCCGCAGCAATTTAGCCGCATCTTGCATATGAACAAAAGCCAAGCCCTTATCCACTTCAGACTTAGTATCGAAAATGCCGACCACATTAAAGCGCTTGGTTCTAGGATTTACTCCAGCAATACTAATTTTAGTCTCACTAAAAATCATTAAAGAAACTTTATCACCCAGACCAGCGGCCAGTTTGCGAGCCAAAGAAGAGCCAAGAATAATGTTATATTGACCTGCTTTTAAGTCTTCGATCTCACCCACTTTCATATTGTTCGGAACCACCGAAACCTCAGCCAGTTTTTCCGGCAAAATCCCTTGTACAAAGCCCACCTGATTAAGGCCTAAATGCCTAAACATGGTTTCCGATTGAATATAAGGTGATGCGCCAATAATCCGCGGGTGCTGTTTAACTTTAGCTTCTATCGCTGGCCAGTCTTTAAGTTCGCCGGCAAAGTCTTGCACCAAAACGTGCGGCGATACGCCTAAAATTCTATCCCGTAGCTCGCGCTCAAAACCATTCATCACCGACATCACGGTAATCAGCACCATTACCCCTAAAGCAATACCAATCATAGAAATAATGGAAATTAAAGAAATAAAACGGTTGCGCCTTTTGGCACGGGTATAACGCAAACCAACCAACAGAGAAAAAGGTAATTTCATCATTTTTTTAGTGGGATCAGAATTAACTGACCGCCAGTAATCCTTACCAATTGTTAATTATAAAGAACTTGGATCTGCCACAATATAGATTTCGAGCAGAGTTGCAATTTTGCCACTAATTGCTTGATAAATCATGCAATTTGGCGATTAGAGTGGCGACATAGTGAATGGTTCACCGTTTAAAATCAATCTCTTCGCTATAATTTAGCTCAAATTATGAAAATATTTTACTAAGTGCTTGTTTTTGTTATGCTATAGAAAACAAGTAAGGATAAATGAAAACAGAGGATTAGCATGAAAAATCTAGCTATTTTATTACTAGCAGGCGGTTTGGCTTTAGGGGTAAATAGTAGCCGCGCTGACGAAGTAAAAGTTCCGGTTGGCGCTCAAGCCAAATCGGATATACAAACCCCAAAGCGCGGTACTCTAAAGTCGCAAGTGCGGAAAAAATACGGCGAACCTAATTCAGTCTCGGGGCCAGTGGGAAATCCGCCTATCAGCCAATGGCGCTACAATGGCTTTACCGTTTATTTTGAGTATAACCATGTGGTACATGCCGTGGTGCATCGCTCTTAAGCAATACCAAATTACAAAAAACGGGCTAAATGCCCGCTTTTTTGTGCTGCTTAATTATTAGTACTATTTAAAACTCTATTGATTCAAGCCCTACTACTTTAAAATTTCTTGAATTTCTCGACCAAAGTCTTGTTGCAACGAAGTTGAGATCTCAACGCCTAATTGACTACTTTTTTGCATAATAACCGGCAACTCCTTAACAAACTTTTTACCGGACTCCGTTTTATAAAAAGCCAATAAATCTTTTAATTCTTGCTCATTAAAAGTATTGCTGTATAAATCAATAATGCCATTGACAAGGCGCGGATCATTAGCAAATTTATTCGCATATTTATCCACTAACTGATTAATCTGCTCTAATTTTTCCGCTGCAACGCCCTGACTTTGTAGTTGTTATATAAAAGGATCCATACCCAACTTAAAGCCAGCAACAGTAGCCTCTTTCGGATCGTTTAGGCTCATCAGCTCTTTAGCTAACTGATTTTTAGCAGCAGCATCGGCAATGACGCTGTTAAGACCAAAACTAGCCATTCCGAAGCTAACGGTAAGCAGCACAACTTTACTTATTTTCATAATAATTTCCTTTAAGGTTATCGTGTTAAGTTATTTCAATTGCACCAAGATATAAGGCGCTACTACCACTGTCCAAAATTGTGTATCGGCTTTGCAGTTCGCTTTGACAAACTCGATTGGCATGGCTTGAATTTTTTCTTGATCAATTAATTTCGCAATTTCTTGACCATTATCTAGCGACATATCGGCAGCACAATTGATCAAGTCCACTCCTTGTTGAATCAATAGCAAGTTACCTTTAGCGAAGAAGCGTTCGATTTCTGGCCAAGCTACCACAGCCGTTTCGCCGTTTAATTTAGCAATCAACTCTTCTCTTGGCGTTAATTGGCTCACTATATCGGTTGGCTGTGCTACCTTGCTGGACTCGGACTTATTGCTGCTCATGATGACTCTCAAAAATTTCTTTATTGATATGTAGGGTGGATGTTGGGAATGCGATTTCAGCGCCTTCTTGCTCAATAATGTGCATGGTTTTTAGTAATACATCTTGCTTGATCTCATGGTATTTGCCCCACTCGCGAGTTTTAGTGAAAGTATAAATAAAGAAATCCAAAGAAGACGCTGCAAACTTATTGAAATTAACCATCAGAGTTGCTTCTTGATCAATCTCCGGATGTTGCTGCAGCATGGTCTTAACCTTAGCCACAATAGTTTCAACTTTAGTCCAGTCATCATAACGCAACCCCACCATTTCATTAATTCGGCGATTAGTCATACGCGACGGATTTTCTACAGAAATATTAGTAAAGGTCGCATTAGGCACATACAAGGGTCTTTTATCGAACGTGCGAATACGCGTTTGTCGCCAGCCAACATTCTCCACGGTTCCTTCAATTTCTTTATCCGGCGAACGGATCCAGTCGCCCACCTTAAAAGGCCGATCGAGAAAAATCATCATACCGCCGAAAAAATTCGCCAGCAGATCTTTAGCCGCAAAACCAACCGCAATACCACCAATACCACCGAAGGTTAAAATCCCAGTGATCGGAATATTGAGTAGCTGAAAAATGATTAAGGCGCTGATAATCATCACGATCAAACGCATCAACTTACTAACCGCTAAAATTCCAGTTTCATCAAGTTTGATATCATAATTTCTTGCCTCGGCGCCACTATCCGCCTCTAAAAAGTTGGCTTCGATTTTATTGATCAAGCGAATCAAGCCCAGACTCACTGCAAAAACGATAAAGACTCGTTTTAAGTTGTTCAACAACTCAGTAGAAATTATCGGCTGGTTGAGATAAACCGCTTGCGCTGCCTGCAAGACAAATAAAACGCCTAACACCAAAATGGTGATAGATACGGGTTTATTAAGGCCATATAAGATAGCGTCATCCCAAAAATTAGCCGATTTTTCAAACCGTTTTTGAAGGCGCTTGTAAATAAAACGCCATGCCAAATAAGAAAAAACCGTCATACCGACTATGACTAGCAGTTGCCAATAACTTGGCAGAGATTCTAGCCATTGACTAAGTTTGGATAATTGTTCACTGGTTGTTTGCATGCTGTTCTAAATGCTAGGGTTACATTTGTTTAAGAGTTTAAGCTAAAGTTTTACTCAACTCGCGCCAAGAATCGCTCGCTTGAACTGCCGCCAAATTATACGCTAATTTGCTGCCTGCCATCGTTGCGATCCGCGCCGAGTTTTCTTTATTCACAGGCAGTTTATCCGCATCGGCTAACTCCTGAGCCTCAGTTGGATGGTTACACACCAACACCATATCGCAACCTGCGGCTAAAGCAATGTCCGCTCGCGCATGATAGTCGCCAGCAACGGTAGCTCCTTCCATCGACAAATCATCACTAAAAATAACGCCCTCAAAGCCAAGCTGTTGTCTTAAAATATCTTTGAGCCAAACTTCAGAAAAGCCAGCCGGATGCTTGTCCACCGAAGGGTAAATAACGTGCGCTGGCATCACCGCTTGGTAATCCTGCGCCAGCTCTGCAAACACCCGCATATCTTGCGAAATAATCTGTTCACGCGGTCTATCATCAACTGGGATTTCAATATGCGAATCAGCGCGCACCGAGCCATGCCCAGGGAAATGCTTAGCAGTGGTCGCCATTCCGTAATCATTCATGCCTTTGATAAAAGCTCGACCAAGCGCAATCACCTCATCAAGCTGTCCTGAAAACGCACGATCGCCAATCACTTCGCTGATCTCTAGGTTTAGATCCAATACTGGTGCAAAGCTAATATCAATCCCCACGCCTTGCACTTCTAACGCAATCATAGCGCCCAAGCCATAAGCTTTTTGCTTAGCCAATTCCAGATCGCGAGTTTGCTTTAGGATCTCGCCCATCGGCGGAATAGCGCTAAAACCTTCGCGAAAGCGCTGCACTCGCCCGCCTTCATGATCCACCGCAATGATGATATCACTCGCCGCCTCTTCTCGTACCGCCATACACAAGTCCGCCACTTGGTTGGTCGAGGCAAAATTACGAGCAAATAAAATCAAACCGCCAATCATTGGATTTTTTAGTAAATCCATTTCGCGACGATTGAGCGTTAAGCCTTCTAAGTCCAGCATCAGTGGGCCATACATGGGTTTATGCTCCAAGAGGAATTGTGATCGATAAATTTTGCGATAGTGTACCGAATTCTATGACCTGAAACACCCCGAAAAGCCAGAAATCAACGCTACCAACTTCTCAAAAGACCAGAAAAGGCTAT
This sequence comes from Kangiella sp. TOML190, assembly GCF_023706045.1. Taxonomy (NCBI): domain Bacteria; kingdom Pseudomonadati; phylum Pseudomonadota; class Gammaproteobacteria; order Kangiellales; family Kangiellaceae; genus Kangiella; species Kangiella sp. TOML190. The sequence continues at coordinate 2,172,268 of NZ_BQYL01000001.1, forward strand.
AATGATGCGTTGAATTAATGGGTATGGTGGCTTCTTGCTCAGCTTGCTGCGGCGAAGCCCACAATTACAAACTAATCTTAAAAGCATATTAATTGAAAAGGTAACATATGAAGTTTAATCAAAAACTAACAAGCGCCCTAGTGCTCACCGCACTCTTTGGGCTAACCGCTTGTGATAACAAGGATAACGCGACTTCTAAACCAGTAGAAAAAGTTGCTCCAGCTAAACAAGCGCCAACCGCTGAAGATGCGGCAGCTTTTGTGGCACGCGCAGAACAAGAGCTATCGGACTTGTCCGACTATGGCTCAAAAATCGCTTGGGTTAACGCTAATTTCGTAACTGAAGATACGGTTGCGCTGAATGCTGAGGTCGGCGAGCGTTTTACAAAACTAGGCGTTGATTTAGCTAACGAAGCTAAGAAATTCAATGGCTTAGAATTACCTTATGATGTAGCACGTAAGCTTGAAATGATTAAACTTGGCCTAACTTTGCCAGCGCCTTCGGATGCCGCCAAAACCAAAAAACTGGCCCAAATTACTTCTGAGCTCGACAGTATCTACGCCCAAGGCCGCAGTCCTGATGGCCGCTCGCTAGGCGAGTTGACGCAAACCTTAATCAAGTCGCGTGATCCACAAGAACTGCTAAAAGCTTGGCAAGGCTGGCGAGAAATTTCAAAACCTATGCGTCCTTTATATAAGGAGATGGTTACCATCGCCAACGAAGGCTCAAAAGAGCTAGGTTATGTGGATACGGGCGCTATGTGGCGCTCGAAATACGATATGCCAGCGGATGACTTTGCCGCAGAATTGGATCGTCTATGGGGTCAAGTAAAGCCATTGTATGATGCTCTGCACTGCCACGTTCGCGCAGAGCTTAACGATAAGTATGGCGATGAAGTGGTTGCTCAAGAAGGCCCGATTCCAGCACACCTATTCGGAAATATGTGGGCGCAACAATGGGGCAATATCTACGACATCGCAGGACCAAAAGGTGGCGCTGCCAGCAAGGGTATCGACATTAACCCCTTGCTTGAAGCGCACTATGGCGTCGATCACGAAGTAGTCACTCACGCAGAGAAAGAAAAAGCAGTTAAGGCCATGGTCAAAACTGGCGAAAACTTTTTCTCATCACTAGGCTTTGCGCCTTTACCACAAACTTTCTGGGATCGCTCTTTATTTGTTAAGCCGCGAGATCGTGACGTCCAGTGCCACGCTTCGGCTTGGGATTTAGACAACAAAGAAGATATCCGCATTAAAATGTGTACCGAAATCAACGCGGATGACTTTCAAACCGTTCACCATGAGCTTGGTCACAACTATTACCAACGCGCATACATGAACCAACCGTTGTTATACAAAAACAGTGCCAACGACGGTTTCCACGAAGCGATTGGCGACACGGTGGCACTTTCTATTACCCCAAAATATTTAAAGCAAATTGGCTTGATCGAAGAAGAGCCTGATGCCTCAGCAGACATTTCATTATTGATGCGCTCGGCATTAGACAAGATTGCTTTCTTACCCTTTGGTTTATTAGTTGATCAATGGCGCTGGAAAGTTTTCAACGGTGAAATCACGCCAGAAAACTACAACCAAGGCTGGTGGGATCTGCGTGAAAAATACCAAGGCTTAAAGCCGCCAGTAGCGCGTAGCGAAAACGATTTTGATCCAGGTGCGAAATACCATATTCCAGGAAATACTCCTTACTCACGTTATTTCCTAGCGCATATTTTGCAATTCCAATTCTTCCGCGACATGTGCAAAATGTCTGGTAATACTGGCCCACTGCATCGCTGTTCTTTCTACGGCGACAAAGAAGCAGGCGCTAAACTAAACGCCATGTTGGAAATGGGATCTTCACGCCCTTGGCCCGACGCACTAGAAGCCATGACCGGCCAAAGAGAAATGGATGCCACCGCCGTACTAGAATACTATGCACCACTTAAAGCATGGTTAGACGAGCAAAACAAAGATCGTCAGTGTGGTTGGTAAGTAACTCTTAGAATGTCATCCCCGCGAAAGCGGGGATCTAGCTTAACTCCAATACGAAACTCAAGATAGATTCCCGCCTACGCGGGAATGACAAACTTTAGAAAGCCCCTCATAGAGCGGCTTTTTTATGTAAGCCAATGCCATATTGGTAATAATCAACTACAAACAAATCAAATAAAGCTCGACAAGCACCTAGTTAATCTATACAGTGGCACCCAGCTAGAAAGCAAGTCTATTATTTATATCACTACATTTCGCAGTTTTATTCGTATTATTTCGTCCTGCAGTTTTTAAGTCACAGTCTATTTTCAAAGCAATTCAAGCCTCTTGAAGGCACAAATTTATTTAAATTTCAGGATATTATTATGTCGAATACAATTACAGGAACCGTCAAATGGTTCAACGAATCTAAAGGTTTTGGTTTTATCGAGCAAGAAAACGGCCCAGACGTTTTTGCACACTACAGCGCTATCAGCAGCTCTGGCTTTAAAACCTTAACTGAAGGCCAAGCCGTTGAGTTTGTAGTTACACAAGGTCAAAAAGGCCCACAAGCTGAGAATATCGTAGCCGCTTAATACGACTACTATTTGATAAAAAAGCAGGCTTTTAAGCCTGCTTTTTTATGCAAGATTTTGCTAAACGTCGTTTAAAATAAATCTATAAATCCGGACAACTTAGCTATTAGCAATATTAGGGTTGGCAAGCTCACCTAAGCTACATTACTACTGACTCGATCATGAAACTCCTATGTCAGCAAGAGTCCATATTAGCTCAATATCGCAAGCATAAATTCCTGCTTTCGCGGGAATTTCGGCAAAGTTAAAAATCCTCAATTAAATTATCAATCAACTCTAAAGCTTTAATCACTGTCTGCTGACGCACTTGCGCCCTATTTCCGTCAAAAACTAATTTATGCGCTCCAGCGCCTAAAGCATGGGCAAAACCAAACCAGACGGTGCCAACGGGTTTATCTCCCGAGCCACCATCAGGACCGGCAATACCGCTAACCGCAATGGCAATACGTTTGCCCTTTCCTGCGCGGTTATAAGCGCCTTTGGCCATGCTTTTGACCACATCCATCGAAACCGCGCCAGCGGCTTCGATAAGTTCCATTGGCACACCAAGCATTTCATGCTTGGCTTGGTTGGAATAAGTAATAAAAGCCCTATCGAACCATTGGGAACTGCCAGCAATATCGGTACAGGCAGCGGATATCATTCCACCAGTGCATGACTCAGCAGTGACTATGATTAAGCCTTTATCGACTAATTTTTGTGCGTTCAATTCAAGTTGCGAGCTTAGGTCCAATTAGCGACTCCCTATTAGTTCATCTTACTTCATTTATGGTTTGCTTATTTATGTTTAATAGCAGATCCGTTAAGCTATAGCTTATCAACAAGAGCCACTAAATTATTGGCATCATAATATAATAATCAGGCAATGGCTAAAGCTGAAAACCGCTCCACGAAAACTTCTGAAAACCTTAGCGCCGCTAAGCAAAACGCGCCGCAGCATACTCCAATGATGCGTCAATATTGGGGTTTAAAAAATCAGCACCCCGATTATTTGCTGTTTTATCGCATGGGCGATTTTTACGAGTTGTTTTATGAGGATGCCAAACGTGCTGCTGAATTACTGGATTTAACCTTAACCAAACGCGGCGCTTCGGCGGGCGAGCCTATTCCTATGGCTGGCGTGCCTTTTCATGCGGTCGATGGCTATTTGGCACGCTTAGTGAAACTGGGCGAATCAGTTGCCATTTGCGAACAAGTTGGCGATCCAGCCACCAGCAAAGGGCCTGTAGCGCGCAAAGTAGTCCGAATTGTTACGCCCGGCACTCTTTACGATGAAAACCTGCTGGATGCTCAGTCCGATCAATTATTGACGGCGATTTACAAAAAGTATGAGCAATACGGGCTAGCTTGTATTGATATGGCCTCTGGTCGCTTTTGGTTGTCGGAATTCGACAACCAATCCGACTTCCAAGCTGAGCTATTTCGCCTAAAACCTGCGGAAATAGTGGTGAGTGACACCCAACAAACCTTAGTGTCGCAGCTAAACACTTCCATCAAATGGCAACCTGACTTTGCCTTTGATTATGAGCAAAATTTAGCAAACTTACTCAAACACTTCCAAGTAGCGAATTTGGATTCCTTTGGTTGTGAAGATCTGAACATTGCGATTTGCGCCGCTGGCGCGGTGCTTGAGTACGCCAAAAAGACTCAGCTTAATCAGCTACCGCATATTCGACTATTACAACGCCTTCAAGATAGCGACCAGCTAACCCTTGACCCTGCGACGCGGCGCAATTTAGAGCTGACTGAAAATCTTCAAGGCGGCGAGCAAAACACTTTATTTGAAGTGTTAAACTCCACTAAAACCGTCATGGGCGCACGTTTATTAAAACGCTGGTTGCATGCGCCCTTAAGTAACAAAGGCTTAATCGAAAAACGACTTGAGGCGGTAGAACAAATCCAAACCGAGCACCGTTATATTGAGCTACAAGAAATTCTAGGCTCGATTGCCGATATTGAACGGATCTCGACTAGAGTGGCTTTAGGCAGCGCCAATCCGCGTGACTTAAAACGTTTAGAACAAGGCCTGCAAGCTTCGCAAGCCTTGTTGAATGAAGTACAAACCAAGCAGCTTGAACTCAGTTTAGCTCAACAAATCTATCCCTTGCCGCAAGTTCAAGAATTACTAGATAAGGCCATTGTTGAGCAGCCGCCGATGGTAATTCGTGACGGCGGTATGATAGCGGCTGGCTTTAATGCTGAACTGGACGAGTTAAAAAACCTTGCTTCAGATGCCAGCGATTTTATGCTCAAACTTGAGCAGCAAGAAAAAGCGCAAACTGGCTTGAGCACCTTAAAAGTTGGTTATAACAGGGTACATGGTTTTTATATCGAAATTTCGAGAGCTCAATCCGATGGTGCACCCGCGCACTATATTCGCCGTCAAACCTTGAAAAATAATGAACGCTTTATTACTCCTGAGTTGAAAGACTACGAAGAAAAAGTGCTTTCCAGTAAGTCCAAAGCCTTGGCCTTAGAAAAAAGGCTTTATCAAGAATTAATCCTAGAGCTGCAAAAATTTGTGGCCGAAATTCAATCCACCGCCAGCGCAGTCGCCGAACTCGACTTGCTAACCTGCTTTGCCGAGCGCGCCGAAAGTTTGCAGCTCAATCGCCCCCAGCTTACCAATGATGCTGCGATTGAGATCAGCAAGGGTCGGCATCCCGTGGTAGAATACCATCTCAAAGACCCTTTTATTGCCAACGATCTCAGCCTTAATCAGAAAAGACGTTCGATTATCATTACCGGCCCAAATATGGGCGGCAAATCCACCTATATGCGGCAAACCGCCTTAATCGTATTAATGGCACATATCGGTTGTTTTGTACCCGCGGAAACTGCTCAAATCGGCACTGTCGACAGGATCTTTACCCGCATCGGCGCATCGGATGACTTAGCCAGTGGTCGTTCGACTTTTATGGTGGAAATGTCCGAAACCGCCAATATTCTCAATAATGCTACTAACAAAAGCTTAGTTCTGCTGGATGAAATTGGCCGTGGTACCAGCACTTTTGATGGGCTGGCTCTGGCCTCGGCCACTATTCAATATATCCACGAAAAATTAAGTGCCTACACCCTGTTTGCCACTCACTACTTTGAACTAACGCAACAGGCCGAAGAATGGGACTCAATGGTTAATTTGCATTTTGGTGCGACCGAGCATCAAGCGGGTCAAAAACAGCAGCTTATCTTTTCGCATCAAGCCAAAGATGGCGCAGCCAATCAAAGCTATGGTATTCAAGTAGCGCAACTGGCGGGCCTGCCAAATCCGGTGATTACAGCTGCCAAGCAGTTATTAACACACTTTGAGCAGGTTGGTACTCACGATTTAAACTCTGGCGATCCGCAGCTACCAAAGTTAGAATTTGCCGAGAAAGGCGAACCGTCGCCTCAAGATAGCCAGCTAAGAACGATCTTAGAATCTGTGGAAATAGATGAAATAAGCCCGCGACAAGCACTGGATCTATTGTATAAACTTAAAGAAACGCTAAAATAGCGCCTGCTTGACCCTATTTTGTTCATTTTGATTTAAGCCTATTCGTTTTAGGAGTTATCCATGGCATTTGTAGTAACCGACAACTGCATCCGATGTAAACATACCGACTGTGTGGAAGTATGTCCGGTAGACTGTTTTTATGAAGGTCCTAATTTCTTGGTGATCAATCCTGATGAATGTATCGACTGCGCCCTGTGCGAGCCCGAATGCCCTGCAGAAGCGATTTTCGAAGAAGACGACGTGCCAGCGGGCCAAGAAAACTTTGTCGAACTAAACGCTGAACTTTCGGAAATCTGGCCGAATATCACCGAAAAGAAAGATGCTCCTGAAGATGCCGAAGAATGGGATGGGGTTGAGAATAAGCTTCAATATTTGGAACGATGATTCAGTAAATCATATAAAAAGCTCTTAGTTTTAAGGCTGTTTATTTTTATACCTAGATTATTCTAAATAAATATTTACTTCTTGATTACGTCATTCCCGCGAAAACGGGAATGACCGCAAAGTTGAAACTACTGAATATCAATCGACTGGGTAAAAGGCTTTACTCCAATTGCTTGATAAATTTCATCGGGCTTATATAGATTCTGACCTTTAATCACCAGCGAAATATTACGCAAGGCTTGCATATCTTCAAGCGGGTTACCATCGACAAACACCAAATCTGCCTGCTTGCCAACAGCGATTGAACCGTTAGTCTCACCAGCACCAACCACATTAGCTGAATCGATAGTCGCGATTTTAAGAACGTCGGCATTGGAGATCCCCGCTTGCGCATAATCAATCAATTCTTGGTGTAATGTAAATCCTGCAATCCCATCGGTTCCTGCCACCACCTTAACGCCGCTATCGTGCAATTTCTTTACCATTGCACCAAGCGCTTGGGTAGACTTATCATAAGCTGCACGCTCTTCATCTTTAATGTCCAAGATCGCAGTCTTAAAATTACGCGCAACCGTCACTGGCAAATGATCATAAATATCCGCAACTTCAGGATTAATGCGGCCGGCTTTAGCTTGGAATAGCGATTTAAACACTGACAAGGTGGCATCAATTACAGTGCCTTTGGTTTTTAACTTAGCGATAAAATCTTCAACTTCTTTACTGTTTAAATCGAGTTCGCCCGCTTGTTCGCCAACCATGGTAAAGCGTAAACGCTTACGAGTATCAATCGAACCCATGAAATTTAAGAACAGCATATTAATGTGTTGAATTTCATCAAAACCCGCATCCACTGCTTCTTCAGCAGTCATAAAAGCAGGAATATGGCCGCTCAGCTTCATACCTTTGCTGTGAATGTGTTCCGCCAACGGCTTAACCCACTCAGGCTCCATCGAGCTGTAGGTTTTGATTTGCGGATAGCCCTGCTCAGCGTACCAATCCACCGCTGCCTTGGCCGCTTCCAACGAATCCACAGTTTTACCCATTTTCATGGCATAAGGGCTTTCTCTGTCCATAAAGCCAGAGCGATAAACGTCTCCGCCCATAATTTCATTGGCTTCGCTCATGCGTTCAATATCAACAATATTATCGTGGGTATTGCCCATATCACGCACATTGGTCACGCCCGCGGGAATATTGAGCAAGCCATCAGATTTTTGCAAATGGCCGTGCATATCCCACAAGCCAGGAATAAGAGTTTTACCCTTGGCATCAATGGTTTTTGCTACTGCAATTCTTGGAATTTTTCTACCCAAAGCAAATATCTTACCGTCGCGAACCATAATGCTTTGATCTTTTACTAACTCGCCCTTTTCAACGTCCACATAATTCACGTTGTTGATCAAAATTACGCCATCGACGGTATGCGTTAATTTTTGCGCCAAATCTTTTAGGTAATCATTATCTGCTCGTTTTTGAATAGCGCTTAATTGTTCAAGATGTTCACGTCCCCAACCTTCCGGGATCACACCAAACCAACCGCCACCATCAGTAGCAAAGAAATTATAATCATCGTCGTACCAAGCAAAATCGGGAGTAAAGCCAAAGCCGGCAATACCAATCAAGTGCACCTTTTTCTCTTGCGTGCCATTATTTAAAGTGACGCTATCAAGTTTGACCAAACTGGCGGTGCCTGATGGCAAAAGGTCAATTTTATTATCGGGATCTTTTGCTAAAGCTTTAACCAAGAACTCATTGGACGCGCCAGTACCGTCGATAGGTACGTAAAACGCCTTGCCATCAGTTTCAGCCTCACCGCTTTCATTGAGACTATTCCAAGTAGCAACGCCATTGCCAAAGCTATAGCTTTCATCAATTGGTGCTCCAAAGGCAGAAATTCCTTTAACTTGCTGCTTAACCACAAAGCCTTGCTCATCAACTTCTAACGTTTCTTCGGATTCGATACGACGATTATTCCAGCCCATGCTTAAATTGGCTTTTACAAAGTTACCGTCTTTTTCGACTTTATAAGTTCCAGCAGTGTCTTCTTTATTAAAAATATTGTATTGCAAGGACTCTATCGCAACCGTCTCCGAATTGTCCGGGCTAACATCAGAGTTGGCATTAGAATTAGCCATTTCTTGGCTATTATTTGACTTAGCATCAACAGGCAGATTATTTTTATTGTTCGATTGCTCAGAGGAGTTATCGCAAGCACTAAGCCCCAGCACAAACATAGCTGCAACGGCTAAAGTAACTTTAGGCTTTTTAAACATTTTTGACATATATAACTCCCCATTAGCGGTTTAATCGTATTCAACAATACAGTAATTTGATTGAGCTTATAAACTTATCCCGACTTTAACAAGCAGATTACATTTTTTCTTACAATTTTGCGGAAGTAGTTTATAGAGGCCATATCGAAAAAAGACTCCTTTAGGAGCCTTTTAATTCAGTATAATTGGCAAGCAATTTAAGCGTACTGCTTAGCGAGTTGTAACCAACTGGCTTTTTGTAACTCAAAGTTCTTTTTCAGTTGTTGATACTCTTGATACAATTTTGAATGCTCGTAAGATTCAACGAGCTCGTTCTTTTTAGCTTCCAACCATTGCTTTTGCGCCGCATAGGTTTCAGCCAACTTAGCAACCAATTGCTCATATTCATCATGCAACTTTTGCATTATCTCTTCTGCATTGGGCAAGTGCGCTGTTTTTTCTTTTGCCTTTAGCAATAAAGTTTCGGCTTTAGCTTTTTCTATTTTTTCTGCCGAGACTGACTTTAGATTTTTAGTGACACCGATCCAGCTTAAAGCCTTAATCCACCATTTTGACGGATCAAAATGCCACCAGCGAACACCATTTCGATAGTCGTATTGAAATTTATGATGATAATTATGATACCCCTCGCCGCCAGTTAACACGGCCAAGACTAAATTATCACGCGCCGAGTTTTCTTCGGTATAAGGACGACTGCCCCAAATATGAGCCAGAGAATTAATAAAAAATGTTAGATGGTGCGACCAAACCAAGCGTAATACACCCGCCACTAAAATCATTTCCCAGAAATCGCCAGTTACAAGCCCCAACAAAACAGGGATCGCAACATTAACGAAACCACTAAGTAACCAATAGTATTTGTGCTGGAACATCACAATCGGATCACGCTTAAGATCGGGACAACGATCGTACTGTTCATCGTAGCGCTTGTCTTCGTTTTCTCTTTTAAGCAGCCAGCCAATATGCGAGTGCCAAAAGCCACGACTGGCCGAATAAGGATCTTTATGATCGTGATCCACATGTTTGTGGTGAATTCGATGATCCGATGACCAGTGCAAAGCACTATTTTGCAAAGCCAAGCAACCGCCAAAAGCCATAATTACCCATAAAACCGGATGAGCTTCATAAGCTCGATGCGACCATAACCGGTGATAGCCCATCGAAATGGATGTGCTTGAGAAAAGCCAAAGCCCAATACCCCACGCCCAAGTTGACCAGTGGTAGCCATATTCAATTCCATACCAAGGCACTATAGTAATAGCAACTAAAAAGCTTAAGCCGAAAAAGATAAGGTTAGTCCAAATCCAGCCAGATTTGCCATTGGTTGCGGAAGTTGTTTGCTCTGACATAAGCCCTCTGAATAAAACGTTAAGCGTACAAATGTACGCTGGAATAGCCGATAGTATATCTGGCAATCCAACCATTTGCAATCCAGCGTACAGATGTACACTTAATTAATTGTTTTTTATACTAGTAAGGAATACACAGGAGAGATTATGGCCGGCACCCGCGCCCTACAAAAAGAAAAAACCCGCCAAGCAATCATCGAAGCAGCTCTAAATCAACTCACAGCTGAGCATGGTTTTAGTAACCTTAGTCTGCGCGAAGTAGCGCGTGAAGCGGGCATTGCCCCTATGTCCTTTTATCGTCATTTCAATGATATGGAAGAACTGGGACTAACTTTAGTCGATGAGTGCGGCGTTACTTTACGCCAACTGATGCGCAAAGCGCGCAAACGGATTGAAAGAAAAGGCAGTGTGATTAAAACTTCGGTAGAAACCTTTATGGAGTTTATCGAAAAAAACCCCAATGTATTCCGGTTGCTGCTTAGGGAGCGTTCAGGCACTTCCCCTGCTTTTCGCGATGCCGTGGCTCGCGAAATCAAACACTTTGAAGATGAGCTTACCGATTATTTAATTAGCGAAGGCGATTATGACAGCGACTACGCCTACGCACTTGCCGAAGGTTTAGTCACACTGGTTTTTAATGCAGGTGCTGAAGCATTGGATCTCAACCGTCGTAAACGTTCAGAGCTCAAGCAAAGACTAGTAACGCAATTACGGTTTCTAGCCGTTGGTGCAGCCAATGTTCACAAACGAGAAGCCCATGCCTAAGCCAACTAAAAATTCCGACAGGTTATTAGTTGCTTTAGCGCAAATTTCTCCCGTGTGGCTCAATAAAATAGCAACTATCGATAAAATTTGTAGCTTTATCGAGCAGGCTGGCAACCAAGGCTGCGACTTGGTTTGTTTCGGCGAAGCTTTGCTGCCAGGTTATCCTTTTTGGGTAGAAAATACTGGCGGGGCAAAGTTTAACAATGATTTGCAAAAATCACTCTATGCTCACTATTCCTCTCAAGCCATTAATATTGATAATGGTGATTTAGCACAAATCCAGAAAAGTTGTGAATCTAAACAAATCGCCTGCTATTTAGGTATTATCGAACGCGCTCACGATCGCTCGGGACATAGCCTTTACTGTACGCTTGTTTACCTTGATAAGGCCGGTTCAATACAATCGACTCATCGTAAATTGGTGCCAACTCATGAAGAGCGACTAGTTTGGTCTATTGGCGATGGTAATGGCCTTAGAACTCACAAGTTAGCAAGTTTTACTCTAGGCGGCTTGAATTGCTGGGAGAATTGGTTGCCACTTGCTCGAACGTCGCTATACGCGCAGGGTGAAGACTTACATATTGCGGTTTGGCCTGGCGGTGATCACAATACCTTTGACATTACGCCTTTTATCGCCAAAGAATCTCGCAGCTATGTGGTGTCGGTTTCAGGCTTGTTAACTAAAGAACAAATCCCTAAAGAGCTGCCCTTCTATCAACAAATTATTGACCATATGCCAAACTCGCTGGCCAATGGCGCTTCCTGTGTTGCCAAACCAAATGGAGACTGGCTACTAGAGCCGCAAGTCGGCAAAGAAGAGTTGTTTGTGATCGAGCTTGATCATCAAGAAGTAAGAAAAGAGCGCTCCTTGATTGATGTTAGCGGTCATTACTCACGACCTGACGTAACTAAATTAATCGTTAACAGGCAAAGGCAGAAAGTTGCCGATTTTGAGGATTAATCTTCCTCATCTTCTTGCGTTATTTTCTTAGGATACTTTTGCGCATACAGTTGCTTAGCATATTCTTTTAGCTGTCCATGACGCCATAACAACAAACACACTAGCACCACAAAACCGATAAAAATCAGCAAAGCTAAAATACCGCGCGCAAAAGCGAGAGACATAAAGGCTAAAGCAAAAATGCCGTAGGAAAATTGTCGAAAGTAAACCGCGGCTTTGGTATTAACCAGTCGCCAAATTTCTTTGTCTGCCAAAGTTTCCGGCGTTCTAATTCCGCTCAGTGCATTAGGCTTGAAGTCGGGGTTAGCCATTTTTCCTGACAGATAATAAAACACCAAACCCACGGCAAATAAGCCGACAAAGTAAAAAATCACGCAAAAAACTCCTTAACCTTTTCCGAAACAAATTTTACATCACCACTGGAAACGTCTAAGTGCATTACCCAGCGCATGCTTTCTGATGGAATAATAATGATATTGTGCTGTTTTAAGTAATTTGCAAGCTTGCCAGCGGTTTCCAGATCGGTTTTCACAAACACCATATTGGTTTGAACCAAATCTTTATTGATTGATAATTGTGGAATATCTTGAAGCCTTTCCGCTAAAACTTTGGCATTGGCATGGTCAATGGCTAAGCGTTTAACATGATGCTCTAAAGCATAAAGACCTGCCGCAGCTAAAACTCCCGATTGACGCATGCCACCACCGAGCATTTTGCGCCAACGACGCGCCCATTTGATAATTTCCTTATCAGCACATAGCACCGAACCTACTGGCGCACCTAAACCTTTGGATAAACAAATAGACACCGAATCAGCGTATTGGGCTAGATCTTTAAGCTCACAATTTAATTCAGTAATCGCGTTAAAAGCGCGCGCGCCGTCCAGATGCAAAGACAAACCTTTTGATTTAGCAAAATCATAAGCTTTTTGCATATAATCTAGTGAAATTACTTTGCCGTTATGGGTATTTTCTAGACACAAAAGTTTAGTCCGCGCAAAATGCTCATCATCAGCTTTAATTACCGACTCAACTTTGGCTAAATCCAAAGTGCCATCTTTTTCTACTGGCAAGGTTTGCGGAACTACGCTACCAAGCACTGGCGCCCCACCTGCCTCGTAGAGATAAGTATGGTAGCCCTGCCCGACGATGTATTCTTCGCCGCGCTGACAATGACTCATCAAAGCGACTAGATTCGACATAGTTCCCGACGGAACAAATAAAGCATCCGCTTTACCCGACATCTCCGCCAATTTAGCTTCAAGCTTCTTAACCGTTGGATCATCCTGAAACACATCATCGCCTACTGCCGCCGCAGCCATCACCTTACGCATACCTTCTGTGGGTTGCGTAACGGTATCACTTCTTAGATCTATCATCTGATGTGCAACATGGAGCTAAAAATTTTATTCTTACTATCGAGCATAACCTTCCTCCATCCGCTGTTATCATTCAAGCTTTGCCATCTTCTTTCATCTTTGATGTAATTCCAATCTTTATCATTTTTATAAAAAACTTGTAAGCCATCCGATTCCAAAATATTTAATATTTCATTGTCGTGATAATTGTATTCGTCAAAATCCGTAAGAGCTTTTTGTGCCATTTCTGAATAGTATTGATTTATCATCAATAACTTACTGTTTATACCCGCATCTAGTCTAGATACTTTTAACCCTAAACTCTTTGCTTCTTTTAGCGTAATTGGGTAACTGTGTGAAGGATACAAAGAGTTTAAGTGACTGCTAATCCTTTCACACTCCGACTCATCAGAAATATGATAAGAAAGAATCTCTTTGCATATTTTTATGGATAGAGAGCTAGACCGGTCTAGAGCTCCTATAACTAAAGGATGAATATACTTAAAAATATCAGTGTAAGGATTGTCATGATGCTCTCTACTACTTTTATTCCACAAAGCAACTAATCTAGCAAGCTCATCCTGACTAACTTTAACTTTACGGTTGTCAGTTGGATCCACCGGAGACATATCATGGCGTAAAGACGAATCAATTGCTGTTAAATGCGCTAAAGGTCCCATTCTCAACTCGTCAGCACCCAATGCTATCATCGTAGCGGCAGAAGCACTTTCTAAAGGTATGTATGCCACCACATTATCATTATATTCTCTTAATAAATTGACAACTCTCAATGCTGCTTCTACATCCCCACCATCAGATTTAATAAATAACCCTACTCTTTCCTGCCTACCTAAGTTTTTAAGAATCTCGTACATTGCAATAACATCATTATCACAAATTGCACCTCTATGCGATGTCCAGTAACATATTAACTTTCGATTAATGTGGGACTCAATATCTCTAATAAGAGCTTGGGTTTCATTAAATAAAACTGGCGGTTCTTTAGCTTTAATTGCCACTTGGTTTCTCCTTGAAATTTATTATTTTAACTAAAAAAGGTGCCTTGCGGCACCTTTTTTAAGTTAGTAGAAATCTATATATTTTTCAATAAATTATTAAAGATTTCGCTCGGTCTCATCGCCTTCGCCATCAACTCCAAGCTCGGCGAATAATAACCAGCAATATCCATCGCTTGGCCTTGTACTGAGTTTAACTCTTCTACGATTTTTGCTTCGTTTTTAGTTAAGGCTTCCGCTAACGGCGCAAACTGAGTCGCTAGGGCTTCATCATCCGTTTGCTTAGCTAGTTCTTGCGCCCAGTACATGGCTAAGTAGAAATGGCTACCACGATTATCAAGCTCATTCACTTTACGTGATGGTGATTTACCGTTTAATAATAAGCTTTCAGTCGCATTATCCAAAGCATCCGCTAACACTTGAGCTTTTTTGTTGTCGGTAGTTTGCGACATATGCTCAAGCGATACAGCCAAAGCCAAGAACTCACCTAAAGAATCCCAACGTAAGTGATTTTCTTCGTTGAACTGTTGCACGTGCTTCGGAGCGGAACCACCGGCGCCAGTTTCAAACAAGCCGCCACCATTCATTAGCGGCACGATTGATAACATTTTTGCTGAAGTACCCAACTCTAAAATTGGGAAGAGATCCGTGAGGTAATCACGCAATACGTTACCGGTTGCCGAAATGGTATCTTTGCCATCTTTGATCCGCGCCAAAGTAAAGTGGGTTGCATCAATTGGCGACATAATATGAATTTCTAAGCCGTCAGTGTTGTGATCTGGCAAATACTTTTCTACTTTCTTGATAAGCTGCGCATCATGAGCTCGATTTTTATCCAGCCAGAATACTACTGGAGTATTGGATAAACGCGAACGGTTAACCGCTAGTTTTACCCAATCTTGAATTGACGCGTCTTTAACTTGGCAAGCACGCCAAATGTCGCCCGCTTCAACATCATGCGACATTAAGACATTACCATCAGCATCAACCACACGAACCGTTCCATCTGCTGGAATTTCAAAGGTCTTATCGTGCGAGCCATATTCTTCTGCTTTTTGCGCCATCAGGCCGACGTTTGGCACAGTGCCCATAGTGGTTGGATCGAAGGCTCCATATTCTTTGCAGAAATCGATTGTCGCTGTGTAAACGCCAGAATAGCTGCTATCTGGGATCACCGCTTTAGTATCTTTTGGATTACCGTCAGGGCCCCACATTTGGCCCGAATTACGGATCATCGCCGGCATAGAAGCATCGATAATAATATCCGAAGGAACGTGCAAACCGGTAATACCTTTATCAGAATTCACCATAGCTAAATCAGGATTAGCATCATAAATCGCTTGAATATCTGCTTCGATTTGTGACTTTTTATCCGCTGGCAAATCTTGAATACGATTCACGAGATTACCCAAACCGTTATTAACATTAATTCCCATTTGTACAAAAGTATCGCCATGTTTAGCGAACAAATCTTTAAAGAAAGCTTTAACGCCATGACCAAAAATAATCGGATCGGAAACCTTCATCATGGTCGCTTTCATGTGCAAAGAAAATAAAACGTCTTGGTTTTTAGCGTCAACAATTTCTTGCTCTAAAAAGCTCACCAACGCTTTCTTGGACATAAAGGTCGAATCCATCACTTCGCCAGCTAGCAGAGGCACAGACTCTTTGAAGATTGATACCGAACCATCTTTAGGCAAAAATTCAATTTTAGCGTCAGTGGCAGCATCAACCGTTACCGACTTTTCGTTAGAGCAAAAATCACCTGCGGTCATGCTGGCAACGTGAGATTTAGAATCTTTTGACCAAGCGCCCATCTTATGCGGATTGTTCTTAGCGTAGTTTTTTACCGCTTTTGGCGCGCGACGATCGGAATTACCCTCACGCAAGACTGGATTTACTGCTGAGCCTTTAATTTTGTCGTAGCGCGCTTTAATATCCTTTTCTTCATCAGAAGATGGCGAATCAGGGTAATCCGGCAAAGCAAAGCCGTCTTCTTGCAGTTCCTTGATGGTCGCTTTGAGTTGTGGAATTGAAGCACTGATATTAGGAAGTTTGATAATGTTAGCTTCTGGCTTTTTCACCAAAGCGCCAAGCTCCGCTAAAGCGTCAACAATTTGCTGTTCTTGTTGTAAGTAATCAGGAAAAGCTGCCAACACTCGACCGGCCAAAGAAATATCGCTGGTTTCCACTTCGATGCCTGCGGCGGCAGTAAAAGCTTTAACGATTGGCAAGAAAGATTGAGTGGCTAAGGCTGGAGCTTCATCAGTGATGGTATAGATAATTTTAGACATACTGCTTCCTGTTTTTTCAAGTGCCAATGGCTATTGGCAGTCGGTTGAAGGGTTTGATGGCGCGATATTATACGCGAAAAATATCCGCTCTGCACCGCGCTGATCGCCCAATAACCTGTAAAATTGTGAAAATCCCGTTACAATGAATTGAATATCCCTGCATTTGTATAAATCTTGAGCAAAAAGCCCACTTCTATTAAAAATACCGCCCAACTGGTTCTGTTTAACAAGCCATTTAATACCCTATGCCAATTTACAGGCGAGACGGGAGACACGACTCTGGCCGACTTTATTCCGCTGAGCAAAGTCTATCCCGCCGGCCGGCTCGATAAAGACTCTGAAGGCTTGCTACTGCTTACTGATAATGGCCAGTTGCAGCACCAGATCGCCAATCCGCGCAATAAGATGGAAAAAACCTACTGGGTTCAGGTTGAAGGTCAACCACTCAACAGTGATTTAGAAGACTTGCGTCATGGCGTCGAAATCCAAGATTATGTGACTAAAGCGGCCAAAGTTAAGCTTATCGACGAACCGACTATTTGGCCACGAAACCCACCCATTCGGCAGCGGAAAAACATTCCCACCAGCTGGCTAGAGATCAAAATCCGTGAGGGCAAAAACCGCCAAGTCAGGCGCATGACCGCGGCTATTGGCTTTCCTACCTTGCGCCTGATTCGAGCGCAAATTGGCGACTGGCAGCTTGGTGAGCTGGCTGTTGGAGAATATAGAGTGATGACCATTGATGTGCCTAGTTCAAAAGCTCCCAATAACCGCCAAGTTAGAAGTCGCAGACGCCTACCGAGCAAGGTTCGCAGAGGACAAAAACAGCGTGCCAAAGAATAAAGCCATATAAACCAGCAAAAGGTTTAGCCTGCCCGACAAATACGTTAAAATAGCCGGCTTGATGGTTTAGAAGTCACTCTATGCTACCTGTTCATGTTACCGTTGCAGCCGTAATCGAAGGCACTGGCGATAATAAAGGCCGATTTTTGATGGTGGAAGAAACTGCCTCCAACGGCGCTATCGTCTTCAATCAACCAGCCGGACATCTCGAAGAGAATGAATCGCTGCAGCAGGCTATAGTGCGCGAGGTGTTTGAAGAGACGGGGCTGAAATTTAAGCCGACTGCTTTAGTGGGAACTTATTTGCTTAACCCTGCGACTAACAACCGCTACTATTTGCGCTTTTGTTTTACTGGTTATATAGCTGGTAATCATACTACCGCGCCCCAAGACGACGATATTATTGCCGCCCATTGGATGAGCAAAGAGGATATTTTAGCTATTTTGCCGCAACATCGTAGCGGCCTGATCCTTGACTGCTTAAAAGACTATTTATCAGGTCAGCGCTTTCCACTGGAGTTGCTACCATACAGTAACAATGAAGAAGCTTTACAACAAAGTGGCATCAAATTTTTAACTGATTACAAGCTATGAAAGCAACAGACAAATCTCAATTGAAAGTTATTGTTGGCATGTCGGGCGGAGTCGATTCCTCAGTTTCTGCTTACCTGCTACAACAGCAAGGCTACCAAGTGGAAGGCCTATTCATGAAAAATTGGGAAGAAGATGACGACACCGAATATTGCACTGCCGCAGAGGATTTAGCCGACGCACAAGCGGTTTGTGACAAATTGGGGATCAAGTTAAGAACCATCAATTTTGCCGCCGAATATTGGGATAATGTGTTCGAATACTTTTTGCAAGAATATCGAGCTGGTAGAACACCTAATCCCGACATAATGTGTAATAAAGAAATCAAGTTTAAAGCATTTTTAGATTATGCTCAGTTACTTGGTGCTGATTATATTGCTACTGGCCATTACGTTCGCCGTGGCCAAGCTGATGATGCCAACGGCAACAAAGCCACCCTACTTCGCGGTTTAGATCCGAACAAGGATCAATCCTATTTTCTGTATGCGGTAAACCATGAAAAGATAGCAAAAACCCTATTCCCCGTTGGTGAATTGGAGAAAAGCGAAGTGCGAAACATTGCAGAAGAGCAAGGTTTAATAACCGCCAAGAAAAAAGATTCGACGGGGATCTGCTTTATTGGCGAGCGCAAGTTTACCGACTTTTTACAACAATATTTGCCTGCTCAGCCTGGTGATATTGAAACGCCTGAAGGTAAAGTCATCGGTAAACACAATGGCTTGATGTATCATACTTTAGGTCAACGCAAAGGTTTAGGCATTGGCGGCATGAGCGATGCCAGTGAAGATCCTTGGTTTAGTGTGGATAAAGATTTAGAGCGCAATGTTTTGATCGTGGCACAAGGTCATCAACACCCACTGCTTATGAGCAAATCGCTAACTGCCATTAATATGGATTGGGTTGCTGGCTCAGCTCCGGCCGATGAGTTTTATTGTACTGCTAAAAATCGCTATCGCCAGCAAGATGTTGAGTGTAAAGTTAGCAAGTTAGAAGATAATAAGTTTTTGGTCGATTTTTTCGAACCAGAAAGAGCCGTCACTCCGGGGCAGTCGGTGGTCTTTTATCAAGGAGATATTTGCCTAGGCGGCGGTATTATTGACCAAATTGGCAGGATTTAATTGATTACAATCAAAAATTAATACGTTATGAGTAACAACTTTTCTGAAATCACTTTAGCACTAGCAGGCATTTGCCAAGCAATTGACTGTGTTCAGTCCATAGCGCGAAATGGTAGTGCTGATAAAGATGATATGAATACCCTATTCAAAGCAACCTTAAAGCTTGACGCAAAATCTACCGAAGGTATTTTTGATGGTCACAAAAATTTGCATACTGGGTTTAAGATCTTGAAAGAGCAACTATCGGGCTCTAAAACTGATGCGGACTTTGGTCGTTATTTGGTTAATGTGATCAGTTTAGAAAAGCAGTTTACTGCTAACGCTAAAATGCTCGATTTGATGGGTTCGAGAATTCAGCAAACCGTGCGGATGAGCCAATATCAAGATCAAGTAGAAGTCTCTAGTGCAATTATTCAACAGCTGGCAGAAACCTATAAAGACACTATCTCTCGCCTTTCGACTAAAATTCAAGTCACTGGCAACAGCAAACATCTTGAGCTGTCGAACAACCAAGAGACCATTCGCGCACTGCTACTAGGCGCAATTCGTTGTGCGGTGTTATGGCGTCAAGTTGGCGGCAAAAAACGTCATTTTATTTTTCAAAAAAATGCGATTGTTAATACAGCCAAAGCTTTCTTAGCTTAAATAGTTAGACATTTCGCTCCTCAGTTTGGCTAAAAGTTGAGCTCTTGAGCCTCACATAGAAACTTCATCAGCGGAAGCGTTTTTTTATACCGTTTCGCCGTGATGCTGACAATATCTTTGCTATAAAGCTCTTTCCGACTGAGCTTGGTTACCAGCATAAAGTCTTTGCGCTTCAAATCCTCTAGGTTGGGCGATTCTTTATTAAAGCCACGCGGGGGATTTTTTAGGCTTTCGCCTACAAAATCAAACTTACTATTTAAGGCTTTATTACTTTTAATTTTCTTCCAAGCCGACGGTGCCTGCTCAATCAGCTCACGAATATTGCGCAACGCTTTAGATTCAGGATGCCAAATTCCAGCTCCTAAAAAGCAATCGTGTGGGCTTATATGAAAATAAAAGCCTGGGGCATGAACATTTTTACCTAACTCATGGCGAAACTGAATACCGAGATTGGTTTTGTAAGGAGTTTTATCTTTAGAAAACCGGGTGTCACGATAAGGCCGCATCATAGAACCACCAACCTTCTTGGGGATCGCAACAAAATGCGGCGTTAACTTTTTAAGTTCTGGTCGAAAGAGTTCGATAAAATCTAATGCAGGTTCACGAACAAATTGCTCGTATTCATCTTTATGGTGGTTAAACCAATCTCGATTATTATTCTGAGCGAGCGCTTGTAAAAATTTTATAGTTTTAATAGAAAACATTATTGCAGCCACCTATAACTCGCAACTTGTCTCCGAAACTTTCCATACTATAGGCTCCCAGTGTTCTTCTGGTCGTTTTTTATGACGATGGCTTTTTTCAAATTTCGCTGCAAGGCTATAAATTTTGTTAGGTTCTATCAGCAATTCTATAGACTTTGACGGGCTATTGTAGTTTTTTCGCTGCAAACTAGTCAGTCCCTTAAAAACAAATAGTTCATGAATTTCAATAATATGCTTTCCAGGCTTGAGCTTGTATATTTCTTTATATCGATTGGTTATTACCTTATCGTTGATTTTAGTAAAGTAAGATTTGTATAAATCCTTTGTGCTTGGAGGAGTGAAAAAAACCGACACTTTGCCACAAGCATTATCATCATACTGCATCGACTCTACACTAGAATCAAGTTGCTCATAATTCTCAGTATTAGCAAAGAACTCAAGTCTCCAAATAGGGGTGTCACTCAATTTTATAGTTTCTTTTAAAGTAAGATAGGTACCATCCCGCACAATTTCAGCAATCAATAAACCGTCTTTTTTTAGCCAATTCTCACTTGCTAAATCTAATGCTTGTTCATTAAAGCTTAATGCGCGAATCGTATCTCCTGCCTTAATTCCAAGCCGCTCAGCAGGGCTTGATGGGCTCACTAAAATAACTTCTCTATTCTTGCTAACTAGTAACCCCAAGGTTTTCTCTGTTGCCGAAGTTTGCTCTATATTAAAATGCACTGACTTATCACCTGCCCCCGCCTCTTTTTCATATTCCAAAATTTTCGCAATGGTATGATTAACAGAATACTTTAACTCCTTAACTAACTGCTTTGATTTTTCACTACGGAAGCCCTCGTCTTCCGATAAAGCCAGAAAGCTAATAAAGCTTAAAAATAATGCTAGCAAGTATTTCATGAATTACTCCTAAATACGGTATAGCTGATTATCGTTTAGATAAATAGTTTTTAATAAAGCTAACTTTTTGACTCTTAAAAGCCACAAGTTAAGTCGCTTATCTTGTGAGCCGTTGGATTGATAATTTACAAACAGCTCCTGATCCAAATCTATTATTTGACTTTTAATCTTTTTAGCTTCAACCCAAACCAACGGGTTTTCAACTTGCTGTTCAACTTGGGCGATCTCAAGTTCCAATTGCTGAGATTGCATTACCACTTGCTTAAGAGGATCGAGCGGTGGTTCTTTTGAAAACTGGAGCGTCACCGCAAAAGAGACCATAATCAAAGCTGCCACTGACGGCCAAAACCATGATTTATGACTTTCCACTTCGGCTCTAGATTGCTGTTGAAGCATTGTCAAAATCGCTTTATCAGCTTTGTCAGATGGCTGTTTCGGCTCAATTTTTGATAAATGCTCTTCTAACTGCTGCCTGATTAACTGTTCATGTTGATTAGAGTTCATAAATATTTCCTATCGCGGCGCTGAGCCACTACCGCCAAATGATTCTTTTTTGGTAAGTAAATTTAGTTTTTGCAATGAACGAGAATAGATTTGTTTAGAGTTACTTTCACTAATATCCAATTCTTCTGCTATCTCACGGTGACTATACCCCTCAAGTACAAACATCAATACCACTAAGCGCTCTCTTTCACTTAAGATCTTTAAATAATTTTCTATATCAAAAGTGGTTTCATTAAGAATATGCACTATTTCTGAATAGTGTATTTCAGGCAACTCTTCTTCAAAGGGCATTTCAAATTTACGCTTACCAATAAAATCAATCGCTTCGCGATAAGTGATGGTTTTTAACCAACCGTTAAAAGCAGCAGGATTTTTTACGTCTGAAACCTTATTGATAACTTTCTCAATCACCAGTTGTAGTATGTCCTCAGCGGCAGCCTTATTGTTAGTTATATGATAGGCCAAACTATAAATTGGTGACTTAAATTCTTGATAAATTGTGGTTAGCGCAAATTGATCACCATCTTGGGCTTTCGCTATTACGGATTTCGGTAATCTTTTAGAAAAAGACAAGGACGCTTATCCTTTTGATATTCTTTATAAGTCGACGTTGATAAAAGCCACTAGGTGACAATTTATTGCTCGTTGTTTGCAGTGTGGTCAGCTTCAGCAAAGTAGACGACCCAATAGTCGATATGCGGACTATGCCACTTATAATAATGACCAACTGCAAATTCGGTTTGTTTTAAATAATACTCATGCTCACCCAACAGGTGAATTTTGTGGTTGTAAGACATCTGAAAGCGTAGCCAGACTTCATCTGCGGACGATTCGCCACCTAAGATCGCTTCGACACTATTATCTCGGGCTTGGTCCATCTCCGTTAGTGGGAAACCGGCCTTTAACAACCTTTGATTCGGGCTACCTCCAACAAAGTGGCTTACTTTACCGGCATCAGCAAGAGCTTTAGCTTGATTAGTAGCGAGCTGCGCCAATAGAGGGTTACAATTAACCAGATTACGCTGCTGCTCATCGTCTTGCAGAATAAGCTTGGCAAGCTTTCGAGCTTTGTCGCTTAAGCCGCAACGACTATAATCAGTGGGAAGTTGTAAGGTTTTTGCAGATTCAATTACCGTCGGATCTGGTTCCGATTCTAAAGCCGGCGCTTGTGGCAATTTAGAACCCGACCAAGCAGTAGAGCTAAAAACAACGAGCGCTAAAAGACTATTCAGTGATCTTCTTATCAAGGTTTTTAATATAGAGATCTTGCTTGGCATAAGGGATCTCAATTCCTCGGTTATTAAACTCTTTATAGATACTTAAAATTAGTTCATGCAACACTTGACCACGAATCTCTGGTCTATCAATCCACACATAAAGCTGAAAATCGACACTTGAGGCACCAAAAAGCTTAGCTCTAACACGCGGCACCGGGAACTTAGATACCTTATTATTATTATCAGCAACCTCTTTTAACACTTCTACCGCCACATCCAAATCAGTGTCATAAGAAACCCCTACTGGAATACGCAGTCGTGTTTTTTCAGAGGGGCCGCCACTTTCATTCACAATCTTGGCATTGCCCATTACTGAGTTGGGAATAGTAATTTCCACATCATCACGCGTCATGAGACGAGTCGATCGGATCCCAACATGAGTTACCTGACCACGCTCGCCAGTGTCTAACACAATATAGTCTCCAATTTTGTAGGGCGAATCAGCAACAATAAAAAAGCCCGCAAAAAGGTTTGCCAGAGTATCTTTGGCGGCAAAACCAATGGCGATACCAACCACACCCGCGGAGGCTAACCAAGCTGTTGGATCTTTACCCCACAGTAAAATCAAAAAGTAAGAAAAGGCGCCTATTAGCAATAATTGGCTGGC
The DNA here is from genome assembly GCF_023706045.1 of Kangiella sp. TOML190. Taxonomy (NCBI): domain Bacteria; kingdom Pseudomonadati; phylum Pseudomonadota; class Gammaproteobacteria; order Kangiellales; family Kangiellaceae; genus Kangiella; species Kangiella sp. TOML190. The sequence goes on from NZ_BQYL01000001.1 coordinate 2,195,920, forward strand.
AATATTAAGGATCGGCAAAGTCCGCTTTTCGATAAAACTAAAAGACTTTTCACTACTTTCAAAGGCTTCTAGTAGAAGTTTCGATCCTTTTAAAGCAGTAATCATCAAAGATAAAAATAGCAAACTCATGATAATCCGCTTTAACAACTTTGAAGTATCCGTTTCAAATTGAAAAGCATCAACCGCAAACATCATGAATATAAAAAAGACGATACTAAAAATACTTTTTGAAACAATAGCGATTAATTTATCATCGAAACTATTTTTGGTTCTTTTGGATAACGAGGTGGCGACTGTGGAAAAAACCCACTGTAAGGATTTGGCGAAAACATAGCCCGCCGCCAAAACCACAATCACCAATACCCACGGATATTGTTGCAATTGTTCCCAATAAGGATGCACAAATTCGGGCAGCCAAGACTGACTGTCTAAAAAGGTTTCCTCGACTTGCTTCAAGGTTTCGGTATCTTCAACTGGTGGCTTCTTTTCAGGTTCTTGTGCCATTATTTTCTCACGTCTTTTTCTTGTAGAATAAAAAACGCTTAGAGTTATTCTAAGCTTTTTTACTCAAAAATGAAGTTAAATCATTAACATTTAAGGCATATCGAACTCTTGGCCTTCTTTTTCAATCTCTGGCGGCATCAAGTCTTCTTTCTTCACACCCAAAGCAAGCGCCACGATACTGGCCACATAAATCGATGAGTAGGTACCAATAAAAACACCAACGATTAACGCAGCTGAGAAAGCATGAATGGTTTCTCCACCAAACACAAATAAGGCAAACAGCACCAGCAAGGTGGTTAAGGAGGTCATTAAAGTTCGTGCTAAGGTTTGGTTGAGCGAGGTATTGATGATCTCTTTCGCTGTTCCTTTGCGCAGTTTCAAAAAGTTTTCACGAATTCGATCAAACACTACAATGGTGTCATTCAAAGAGTAACCTATTACCGCCAGCAAGGCTGCCAATACGGTTAAATCAAATTCCATTTGAGTGATCGAGAAAAACCCTAACGTTAGCATAACGTCGTGAGCTAAGGCTGCAACCGAGCCGAGTGAGAACTTCCATTCAAAGCGCAGTGCAACATAAATCATGATACAGATTAATGCCACTAGCATCGCTAAAGCGCCCTGCTCTTTAAGCTCTTCACCAACTACCGGACCAACATAACCTTTATATTTTTCAATCACGCTCGAATCATTCGCTTGAAGCAGTTTTATCACTTCAGAGCCGACTTTATCGCCCGGTATAAACTCTTGATCGGGAATACGAATTTTTACGTCCTGCGAAGTACCAAAGTTTTGCACCACCGCGCCTTTAAAATTGGCATCGTCTAATTGCTTACGGATATCAATCAAATCGGCGCTTTGCCCATACTGAACTTCAACCGAGGTTCCGCCGGTAAAGTCTAAGCCAAAATTTAATCCTTTGGTTACTAAAGAACCTATTGAAGCCAAGATCAACAAGGCCGAGAATATCACCGCAATTTTGCGGTATTTCAAAAAATCGATATTGGTTTTACTAATTAATTGCATCTTCAAGACTCCCTATATCGATAGTTTTTTAGGTTGTTTGCCGCCATAGATAAGATTAACAATGCCACGACTAACGAAGATAGCTGTAAACATCGAAGTCATAATACCAACGAACAAAGTAATGGCGAAACCTTTTACTGGACCAGTGCCAATAGCGTATAAAATAATCGCTGCAATCATGGTGGTGATGTTAGCATCAGCAATAGTTGATAGTGCTTGCGCGTAACCTTTATCAATTGCTTGTGCGGGTTTAGTCTTAGCCCTAAGTTCTTCACGAATACGCTCAAAAATTAAAACATTGGCATCTACCGCCATACCAACGGTTAAGACGATACCAGCAATACCTGGTAGGGTTAGTGTCGCTCCCAAAATTGACATGATCGCCATGATTAAGACTAGATTTAAGGTCAAAGCGACGTTTGCCACTAAACCAAATAACTTGTAATACACCAGCATAAACACTAAGACTAGAGCGAAACCTATTAGTACCGACTTAAAGCCTTTTTCAATATTTTCCGCACCCAGCGTCGGACCTACGGTTCTTTCTTCGATAAAGAAAGTCGGCGCGACTAACGCACCTGAGCGCAAGTTAAGCGCTAAGTCTTTGGTCTCCGCTTGGGTAAAGCGTCCAGTAATATAGAAGTCTGTACTAAATTGACCATTAATGTTCGGTGCACTGATGACCCTTTCTTTTTGGTTCGAACCGACTAACTTACGCTCGCCATCGATAATCGCAAATTCAGGCTCAGACTCCACCAAAATCATGGCTAAACGACGGCCGACATTTTTAACGGTTGTTTCAAGCATTTTAGCGCCGCCAACTGAATCCAGTTTGACATTAACGATCGGCTGTTGGGTTTCTTGATGTAGTCCTGGGAAAGCATCGATAAGGTGCTCGCCTGTCACTTTAACCTCATCATAAATCACGATAGGCAAACCATCTTCATCGACAAATTCAGTGCTACCTACCGGGACTCTATCGCCAGCTGTAAAGCCCGCCATCGCATCTTCATTGACCAATCGGAACTCTAAAGAAGCTGTAGCACCTAACACTTGCTTAGCTAAAGCTGAATCTTGAACGCCGGGTAACTGAACCACGATTCTATCGCTACCTTGGCGCTGAATTTGTGGCTCGGCAACCCCTAGAGAGTTCACCCGCTCGCTTAAAATCAAGCGGTTTTGATCTACTGCTGCATCGCTAATTTCTTTTAACTTGGCGTCGGTAAAAGTCGCTCGAATAATATCCAAACCGTTTTGAGTAACTCGCTCAAGTAACACACGGTCCTGATAACCGTTATACAAAGCACTATAAGCTCGCTCGATATCCTTATTCTTAACTTGCAAAATAAGACCATTGTCAATCATCTCGATACGGCCACGTACCCGTGGCTCTAAGTCAAGCAAGGTACGCTTAAAATCACTGGAAATTTGTTCTTTTTGCTTTTCAATGGCTTTATCCATATCCACTTGCATCAAGAAATAGATACCGCCACGTAAGTCCAAACCCAACTTCATTGGCTTGCCGCCAAGGTTGCTCAACCAATCTGGCGTTGCTGGTGCTAGATTTTGCGCCACTACATAATTAGCATTTTTTGGATCAGGATTCAAAATAGCATTCGCTACTTCTTGCGCCTTAAGTTGGCTTTCACCATCGTTAAAGCGAGCAATGACCTTTTGCTCATTGTCTTGCTCTATCGCAATCCAATCCAAACCCTTTGCTTTCCAAGCATCTTCAACCTCAACAAGTTGTTGCTCAGAAATTTTGCTATCGCGTAAACCGGTTAATTGCACCGCGGGATCTTCGCCAAAAATATTCGGCAAAGCGTAAAGACTGGCAATGGCAATAACTGCCACGATCAGAAAATACTTCCACATAGGGTAAGTATTGATCGGCCTTTGCACCTGATTGGGTTGATCAAAAAACATATATTATCCGTTTGTTTTTGGTTATTAGTGTCATGCGAGCAATAAGCAATCTCTTAGCCATCTTTGGTATTTAGCAAAATCTCTTATTAAGAGCCAAAGCGAGATTGCTTTGTCACTAACTCCTCGCCATGAACCAGACTACTCTTCAATGGACTTAATAGTCCCTTTTGGAAGGGTCTGCGCGATCGAAGCTTTTTGGAACTTAATCTCCACGCCTTCGCTAATGGTCAATACGATAAACTGATCTTGTACCTTAGCGATACGACCCACGATGCCACCTGTAGTCATAACTTCATCACCTTTTTCAAGACCAGAAGTCATTTCTTTATGCTGTTTCATCTTCTTTTGTTGCGGGCGGATCATCATGAAATACATGATTAACAACAAAGGAACGAACATAATAAAAAATTGCATTAAACCGCCACCTTGAGCGCCTGCTTGAGCTAACAACATTGATATAACCTCTTATAAACTTAAGTATTATTTCTTAATCTAAATATTTTGCTTAGCGAAAAGCTCGAGAGCCAGACGAAGTTTAACCAAAATAAGCGGATTTTAGGCCGCTAATCGAGCTTTTTTAATTAAGCTTCAACACCGCTATCGGGCTTTGCAGCATACAAAGCAGGGACTTCTTTACCCTGCTTAGCATAAAATTCTTCTACAAAGTGCGACAATGTACCCTTTTCAATTGCCCCGCGCAATCCTGCCATCAAATTTTGGTAAAAGTGCAAATTATGGATACTGTTTAGCTTTGAGCCCAAGATTTCATTGCACTTATCCAGATGGTGCAAATAGGCTCGGCTATAGTTTTGGCAAGTGTAGCAATCACACTCCCGATCCACTGGGCCAGTATCAGTCTTATTGCGACTATTTCTCAGTTTTACAACCCCTGTGGAACTAAAAAGATGACCATTGCGGGCATTGCGGGTCGGCATCACGCAATCAAACATATCCACCCCACGTCTAACCGCTTCCACAATATCCTCTGGCTTACCAACGCCCATCAAATAACGCGGTTTATATTGCGGCATTTCAGGGGTTAAATGATCCAACACCTTTAGCATTTCGTCTTTTGGCTCACCTACCGACAAGCCACCAATGGCGAAACCGTCAAAATCAATATCAACCAAGGCTTGCAAAGATTCTGCACGCAGATGAGGATACATACCGCCTTGGACTATGCCAAATAGCGCCGTTGGCTGCATATTACGCTGCTCAAAACCAGCATAATGAGCTTCTTTAGAACGTTTTGCCCAGCGCAGCGATAACTCCATTGATTCGCGAGCCTCGGCTTCACTGGCAGGATAAGGCGTACATTCATCAAAAATCATCACGATATCCGAACCCAGCTTACGCTGTACTTCCATCGCCTCTTCAGGACCTAAAAAGACTTTAGAGCCGTTAACTGGCGAGCGAAATTCCACGCCTTTTTCGGTAATTTTGCGCATTTTGCCTAAACTAAAGACCTGAAAACCGCCAGAATCGGTCAGAATCGGTTTATCCCAATGCATAAAATCGTGTAGATCCCCGTGCTGCTCAATAATATCAGTACCTGGACGCAGCATTAAATGAAAAGTGTTGCCCAAGATAATTTCAGCGCCTAGCGCTTTAATGTCTTCTGGGGTTAGGGATTTTACCGTGCCATAAGTGCCGACCGGCATAAAGGCCGGCGTCTCAATGGTGCCACGGGCAAATTTTAATTGACCACGACGCGCCATACCATCGGTTGTTTTTAAATCAAATTCCATCAATATAACCTCTAGCTCTTAGGCGAGCCTATTTTTTGCAAATGATAGGCGGGGTTAGTAATAAACATCGAATCGCCATAGCTAAAAAAGCGGTATTGTTCACTAACCGCTTCATTATAGGCATTTAAAATCGTGTCTTTGCTGGCAAAAGCACTAACCAACATCATCAAGGTGGATTCAGGTAGGTGGAAATTGGTAATTAGCGCGTCCACTGACCGAAATTGATAACCCGGATAGATAAAAATATCGGTTTCACCGGTTGTTGGACTAATCTCACCTGATTTTGATGCTGATTCTAGGCAACGCACTGAAGTAGTGCCAACGGCAATCACTCGGCCGCCCTTGGCTCTGACAGTATTCACCTTGTCACAAACTTCTTGGCTAACTTCAAACCACTCAGAGTGCATTTTATGCTCAGTAATATCATCTACCCGGACTGGCGAGAAAGTCCCCGCGCCCACATGCAAAGTCACAAAAGCCGTATCAACACCTTTAGTTTGAATTTGTTCAAGCAGCTGATGATCAAAATGCAGTCCCGCAGTTGGCGCTGCTACCGCACCATCTATTTGGCTGTAAACAGTTTGGTAACGCTCCTTATCTTGTAGCTCATCGTCGCGATCAATATAGGGCGGTAATGGCATATGCCCTACCTCGTTCATCACACTTTGCCAGTCGCTAGTTTGCAACTCCAGCTCAAAAAGTGCCCCACTTCGTCCATTAATCAATAAGTTAGCGCCATTATCTAAGATAATTTCTGCACCAGCTTTTGGCGTTCGATTGGCCCTAACGTGCGCTAAAGCTTGCCTATCCGAATCAATACGCTCGATTAAGATCTCAATTTTACCGCCAGTGGGCTTTTGCCCAAATAGCCGTGCAGGGATCACCCGAGTATTGTTAAACACCAATAAATCATTAGGCCCTAACAACTCGATTAGCTGGTGAAAGTGGTTATGTTGGATATTGCCATCAGTGCCGTCAAGACACAACAAGCGGCTATCAGTGCGCTGCTCAGTGGGATAGCGAGCAATCAACTCATCAGGTAACTCGAAGTGAAAATCCGACAGCGAAAGTGATGGCTTTAGCGGTTTTTGATTGACTAGAGAATTGTTAGTAGACATTAAGTGCACTCTGACCTTACGGGGTCATAAGTAAAAGTGCGCCTAGTTTAGCGATTTAGCTTAAAAAGGCAAGAATAGATGTATTAAGTCTTTAACTTAGACTTATATAAATCAAGTTTTTGCTTCATATCACTAGGCACTCTTCGGTACTTTTTAAGCTCTTTATTAGCTTTTTTCTGAAATCTAACCGCTTTCTTAAAATCTTTCATTTTGGCATAGGTAGCGGCATAGAGCATGTAGTAGCGAATAGGATCTTTAACTTTTTTAGGCTCTAGCAAATCTAGCTTGTTAATAACCAATTCAGGAGAGTAATCCGGATTATCAAACAGTATTTTGGCGATCTCTAGCGCTGACTCTTTATCTTCTGATTTAGCAGCCTTATCTAGCCAGAATTTACGCTTTTGTTCCGCTTCTGCACTTGCAAATTGACCATAGTATTCAGACAGTTTTAGCTGCGAGCGGCCCAAGTCTGCTGATGCCGCTGTGATTAGCCATTTCAAGCCCTTATCAATATCTTTATCGCAACCTTCTCCTCTTAAAAGCCTAACGCCCAACTCATGCTGCGAATCGGTCAAACCCTGCGATGCGGATTGATAAAAAAGCTCCGCTTGATTAATGTCATCATCCAATACGGTCGATCCGTACATTGCATAGTAAAATTGACCTACAGGGTCCCCTTTCTGAGCTAAAGCTTTGTATTTCTTGATTTTATTTTTAGTTCTGCTCGAGTATTCTTTACCCGACTTGCTGAATTTGATTTTGTATCTATAACTATTGTCCAAATCCGCACCTGCAACATCAAACTCCCATTCCTTAATCGCATCAATGGTGGCATTATCAAAAACGCCGTAGGGATAGGAGTCCACAATCTCAATCTCAACAGCTTTACCTTGAGAATTTAGTTTGAATTCTGCGTGAGCAAACCCTTCGATATTTAACGAATCAGCTCTTACTGGATAAACGGGCAAAGTGGATTTAACAACCTTTGCAAAGTTATAGTCCATTTTATTAGTAAATATCGGCTTTAATTCATTGACCACTGCAGCCTTACTATATTTTTTGAAAATAGAATCGTAATAACTGTCCGCTTCAGCCTGATCTTTTATATGGGAACTTAGTTGATTGAGAATATCTTGTGTGCCTTGAGACTCCCCATCTTCATCAGAAAGCTTGAGCCACGCATAAGCTTTTGTCAGATCTCGTTTAGTGCCCAAGCCATCTAAGTACATGAAACCTAAATTATATTGAGCGTTTTTATTGCCTATTTCTGAGAGTGAATGAAACTCAAGAAATGCTTCCTGATAATTACCTGCTTCATAGTTTTTTACCGCTTTATTAAAGTCAGCCTGTACACTGAAAGACACAAAAACCATTACAACTATAAAAAAACATCTTAGATTATTATGCATTTTTTATCCCTATAGTTTTTAATTTAATTATTTTTCAAAATAAGGTTACTAGAAGTAATTTTTTCTTTCAATAAAAACCCCAGTTAACCACTAGAGCTAGCCGGGGGTTTTATTGAAAGAAAAGTTTTACATGTAGTTCTTCATTCCTGTATTTTGAAACTGCTCGCGCCCTTCTCGCCAGCCGCCTAACCATTCTTCTTTGGCATTGACTTCTTCATAAGGACACAATTCTTTAGACTGACCATGTAACGCCGCATTAAAGCCTTTAGAATGTGCTCTTTGTAGCTTATCTCGCTTTTGTCTTTTCATAGATGCTTCCTCTATTGCTTATGTTGAGATGGAAAGGTTAAGTTTATAAGCTTAGATAACCTATTTTTGCTCAGGCAAAAAAAACCGACTGCCTATTGCTAGGTAATCGGTCTATTTTATTGCTATATCTGCACGCCTGATTGAATTGGCCTACGCAGCTATCAAAATGTTGGGTAAACGCTTTGCTTTGGTTAAGTCTTTCCATCTAGAAAAAATCGTTTTTGTTTCTATTAACCATAGCGACTACTACAAATTTTTCAAGCAGATTTTCTGAATTTCTGTACATTAATCATACAATCAATGGCTTACTTTCATTTTATAGACTAAGTCTCAAAATTATCTTTTAATTACTGGTAACACCAGTTGTTGATCACTGCTCACCAAGTTTACGTTTGCGTAAAGGTAAGGTATTATTGGGGACACATTTTAAATAAACATTTAACCACTTAATGGCTGTAGCGGAAAAAGAATACACAATCAGTGATTTAGCAAAGGAATTTGAGATCACTTCTCGCTCGATCCGTCATTATGAAGATGAAAAACTAATAAGCCCGCAGCGACGCGGTACTCACCGCATCTACTCTTCGCGTGATCGGGTTCGCCTACAACTGATCTTGCGCGGTAAACGCTTAGGTTTTTCATTGGCCGAAATTCGTGAAATTATTGATTTATACGATTTACCGGAAGGTGAGCAGAAACAAACACAGCTGCTGTTAGGACTGATCCAAGAACGTCGCGCCGCTCTTTTGCAACAACGCAAAGATATTAATTTTATGCTTAAAGAGCTGGACATGCTCGAAGCAAAGCTAGATTAACGCCTAGAAAAACGTCTAGGTTAAATTTTTAACTTATTGATTTATAAGAAATTGATTTTAAAAGATTGAGGAACCATTATGTATCCATCATTAAACTTCGACCTTGGCGAAACCGCCGACATGATCCGTGACATGGTGCGCGGCTTTGCGGAAAAAGAAATTGCGCCAATAGCCGAAAAAACCGATGAAGAAAACCTTTTCCCCCATCATTTATGGCAAAAATTAGGCGAACTAGGTCTGCTAGGCATTACCGTAGAAGAAGAATACGGTGGCTCTGGCATGGGCTATTTGGAGCATGTAGTAGCGATGGAAGAAATTAGCCGTGCTAGCGCTTCGATTGGCTTAAGTTACGGCGCTCATTCAAATTTGTGTGTTAATCAAATTCGCCGCAATGCTTCTGAAGAGCAAAAGAAAAAATATTTGCCAAAGTTATGTTCGGGTGAACACGTAGGAGCTTTAGCTATGTCGGAGCCGGGTGCTGGCTCCGATGTAGTCGGAATGCGCTTAAAAGCGGAACTTAAGGGCGATAAATACGTCTTAAATGGCAACAAAATGTGGATCACCAATGGTCCCGAAGCGGACGTTTTGGTGGTTTATGCTAAAACCGATATGGAAGCACATTCGCGCGGCATCACCGCCTTCATCATCGAAAAAGGTATGAAGGGTTTCTCGACCGCACAAAAACTCGACAAATTAGGTATGCGCGGCTCTAACACTTGTGAATTGGTATTCGAAGATTGCGAAGTGCCGGTTGAAAATGTGATGGGCGAAGTTAATCAAGGCGTAAAAATCCTTATGAGCGGCTTGGACTATGAACGTGCAGTTCTTTCTGCAGGCCCCTTGGGCATTATGCGCGCCTGTATGGATGTGGTAGTACCTTACGTTCATGAGCGCAAACAGTTTGGTAAACCGATTGGTACTTTCCAATTGATGCAAGGCAAATTAGCGGATATGTACACCATTATGAACGCCAGCCGTGCTTATGTGTACGCTGTAGCTAAAGCCTGCGACCGTAAGGAAACCACTCGTAAAGACGCCGCGGCAGCAATTTTATTTGCCGCAGAAAATGCTACCAAACTGGCGCTCGATGCGATTCAAGTATTAGGCGGCAATGGCTACATTAACGAATACTCTACTGGCCGTTTATTGCGCGATGCGAAGTTATATGAAATTGGCGCTGGCACTTCGGAGATCCGTCGAATGTTGATTGGTCGCGAATTGTTTAACGAAACCGCCTAAAATGTTTATATTTGCCAACTCATTGTTAAAAGTTATCTCGAAGTGCTCATTTAGGTTACTAAACTCCGCGCTTCTTGATAACTTTTGCCGCGATTTGGCTTCATCTAAATCATTTTAGTTATTTAAAAATTTTTAAAAATTAATGACATAGAGAAGCGTGATGAGCACAGCTAGTACGAGGCCAAGTAATAGCTAGCGCAATAGCTTCGAAGAGGAACAACAAATGAGTAATGATCCAATCGTAATTGTAGGCGCAGCCAGAACTCCAATGGGCGGTTTCGGCGGTTCTTTATCAACCGTAAAATCCACTGAACTTGGCTCGGTTGCCATTAAAGCTGCGGTTGAGCGCGCTGGTATTCAAGCTGAAGATGTGCAAGAAGCTATTATGGGTTGCGTATTGCCTGCAGGGGTTGGTCAAGCGCCAGCTCGGCAAGCGGCACTTGGCGCTGGTATGACAGTCAACTCTACTGCTATGACCATTAATAAAGTGTGTGGCTCTGGCATGAAGTCGATTATGTTGGCTCACGATTTATTAAAAGCTGGTACTAATGAAGTTATGGTTGCTGGCGGTATGGAAAGCATGAGCTTGGCGCCTTATATGATTCCTACGGCTCGTTACGGTCAGCGTTTTGGTCATGGCAAAACCCTCGATCATATGGCTTACGATGGTTTAGAAGATGCTTACGAAGGCTCTGCGATGGGCGTTTATGCTGAGCAAACCGTTGAAAAATATGGCTTTAGCCGCGAAGATCAAGATGCTTTTGCAATTGAGTCTCTAACTCGCGCTAATGCAGCGATTGAAGCTGGTCATTTCAATAACGAAATTGCGCCAGTAACAGTAAAGTCTCGTCGTGGCGATACTCTAGTAGATACTGACGAGCAGCCGCCAAAAGCGCGTCCAGATAAAATCCCAGCGCTACGCCCTGCTTTCAAAAAAGATGGCACTGTAACCGCAGCTAACGCTAGTTCGATTTCAGATGGCGCCGCTGCTGTGGTCATGATGCGTCAATCGGAAGCTGAAAAGCGCGGCCTAAAACCATTGGCAAAAATCGTAGCGCAAGAATCTAATGCGCGGATCCCTGCTGAGTTTACTATTGCCCCGGTTGGCGCCATGGAAAAAGTTATGGCCTCTGCCGGTTGGACAAAAGACGAGGTAGATTTATTTGAAATCAACGAAGCTTTTGCAGTTGTTACCATGGCAGCAATGAAAGATTTAGCGTTAGATCATGCTAAAGTAAACGTCCATGGCGGCGCTACTGCGCTTGGCCATCCTATTGGCTGCTCAGGAACGCGCATTGTTGTAACATTGATCGAAGCACTGCGCACCCATGGCAAGACTAAGGGTGTTGCTAGCTTATGTATTGGTGGTGGTGAGGCTACGGCTTTAGCTATTGAGTTGGTTTAATACAATTTCAAATTTAGTGTCATTCCCGCGAAAGCGCGAATCTATTTTGAACTGTTATACTAACCTTAAAGTAGATCTCCGCTTTCGCGGAGATGACGAGAAAACTTCTTTATAGAGATGAATTTATGATTCTTACTGAAGAACAAACCATGATTCAAGATATGGCGCGCGGCTATGTGCAAGAGCGCATCGCGCCTTTTTCAGAAGAATGGGATAAAAATAAAACGTTCCCCGCCGAGGCTTTGCAAGGCTTAGGTGAACTGGGTTTTTATGGCATGTTAGTGCCGGAAACTTGGGGTGGTAGCGAAATTGGTTATACTGCTGCAGCGTTAGTCCTAGAAGAAATTGCTGCTGGCGATGGCGCTTGTTCGACCATTATTTCGGTTACCAATTCTGTTGGCTGTATGCCGATTTTAAATTTCGGTAATGATGAGCAAAAAGAACAATTTTTAAAGCCTTTAGCTTCGGGTCAAATGCTGGGAGCTTTTTGTTTAACCGAGCCGCATGCTGGCTCTGACGCTGCTGACTTAAAAACTAAAGCCGTTCTTCACAAAAGCCCTGATGGTGATGAATACATTTTAAATGGCGTAAAGCAATTTATTACTTCAGGGAAAAATGGCGATGTGGCAATTGTTTTTGCCGTAACCAATCCAAGCGCGGGTAAAAAAGGCATTAGCGCTTTTATCGTGCCCACCAACACGCCAGGTTACATCGTGGCCAACATCGAAGATAAGATGGGCCAAAATGCTTCAGATACAGCGCAAATCGTTTTAGAGAATTGTCGTATTCCTGCTGCTAATTTGCTGGGTGAAGAAGGTCAAGGTTATAAAATCGCCCTTTCTGGCCTTGAAGGTGGCCGTATTGGCATTGCCGCTCAATGTGTCGGCATGGCGCGCGCAGCCTATGAATATGCCTTACAATATTCCAAAGATAGAACTTCTTTCGGCAAACCAATTTTTGAGCATCAAGCAGTTCAATTTAAGCTGGCGGAAATGGCGACCAAAGTGGATGCGGCGCGTAATATGGTTTTGAACGCAGCACAACTTCGTGATAACAACTTGCCTTGTTTAAAAGAAGCTTGCATGGCGAAACTCTTTGCTTCCGAAGCGGCAGAAAAAGTGTGCTCTGATGCAATTCAGGTTTTAGGTGGCTATGGCTACTTAAAAGAATTTCCAGTGGAACGCATTTATCGTGACGTGCGCATCGCGCAAATTTACGAAGGCACCAGCGAAGTGCAAAAAATGGTAATTGCTCGTGCAATTGCTAACGATTAAATAAGTTAGGATTTAACTAGGATAAAAAAGATGCCAGTTATTAAATCTTCAATCAATCCTCGTAGTGCAGCGTTCCAAGAGAATGCTGATGCGATGAGTGCCTTAGTAGATGACTTACGCGACAAGATGGAGTACATCACTCAAGGTGGCGGCCCTAAATACCAAGAGAAGCACTTATCTCGCGGTAAATTACTACCGCGTGATCGGGTGCGCAAACTTTTAGATGTTGGTTCACCCCTGTTAGAAATTTCGCAGATGGCTGCTTGGGACATGTATGATAATAAAGTTCCTGCCGCTGGTTTGATTGCGGGAATTGGTCGCGTTTCCGGCGTTGAGTGCATGATTGTCGCTAACGATGCTACCGTTAAAGGTGGCACCTACTTTCCTGAGACCATTAAAAAACACCTCAGGGCGCAAGAAATTGCTGAGCAAAATAACCTGCCCTGTATTTACTTAGTCGATTCAGGCGGCGCTAACTTGCCACAGCAAGACGAGGTGTTTCCAGACAAAGATCACTTCGGACGAATTTTCTACAATCAGGCTAACATGTCGGCCAAAGGCATTCCTCAAATTGCGGTGGTCATGGGTTCTTGTACCGCTGGAGGTGCTTACGTTCCGGCAATGGCAGATGAATCCATTATCGTAAAAGAACAAGGCACCATTTTCTTAGGTGGCCCGCCACTGGTCAAAGCTGCTACCGGCGAAGTAGTTTCGAGCGAAGAGTTAGGTGGTGCAGACGTTCACTGTAAAAATTCTGGGGTTACCGATCACTATGCGCTCAATGATGAGCATGCTTTGAAACTGGCACGCCAAGTGGTGAAAAATTTAAACCGTAAGAAAAAGCCGTTTGTAACTATCGAAAAACCCTTTGAGCCTTTGTATCCCAAAGAAGAGCTTTATGGCGTTGTCAATAAAGATCCGCGTAAGCCTTTTGACATTCGCGAAATCATTGCTCGCATTGTCGATGGTTCAGAGCTGGATGAGTTTAAAGCGCTTTATGGTAATACTTTAATTTGTGGCTTTGCTCGAATTCATGGTTATCCGGTAGGTATTGTCGCTAACAACGGGATTTTATTTTCCGAGTCAGCGCAAAAAGGCGCTCACTTTATTGAGCTTTGTTCGCAGCGCGGCATTCCGCTGGTCTTCTTGCAAAATATTACCGGCTTTATGGTTGGTCGCAAATACGAAAATGAAGGGATTGCAAAACATGGGGCGAAAATGGTGACTGCGGTTGCTTGTGCTCGTGTTCCAAAATTCACGGTAATTGTCGGTGGTAGTTTTGGCGCAGGCAACTACGGTATGTGTGGTCGTGCTTATTCTCCTCGCTTCTTATGGATGTGGCCTAATTCTCGTATCTCTGTTATGGGCGGCGAGCAGGCGGCGAACGTTCTAGCACAAATTAAACGTGATAATTTCGAGCGCCGTGGCGAAGAACCTTGGTCTGAAGAAGAAGAAAAAGCCTTCAAAAAGCCGATCGAAGATCAATACGAAAAGCAAGGCCATCCTTATTATTCCAGTGCGCGCTTATGGGACGATGGCATTATCGATCCTGCCGATACGCGTATGGTCTTAGGCCTCGCCCTTTCCACTGCTATGAACGCTGAAGCTGAAGAAACTAAGTTCGGCGTCTTTAGAATGTAAGAGCCCGAGGAACCACTTATGATACCAGTAATGACACAAGAAGCTCTTAAAATTGCGATTGATGAAGGCCAAAATGCAGACTCTAGTCTTGGTAGCGAAGGTCGCGGGGTTGGTTATATCACCCTAACTCGTGGCGAGATCCATAATGCTTTTGATGACCAGTTGATTGCCGATCTGACTTCTGCTTTTCAAGCCATGCAAAACAACGATGATGTTGAAGTTGTGGTATTAAAGGCTGAAGGCAAAAGTTTTTCTGCTGGCGCTGATTTAAACTGGATGCGTCGTATGGCCGATTATTCTTGGGATGAAAACTTCCAAGATTCGCAAGCCTTAGCAAAATTAATGAACACCATTTACAGCCTTAATAAACCAACCGTTTGTGTCGTTCAAGGTGCAGCTTTTGGTGGTGGCGTTGGTTTAGTTGCTTGTTGTGACATGGTGGTTGCATCTGAGCGAGCAAGTTTTTGTTTATCAGAAGTAAAACTTGGTTTAATCCCAGCCGTAATTAGCCCTTATGTAGTTAAAGCAATTGGTGAACGCCAAGCGCAACGCTATTTTTTAACCGCGGAACGCTTTAAAGCCAAGCAAGCCCAAGAGTATGGTTTGGTTCATGAAGTGGTTGCTGAAGATCAGCTTGAAAATAAAACCAGTGAAATCATCAGCACCCTACTCACAAATGGCCCGCAAGCAGTGATGGCGGCTAAAGATTTGATCCGCGCCGTGGAAGGTAAAGTCATCGATCAAGTGCTAATGGACGAAACTGCCAAACGTATTGCGGATATTCGCGCCAGCGAACAAGGCAAAGAAGGTTTAAACGCATTCTTAGAAAAAAGACCCGCTGATTGGTCTCTAGGCTGATCATAGGAGATAAAAGAGTAATGTTTACAAAAATATTAATTGCAAACCGTGGCGAAATTGCTTGCCGCGTGATTAAAACCGCACAAAAACTGGGGATCAAAACGGTAGCCGTTTATTCCGAAGCAGATAAAAACGCCATGCACGTAGCAATGGCTGATGAAGCGGTATATTTAGGCCCAGCACCCGCCCGCGATTCTTACCTCAAAGGTGATTTAATTATTGAGGCCGCCAAACAAACTGGAGCCCAAGGAATTCATCCGGGTTATGGTTTTTTGTCGGAAAATGCAGATTTTTCCAAGGCTTGTTTTGCCAATGGCATTGAGTTTATTGGTCCGCCAGAAAACGCGATTATTGCAATGGGCTCTAAGTCTGCTGCCAAGGAAATCATGCAACAAGCGCAGGTGCCACTCGTTCCTGGTTATCATGGCGAAAACCAAGCTTCTGATTTCTTGAAATCTGAAGCGGATAAAATGGGTTATCCCGTGATTATCAAAGCCACCGCTGGCGGTGGTGGTAAAGGGATGCGGATTGTTTGGAAAGCCGAAGAATTTGAATCGAGTTTAGCCTCTTGTAAGCGCGAATCTGCAGCCTCTTTTGGTGATGATAGAGTATTAGTTGAAAAATACATTACCAAACCGCGCCACGTTGAGATCCAAGTATTTGCCGATAAACATGGTAATGCAGTGCATTTATTCGAACGTGATTGTTCAGTTCAGCGTCGCCACCAAAAAGTCATTGAAGAAGCCCCCGCTCCTGGCTTAAGCGAAGAAACTCGCGAAACTATGGGACAGGTAGCTATTCGTGCAGCCAAAGCCATTGGCTATGTCGGTGCAGGAACGGTTGAGTTCTTGTATGACGAAGATGGCTCTTTTTACTTTATGGAAATGAACACTCGGCTACAGGTGGAACACCCAGTTACCGAATATATCACGGGGCAAGATTTAGTGGAGTGGCAACTCAAAGTCGCTTCCGATCAAAAACTACCGTTAACGCAACAAGAGTTGTCAATCAACGGTCATGCTTTTGAAGTCAGAATTTACGCCGAAGATCCGCGCCAAGATTTCTTACCAGCTACTGGCACTTTATTGCACCTTGATACGCCTGAAGAAACGCAACACGTTCGTATTGATACCGGCGTCCGACAAGGCGATACGGTTTCGGTACACTATGATCCCATGATTGCCAAACTTATTGTTTGGGATCAGGACCGTAATACAGCCTTAGCACGTTTGCGAGGAGCCTTGGCGCAGTACCAAGTAGTGGGTGTTACCACTAACACTGAATTTCTTTCGGCGTTAGCCTCTAATCAAGCTTTCCAAGACTTAGATTTAGATACAAACTTTATTGAGCGACATAAAGACGATTTAATTCTTGATGATTTAGCCGCCGATAACGACACCTTAGTCACAGCCGCCATTTATCAAATTTTAAAACGCCAGCAAAACGCGCAAGAGATTGCAGCGCAAAGCGATGATCCCTACTCGCCTTGGAATCAAGTTACAGGCTGGCGCTTAAACACTGATAATCACCATACCTTAGACTACAAAGATCTTGTCGATGGTATTGCTAATGAGTTATCGGTAACGGTCCATTTTCGAGGCTCTTCGCAAGCTCAAGGCTATCTATTGGAATTGCCATCAACTGAACTCAATGCTCTATCAGCAAAGTTAGTTGGTGATGAGCTACGCTTGGATGTTGAAGGTCGGCGCTTTAATGCAAAAGTGGTTGAAGACAATAACAAGCTACACGTTTTTGTTCATGGTAATTATCAAATGCTTGAAACTGTTGATAAAGGTCAAGCAGGCGAATCCGATGATGCTGGTGGTAGCTTAACCGCGCCAATGCCGGGCACTATTATCGATGTTTTAGTAGAAGCTGGCGATACAGTTGAAGCCGGTCAGCCCTTGGTGATTTTAGAGGCCATGAAAATGGAACACACCATCAATTCGCCAAGCGCTGGCACGGTTGCAGAAGTGATGTACTCGGCAGGTGATTTAGTAGAAGATGGCGCTGAATTGCTATCATTGGATTCTGGAGAATAACTAATGGTTATGGTTGCTGAGAAACCCATCTTTCCTGCTCATGTAAAAATCGTGGAGATGGGGCCAAGAGATGGTTTACAAAATGAAAAGCAGCCTGTTTCCACAGAAGTAAAGTTAGATCTTGTTAAACGCTTGATAGCTGCTGGTGAAAAACATATTGAAGCTACCGCTTTTGTTTCGCCAAAATGGGTGCCGCAAATGGCCGATCATCATGAGATCATGCAAGGCTTGAAAGCTCTTGATAATAGTGGTGATGTGATGTTTCCGGTGTTAACTCCTAACCTCAAAGGTTTTGAAGGCGCACTCGCTGGCGGCGCTAAAGAAGTAGCGGTTTTTGCCGCAGCTTCGGAGAGTTTTTCGCAAAAAAATATCAACTGCTCGATTGCTGAATCCTTAGAGCGATTTAAGCCAGTTATCGCCGCCGCCAAAGAACAGGGTATTTTAGTGCGCGGTTATGTGTCTTGCGTTCTCGGCTGCCCCTTTGAGGGCGAGATTGCGCCAGAACAAGTTGCATCTGTAACTAAAGCACTATATGAGTTGGGTTGTTATGAAATTTCTCTAGGTGATACCATTGGTACCGGCACGCCAGCCAAGGCGCAGGCCATGATTAAAGAAGTGGCAAAATATGTGCCGATAAATCATTTGGCCTGCCACTTTCATGATACTTATGGCCAAGCACTAGCAAACTTATATGCTTGTTTAGAACTAGGTGTATCCACTATTGATTCATCAGTAGCTGGAATCGGTGGTTGTCCTTATGCACCAGGCGCAACGGGTAACGTCGCCACCGAAGATGTGGTCTATATGCTCAATGGTTTAGGTATAGAAACGGGAATTGATTTAGATAAGTTAGTCGATGCTGGTGTGTTTATTTCTGATGCTTTGGGAAGAAAACCCGTATCCAATGCAGCGAATGCCCTGCTCTCAAAAAGAGCTGTCAGCTTAAAATGAGCAACAATAAATTAATTTGAAAATAATTTTGATTTAAACGAGGACTGAAAATGTCAGGTTTTAATAAAGTCGTAACCAGTTACGAAGAAGCCTTAGCGGGCTTTACCGATAATATGACCGTGATGGTCGGGGGCTTTGGCCTTTGCGGTATTCCAGAGGGTTTGATTGAGCAAGTAAATAAGCTTGGGGCAACTGGTTTAACTGCTATTTCCAACAATGCTGGTGTCGATGGTTTTGGTTTGGGCAAATGGTTAGAGAAACGCCAAATATCGACCATGATTGGTTCTTATGTTGGCGAGAACGAACTGTTTGAAAAACTGTTGCTATCTGGTGAGATGGAAGTGATTTTAACGCCGCAAGGCACACTAGCTGAAAAAATTCGTGCTGGTGGCGCTGGCATTCCAGCTTTTTTCACAGCAACTGGTTTTGGAACTCAAGTAGCTGATGGTAAAGAAACCCGTGAAATTGATGGTCGAAATTATGTCTTAGAACCATCCTTAACGGCGGATTTTGCTTTAGTAAAAGCTTGGAAGGCCGATACCATGGGCAACCTGATTTTCCGCAAAACGGCCATGAACTTTAATCCAATGATGGCAACAGCTGGCAAGATTACGGTCGCGGAAGTTGAAGAAATCGTAGAACCAGGCGAGCTTGATCCAAACTATATCCATACCCCTGGTATTTATGTGCAACGCGTGATCAAAGGTGAATTTGAAAAACGCATCGAACAAAGAACCGTTAAATCTTAAGGAGAACTCAAATGGCATTAACACGAGATCAAATCGCCATGCGAGTGGCGCAAGAAATTCAAGACGGCTATTACGTCAATCTAGGTATCGGCATCCCTACTCTAGTAGCAAACTATATTCCTGAAGACATGGAAGTGATGCTGCAATCGGAAAATGGTTTGTTAGGTATGGGTGAATTTCCAACAGAAGAAACTATCGATCCTGATTTAATCAACGCTGGTAAACAAACGGTAACCGCAGTCACCGGCGCGGCCTATTTTTCATCGGCAGAAAGTTTTGCCATGATCCGTGGCGGTCATGTGGACTTAACCGTATTAGGCGCCTTTGAAGTGGATCAAGCTGGCAACATTGCTTCTTGGATGATTCCTGGCAAGCTGGTTAAAGGTATGGGCGGTGCTATGGATTTGGTAGCTGGCGCTGAAAACATTATCGTGACCATGACTCACGCCAACAAACACGGCGTTTCAAAAATTCTTAAAGAGTGTACCCTGCCCTTAACCGGTGCTAACTGCATTAAACGGGTAATCACCGAATTGGCCTTTATGGAGATTAAAGACGGTGCTTTCCATTTATTAGAGCGAGCTCCAGGCGTTAGCGTGGAAGAAATTCAAGCTTTAACTGAAGCGGATCTTGTTGTTCCTGACGATGTACCTGAAATGAAGGTTTAGCTGGCTGCGCTTGATGCTACTCAGTTAACAACAATTGTGAAGCCAGCCTAACGCTGGCTTTTTTAGAGCTCTAAAGATTCATATTCGCTTACATCTTTACAGGGATAAAGGCTACCAATAAGTTATCAGTAGACTATGATGTATGGCGTCATTTTATAGGAGTAATTTAGGATAAGACTATGAAGAAACTACTATTATCAGCGGCACTACCTATTACGGCACTAACCATTGCTGCACTACCCTTAACAGCTGACGAAGGTATGTGGCAGCCGCACCAATTGCCGAGCTTAAAAACCGAATTAAAAAATGCTGGCCTTAAATTAAATCCTGAAGATTTAACTGATTTAACCGAGTTTCCAATGGGCGCTATTGTGAGTCTTGGTGGTTGTTCGGCGGCATTTTTATCGCCACAAGGGCTGGTCGCCACCAATCACCACTGCACTTATGGCAGTATCCAGTTTAACTCTACCGCAGAGAACAACCTGATTGAAAAAGGCTTCTTAGCTAAATCTTTGCAAGAAGAATTAAAAGCGGCTCCAGGCAGTCGGGTTTATGTTACCGAGCAGGTCACCGACGTAACGGATAAAGTGATTGGTGATTTATCAGCAGATCTAAGCGGTATTGATCGCTACAAGGCTATTGAGAACAGTCGCAAAGCTCTAATTGCTGAATGTGAAGCTGAAGATGGATACCGTTGCCGCGTCAGTGCTTTCCATGGCGGTTTGGAATATTTCTTGATTAAACAAATGGAAATCAAGGATGTACGTTTGGTCTATGCTCCAGCAGGTTCTATCGGTAAGTACGGTGGCGATATCGATAACTGGATGTGGCCTCGTCATACCGGCGATTTTTCTTTTTACCGCGCATACGTGAGCAAAGATGGCAAGCCCGCTGACTACTCAAAAGACAATGTGCCTTATCAGCCAAAGCACTTCTTAAAGGTCAACGCCAATGGAGTTGAAGAAGGTGACTTTGTGATGATTGCAGGTTATCCAGGCAGCACCAACCGTTATCGCACCAGTGTTGAAGTGAAAAACCAATTCGAATGGTATTACCCTAATTTTCGCAAATTGGTGCATAGCTATATCGACATTATCGAGAAAAATGCACCGGAAGGCTCCGATGCTCGAGTTAAATACGCTTCAACTCTGGCGGGCTTGAACAATGTGGAAAAAAATTGGGGCAGCATGATTGAAAGCTACGGCAAAGGTGATTTTTTACAGCGTAAGCTGCAACTTGAATCCAGCTTAACCAATTGGTTAGACACCGATAAGCAGATGAGCAAGAAACACCGCAGTTCGATTGATGCTTTAAATCAACTGATCTTAGAAGATCAAAAAGAGCAAGAAAAGCAAATGAAATTATGGGCCATGGGGCGCGATGCGTTAAGCTCTACAGCTTCAAATCTTTATCGTTTGGCACTGGAAAAACAAAAACCCGATGCTGAGCGTGAGCCTGGTTATCAAGAGCGAGATATGACTCGTTTTAAAGAAGGTCTAAAACGTTTCAATCGTCGCTGGGATGAAAATGTGGCCAAAGAATTGTATAAATTCTTTATCGCTGAATACGCTACCCTAGCTGCTGAACAAAGAGTTAAAAGTTTCGATACGGCCATGGGGATTGGCAGTACTTTTGATGCAGACAAGTTTGCTAAAAAACTCGATCAGATGTTTGCAAAAACCAAACTGACCGATGAAAAAACCCGCTTGGATTGGATGAATAAGTCAGTTGAAGATTTTAAAAACTCTGACGATCCTTTTATTCAGTTAGCGGTTGCCACTCACGATGAAAACTTTAAGCGTGAGTTGAAAGATAAGCAACGCTCAGGTCAATTCCAACAACTGCGCCCTAAATATATGGCAGCCATGATCGACTACTACAATTTCTTAGGCAAGCCGATCTACGCCGATGCTAATAGCACCTTGCGTGTTACTTACGGCAACGTCAAAGGTTATTCGCCGCAAGACGGCATTTACGCTACCCCATTTACCAGCCTTGAAGGCTTACTGGCAAAGCATACTGGTGAAGATCCTTTTAATTCTCCCGAAGCTCAGAATCGCTTAATCAAAGCTAAAAAATACGGCCAGTACCAAGATAAAAACTTGGACTCTGTTCAGGTCAACTATCTGACTACCGTGGATATTACTGGCGGTAACTCAGGCTCATCGACTCTGAATGATAAAGCTGAATTTATTGGATTAGTATTCGATGGCAACTACGAATCGATTATCGGTGATTGGGATTACGATCCGAAACTTAAGCGAGGAATTCACGTTTCCAGTGCTTACATGTTATGGGTGATGGAATATATCGATAATGCTCATAATTTGATTGAAGAGATGACCATTATTCGGTAGTATTTAGCCAACTCAAGGAAGGGGCTTTTTTAGCCCCTTTTTTTATTCTTATAAAAAAATAATGATTGAAAATTTTTCACTTAATGCAAAAACAATAAATACTCATTTCAACAACTTCATTAAAGGTCTAATTATTTGTTTACTCTTGTTATATAGCAGTAACATTTATAGCAAGACCATAATCCAAGAAGCCCACAACCATAACTCACAAACCAAAACGACTGGTCTGCTCGAAGCCCTCGGACCAAAACTGCTCACAACTTTCAACACTTCAGTAACACCCAATTTAGTTAGCAAAAGCTGGACCGATTGGCGTTATAATAAGCTACCGCTATGGTTAGTGTTGACGGCTATTGCTATTGGCTGTTTATTTATTGTTACGCTATTTCTAACCTTTATTCTTCGCCAGCAAGTAAAGCGTAAAACCGCTCATTTAGAAACTCAAACCAAGCAAATTAGACAGATCATTGATTTGATCCCACACTTCATCTACGCCACAAATGATAAAGATGAAATTTATTTGATGAACCAGTATGCGGCTGATTTTTGTGGCATTAATAAAGATGATTATGAGTTATTACCAAAGAATAAACTAATAGCAAAGTATGGCACTTCACAATCATTGTTTGCAGGCGATCAGTTGTTAATGGAGCAAGGATATAGCAATATCCAAAATGAATTAAAAATTCTAAATGCTAAGGGTGAGATGGTTTATTTAAATTTAACCAAAGTGCCCTTTGTAAGTAATATCACGGCTAAACCTTCTTTAGTTGCGGTAGGCGTAGATATCACAGAGGCAAAAAAACATGCTCAGCAAATTGAGCATATGTCTCACCACGACCCTATGACTCAGCTGCCTAATCGAATTTTGCTCAATGATCGGCTTAAGCAATCTCTTGCTCTGTCTGTGCGCCAAGGCTATAGCGGCGCTATCTTACTGATCGATTTAGATGATTTTAAAACTGTTAACCACACCCATGGTCAACAGTTTGCGGATAAGTTACTAATAAATCTAGCTCACCGGATCCAAAATTTACTGAAGGTCGGCGACACTTTAGCGCGACTCAGTGGTGACACCTTTGTGGTTCAGCTTAACGAGCTATCACTTAAAGCCGACCATGCACATAAGACGGCAATGACCGCTGCGACAGAAGTTCAAGAACAAATTAACAGAGTTTTCGAAATTGATGGTATTAGCCTTTTTATCACGGCCAGTATCGGGGTAGTTGTTTATCCTTTCGATGGAAAAAACCAAGTCAACATTCTTCCGCGAGCTGAATCCGCTATGCGCCAAGCCAAACTGGAAGGGAAAAACCAAATTGTGCGCTTTAGCCAAGCTATGGAAAAAGCGGTTTTTCAGCGTCACCTGATTAATAATGAACTAAAATCGGCCATTCACAATCAAGAATTTGAACTTCTCTATCAACCTCAATTTCATGAAAGCGACTCTCTTCCCATTGGCTTTGAGGCTTTAATTCGTTGGAACCATAAAAAACATGGCACTATTTATCCGGCGGAATTTATTACAGCGGCCGAAGCTAATAACCTGATACTACCAATTGGCTATTGGGTTATTGAAGAGGCTTGCAGACAACTGCACGTTTGGAGTAGCAGCCCTATTGCTAAAAGATTCGTTAGCGTCAACTTATCGGTCGTACAAATTAGTGATCCGGAGCTGATCCCTTTTCTAAAACGAATGTTAGAACAATATTCAATAGAACCTCATTTGCTGGAATTTGAGATTACAGAAACGGTATTATTCCAAAGCGTCAGTAAATCATTAATCACCTTAAACGAACTTAAAAAGTTAGGGATCAAGCTCTCCATTGATGACTTTGGAACGGGCTATTCATCCTTAAGTTATATCAACCGATTACCGTTGGATAAACTAAAAATTGATCATTCCTTTATTCGCGATATTGAAAGCGACAAAGGTAGCCAAGCAATTGTTAAAACCATTATAAATATGGGCAAAGATTTAGGCCTGAAGGTGTTAGCCGAAGGGGTAGAAACTCAAGGTCACTTAGATTTTCTACGTTCTATCGATTGTAATTATTATCAAGGCTATTACTTTAGCCATGCTTGTAAAGCGGATAGTGTAGTAAACTTTTTCTCAAAATAAAGCAGCTGAATAAACACACAAGATTCAGCTGCAGCTATATTAGATAAGCGCCATGAAACTGGTTACTAACAAATAAATGGCAAGCGATAGAATGACTAGCCAAGTTAAAATAGTACCATAAAATCGGCCAAAACTGACCCCAATGCTGCGGCCTAAACCGTAAGCATGGATAAGACGCCCAACAACAAAGGCAATGCCCCAGCTATTTATCAGATAAGCCGAAGCGCCATTGAGTTCAGCTAGTGCCAACAAAATTAAGGTAATAGGCACATATTCAGTGGCGTTGCCGTGAACTCGAATGACCTTTAGCATTGCGCCGTCGCCTTTATCGCCAACCCCAATTCGTAGTTTACGACGGGTCAACACAACTTTTGTTGCCAAGACTAACATTAAAATGGCTAAAATGGCCGCGTAAATTGGTGTATAAATCAAACTCATGTAATCCCCTTTAAAGCTTCAACTATTCTCAAAAATTATTAGCCATAAAAAAGCCCGCTACTTAAAATAAGTGCGGGCTTAATCTAGCCTATCAATGATAACCTAAACAAATAACCATTAAGCACTAACGGTTACTTTGTTTTCGACAGGAATCGTAACCTGATTGGCTTTTTCTTTGTACTCTTCCATTTGATGGAAGTTCATGTAAACGTAGATATCATCCGCCATCGAATCAATCTTACTGGCCACAGACAAATACTCTTCAACGGTTGGTAACTTACCCATAATTGCCGCAATTGCTGCTAATTCAGCCGAAGCCAAATACACATTAGCACCTTGCCCTAAACGGTTTGGGAAGTTACGGGTCGAAGTGGAAACCACGGTTGATTTTGGTGCAACTCGCGCTTGGTTACCCATACACAAAGAACAACCTGGCATTTCCAGGCGAGCACCAGCACGACCGAAAATATTATAGTGCCCTTCTTCCATCAATTGATGCTCATCCATTTTAGTCGGCGGCGCAATCCAAAGACGGGTAGTTAAAGTTCCCGGCTCTACGGTTTCTAATAATTTTGAAGCCGCGCGGAAATGACCAATATTGGTCATACAAGAACCAATAAAGACTTCATTAATGGTGTCGCCAGCGACTTCGCTTAACAAACGAGCATCATCCGGATCGTTTGGCGCGCACAAGACGGGCTCTTTTAGCTCATCCATATTGATCTCGATAACCGCTTTGTATTCAGCGTCGGCATCTGCCTTCATCAAACTTGGGTTTGCTAGCCACTCTTCCATCTTGCTAATACGGCGGCCGATAGTACGCTCATCACCATAGCCGTTAGCGATCATCCACTTCAACAGCACGATATTCGATTGCAGATATTCGCTTACCGATTCTTCACTTAAATTAATAGTACAACCAGCAGCAGAGCGCTCAGCCGAAGCATCGGATAACTCAAAGGCCTGCTCAGCGGTTAAATGCTCAAGCCCTTCAATTTCTAAAATACGGCCAGAGAAAATATTTTTCTTATTCGACTTTTCGACCGTCAAATGACCATCTTTAATCGCTTGATACGGGATCGCATGAACCAAATCACGCAAGGTAATACCTGGCTGCATTTTACCGGTAAACTTGACCAAAACTGACTCAGGCATATCTAAAGGCATAACACCCGTTGCAGCAGCAAAAGCAACCAAACCAGAACCTGCTGGGAAGGAAATACCCATGGGGAAACGAGTATGCGAATCACCACCGGTACCAACCGTATCTGGTAATAACATACGGTTTAACCAAGAGTGGATAATGCCGTCACCTGGTTGCAATGAAACACCGCCACGATTACGAATGAAATCTGGCAACTTGTGCTGAGTGTCGATATCTACCGGCTTAGGATAAGCTGCTGTATGACAAAAGGACTGCATGACCAAATCGGCCGAGAAACCTAAACAAGCTAAATCTTTTAGCTCATCACGAGTCATAGGGCCGGTAGTATCTTGCGAGCCCACCGTAGTCATTTTCGGCTCACAATACTGACCAGGACGAACCCCGTCTAGACCACAAGCTTTACCAACCATTTTTTGTGCCAAGGTAAAGCCTTTATTCGACGCTGCAACCTCTTCCGGTTGACGGAAAAAGTCTGCTGCCGGCAAACCTAGAAATTCGCGCGCACGTGCAGTTAAACCGCGACCAATGATCAAAGGAATACGACCGCCGGCTTGAACTTCGTCTAAAATCACGTCGGTTTTTAATTCAAACTCTGAAATCATCTCGCCTTTATCGTTCTCTACTTTACCTTCATAGGGATAAACGTGGATCAAATCGCCCATGTCCATTTTTGAAACGTCCATTTCCACGGGTAAAGCACCGGCATCTTCCATGGTGTTAAAGAAAATTGGGGCAATTTTGCCGCCAAAACAGAAACCGCCATCACGCTTGTTTGGAACATAAGGTATATCATCGCCCATGTGCCACAAGACTGAGTTGGTCGCCGATTTACGCGATGAACCAGTACCGACAACATCACCAACATACGCTAATGGATAACCGCGCGCTTCTAGCTCGTTAATTAAATTGATAGGACCAATTTCGCCTTCTTTATCGGCATCGATACCTTCACGCGAATTTTTCAACATGGCCAAAGCATGTAGCGGAATATCAGGACGAGACCAAGCATCTTGCGCTGGCGATAAATCATCAGTATTGGTTTCGCCTGGCACTTTAAATACGGTTAAGGTAATTTTGTCAGCGAGTGCATCTTTAGATTTGAACCACTCGGCATCTGCCCAAGATTGGATCACTGCTTTAGCCACTTCATTACCAGCTTCAGATTTTTCAGCTACGTCATGGAAAGCATCAAACATGAGCAAAGTATGCTTTAATTTCTCACCAGCTAACTCTGCCAACTCGGCATCGTCCAGCAACTCGACCAAAGTCGCAATGTTATAACCGCCCAGCATAGTACCCAACAGCTTCACCGCATGCGCTTTATCGATCAAACTAGAGCTTGCTTCACCTTTGGCGATCGCTGATAAAAAACCAGCTTTAACGTAAGCTGCCTCATCCACCCCAGGCGGTACTCTATTGGTAATCAAATCGACTAAAAACTCTTCTTCACCAGCAGGTGGATTTTTTAATAATTCAACTAACTCATTAACTTGCTCTGCACTTAGCGGCAAAGCAGGGATCCCCTGCTCTGCTCTTTCGGCAACATGCTTACGATATGCTTCTAACACGCTAAAAACCCTCGTTATTTGGTTTCTTCAAAGAATAGGGTCTGCTAGTGAGCAAACCCTAAAAAAATTCGGACATGAATTATAGCATAGGGAGCATAGGATGTATTGCCAAAAGCACCAAACCTAGAGCAAGTTCGGCTTTGTGTAATTTTTATTCAAACACTGCTTTGCCACTCTCCAGATTTAATCCGATCTTACCCAAAGTAAGTCACTTTTAAACGGCAGCACAAACACGGTTCAAGCCATAACTGACGTGCTTGGCAACAATTTTTTGCTCAAATGGTGATCATCTATCTGCATTAAGGTAAAATCGCGGCTTTACTCTTTTCCTTAACTTTTAGGATATTCACCATGCAATTGTCTGCATTAACTGCAATTGGCCCAGTTGATGGCCGCTATGGCTCAAAAGCGGCGGATTTCCGCGCTATTTTCAGTGAGTTTGGTTTACTTAAGTACCGCGTGACGGTTGAAGTTCGCTGGTTGCAAGCCTTATCCCAAGCCGAAGCCATTAGCGAAGTACCTGCTTTTGATGCCCAAGCTAACGCTTTATTAGATTCGATTGTGGCTAACTTCTCCGAAGCAGACGGTATGCGTATCAAAGAAATCGAGCGCACCACCAACCATGATGTCAAAGCGGTTGAATACTTCCTAAAAGAAAAAGTGGCGGATAATCCTCAGTTGCAAGCCGTGAATGAGTTTATTCACTTTGCTTGTACCTCAGAAGATATAAACAACTTGTCTTACGCCTTAATGCTCAGCGAAGGCACTGAGGTTTTAGCTGAGATGCAAACCCAAGTTGCCGACGCGATCCGCGCTCTAGCGGCTGAATATGCTGAAATTCCGATGATGTCACGCACCCACGGCCAACCCGCCTCACCATCGACCATGGGCAAGGAAATGGCCAATGTGGTCTATCGCTTAGAGCGTCAACTGCAGCAAATCAACGCGCAAGAAATGCTGGGTAAAATTAATGGCGCGGTAGGTAACTACAATGCACATTTATCAGCCTACCCTGAGTTTGATTGGCAGTCGTTCGCCGAACAGTTTGTCACTTCATTGGGCTTAACTTGGAATCCTTATACCACCCAAATCGAACCGCACGATTATATGGCGGAGTTGTTTGATGCGATTGCACGCTTTAATACGATTTTGATCGATTTTGATCGCGATATTTGGGCTTACATTGCGCTAGGGCATTTCAAACAAAAAACCATTGCCGGTGAAATCGGCTCTTCGACTATGCCACATAAAGTCAACCCAATTGATTTTGAAAATTCCGAAGGTAACTTAGGGATCGCTAACGCCCTGTTCGATCATTTTGCCATGAAACTACCGATTTCACGCTGGCAACGTGACTTAACCGATTCAACCGTCCAGCGTACTTTAGGCGTTGCTTTTGGGCATAGCAGCATTGCTTATCAAGCGACCCTAAAAGGCATTTCTAAACTCGAAGTCAACGAACAATCTTTACTGAATGAGCTAAACTCGAACTGGGAGTTGTTGGCCGAACCAATTCAAACCGTGATGCGCCGTTATGGTATTGAAAACCCCTATGAAAAGCTTAAGGAGTTAACCCGTGGCAAGCGCGTGACGCAAGAAGATATGGCGCTATTTATCGACAGCTTAGACTTGCCCGCTGAGGAAAAGAGTCGCTTGAAAGAATTAACGCCAGCTTCTTATATTGGTAATGCGATTTCTCAGGCAAAAAGCATCTAACAAGCTAAAACTACTTGATTGATGGCGACTATTTTTAACTCAAACATTTCAGCTGATACTTTTTTTAAAGACTATTGGCAACGAAAGCCCCTCCTGATCCGAGGGGCTTTTGCTAATGATTTTATGCATAACTTAATTACAGCAGAAGAATTAGCAGGCTTCTCCTTAGAAGCAGAGATCGAGTCGCGTCTGATCACTAACTTGGATAATAACTGGCAACTCGAACATGGTCCTTTGACTGAGAACCTGTTTCAAGAATTGCCTGAGCACCACTGGATTTTACTAGTGCAGTCCTTAGATTATTTTCACTCACCGCTGCAGAATTTGATTAAAGCTTGCGACTTTATGCCACGCTGGCGTCTGGACGATGTAATGGTATCTTTTGCCACTAATCATGGCGGCGTAGGGGCACATCTTGATCAATATGACGTTTTCTTGATCCAAGGACAAGGCCAACGCCGCTGGCGGGTTGGGCATAAAGACCAACTGGTAACTCATCAACAATCTCATCCTGAAATTGCCCAAATAGAAGCTTTTACAGCCGATTTAGATGTGCAGGTGGAAGCTGGCGATCTACTCTATATTCCGCCCAATACGCCCCACTGGGGGGAGTCGATTGGTGACTCAATGTGTTATTCGGTAGGATTTAGAGCGCCAAACTTAGAAGCCATCGCTCAACAGCTATTCGATGATTCGAGTCAAGAGCTGAATCAGCTTTGGCAAGATCAAGGAATATTAAAGCTTGATAATGCCTCAGGAGAGCTACCGAATAACTTGAGTGGTTGGGCGCAGCAGCAAATTATCAAGATAACCCTCGAGCAAAAACTACCAATTGCGATTGGTAAAGAGCTGACCCGCTTAAAATACCCTGAACTGCTCGAAGCGATAAGTCCATGCGAAGCACAAGAATTGTCAGAGCTGGCCATGCTCAAAGCTTTTCGATTGAATCCTATCAGCCGCTTAGCCTTTGTTAAGGCCGATGCAAAGCTGTTGACTTTTGTCAATGGCGATGATTTCGCTGCAGATCAGCAACTATTGCCGATACTAGAAGCGCTTAATAAAGGTCAACTGATCAATAGCCGCGACTTAACCATCAACAAAGATATTATGCGCGACTTACTCAGTTGGCTCATCAGCAATGATGCCTTAGTCATTGAATAAACCGTTTAGATAAACCATTAAGTGATATTACTGTATGACTAGGTATCAATCCCATCAAGTGAAACGCGAAACTAGCGAGCTGGTGAAAATCGCTATTCCCGCAATCCTAGCGCAGTTAGCGCAAATGGCGCTTGGGGTCAGCGATACCATTATGGCGGGTAATTTCTCCGCTAATGCGTTAGCGGCCGTGGGTACTGGATTTAATTTGTTTATGATCATTTTTTCGCTCTTTATGGGCATGATGATTGCGATCAATCCGATGGTTGCTCAACTCAATGGGCAAAAGGCTGAAAAACGTATTGGTAAGGTTTTTCAACTTGGTTTTGTTATGGCGGTGCTGTTCGGTATCATCAGTTTTGTGGCGCTAAACTTGTCGCACCATTTACTCAGCTTAGCAGGGATCCCTGAAAACATTGTCAGTACTACCAGCGATTACCTGTCCGCATTAAGCTGGGGTACTATCTCAATCTATTTATTTTTAGCGCTGCGCTCGGGTAATGAAGGATTGTTTTCTACCAAGGCGGTGATGGTCTGTTCATTTTTAGCGATCCCTTTTAACATTCTCCTGAATTACTGGTTTATTTTTGGCGGTTGGGGGATCGAGCCGATGGGCGCGGTGGGCGCGGGTTATGCTACCAGCATTGTTTGGAGCATTTTATTTTTATCCTTAGGTATTTTCACTTTTTACCATAAGCCTTACGCCAAGTTTGAGATTTTTAAGCATTTTTCATGGCCCAAATTTGAACTGACCAAAGAGTATTTTCAAATTGGCCTACCGATAGCTTTAGGTATGGTCATGGAAATCGCCATGTTTGGTGGTGTTGGTATTGCCATTGCTCGTTATGGCGAACAACTGGCTGGCGCCCACCAAATCGCCATGAACATTGCCGCGGTGGCCTTTATGATACCGCTGGGGCTATCCGTCGCGGTGACCGCTCGAGTGGGCTATTGGATGGGACAGGAACGCTATGGACAAATGCGCCTAGCTGGCTACTGCGGGATTGGTTTAAGCCTATTTTTTCAGATTATTTCTGTAACGATTATGCTTTTCCTGCGCTATCAAATCGTCGGGATCTATACCGACGAAGCGGCCATTATTGAAATAGCCGCCAGTTTGATTTTCTTGGCCGCCATTTTCCAATTCTCCGACGGCTTACAAGTTAACGCGGCCGGTGCTCTTAGGGGCATGAAAGACACTAGCATCCCTATGATTTATATGGGAATTTCCTATTGGTTTGTAGGTTTTCCGCTAGGCTATTATCTGGCAGAAAGCCATAATATGCAGGCACAAGGTTTTTGGATTGGAATCATCGCAGGACTAACCGTAGCGGCTATTTTACTGCTTGGGCGCTTTATCCGCCGCACTAAAATATTACCCGAAGACCGAGCTACAGACTTGCCAGCCGCTGGCTAGGTCAGTAAGATCGCTGTGTTTTTAGCCATTAACGTCAATAGTCCCTATGAATCCTTATTCCATTGATAATTATGAGCGCCCTATTCTGGAAACGCCCAACGGCGAAGATAAGGTGTTGATGCATTCTTGTTGCGCTCCCTGTGCAGCGGAAGTTATGGAAGCAGTTCATCATTCAGGGATCGAGCAAACCATTTTTTTCTACAACCCCAATATTCACCCGATCGAAGAATACGAAATCCGTAAAGATGAAAATAAGCGCTTTTGCGATAAGTTGGGCATAGAATTTATTGATGCCGATTACGATAAAGACAATTGGTTTGAGCGAGTTAAAGGCCAAGAAAACGAACCGGAGCGTGGCGCCCGCTGCACCACTTGTTTCGATATGCGTTTTGAGCGTACCGCTTTGTTCGCTGAAGAAAACGGTTTTAATCTAATTTCTAGCACTCTAGGCATCTCGCGCTGGAAAGATATGGATCAGATCAATGGTTGCGGTTTGCGCGCAGCCGCGCCATACGATGAGGTAGATTATTGGACCTTCAATTGGCGTAAAAAAGGTGGCGCTCAGCGCATGATCGAAATATCAAAGCGCGAGCAATTTTATCAACAAGAATATTGTGGTTGTGTTTACTCGCTACGCGATACCAATCGCTGGCGTAAGGCCAACGACCGCCCGCGGATCAAGCGCAACGTAAAATTTTATGGTTTAGAAGATCCTAGAAAGGACTGAGGGTTTATTTTTCGAACACCCTGCTGATAACAAAAAAAGCCTCTAAATAGACAAGGCACTAACCCAAACTGGACTTTTCTGTCATTCCCGCGAAAGCGGGAATCCACTTGAAACTATCATACAAGCATTGGAATAGATTCCCGCTTTCGCGGGAATGACGTACTGAGTAAGTAAATATTCATTTAGAATGTTGCTGATTGAAAATTAAAAAAGCCCTTAAAATTAAGGGCTTTTGTTTTTCTATAAGTTCAAGAAGTCCAGAACTGGTGAACCTCTTGCTAAATAGAGGCTTTTTTGTTTTTACTCATCCATAAACTAGTTTTCTACTCGCATTGGTCCGCGAATGGGTGCCTTGGGTTTGGGCAGCATTTCTTGATGAATTTTTGGATGTATTCGACGCGGCGTTTTAGGTACTCGCGGTTTATAAACCTTAGGCTTACGCGCCTCTACCGACTTACGCTTAGTTGATGATTTTTCCTCAACCCGACCATCTCGCAAGGTTACCCGCTCCACTTCATCAAGATTAACTTTTTGTTGAGAAATTGGCTGCACCCTATGAGTTGGCGATGGCGCTACTGGCAAATGATCTTCGCTACTGTCTTCACGATAAATCACGTGACGACGCGGCCAATAAGGATAGTGGTAATAGGGATAGTGCCAGCGGTAGTAGCCACCATAGAACCAATAAGGATCCCAAGTGCTGTAAACATCAATATACTGTCGAGATTTACGCTTAGCCCACAAATGGTGGCTAGCGGTATCAACTACCGGAAACACCACTGCGTGCTTACCAATTTTTCCAGGCAATGGCTCGCTCAAGACCCCTACTACGGTAATTTCCTTGCCTTGCTTATAGATCAGAGGATCGGCAAAGCCTTGTATTCGAGCAATAAAACGACCGCCGGTGTTGTGCTCTGCTAAAGGTCGCGCACTGGAGTCAAGCGGCAAATTGACAATTTCGACCAAGGTATCTCGCTCAAGATTTTCAACTCTTGCTACGATACCGCCCCAACGAACATGGTCACCAGCATAAGAATTTGGTGCCTGGGAAACTTGGTTAAAATCCACATTAGGAGGATCAAAGCGAACCGTCTCTGGAGTAGTATTACACCCAGCTAATAATCCAATACCCACAGCGAGCGACAAAAACTTGCCACTAGAGCTGCTAAACCATTGTTTTATATCAGATATTTTCATATTTAAACCTTTACAACTAAGAACAGTTTGTCAGCGCTAAACGACTTATTAACTCGAAAAACGCCTATTATACCTTATGTTATACCATAAAAGCCTGAATTAAAGCTGAATGGCTCTCTTATAAATCAAGCATTTAGCTAATTTTACTTTCTTCACTAAGCCTCTTTTTTCTGTTCACCTTTCTTTTTTGCCACATTGTTGCGCAAATAAACGGGCTGTGCTTGCTCGGCAGGCATCACTAAGCCTTTTGTTAGCTGACTTTTGACCCAAGGCAACATCGCACTGGCTCGCGGATAGCTCACTTGGGTTTCTATTTCCCTATTTTGACCAATAGCCTTGGTCAATTCAGCAGAATAAGTCTGCCAGCCAGAACCAACGGCATAGTAGTTTGACTTTTCAGAGGCCCTTATAGTGACGTTTTCTGGCTGTGTTACCACTTCTGTATTAACCAAGCGCATCAATCCGTCTTGTACTTGATAATGCCCCCAATAAACTTCGCCCATGCGCGCATCAATCGCACTTAATACTTGCTTGTGCTCAGTGTTATCATAAGCCTGTTGCGCCATAGCTTGCAGACTCGAACAAGCGACCACTGGTACATTCGCACCAAAGGCCAAACCTTGTACGATCGACACGCAAATACGCAAGCCCGTAAATGCGCCCGGTCCTTGTCCATAGCCAATACAATCTAAATCAGCAAGCTTTATCTTAGCTTGCTGTAAAAGCCTATCCACCATTGGCAATACCAGCTCACCATGTTGGCGTGGCGCAACTTGATACTCTTCAAACAACTGACCATTGCACTCTAGTGCAACCGAACAGGCCTCGGTGGAAGTATCAATAATTAGGATTTTTGTCATGAAAATTAAGGCTCCAAATTCTGCAAAAATTTTACCACAGTCTTTTGGTCGCGGGTGCGCGGCAAGTCAGGCAAGCTAGTTAAGAAGGCTTTACCATAATGATTTGCAACCAAGCGCGGATCACACAAGACTAAAACACCTCTATCCTCTTGATCACGGATCAAGCGGCCAGCGCCTTGTTTTAGGGCAGTAATGGCTTCGGGGATCTGCAAATCATAAAACGGGTTCTTACCTTTTTTACGCATCGATTGGACTTTAGCTTCGATTAAGGGCTCGTCAGGTGCTGCAAAGGGTAGCTTGTCGATCACCACCAAACTCAGTGCCATGCCCTTAACGTCCACCCCTTCCCAAAAACTGGAAGTTGCCAATAAGACCGCATTACCCTGCTCGCGAAAAGCTTCGATTAATTCATTTTTGGGGCGCTCACCTTGCACCAGCAATTGGCTCTTTTCGATCTTATCTTCAATCAAATCACGCACTTTGTTTAGGGCATAATAGCTGGTGAACAACAAAAAAGTACCGCCTGCGTTGGCTTCAATCAACGGCCAGACAGCCTCAAACCAAGACTCGATATACTTTGGATTTCGCGGATCGGGCAAGCCTCGTGGCACATATAACAAAGATTGTTGTTGATAATCGAAAGGGCTATCGAGCATTAACTCTTGAGCCTGATGCAAGCCCAATTGCGACTTAAAGTGATCAAATTTACGGGCTTGGCTCAAGGTGGCAGAAGTAAATACCCAGGTTTGAGCCCCATGCTCTAAACGTGACTGCTCAAAAGCTTGAGAGACATCCAAAGGGGTTTCAACAACCGCAAAGCCGGTGCGGTAGGTTTCGAGCCAACGTACTGATTCGGTGTTGAGTTCTTTATCCTCAAACAGAACCAAGCTTTGTAGAATTTCCACCGAACGGCGATGACACGAATCCAAGCCTTTACTGCGAGTAGCGTTTAGATCGAGGCGCTTGGAAAGGGTTTTCATCTCCCTTAACAGCTCGCTGAATAAGCTATCTCTAACTTTAACATTAAGCTGTAACCAATTGATTTTTTTACCTGAATCGCCCAGTTTTAGCCGAATTTCATTTAATGCCCCTTCCACCCGACGCACCGCAACCGATAGCTGGCGATCGTCTTTAGCGGTAGTCATCGCCTCGATTTCGCTATCACGACAGAGCTCGCTAACTTGGCGACTGGTTAGGCGATGGCCATAAAAGCCATGAGCAATCGCTGCTACTTGATGTGCCTCATCGGCGATAACCATATCCGCTTCTGGCAACAACTCGCCAAAACCGTCTTCTTTTAGCACCATATCAGCAAGCAGCAAGTGATGATTAACCACCACCAGATCCGCCTCGATGGCTTTTTGTCGCGCCTTAACCAAGTAACAGTCGGCATAATCAGGACAATCCGCGCCCAGACAATTCTCGTTGCTGGAAGTGACATACCCCCACAGCGGATCATTGTCCTTTAAATCAGGGCATTGGGTCAGATCACCAGAAACGGTTTTATTCGACCATTGATTCACTTTAACCAGAGTATCGGCCATCGAGCGGCTTTGAAAACGGCCTGAGTCAAGGTTTTGATTTAGCCGATAAATACACAAGTAATTATTACGCCCTTTGAGCAGCGCGCGTTCTTTATGCAGAGAAAGCGCATCACAAATGCTCGGTAAGTCCCTGAAATAAAGCTGATCTTGCAGGTTTTTGGTGCCAGTAGAGATAATCACTTTTTTGTCGTGATCATTTGCCGCCAGCAGCGCAGGCACTAAATAGGCAAAGGTTTTACCGGTTCCAGTGCCCGCTTCGATGCAGATACTGGTTTCTGATTCAATCGCCTCGGCTATCGCCTGCGCCATATCGACTTGCGCTTGGCGCTCGATAAAGCCCTCAAAAGCCTGCGCTAACAGTCCTTCACTGGAAAATAGATTGGCAATCGAATAATCAGACAAGAGTAACTGGCGGCTTAATGAAGCTGTGTTTGCAGTAAATCGTAGAGCAAATCGATATGGATTGGCGAATCGTTTAGCGCCGGAATATAAGAATAGTCGCCACCGCCAGTTTCCACAAACACCTCTTTGTTTTGGATCGCAAGCTCTTCTAGCGTCTCCAAGCAATCCGAGGCAAAAGCTGGGCTGATGATCTGCACCGACTCTAAACCAGCCTTACCCCAGTCTTGCAAAGTTGCCTCGGTGTAGGGTTTGACCCACTCTTCGCGACCAAAACGCGACTGGAAGGCGATTTGATATTGATCTTGCTCTAGTCCTAATTGTTCAACCACTAAACGAGTGGTTTCATGGCATTGGGCTTCATAAGGGTCGCCTTTTTTACTAAACCGCTCAGGCACCCCATGGTAGGAAAAAAGCAGCTTTTTTGCTTGCCCATGCTCTTGCCAATAAGCTTTAACTGAATCTACTAAGCCTTTGATATACAAAGGATGATTATGGTAGCCATTAACATAAGAGAGTTCAGGAACAAAAAATCGTTTTTTATAAAATTTGCTCACCTGATCGAAAATCGCCGCATTGGTCGCCGAGGAATATTGCGGATACAAAGGCAAGACGATGATTCGCTCGCAACCCTGAGCCTCTAGTGATTCCAGTGCTTTAGGGATCGAGGGATTGCCATAACACATGGCCAGTTCAATCGGAGTATGACTTTCGCTAGCGAGCGCATCCAAACGGATTTGTAGCTCACGTCTTTGCGCTTGACTATGCACCATCAGCGGTGAGCCATTATCAGTCCAAATCGATTGATAGAGTTTAGCCACTTTTTGCGGCCGAGTTCTTAGGATAATCCCGTGCAGGATTGGGCACCAGATGATACGTGGGATCGAGACTACCCGCTTGTCGTGTAAAAACTGCCCGAGATATTTGCGGACAGCCTCAGCGCTGGGCACATCAGGCGTTCCCAAATTGCATAACAGAACGCCCTGCTTTTTTGACATAAAGGATTTTAGAGCCTTAGCTCGCTAAACCGTTAGTAATACCCGCAAACAGTGCATCGCGAATATCTTCAACCGAACCAACTCCAGCGACTCGAACATACTTTGGCGCAGCTTCGGCGTCTTGCTCAGCCCAATTTGAATAATAATCCACTAGCGGGCGGGTTTGCTCTTGATAGACTTTAAGGCGATGCAAAATAGTTGCTTCTTGGTCATCGTCACGCTGGATCAAATCTTCGCCAGTAACGTCGTCTTTGCCTTCTTCTTGCGGCGGGTTGTAGCTAACATGATAAACTCGACCGGAAGCCGGATGAACACGGCGGCCACTTAAACGCTTAACGATTTCAGCGTTATCCACATCAATTTCCACCACAAAATCCACATCAATGCCGTTATCGCGCATAGCATCTGCCTGCGGAATGGTTCTTGGGAAGCCATCGAGCAAATAGCCATTTTCACAATCGGCTTCTTTGACCCGCTCTTTAACGATGCCAATAATAATATCGTCAGAGACTAATTCGCCTGCATCCATCTTCTTTTTCGCCGCCAAGCCCATTTCGGTGCCTGCTTTTACCGCAGCACGCAGCATATCGCCGGTTGAAATTTGCGGGATCTGGTACTTATCTTTTAAAAATTGTGCTTGAGTACCCTTACCGGCACCTGGCGCGCCCAACAAAATAATGCGCATTGATGGCTCCTAAACGAACAAAAAATAAAATGGTTTATTAGGCGCTAAAGATACTTGGATTAGCGCCCTATCTCAAGTAAAAAATTGGCTATTTTGGCCGCCACCAACGCTGAATCAAGAGTGCCAGCGAAACTCCCGCGACCACCCCAAGACTATTAGCCAGCAGATCCAGCCACTCAAAACCGCGATTGGGGATAAACTGTTGTAAAAACTCAATCAATAACGAGAAAATGATACAGCCAATAACCAATTGCCAACTCGGGTGCTTTTTCGAGCCCAACCGCGCCAAAAAGGCTAAACCCGCGTAACCGACAAAATGCACTGCTTTATCCCAAGGCAAACCGCTGGGCAGTTGCTTTCCAGGGATTAGCGACAGGATAAAAATTACCACTGTCGCAATAACAAAGAGGATTTTGAATAGTTTGGAGTTAAAAAAAGCAACCATAAAAAAACCGCCCAAGGCGGTGGAACGTAGAATAATTAACGGGATTTTAGCAATTTGTAACCAGCGAGGCTAGCAGCTAGTTTGTGTTTAGGATTAATCTTCAGCAAGCGCCTCAAAAGCTTGTTTACGCCCTTCTTTCCACTTTTCCATTGCTCCCGGCTCTTGCATTAACTGTTGGATTTTATGCATTGCCGCCAAATGAGCTTCATCATTTTGTTGAAACATCTGCATTCCATGCTGTTTACTCAACTCAACCATCTGCTCAAAAGTCTCAGCCCGAAAATCCAAATCACAGGCACCGCCTAATTGTTTACAGGTCATGGCTTTCATCTTTGCACCCATTTTTTATTACTGAAATATCTAGTTTACAATCTTATCAATTACCAGCAATTAAATTAAACTAAATTAACTCTAATAGCTTAATATCTCACCTTTATACTAACATTGGTGCTCCTTGAGTATTGATATTATTTTAACCCTCTTTTCAACAAAGTTGCCGACCAATTACCGCTATTCGAATATGATAATCGGTCGGTTTTAAAGCAAAGTTCTAAAAAATAGCCTCCGGTTAAGTGCTCACGCTACTAGTTAAAACTTCAGGATTAAAAGTTTCAAGTGGCAAAGAGCGCTGAGTATTTAAAGCCTTAATATCCTCTGAAAGTGCTTTTAATCGACCTCTGTAGGTTTTAAATACGTTTATAGCAGAGTCAGTTTTATCTTTGGATAAAATATGATCAAAATTTTCCATCAAATGAGGCTGACCAAGACCCGTTGTGATAGTTAATGTCACCATTTGAGCGTGAGATTGAAGATCGCTAATTTCTTGCTCTTCAAGATCGCCTCTCAACTTTGTCCCGATAAATGTCGGATCGAGGGTATACTGAGCAATATTTCCTACTTGACCATGATAACCCGTTACAACGAACATAAAGTGCGAGAGAAGTCTGAGAAAACAATCTCGGGTTTCAAGCTTACCAATTTCGAGATTTGGTGCTTGTCTATTAATTGCACTCCACCATGCCTTGATGTGGGGATCATTCACAAGATCATCACCGTCGTAATATACGCTCATGTACTCATCTGCAAGTTGTTCCATGATTTTAACTAACTTTAATCCATCTTCACCATAGGGATAATCTTCTCCAAGTCCATCAACCCCCCTACGAACCATAGATTCTTCAAATGTTTCCAAGGTCGCAGCTTCTACACCTTTCAAAACGCATCTCAAAACACCCTCATGCTCCATAGCAAAACATCGATGAGCAATACCTCCTTTATTGGATAAGGTAAAGTAAGCTTCTCGGTTAATATCAGCCGCTCCAAAAATAAAGG
This sequence comes from Kangiella sp. TOML190, assembly GCF_023706045.1. NCBI lineage: Bacteria > Pseudomonadati > Pseudomonadota > Gammaproteobacteria > Kangiellales > Kangiellaceae > Kangiella > Kangiella sp. TOML190. Next base: position 2,235,730 of record NZ_BQYL01000001.1, read on the forward strand.
GGGTCAACAAATATCTGAGCGGGTGATCTGTGGAAAGCTGCTCTATGGTTACAGTAGTAAGTGTATTGGACACTAAATAGTGGGTGTAACCTAAGTGATCGGTCAATGTAACCGCAGTAAACAACGAGCTTCTGAAACGCCACTTAGCTCCTTCCCAACCCTTATCACCTGGACGAATCATTTTATCTTGCTTTGGCTCAAAAATACCCACTGGTTTTCTGTCTGCTCCGAAATAAGCGATCGAGCCGTATTTTTCATACTTTTCCCGAACCGGATAAGCTTGCATCCAACTGAGGTCAACCATAAACTCAGCATCTTTATTAGAGCTTTTGGCTCGCTCTAATCTATGAGCACCAATCCCCTGAAAAACTAAATGAGTAAAAGCCTCATCTGACGTTGGATTTTTCCAATCAACAATAATTTTCGGAACTTTATCTTTATACAACTCATAAGCAGACTCAATCGCTTCTTCACGACTAGGCCAATCATTAATAACATCTTCTACCGGAAGGTTTTCCATACCGTGAGCGAGAGCTTCGGATGCAAATTTCTCTGTCCAGTCTTTATCATGATTCTCATCATTTTCTGGAATAAGGATAAATGGTGGCGCAACAGCCAGTTTAGCTTGAGGTTTTGGCTCAAAGTGGGGTCTTTTAGCATCTTCCGCGTTTCTCTTTACGTGAGTTTCAGCAAGCGCAATAGTCGACTCAGAAAATAACTTTGTATAAAGGTCGAGGCTTGACTCTTTAAGATCGTCTTGAATTGACATTGTTTTAATCTCCTTTTTCTTCACTATCAAAATTTTTCAGGGAATTACGAAAATACCTTTTCGGCACTTATATCAAAGTGTATCTGGCTCGAACCGAGTATTACCGTTTCTTGCGTGGCGAACTTTAGCACCGCCTTCGTAAACAGATTTACGCGCTCGATTCATAGAACCCAACGGACGATGTGCTGGCAAGGAATTCCATGCTGCAAATGTTAACTTCTCTGCGTAGTCAACATCTTTATTTGAAGATAAGTCTTGTACTGGGATTTCAATAATTGCTACACGCTTCGGCGGCGCTTCAGACTCTTTCCATTCAACTGTTGGGTCTTCGATAGGTTGTTTTTTTGCATCGTTTTGAACTTGCACCACAAACTCAAAACGAAATGGCTCATCTTTAATGGTGTTAACTAGAGCATTGCGCAAAAACCTATCGCCGAGCTCCCCTTCGGGCTTTTTATTTTCAGAACTGGTCAGAGGCCTAGCTGAAAATTTAATCGCTTGAGAGCCAAGCATGTACGGAGTCTGACTCCAATACTGCACTTCAAGCGGATTCCAGAAAGGCATGGCTATCATTTTTTCCAATATGGCAAGAATTTCTGGCTGTTTCTTGGCAAAAGCAGCCGCTTCTTTCTCCTTATCGACGCCATCATCATCCTTTACGGTTAGGGCTGAACCAAATCGAGTGAAATCTATGTAACTTGCAAGGTCTTTGACAAAAAAAGTGGGAAAATTGATCATGACAAAATCTTGCGTTGTTGTTGGCCGAATTAGTTTCTCGCCTTCGACACCAAGCACTTTGATCGCCATACCCTGAGGCTGCGCAACTGTGTCTGCCTGAGCGATTTGGCTTGAAGCAGAAAATCGGATCAACGCATCATAAACCTTAGTTTCAGAAAATATACCCTGCCGCAATTCTTTCGGCAGATCATCGACAACTTTGAGCTTTGCTCGGACTAGCCCGTGAGTTTTCGCATGAGCATCTCGCTGTACGACCTCTCCCTTACCGTAACTTCGGCGCATCCTTTCTTCCGTGATTAATCGAATAGACTCGATAAGCGCATCTTCATTCGGTTCCTTAACTTCCATTCCTAACTCCAGTTTAGTTTGAGAATTACCATTTGATAAGCTGCTGTAAGTAACAAGCGTTAAACTTATCGAAAACATCAGCATTCCATATATATGCGTTTTTAACATATTAGATTTACCTTTAAGAGATGTTACTACCATGTACCGAAACGTTTCAATCAAAAGACTAGAGAAACTTAGACAGGATGTCAATAGAGGGTAAATTAGGCTTTGTATTACTTGCTTAAAGCTGAGTTGACCGTGAACCAATAAGCGTAATTATCTTTGCTTAGCGAGCTTGGGCTGGCGAGCTACTAACGATATTTGTAAAAAGCGGTGTCAGCTTTAAAAAATTAAAGTGACACCGGATTAACTTTTAAAAATAGTCAGTAATGATAATTGGATCAACTAGCCAACTTCAGCAATAACTTATTCAGTTTATTAGCAAAGCTTGCTGGATCTTCAAGCTGTCCCGACTCAGCCAATTGGGCTTGGTTGAATAACACCTCTACCCATTCAGCAAACTGAGCTTCATCTTGTTCATGATCCACCAGCTGAATCAAGGCATGCTCTGGATTAATTTCAAAAATCGGCTTGGTTTCTGGCACCGGCTGCCCTGCTGCCTGCATCATTTTGATCATTTGCAGCGGCATATCACCTTCGCCAGCTACGATACAAGCCGGAGTATCGGTTAAGCGCATGGTGATTTTCACGTCACTAACTTGCTCGCCAAGTACCGTCTTGACCCGCTCAACCAAACCCTTATTGTCTTCCGAGGCTTTTTCTTGCGCTTTTTTATCTTCGGCGTTTTCAAGATTACCTAAATCCAAATCACCTTGAGTTACCGACACAAATTGCTTGCCTGCATATTCTTGCAAGTGCGACATGGTCCACTCATCAATACGATCAGACATCAATAATACTTCGATGCCTTTCTTTCGGAATACTTCCAGATGAGGGCTGTTTTTAGCCGCTAAGAAGCTTTCTGTGGCAATATAATAGATTTTCTCTTGCTCCGGCTTCATACGCTCGATATAGGCATCTAGCGACACATTTTGCTCAGCTGAATCGGTGTGAGTTGAGCTAAAGCGGAATAACTTAGCGATTTTTTCTTTATTGGCAAAATCTTCGCCGGGACCTTCTTTAAGAACTTGACCAAATTCGTTCCAGAATGCCTGGTATTTTTCTGCGTCTTTTTTCGCTAACTGCTCCAACATTTTCAAAACACGGCTAACCATGGCACTGCGCAAAGATTGAGTGGTTGCTGAGTCTTGCAAAATTTCACGCGACACGTTTAGCGGCAAATCGTTGGAGTCGAGCAAACCGCGTACAAAACGCATATAAATCGGTAAGAACTGCTCGGCATCATCCATGATGAAAACTCTTTGTACATAGAGTTTAACGCCGCGTTGGCGATCGCGATTCCACAGATCATATGGTGCTTTGGAAGGAATATACAATAAGCTGGTGTACTCTTGTTTGCCTTCAACTTGGTTGTGTGACCAAGTCAGTGCATCTTGAAAGTCATGCGAAACGTGCTTGTAAAACTCTTGATATTCTTCGTCTGAAATATCCGACTTAGAACGAGTCCATAAAGCGGTCGCTTTATTCACGGCCTCAAAATCTGCCTCTTGTGGCTTTTCTTCTTCCTCACCGAGATGTTGCTTCTCCATCTCTACCGGTAATGAGATGTGATCGGAATATTTACCGATAATATTTCTTAGACGAAAATCTTCTAAAAACTCTTCTTCACCTGCTTTTAGATGCAAAATAATGTCAGTACCGCGAGAGTCTTTATTGGTGGTTTCAATGGTAAATTCACCATCACCCATAGACTCCCAAATCACCGCTTGATCCACTGCATCACCTGCTTTGCGGCTAATTACGGTGACTTTGTCGGCAACGATAAAAGCCGAATAAAAGCCCACCCCAAACTGACCGATAAGGTGCGAATCTTTCTTTTGATCGCCGGTAAGTTTGCTCAAGAAATCAGCCGTACCCGATTTGGCAATAGTGCCCAAATGTTCAATCACCTCAGCTTGATTCATACCAATCCCATTATCAGAAATGGTTAGGGTTTTAGCCTCTTTATCAGTGGTAATACGGATTTTTAACTCGCTATCCCCTTGGTATAACTCGGCATCATTGAGTGCTTTAAAGCGTAGCTTATCGGCCGCATCAGCAGCATTGGAGATAAGCTCGCGCAGAAAGATCTCTTTATTCGAATACAAAGAGTGCACCATCAAGTGCAGTAATTGTTTAACTTCGGTTTGGAAAGAATGTGTTTGCTTTTCGACGGTTACAGACATAATTAAAGCCCCAGATATGTAACGATTTCAGTTAATGACTATTTGCTGTTTTATTTGGGGATTAGGGGCCGAGTTTCAAGGCGAAACTTTAAATAAACCAATAAAAAAAGGAGCCAAGGCTCCTTTTTATTTTTAAGTGTCTGTAGTAATTATTTCAGATTTAAATCGATTCGATTTTGTTGATAGAACATCTGTTTTTGGTAATACGCTGAATTACGAAGGTCCAGTGGATTTTGACTCCAATCATAACGACGTGGCTCAGCTTGCGATTTGACCACTGGGCAAGCACCGCTGGTGCGATAATCAAGCGCGGCAGCCAACATAGCTTCATTCGGATCACCTAACTGGTGAGAAAAATCATCCGCCACGCTACAACCTATTACATTACCAAAACCATCGTCAGTAGCAGACGGTACAAAGCCATCGGCATAATCACCCCAACCTTTGTTATTTTCACCACGGAATTGAATGGTGAAATAGGTAGTGCCGCAGTTGTCGGTTGGATAAAAACCATAAGGTTTACCACAAGTAGTACCACCAATTAAGATTACCTCGACATCAATACCTCGTAAGCCATTGATTAAGGCTTCACTGGCAGAGCAAGTAGAGCTAGTAGAAAGAATAAAAACGCGGTTTAGGTTAACATCAGGCAAAATACCGCCAGGTGCAGTGGCTTGATCGCTGGGCTGATTATAGAAAGGAGTCGGCGATAAGGTTTCACCCGTCACTGGATTAGTAGTAGGATTTTTATCGTTAAACACCGTCGTTTCAAAAATACGATTGTTTGTTTGCGCCGAACCAGCAACCATATAAGCTAATTGACTCGAAATAAATAAGAAACCGCCACCGTTGTAGCGCAAATCAATCACTAAATCTTGAATACCCTGATTTGAGAAATCCACAAAAGCATCAATCAACTCCTGCTCAGCAATACGAGTACCAAAGGTATTGAACTGCATATAGCCCACATCGCCCGTTGGAGTGTTAATAATGGCTTCTTTTTGAACGGGATCGGATGTTACATTCTCCGCAGTTAAGGTCACGGTTCGAGTAGTACTTGAACCTAAGTCAAGGATTTCAAAAGTGTGAGACTCACCAACTGCTGACGGAAATAAACCAGCATTTAAAGTATTTACATCAGATCCATTGGCAACATCGACTCCATCAATGGTAACAATTTCAGCACCGCGATCAATATTAGCATTACTCGCCGGTGAGTTCGGTTCGTTATAAGCCACTACAATTTGTCTTGGTGGCGCTGACTGCAATATTCTAAACCGCATGCCATAACCCACTGATGAGCCAGTGCTTGCTTGCTGTTGGTAAGCATCCGTATCATCGGTAAAGTGGAATTGATCTTGTGGGTTACCAGAGGCGGTTACAGCGTTGGTTTTTAAGGTATCAAAATAAGTAATCGGATTACTAAAATTAGCTGGATTTTGATCTGGAATCTCACTATACCAAAGGTAGGTTTCATCACTCCATGAGCGTAACCAATGATTTTCCTCGAGCGTGGATCCTTGCACATCGGGCCAAGGCCTACCATTAATATCATTACCCGAGCGCGGATTTTGACAACGCGCCTCAAAATCGCTAGAAGGAGCAAACACACCTGCGGTCCAAGTCGGGCCGCTACTGCTAGGTGGCGGTGTTGGTGACGAGCTAGAGCTGGAGCCTCCGCCGCCACAAGCCACCAAAAAGCCTGTAAAAAGGGCGGGGACTATCAATTTACGGATATTTTTATAACTGTTTTTCATGAAATGACTACCTGAAGATAAATTTTTCTATCAATTTACGCAGTCATATATTACTAAACCTAAGACAACTAATCCATAAAAAGTGTCCAGATTTTATACAATCTTAATAGTTTAACCTTACCGAATAACTAAATTTGATAGGGACGGCGCTCAGATAGGGACTGGCTAAGAGTACCGCCATCAATATATTCGAGCTCTCCTCCTAAAGGTACGCCTGAAGCAAGCCTTGAGATCTCTAGCTGCTCAGAGCGCAGCATTTCGGCAATAAAGTGCGCCGTAGCCTCGCCTTCTACTGTTGCATTAGTAGCGAGAATAACTTCACTGGGCGCCTCAACTTCAACTAAAGCTTTCAACTCTTTTAGCCCAATATCATCAGGACCGATACCATCCAAAGGAGATAAATGCCCCATCAACACAAAATAGGTGCCTTTAAAGCCACCGGTTGCTTCTATCGCATACACATCCGCTGGACTTTCCACCACACACAGCAGGCTTTTATCGCGGGCTTCAGACAAACACAAGTAGCAAGTTTTTGCTTCTGTAAAATCACGACAGCGCGAGCAATGATTTACTTTTTCCATTGATTCAGCAAGCGCTTGCGAAAGCTGCACGCCCGCCTCACGATTACGCTCCAACAAATGATAGGCCATACGCTGAGCAGACTTAGGCCCCACTCCTGGCAAGCAACAAAAGGCATCAATTAGTTTCTTTATTAACGGTGACTGCATAATAGGCTAAACAACTGACTGAGAAACAAAATTTATTATCGCTGTAAATATTTTTGCTATTCGAATAATCATGTTAAGGCAGGATTTTTAAGGCTAGAGGCGGCAGTTTCGAATTGAAAAAACTGAGTGTATATACGATACACGATGTTTTTGAAAAAGAAACTAACAAACTATAGCCCTAAAAAGACAATTTAAAACGGTAAATTCATACCGGGGGGAAGATTCATCCCCTTAGTCACTTCCGCCATCCGCTCTTGCGAAGTCTGCTCGACCTTACGTACCGCGGCATTTACCGCAGCTGCAATTAAATCTTCCAGCAAGTCTTTATCATCTTCCATTAAGCTAGGATCGATTGAAATGCGTTTGACATCATGGCGGCCGGTCATAACCACCTTTACCATACCCGCACCTGCATCAGCCTCAACTTCCATATTGGCAATTTCTTCTTGCGCCTTTTGCATTCTATCTTGCATCTGCTGGGCTTGCTTCATCATTCCGCCCAAACCACCTTTACCAAACATACTTTTACCTCAAAATTCTGATGCTAATCTAAATATTTTATCGTTTCTGGATCTAATTTGGCAGCAAAGTTTTGCGCCAACCGCTGACTAAATGGGTGCCGAGTTAACAAATCACAAGCATTTTGCTGCTTTTCTTCGGCCTTGCGAGCAAAAATCATGGCCGGTGTTTCCCGATCAGGCTCGGCAAAAGACCATTGAAAACGAATTCTTCTATCAAAAAACTCAATAATGGCCTTTTCAATACCAGCTTTAGCACTATCCGTACACAAAATATCCTGATTCGGCGCGACTCGCAGCGCCATTAGATCTTCTTGTTGCCAGTCCATTAAACTTGATTGAGCAATTTGATGGTAGGAACCCGGCAGTCCAAGTTTAATAACCAGCTGAGTCCATTCGTCGGTTACATCTGCTAAGTCTTTAGCAAGCATATCATCAGTGCTCGACACCGAACTTTCGTTAGCAGAATTACTGGCAGTATTAACTGTCTGTTGGGCTAAGTCGCTGGTTTGAGTTTGCGAATAAATGTGTTCCGCTAGACTCTGCTCATCAAGGCTTTCATCATAAAAATTTTCTTGATCAAAAGCGGCTTGTTCGGGTAACTCGATATCCTTGATCGCCGCCAAATCGAGTGGATTTTTAGTGGTTTCTTCCAGCTCATCTTCCACCGCTTTGTTGCTTAGCGCCAAACCGCGGCTTTTGTTACCACTATTCGCATTTGAAGAACTGGTGGCTTGGCTTGATGATTGTTTTTCGACCGATGAAATACCCAAAGCTGCATGCAAGCTGGCAAGTGGATCATATTGTTTTTCTTCAGTTTTTTTTACCTTTTTGCTGATCGCTAACGGCTCGGCCGCTTGCTGACTAGTTGTTGATACTTGCTCATCTTGAATTTCGGGCTTATGTGAATCAGTGTCTTTAGCGGTTTCTAGGGGATAAGTTTCGGCTTGCTCGCCTTCTGATTCGTCCCCCCAAACATAATCATCATAATTTGGCTGCGGCTCATCGGACGATACACTCTCTTGAGGTGCTGACTGTTTAGCCACTTTTACTTTAGCGGCTTCAGATTCGGTAGTTTTTATTTCTACTTGTTTATTAGATTCTTTGCCAAGCTCTTTCTGAGGTACTTTCTCAGGTGTTTGCTCAGCTTCTTTTACAACTTTGGCATCAACTAAGGACGCTTTTTTTTTTACTGCTTCAGAAGCAGTGTTAGTAGCGTTTGAACCGTCCGTTATGGGCGCTATATTAAACGCCAACATCCGTAGCAGCGCCATTTCTAAACCCTGCTTAGGAGTGGCCGCCCAAGTTAAGTCGCGGCGAGCATGCAGCCCTAATTGATAATACAGCTGTAAATCTTCTGCGCTAATCTGTTGTGCAAATTTTTCTACATAAGTCGCTGAATTATCAAGTAAAACACCGGTAGCTTGGAAAATAGCCACTTGATGCAAGCGGCTTAATAATTCTTTGAGTGCATCGGCAAAATCTACTGGGAAGTTGCTCATTTGTGCTATCGACTCAATCGCTTGCTTGGCATCTTTATCCGCTAAAGCTTGTAGCAAACGCTCCATAAACTGGTGATCAATAGTACCGAGCATGCTACGGATATCAGCTTCATTAACTTGCCCCTGTCCAAAAGCAATCGCCTGATCAAGTAGGCTCAAAGCATCACGCATACTCCCCTCAGCTGATTGGGCAATTAAACTTAGCGCAGTTTGCTCAAACTCTAATTGCTCTTGCTGCAAGATAAAAGCAAGATGATTGGCAATGGTGGCCTCGTCCATATGCTTAAGATGAAACTGCAGGCAGCGTGAAAGTACCGTAACTGGAAGTTTTTGCGGATCAGTAGTCGCCAATAAAAAGATGACATGTTCCGGCGGCTCTTCCAGCGTTTTTAATAGCGCGTTAAAGGAGCTATTGGAAAGCATATGCACTTCATCAATCAAATAAACTTTATAACGCCCTCGAGTGGGACGATATTGTACATTGTCCAATAACTCTCGAGTATCATCGACCTTAGTTCTTGAAGCTGCATCCACTTCAATCAAATCGACAAAACGCCCTTCGTCAATTTCGACACAAGCTCCGCATTCGCCACAAGGCTTGGCCGTTAATCCATGAGTTTCACAATTCAGACATTTAGAAAGGATTCGAGCAATGGTGGTTTTACCCACGCCACGAGTACCGGTAAACAAATAAGCATGATGCAATCGCTCTTGCTCAATAGCGTTAATCAAAGCACGACTAACGTGTTCTTGGCCTTGCAATTCATCAAAATTCTTGGGACGCCACTTGCGGGCGAGCACCTGATAGCTCATATTTTGTTCGAATGATTAGTGATATTTCAGAAGATGACAAACTGTACCACAGTTCCAAGAATAGATAAAAGAGAAGTCATAAAACTTACTCGCGGCCTTGCAAAATGAGCTTATGATCTAAAGACTCTATTCGATTGATGGCCATTGAATAGCCATGGATAACGGGTTAGGAGCTATAGAATGCGAGGTAGAACCAACTCAAGCTCAAACCAAGACAGGGGAAATCATCAAAATTAAAAGACTCTGCTAGCCACACCCCGGCACACGAATCAACTGCTACCGTTGCTCCCTTCCGGGCCTGGCGGGATTCACAATCTATCGTTGCGAGGGGACCAGCAGAGCCGAGGCGCATTATCCATCAAACTGACTCAAGAATAAAGCCTAAAACTAGCTTTCGACTTTATTTTTTACCGTCAATTCAATCTGCACTAGCTCAGCCTCATGGCAAAGCATTCGTTTTTTGCAGTGTACAACCTGTTTTGTATCCTTTAGCTGCAAACCAACAACCTTCTTATTTTTTAGCACTTCAGGCGAGGTCAGCAGAAAAACCCGCTCATCTTTTGGCTGGCGTATCATTAAAGCGTGCTTTTTATCGGTTTGCATCAACTCTACGAGCTCGATATCACCATGAATAAAGTTAACCCCAATTCGGTTGGTCTTATTTTCGAACTTATACCAACGGGTCAGTGCAAGCGTCCAGTTATCCGCAACCACCCCATTTTGATATTTCTTGAGCACCACAGGCATCGACTCAGCAATATCCAAAGACTCTTGGCTAGATTGCTCTACACACAAACCGCCTCGGCTCTCGTTAACCGTCTGCCAAGTTAGGGCTTGTGGATGGTTTTCTTGTAGCAAGTCTTCCAGCGCTTCGTTCAAATAAGCACTAGAATCTACCATCTCTTGACGCTGCATCAGCTGAATGAGGTTTGAAAAACCAAAGACTAGCGTAGCCTCTACTTGAATCGGATAACGATGCGATGCGCGCATTTTGTACTGCGTACAATACTCAACCAGTTTATTAAAAAGCTTTTTGGCAGACTGAGGCTCAATACCATTAATAAAGGAGTTTTTGGGCAAATCACCACTAGTCAACAGATCCGTTTGTTGCTGCTGGACTCGTTCGACAAACGCTTGAACTTCGATAAAACGGTTACCCTCACTGATATTAACACCAGCTTCATCAACCAAAGTGGGTTTATCAGAGCTCGCTAAATCAACAACAAAACATTTCGCTATTCTGTCAAAATCATGATGTTTTTCTATTTGAATAATTTCAACATAAGTCTGCAAATTATAAAATAAATTCCAGTGCTCTTGTCGACTTAGCTCATACGGTGAAATCGCGGAAACAATGGTCGCACGAGCGTACGCCTGCTGAACATTGGGACTTGGATGAAAAAGTCCATCAGCCTTAAACTTGACCTTTTGCGTTAATAGCTTTCTTTTTTCAGCTAACCAATAGAGTTGATTCAATTCGCGCCAAATATAACTCGGCAAAAGTTCATTCAAACAATAAGTTTCAACTTTTAACAAACTCAGATAATAGATGGCTCCATTAACCGCAAACGCAGCTTTTTTCTGGAAGTTGATAATCCATTGAGTATTTTCATCCAGCTGCTTAACATAGCGCTTAAATAAATAACTCATTTCCAAGGTCAAACCGTGTAGTAGCTGATCAACTTTTTTTGACACCCTAAGATCAGGGATCGAATAATCGCGAGCGAAGCTACTAATGGTTGAATACCTAAGATGTAACGTTTTAAGATTCGACTCTATTTCTGAAAGGCTTTGCGGGCAGCGATTAAGCTCATAAATAACTGAGGTTAAACGGCTGACTTCCTCTTCAACGTCGTTTAACCCGTCATTAAAAACCCGCGACTTAACTTGCTTGGGGTCGACTTCCGTTAAGAATTCTTGCCCATCCAATATTTCGGGGTAGCTTAAAATAAGTTCATTCATAGAGTTTGCTATAGGTGTAACTTTTAATATTGATTGTTTTCTATTTTGTTATCAAATTCAGAGTAACATCAATTGCCCGCAGGCTTCAATAAGGTTTTAAGTGCCTTGAGTAAAGTTGACCATTCGGGTTAAAGGCTTTAAAGCTTTCGTCGCTAAACCTGAATCCACAAAGACTTCATTATCATTTTGCTCAAAAACGTTTGATAAGGCTTGTAAAGCATTCATCTTCATCCAAGGGCAATGAGCACAACTACGACAAGTTGCTCCCTCGCCTGCGGTTGGCGCAATGATCAAATCTTTGTTTGGCGCTGCCTGCTGCATTTTATAAAAAATGCCTTTATCAGTCGCAACAATCAATTGTTGTTGCGGTAGTTCTTTAGCAGCTTTGATCAGCTGCGAAGTCGAACCAACCACATCCGCCAGCGCTACTACTTTTTTGGGCGATTCGGGATGAACCAGAACGGCAGCCTCTGGATATAAAGCCTTAGCTTTTTCCAAGCCTTGAAACTTAAACTCATCGTGAACAATACAAGCACCCTGCCATAACAACATATCGGCGCCCGTTTGCTTTTGAATGTAGGCTCCTAGATGCTTATCCGGACCCCAAATGATTTTCTCACCTTTATCGAGCAAATGTTCAATCACATCCACCGCAATACTTGAAGTTACAACCCAATCAGCGCGCGCTTTTACCGCCGCTGAAGTATTGGCATAGACCACTACGGTGCGCTCAGGATATTGATCACAAAAAGCACTAAAAGGTTCTATCGGACAGCCCAGATCAAGTGAGCAGGTAGCTTCCAAAGTGGGCATCAAAACCCGTTTATCGGGACCTAAAATTTTTGCAGTTTCCCCCATGAATTTTACACCTGCAATAATTAAAGTCTCGGCTGGATGTTTAGCCCCAAACTTAGCCATTTCTAGCGAATCACCCACAAAGCCGCCGCTTTCTTCAGCCAAAGCTTGGATCTCGGGATCGGTGTAATAATGAGCAATCAAAACCGCATTATGTTGCTGTAAAAGTTGCTTGATTTTGGATTTGTGGTGATGTTGCTCTTGCTCAGATAAAATAATCGGTGGTTTTGGAAAAGGAATATCTATCTCAATAGCTTGAGGCTCTAATCTAGTCATCTGCAAAAGCAAGTCTCGTACATAAGGTCCATACAGTATAACCGATATATGGCTTGTAGCTCTAGAGATCGAGGATCTTTTTGCAATGCCGAAAAGGACTGATACAATCGAGTAAAATTGACTCTTTTGACTCTTGCATGCCACTAGCAAAAAACCTGATTATATTAATAGCCATTAGCCTGCTGGTTTTCGCTTGCAACGATGACAAGGTTGAACAAAGCGCTGCCCCGCTCGAAAATCCTGTCAATAAGACTCAAGATCATCAGTACCAATTTCAAGGTATTGAAATCAACGATCCTTATCATTGGTTATCACAAGTCGAATCTGAAGACGTTACCCTGTGGCGGCAACAACAAATCGAATTATCTAACAGCTTTTTTTCAGGTAATACTTTTGATGACTTTAAAGCACAGCTTCAAGCACAGCCAATCGCCAATTACCTTTATCCGCAAGTGTATCGAGACCACTATTATTTTATACGCCAACAAATAACGTCGACAGCCACGTCAAATACTGATGCTGACTCGCAAGAACCCTTATGGCAACTGTTTATCTACAACAACCTATCAAAGCACTACCAAACCATTGACCTAGCCACTCCAAATTCGAGTCAAATTCAGCAATTACGGCTTTCGCCCACAGCCCGATATGCGGCCTATCAGCTTTCCCATGCTGCTGGCACCTATCAGTGGAAGATTTATGATATTAGTGCCCAAACCCTGTTAGACAACCATTTACCCATCACCCGAAACCCATCGAGCTTAGCATGGTTTTCCCCCACAAAATTTATTTACAGCGATGGCCTTAAGATTCATTGGGCCAACCTCTTCCAACCACACTTAACAGATCGGGAGGTTTTTAACCTTACTCAAGAACTGCCTGAAAAAGAGCTGCAAAAAGCCGAACAATTCGCTTACTTAGAACCTCGTTTCAGCGATGACCATCGTTATATAGTAATTGAGCAAAACAGTATTGAGTCGGATAACTCCCAAATTTGGTTGCAGCCGCTAGATTCTGAGCAAAAACCCATAAAGTTAGTTGCCAATATCAAGGCATCCTTTCAGTACTTAGCGAATAAACAGGATGAGTTTTATTTTCTAACTAATTTATCCGCTGGCAGAAACCGCATCATCAGTATCAACTTAAGCAAGCCTTCGCGCCGTTTTTGGCGCGAAGTGGTGGCACAAGATAAAGGGCTATTAGTCAATGCACTGTTGATGGATAATAAATGGCTACTGGCCTATAAAAACAATGCTAAACTCGAATTAGCGTTAAGTAATTTAAACGGAGGCGGTAAGAAAAGCCTTGCTAGTAACGGCTATGGTGAATTAATTTTTTATCCGCAAAACCTTTTTAGTAAAACGTCATTAATCTTTAACTATCAGTCTCTGATTAACCCTTCACAGGCTTACTACTTCGACTCTGCCAGTAGCGCTTTGAAGCCTATCCTAGAATTAGAAGTTACTCAGGAGAAAAACTCTAGCTTAGGTTTAAGCCAGCAAGAAATCGTACAGCAGCTACACTTTTACCGAAGCCAAGACGGCAGCCGTATTCCGCTAGAAATTATCAAACCTGCCCGCTTGGCCGCGAAAAAGAATTTGCCGACCCTGTTATTAACCCATAATGGCTTTGGGCAAACCTTTTCTTATCAATACAACTTCCTAGCCAGTAACTTTATTCGCCCTGGAGGTCAGGTCGCCATTGCGCATATTCGTGGTGGTGGTCTTTATGGTCAAAGTTGGTATCGTGCTGGAAGCGGCGATAACAAACATAAAGCTTTAGCCGATCTAATCGCTGCCCAAGAATGGCTACTCGATAAAAACTTTAGCAGCCGCGATCAGTCTGCGCTCTATGCTTATCAGGAAAACGCTTACCTTTTTGCCGGCCTACTCAACCATGATCCCAGCCTGTTTTCCGTTGCTATTTTAGAGGGGGAAACTTTAGATCTGACTAATCAAGATTTGTTGGAAGATACGCTTTGGCGTCAAGAACTTGGGTTTGAACACAATAATAAAACGGCGAAAAAGCTGTTGGCTTTGAGTCCCTATCAAAACATTAGCACCAAGTCTTTTCCTGCAACTTTGTTGTTTTTTGAAGAAACTAATCTTGACGCTTGGAAGTATTTAGCAAGAATGCAAAACCATCAAAATCAGCCAAAGCCTATTATTATGGTTTCTAAAAGTGCTGACAAATTTGAAAATACAGCCAAAGCCCTATATTTTCTACAACAAAATTTAGGGCTAGGCATTCAATAACTGGATTTTTAAGAATAGAGTTCAGCTAAAAACTCTTGTTTGGACATTTCTGAAGAACTGATACGTTTTTCAACACACTCAATGCCTTCAGCAGCAAGTGCTTTTAGTGTGGGCTGATAAATATCTGCAAAAACCGGCCTCAAAACACCTTGTCGTTCTACTTTGTTATCCAAAATTAACTGGCTGGCAATCGCTGCAGGATAACCCACCGTTTTTGACATCGCGGAATAGCCATCGGGATCGCCAACCGCTATTAAAGTGGAGCTCAAAAAATACTCACCGCCAGCACTGTCTTCAACCACGAACTTATGCTGCAGCGCAATCATATCCGACTCACCTTCAAGGTATTGCAACTTGTCTATCAACAAAGCGCAAAAAACATCTATCGGGCTATTTTTTGCAGCAACCTGTAGCTCGCTAAAACAGCCCAACCAAGTTAGAGCATCTTTTGCTTTAGGAGTTAAAACCTTGAGTAACTGCTCAAGATTATCTGCTTGATTCAATGAGACGATATAGTCTTTCCAACTACCAGTTGCGCTAACATCAGAAACTTTAGTCGACAATAAATTTAACTGGTAAGCACCCTTAATGATTTCACTAAAGCCCTGATAGCGCAAAGTTCCTCTCAATAAACTTTCCGCACTATCAATGCCATAAACTTCTTTATAACTTATGGACTCTCGATTTGGATAGCCCTCAAGTTGCAAACCCTCAATCAGCAAAGGCTTTGCCCAATCCATTAGCTGATCGGAACTAACCGTTACCGCTTGATTCTGGTGCAAATACTGAGCTTTATTTAGCAAGGCCATCAAAACACCCTTAGGCGCCCAGGAAAACTTGTAGCCTATAGGGTTATTGTTCGACTCAGGGGCAGGAACGCCACCACACCAAGAAACAAAAGCGGTAATCTTTTCACCCTTTTGCTGCACTTGGTCAATCACTTCCATAGCACTTAAATGATCGATGCCTGGATCAAGGCCTATTTCATTCAAGATAATAACCCCGGCTTCTTCAGCCTCTGTTGCTAAGTCGCGCATCTCATCGGACTCGTAACTGGCGGTAACCATGGCAACCTTTTGCGCTATAGCAGCCTTAGCCACAGTTGGGTGAAAAGGAGCTGGTACTAAACTTACCACTAAATCGTAATCTACTAATAAGCATTCCAGCGCTTCTTGATCACTGACATCTACTTGCAGAGCATCGATTTTAGGAAACTTGTCCGCTAGGGCTTGCGCTTCATTGATTACATAACTGGCGACACTAATTCGATTATCGTCACGACGGTTCAAATATTCAACCAACGGCTCAGCCACAAAGCCAGCACCCAAAACTAAAATGTTACTCATAATTTCAGCCTACTTTAACGTCATCGAAAGTGCAGTTAATAAACTCTGCCCTAAATGATAACTTCTTTCTGGCGACCAGCCTGTGATCGCATTCGGTAAGTTAGCATTATCCTTAAAAGGCATTTCTAAAGTCAGCGCTAAACAACCAAAATTTTCACCAACCCAATTATTAGCGATCCGTAAATCGGCTTTACCCGCTTCATCTTTGTCGTAACCGAATTTTGTTTGGAAGTCAGGATTGATCGCCATTAAGTGCTTCGAAAAAGCAGATTCCAGTTGCTGCTGTTTGTCCGAATAACTGGGATTGCCTTCGACCGCCGCCACAAAAACATAAGGCAAGCCTTCGTCACCATGCAGATCCAAATAGCCTTCTACGCCAGTTTGCTGCATTTTTTCTCGCACCCAATAGACTTCAGGGCTTGTCTCTTTACTTGGTTTCAACCATTCTCGATTCAGATTGGCACCTGCAGCATTAGAGCGTAAATTACCTTTTATGGCACCATCTGGGTTCATATTTGGTACCACGAAAAAACAAAAATCTTGCAATAAACTCCTGCTGATCGAGCTATCTGGATCCAGCAAAGCTTCGATCAAACCTTCAGCACACCACTGCGCCATAGTTTCACCCGGATGCTGGCGTGCGGTGATCCATATTGGTTTCTTGGTTTGCTCGCCAATTACCAACAAATCCATATTGCGGCCTTCCACCGTTAAGCCTAAAACCTGATGTAAACAATTTTCTGCGAGCTGCGCATTAGCAATAAGCTGTTGATGCCTTTGGTATGAATAAGGTGCAAAGTAAGCAAAAAATACTGAGCTATATTCAAACTGATGATCAAAACTTAGCTTTTTATTGTCGTAGCGGCTTGCCACACGAAACCAATCTTCGCCATCATAAGAAGCAACCACATGATAATCTTCCCAACCAGCTTCATAGGAGCAGTCAGCGGCATTGACAATGGAAAAGCTGTACTTTTTACCAACAGCGCCATTGACTTGAAAGTGAAACCACTGCTTAAACTCTGAGTTGGAGTCGGTACGAATCGTTAAATCGGCGTGCCGCTCGTTAGTCGATACCACTTCGATATTGCCACTATCAAAGTTTTGATTGATATGCATGATGTGTATTAACCTCAGTTCAAAATGAAGGGGCCTAATGGCCCCTTGGTATGATTGGGATTATATCCGAAAATTCTAGCTCTTGGGAGCAGGAATACTAATGGATAGTGTTGTGCTGAAAGTTTCGTCTTCTAACTCATTTGGCATGGCGGGATAGGGAACAGCATCGAATAAAGCTTTTAACACTGCATCATCCAAGATTTTTTCACCAGAACTTCCGGCTAAACCACCACTGACAATATCACCGTCTCGGTCAAGTTCAACATTAACCTTAACCAAGCCGTGAGTTTTTCCTTTTTTGGGTCTATTGAAAATTGAAGCCCCATGCCTTTTAATAATCTCTCTTACTGGGTACTCGAAATGAGGACTATAATGACGCTGTAAGGTTCTAACATAACCACTTTTAATTTTAGCTATTTCTTCTGCTGTAGGCCCCTCAGGAACCTCAACAATCGGTGGTTTCTGCGCAGCCTCTTCAGCCTGACGGGCTAACTCTAGCTTACGCTGCTCTTCGAGTTGCTTAGCTTCAGCTTCTTTGGCCAAACGCGCTTGACGCTCATCTTCAAGCCGCTGCTGCTCTGCTAACACCGACAATCTTTGCTGCTCTGCAAGTGCTTTAGCTTCAGCAATTTTAAGCTCTTCCGCTAACTTTTGCTCTTCTTCAGCTTGCTTTTGGGCTGCGATCTGCTGCTGTAACTTTTTATCGAAATAAGCCACTCTAGCCTCGCTTGGCTGAATAGACTGATAACGGCTTAATAAGGTGTCGAAGTTAGTATTACCTAAAATCGCATCTTTAAATTCTTGTGATGGCGGTCTTTCCCCAACCCAACTTTTTACAATCAAGTTATACAAATCTGGAGAGAAGTCTCCTTGGACCGAACCATTAATGCTAACTCTTGTTGCTTCACCAGGAATAAAATCAATGCTGATAACGTCGTTGGCTTCCAGATTCTGCCCCATCATATTAGCAAATCCTCGAACCGCTTTGGCCATACCTAACACATCCTCAGGCTCATTATTGATACGGATACGCTCAACCCAAAAACGTTTCAGACGACGACCAGATAATTTATCCGCCAACACCTTAATTTCCATGCGCTTAGGGTTAATATCGGACAAGATAGCATTGGGGTCATTGGTTTTATTGACTAAATACAGTGCATTAATAAACCAGTCACTACGCAGTTCACTTTGGATGGCAATACCATTAAGTTGTAAGCTGCTACTCGCTACATTGATGTTAGCGGCGGAGTTCAGCGTCAGAGGAAAACACAAAATTGCTACTAATACCGTCAAGGTAAAAGAGTAAAGTTTATTCATTGTTATAAAAAACCGATAAGTAGTTCACTTAGTGAGTGTTAAATTATTCAACGGTTACCATTTTAAGGTCAAAAGCTTTAAATGCAAGCCTTATGTGATAGACTAGGCTCCGCTTAATACTTTAGTTCTAGAAACCGCGTTAACCTGTTTAAATATAATGAAAAATACCATTCTACTCGTTGAAGACGATGTTAAGCTTTCTGCCTTAACAGCAGACTTTTTACGGATCAACGACTTTGAAGTGACCATCATCGAAAATGGCCTTGAAGCCATAGAATTTGTTAAAAAACAGACTCCTATGGCGGTGATTTTGGATATTATGTTGCCGGGTGTTGACGGTTTGACCGTTTGTCGCTCACTCCGAGAGACCTACAATGGTCCTATCTTGATGCTAACCGCGCTCGATGATGATATAGATGAGGTCGTTGGCCTAGAAACTGGTGCCGATGATTACTTGACTAAACCTATAAAGCCAAGAGTGTTATTAGCACACCTACGTGCCCTGTTAAGGCGCATCGAAGCCATAGAGCAACCATCGCAGCCAAAAACCCCAAAGCTACTGGGCAAGAACCTAGCCATCGATCCGAAAAGCCGCACCGTTACAGTGGCTAACGAAATGGTTCACCTTACGACTGCCGAATACAATTTACTGTGGCTGCTGGCAGAAAAGTCTGGCGAAGTATTAAGTCGTGAAGAACTGCACCGCAAAACCTTTCGAATAGAATATGATGGGCTGGATCGCAGTATTGATTTGAGGATTTCCCGTTTGCGTAAAAAACTAGGCGACGATCCCAGAGTCCCCTTTATCATCAAAACCATTCGCGGTGAAGGTTACTTACTGGCGCAATGAAAAAACTTAGCCTCAAACTTACCTTACTGCTGGTTTTAACTAATATTATTGCCTTTGTACTGCTGTATTATGTGTACTTTCCCTGGACTACCACCCTCGGTTTTGAACAAACTGAAAAAACGATTATTCAGGATGCCCGAAAACTTAACCTACAGTTGGCCGAAAACGATTATCAATATTCAGAACTAGATCTGGATAGAGCCAGCCTCGATTTTAGTACTGAAATACGCAAGCTGAGCAAAGATCAGTTGGATATCAGCAAAGACTCGCTCGAAGAGCTTGATAAAGAACGCTATATCCCCTACATGGAAGCTAATGAAGGTCCGGTAGCCTACATAAAAACAAAAAATCAAGAATATCTCCAGCTGGGGCCCTATCCGGATGATTATAATGTGATCACAGTTTTGGATTGGCTGGTTTATGCCCTTATTTTGTCCCTACTGAATTACGCTTGCGTTTTCTCAGCTGAATCATATTTAAAGAGGCGTTTACATGATGCCAATCAGGCGGTAAACAAATTGGCTAACAAGGCTGTGCTTACTCCTGTTGCCGATCAACTGGATAATGTTGCCGATAATACTCCCTTATTAAGTCACTATATCTTTACATTACAAGATAGCCACCATAAAAATATTCAAAACCAACGCGATCTAATGCACGCTGTCGCTCATGAGTTTCGCGGTCCAATGGCTCGGATTAATTTTGCTATCGACCTATTAACCAACACCGATCCTAAAAAACCCGACAGTCTAAAGCCGGAAAACTTAAAAAAGGACATTGAAGAAGCGCTAGAAGAGCTCGATTCCTTGGTCAAAGAAGTGCTGGATTATTCTCGACTTAAAGATGGATTACAAAAACTCACCTTAGCAGAATTTAATATCAGTGATTTAATCGGTGCAAGCATCAGCAAAGTCGAGCCTTTTTATAGCGATAAAATCATCCAAGCCAAGTATCTGCCAGCAGAAGGTTTCCAGTGTTTGCTTGATCAAAAACTAGTAGAAAGAGCAGTGTTAAACTTGATTCGTAATGCCGCAAAATTCAGCCGCTCGGAAGTAACTATTGTAGCTAAAGTTGTCGACCAAAACCGTTTTACGATTATCGTAGAAGACGATGGAACTGGCGTTCCGCCAGGTAAACGCGAGCGGATTTTTGAGCCCTTCACCCGTCTAGATTTTAGTCGCAACCGCGACTCGGGAGGCGCCGGTTTGGGCCTGGCGATTGTAAATAGCGTAGCCATTCGTCATCAAGGCTCTATTGCTGTTGAACATAGCGAAGCTTTAGGCGGCGCCAAGTTTACCTTAAGTCTGCCATTAACAATAACCGCCGGTAAACTTAACTAAAATCCAGCCAATAGAGTCCTTCGGTTTGATCAGCCACGTGATATTCAACAGCGCTGTCCGCAAACACATCATTAAGTTGTCGCTTGACCAAATTGGGACAGTTGTTCTGTTCGCTCAGATGAGTGGCAACAACCAAGGATAACTGACTTAGATCTAGCTGTGCTAATAAATCCAAAGATTGCTGGTTATTCAAATGCCCTAAACTTCCACCAACCCTTTGCTTAAGTTGATAAGGATAAGGACCATTCATCAACATTTCGTAATCATGATTCATTTCCAGCAAAATCCCCTGACAAGTCGCTAACAGCTCTACAATGGGCTCAGTGATTTTTCCCAGATCGCTTAAAATAGCCAACCTTCTATCAGCAACTTGAATAACAAATTGGCAGGGTTCGCGAGCATCATGAGGAACATTAAAAGGGATAATGGTTAAATCCCCAAGCTCAAAATCTTGATAGGGTTTAATTTTAAAATATTCGTAAGGCTGGCCAAATTTGCCGCTTAGAAAAGTACCCTGACTGCTGTATATAGGAACTTGATATTTACGACTTAAAGGGCCGCTTCCTTTGATATGATCTTGATGTTCGTGGGTAACCAAAATGGCGCTCAAACTGGCTAAATCAAAACCTAACTTTTGGCAGCGCAGCTCGGTTTCTTTTAGCGTGAAGCCGCAGTCCACCATAATACAGGCTTGTTCGCTTTGAATTAAGGTTGCGTTACCCTTGGAGCCAGAACCCAAGGAAGCTATCTTTAAGCCTGAAATGGATTTCGGCTCTGGCACTTGCGATTTTTCCACAATCAATTTGTCAGGTGCAAAAGCAAAAAACTACTTAATACCCCGACTTCGATAGGCCGCAGAAAACTCAGGGTATAATTTACCTACTAGACTTGGATCGAGCAAATCACCTTGTTCGGTTTTAAAAGTAATGCTGGTTCCGCTGCCTTTCGGCTCAAGCTCCATCAGATAGCTCCCCGTAGCCAAGTCGACTTTAGCTTCTTCTTCACTACCAAATAAACCACTGAAAAAGCCTTCTTCTTCCGGCACTTGGAAATAAAACGTATTTATAGATTTATCACGATCGGTCAAGTTAAGATTTAAAAACTCTAATACCGCTGGAGTTCTACCCCACACCGCATCCAGATCACGCCCGGAAACGATAGCGATATGCCCCGCTGGATTAGTACCCAAACGAGTATCAATATTACCCTCAGCCAAAATGCGGGCACGAGCTTCTTTATCACGAATTCCATCATAATAACCAATAAACTGATTCAAAAACTGCTTCGCTACTCGCTTGGAAGTTTCTACCGGCACCCATTGCCCATCAAGGTACTGCTCGCTAGCCACATGCCGCGATTGCACACCAAATTCATTGGCACTTTCGGCCACTAACGACAAGTCAAACTTATGGCGTTGACCATCAATATTGTAAGCACCTAAACCTTCAGCAAGTCCTTCGTCTTCATCGCTAAGCCAGTCGGTTTCAAGGCGTTGACTGCCTGTTGCCACCGTTTTGATTTGGTTAGCCGTAGCAAAGCCTTGAAAAAACTCCGCCAGTCTGGACGAGTTTCCACGTAACCAGACGGTGGGGTTTGGTGCATCGGGATCTTCGCGCACACCATCACCGCTAGTTAACAGCAATTGCGGCGGTTCAATGGTTAAAGCTTGCCCTTTAGGATCACGATTAACGATCACTGCCCCTTCGGGGATCTTATAGTGATCGTCAAGCTGAATTTCCGAAACATCTGCTGGAATTTGTAATGCTTGTTCTTGACGACTGTTAAGGTAGGCCTCGTCGATGTCTTCCCGTCCGTCATTCGCGGAAAACCAACTACAACCAGAAAGGCTGAGCAGACTTAAAAAAGATAAATTAACTAATAATTTTTTATTGTGTTTTAACATTCGCTTTTTCCAATGCTTTTAATACCGCAGGTTGAAATTCTTTGTTTAACGAGGTTAAGGGCATCATAATCGCATCCTCAACTTTACCCATGGCAGCCAACGCCCATTTCACAGGAATTGGGTTAGCCTCTAAAAATAAGTCGCGGTGTAGATCGCTCAATTTTTGGTCGACAATCGCTGCCTGTTTTTGTTGACCATCCAGCGCTAACTGACACATTTGGCTCATCAAAGCCGGAGCTACATTGGCCGTAACCGAAATCACTCCATGACCTCCTGCTTGGATGAATTCACGCGCCGTAGCATCGTCGCCGCTCAGTAGTTGAATTGGAGTCTTACAAACTTCAATAAGTTCCTTAACCCGCGAAACATCACCAGTTGCTTCTTTAATTGCAACGATATTTTCGTACTCGGCCAAGCGCGCAACGGTAGTCGGCAGTAAATCGCAAGCAGTTCGCCCTGGCACATTATATAAAATTAACGGCACACTAGAGTTATCTGCCACCGCCTTAAAATGCAAATAGAGCCCTTCTTGACTGGGTTTGCAATAATAAGGCGTAACAACCAAAGCTGCATCAGCCCCAAGCGCCGCCGCTTTTGTCGTTAAATCCATGGTTTTAGTGGTGGAAATAGCACCCGTTCCGGCGATCACTGGAACTCGTTTGGCAACTGTTTTGACCACCACTTCAATCGCTTTTAAATAATCCACTTCGGACACACTGGCAGACTCGCCGGTAGTGCCCATCACCACTATGCCGTTAGTGCCTTCAGCCAGATGCCATTGGCACAACTGCTTTAAGCGCGCTAAATCAATACTCGGCATAGAGCCTTGGTTTGAAGGCTGCATTGGCGTAACAATCGCCACTATACTGCCACATAAGCCAGCTTTTAAGCTTTCTTTTAAGCTGTCCGACACTGGATTGTTGGGAGACGAGTTGTTTGAAGCCATGGGTTACGAGATTAAGCTCTTGATTTTGAAAAACGATTAAGATAGCCCGCTATGGTAGCCATGCCAGTGGCTAAAAACAAGCAAAAAGAAGCACTTATTTAGCAGTTTTACGATAGTCAATTTATTGCTTGCGATCTATTTTTTTCTAACGTACAGTTAAATCAAATGCATTCAGTAGAAATGCTTAAATAATGAACAATGATAGACTTTTATAGCGTCTATCTAACGACACGATAAGCCAGATAAAAACGTGACTTCAAAAATTCAGCTCAATAAAAAAGCTCCAAACTTCTCCCTAGCAGCCACTGGCGATCAAACTCTTAGCCTCAAAGATTTTAAAGGCAAGAAACTGGTGATCTACTTTTATCCCAAAGACAACACCCCGGGCTGTACCACTGAAGGACAAAATTTCCGCGATTTATATCCGCAATTTCAAAAGCTTAACACTGAAATCTTAGGTGTTTCTCGAGATACAGTTCGGGTACACGAAAACTTTAAGAACAAGCATGAGTTTCCTTTTGAGCTGTTATCCGATGGCGATGAAGCTATGTGTAATGCCTATGAAGTAATAAAGCTTAAAAAGCTCTATGGCCGTGAATACATGGGAATTGAACGCAGCACTTTCCTAATCGATGAAAGTGGTAAATTGCGTCAAGAGTGGCGCAAAGTAAAGGTTAAAGAACACGCACAAGAGGTACTGGAAGCTGTCAAATCGCTTTAAAAGCCTTCAAACACAACTGGTTAACTATTCGAGAGGATGAAGAATGGTAAGAAAAAAAATCGATGGTAAACGATTATTTGTACTCGACACCAACGTTTTAATGCATGACCCCACTGCCCTTTTCCGTTTTGAAGAACACGACATTCTTATCCCCATGGTAGTCCTTGAAGAGCTTGATGCTGGAAAAAAAGGCCTATCCGAAACCGCCCGTAACGTGCGCCAAGTGAGCCGCTATATTGATGACCTGATGTCCTCCTCTGAAGAAGGCGAAGACCCCATGATTCAAGGGATCCATATTGGTGCTCTGCCACAAATCGGCGACATTAAAAAACACGGCAAAATTTATTTCCAAATTCGCGAACATACCGATCGCTTGCCAGACTCGCTACCCAGCTCGAAAGCCGACAACACTATTTTAAACGTCGCTTTAGCACTGCAAGAAAATGAGCCGGATAAGATCATCACGCTAGTATCCAAAGATATAAACCTGCGAATTAAAGCCAATATCGTCGGAGTTCATGCCGAAGATTACTTTAACGACAAAGTGTTAGACGATGTGGAGCAGCTACATACCGGTTATTTCGAACTGCCAGAAGATTTTTGGGACACTCACAGCCGAGACATGGATTCTTGGCAAGAAGATGGTCATACCTACTATAGAATCAAAGGGCCTTTGGTTGAAGAATGGTTTACCAACCAATGCTTATTCCATGACGCCGATCATTTTGAAGCCATTGTTCGCTCGATTGAGAATGATGAGGATGGTAAGCCCACCGCTTTAATCGAGCTTTTAACTGACTATCGCACTGACAGCCACAATATTTGGGGGATTACCGCCCGCAACCGTGAACAAAGCTATGCTTTGAACCTCTTGATGGATCCGGAAATCGACTTCGTAACTCTACAAGGGCCTGCAGGCACCGGTAAAACTTTACTGGCCCTAGCCGCGGCGCTTGAACAGGCGATTGAAATGAAGCGCTACAAAGAAATTATTGTGACCCGCGTTACTGTCTCAGTCGGTGAAGATATTGGCTTTTTGCCCGGAACTGAAGAAGAAAAAATGACTCCTTGGATGGGCGCCTTGATGGACAATTTAGAAGTATTAGCGCCGTCGGATAATGATGAATGGGGCGCAGCCGCCACTCACGACTTATTGCGTAAATGGATCAAAGTACGCTCGCTTAACTTTATGCGCGGGCGAACCTTCCTGAATAAATTAATCATTATTGATGAAGCGCAAAACCTAACTTCTAAGCAAATGAAAACTCTAATCACGCGCGCCGGCCCTGGCACTAAAGTGGTTTGTATGGGTAACGTGGCGCAAATCGATACGCCTTATTTAACCGAAACCACTTCGGGTATTACCTATGTGGTGGACCGCTTTAAAAACTGGAGTCATGCGGGTCATATCACCCTAAAACGTGGCGAACGCTCACGACTCGCGGATTATGCTTCGGATATCCTTTAGCGGTTGACTAAAATCTGACTAACACTCCTGCGTTATGCAGGAGTTTCTTCAATAGGCTCCTGTCCTTCTCGATGCTCTTTTATCGCTGCTAATACCGCATTTACCAATATGGCTAGCGGTATGGCGAAGAAAACGCCCCAGAAACCCCAAAGACCGCCGAACAGTAAAATGGCGCCAATAATGGCGACGGGATGCAAACTAACTGCTTCGGAAAATAACAGTGGCACAAGAACGTTACCGTCCAAGATCTGAATGATCATATAAACCACAAATAAGATATAAAACGGTTGACTGAAACCCCATTGGAAAAAGCCAATAAGCAAAACTGGAATCGTTACTAAAGCCGCACCAATGTAGGGAATTAACACCGAAAAACCGACCAAAACACCCAGTAACAAGGCATAGTTCAGCCCCATTAAGGCAAAGGCAATGTAGGAAACCAAGCCGACAATAATAATTTCCATGACCTTGCCGCGAATATAGTTACCGATCTGATGGTTCACCTCGCCCCAAACCGACTGCGCTAATTGGCGCTCTTGCGGCAACCATTGGCTGAGCCAGCCCAAAATCACATTACGATCTTTTAGAAAAAAGAACACCAATAACGGCACTAAAACGATATAAATCAATAAGCTAGCAACACCTACCAAGGAGCTAAAAGAAGCAGTTAGTAAGCTCTGCCCTGCCGAGCCTAACTCCGTTCCTATCTTGGTTAAGATATCATTAACCTGCTCAGTGGAGACAAAGTTTGGATATTTCTGCGGCAGCTCCAAAATCGCCTGCTTGGCTTTAAGTCCAATACTGGGCAACTCGGCTAACAATAAGGTTCCCTGCTTCCAAATCAGAGGCACTAGCCCCAAAATAATTAGCAACGACAGGGTGATAAAGCCAATAAAGACGATCAAAACTGACCAAAAACGGCTAACACCCTGTTTTTGCAAGGCACTAACCAGCCACTCAAGCAAATAAGCAATTACCAAAGCCCATAGGATTGGCGCTAAAATATCGCCAAGGGTTAGAATAAAAACAAACCCCAGTACTAACAGCATAGTCAGGACTATGGTTGCCGGGCTGGAAAAATTACGCTTAAACCATCGGGTAAAAATCGAAGTCATATTGAATATAAGTTATTGCTTCCACAAAGATTATAGTGAATTAATCGACTAGATTGATAGCAAAAAATTGAATTGAGCTGAAGTTTTCACTTTACAGCCGGCATTTACACCATTTATACAAAAGACTATTTGAACTTTTAGCCTCGGAACACCATCATATAGGGTAACCATTAATTTTATACCTAATCAAATACTTAATGCGCAGCGCTTTATCACGATTAACCTTTTACTCAATAGTGTTTTTTAGTCTGAGTTTTACAGCCCATGCAGCCAATGAACTGCCAAAGTTGGGCGAAGCCGCTGGTGCCACCCTATCGGTTGCCAAAGAGCAAGCAATTGGTGATCAGATTATGGCTCAAATCTTGCGCAGTCGTTTTTTGATGCAGGATCCGCTGGTTAACGACTATATTCAACAGGTTGGTTACCAGCTAGTCGCAGCCAATCCCGACGCTTTAGGTCGTCATTTTAAGTTTTTTGTGATTGAAGAACCCAGTATTAACGCCTTTGCCCTTCCTGGCGGCTATATTGGTATTCATTCGGGGTTAATTACCGCCTCTGAAACCGAAAGTGAACTCGCGTCAGTGATGGGGCATGAGGTGGCGCACGTCACCCAGCGCCACCTAGCTCGGAGGCTGGAAAAGCAACAACAACTTACACTGCCATCAATATTAGCAACCATTGGCGCGATTTTGATAGCCACTCAAGATGGCGAGGCTGGTATGGGGGCGATAGCAGCAACCCAAGGAGCTGTCCAGCAATCGATCATTTCACACACTCGGGACAACGAAAAAGAAGCCGATCGAATTGGTATTGCCATGCTTTCTGGTGCCGGTTTTGATGTGCGCGGTGCTGCCGGCTTCTTTGAAACACTAGAGCAGCAAAGCCGCTTTGTTCGCAAACCGCCGGAAATTTTACTGACTCACCCTCTATCAAAAAATCGTATTACCGATGCACGTAATCGCGCCAAGCTCTATCCTCTGGTAGAACACAAAAGCTCGCTTGATTATCAGTTAGTAAAAGCTCGTATTAATAGCATTGAGAAACGCAATAATGAAAAGTATTTCTCAAATCTAAAGAAGCAAAATTTAACAACAGTAGCCAAGCAGTACGAATATGCAGAGCTATTAAAAGCGCAAGGTTATCACCGTCAGGCTCTTGCCATTTATCAAGATTTGTACCAACAATATCCCAATAATCACATTATTTTGTACAGTTTATCGGAAGCACATCTTGCGAATAATTCCAGTGAGAAAGCTTTGCCGCTACTACAAAAACAACTGAGCCGCAATCCAAGCTCGACCAAATTAATCCTCGCGGCTGCTAGCGCCTACATGGCTTTAGGGCAAGCGGCTGAGGCTGAGCGAATTTTACTGCGCTATGCGGATTTAAATAAAAGTAACCCTAATTACTTGTTTGCGCTTGCGAAGGCGCAACAGCAATCCAATCATATTCCGGAAATGCACGAAACCACTGGCCAATATATGGAATTAGTGGGCGATTATCGTACTGCAAAAAAGCATTTTGAAATGGCCTTGCGGCATTTTTCACAAGATCCTTATGCCCAAACGCGTATTCAAGCAAGGCTTGATCGCGTTAGGCAAAAGATCCGTGAATTAGTCGAAGGCGGTAAAAAGCGCGGTTAACTTGGTTGCTTAATTGGCTTGGCTGGATTCTATTTTTTCGATTAACGCCAAAATTGAAGTTTGATCTTGCTTGCCAAGTAAAGGCCCAATCATCTGCCCTTTTGGAGTAAACAAATAATTCGCCGGCAAGCCTGTTGGCCGTTCCATCGGTAAATAAGGCATCGGCTCAGTCGCCATGATTTGGTATTCAATTTGATATTTTTGCTTTTGTGCTAGCAATTCTTGGTTGCTCAACTTGTCATAACTAACTGCAATTACTTTAATCCCTTGTGCTTCTAGTGCATTCAATTCTGGAATTTCTTTGAGGCAAGGTGGGCACCATTCAGCCCAAAAATTAATCAACAACCAGTCGCCTTGATAATCCGAGATAGATTTTTGCTCGCCATTTAACAATTGAAACTGGCTCGATTGCTGGCAAGAAGCCAATAACAGAGCAAACCAAGATAGAATCAAAATCTTTTTAAGAGTGTGAACTAGAACCATAGGAAAATCAGAGGTTTATAAGATTATTCTAAGCCAAATAGTGGAAATGTATGGCGCTTTAGGGCATTATTATAGCAAGCAAGGATAAAGCAAAGAAGAAGATTTGAGCGTAATCACCAAAATTATTGCTGCAGAATAATTTTATTAAGGCAACCTAATGGAATCATTAAAGTTAACTTTTCCGTCCATCCAAACTGGGCGAGAATTTATTATTGATACGGATCCTAATTCAGTTGAATCTTGGCTAAACAACCTAGCTTTTGTAGAGACGGATCAAACCATTCATGAGCTTACTCGAGTTGCTCATACTTTAAATCGCTGCCCCCACAAATTGGTCGCCCGCGAAAAAAACTTTTATCTGCTCAGCCAAGGCTATTTAACTCTTAGCCGCCATATGCGCGAACAACACGATCGACATAAAGCCTTTGTCGACAAACAGCAATATAAATCATTACACCTCTTGTCATCTGAAATGGCTTTTGGTTTTAAACGCATTATCGATGAACTTACCAGCCAAAAGATGTTCTTTAAGCGAGGTCGTTTGGCTAATGCCATTAACCATGCGCAACACTATTTGGGACTCATGCTAATCGAGCAATACCAGCTTTATTCGCCTATCCCAAGCTTTATTTGGCGCGAGCTTCATTTACTCTACGAGTTTGCAGAAAAACAACGATTGGTTGATAGAAAACTTTATAAAGAAACGCCTAATCCGTTGGAACCTTGTATTAGCATCAAGCAAAGTTACATACGAAACTGTTTAATGTCGGTGGTCAATCCTTACCATATTGAAGACAACCAGCACTGGCATCTGTTTAAATACTTAGCCCATTGGTCGCAAGTGGTGGAAATTACCGCTGACCTTGAACGCTACAGCCAGCAGCGATGTTTCGTGTTAGATTTATCCGAATCCAACAAGCCTCACATAGCAACTGATGACAGCGACTACCAAAGCGAATCGCACATTCGATTGATTAAAACCGATACCCTTATTGCCACCATTGAAAAGCAGCTTCAAGCCTTTAAAGACAGCCAAAAGCTGCCCGATCCTGGATTTTATGATGGCATTGAGCCTAGCAACGCCTACAAATTGCTCGAACGTATCAACGATTTCTGCGACACCTTTGTAGCCAGAGACTCGACCCGTTATCCCTTATTAACCGATGTCGATACCGTTTGGGGTTTGACCAATATAAAAAAAGTGATCTTAAACGAAAAGGAAATGGGCCGCGAACTAGAGTTGGATGCAGAGTTACCAAAAACGTTAGGAAACAGCTACAAAACCAATTTTCGCTGGAGAGCCGTTAACCATAGCGAAGGCGGTATTTGCCTGCAAAATGCCATTCAGGAGGTTGATGACTTACGGATCGGAAACCTAGTTATCCTCAAAAGATACGTCAATAACAAACCGCAAAAACAGTGGCAATTGGCAATTGTTCGGTGGCTGACAGGCGATAAAAAAAGTGGTTCTGTAGTTGGGCTTGAATACATCCACGGTGAAATGTGCTTTATTGATTACCTAACGACCAACAAGCTTAAACAAACCGTAGAGCATCCCGTGCTCTTAATAAAGCCTTTTGACTCGTCCAACCCAATCCTTATTGCTGCCAAAAACCTGCTAGGCAGCCAAAAGATTATCCAGATAAAAGTTGATGATGAAGAACGCGAAGCCCGTTTATCGCACTTAATCGAAACCAACTCTAAAGTCAGTATTTTTGGTCTAGTCTATTAAAACTTGAGTGCTAATCTTGTGGCTTTAAGATGGGAATCATCAGCTCCCGATCCAGATGTAAGTTAGCCTGTTCAATTTTTTGCACCAAAAAATCCTGCTCTTCAACCGTATCTTGGCTATTCGGCAAGCGCCAACTACCCTTACGATACAAATCCGCAATGGTCAACTCTTTGCCATTCACGGCCAAACAGTAAGCTTCATTTTCCAGCTTTGCCAAAAAACCCAACTCAACTAATTCATCGACTTGATTCAATAAAATCTGTTCATGGATATCGGAAAACTGTTGCTTAAGCTGTCGTATAGTTACTGTCGACTCGGCACTTTGCGCCACAGCGAAAAACTGTGCTATTTTCAGTGCTGAAATAAATGGGTTTTTCTTCTTCTTGTGACTCGGATCAAAACGGTGTAGCGCATAACAAATCACTGCGCCAAACAGTAAAATCAGCCAAGACAAAAACACCCAGAGGAAAAAAAGTGGGATCGCGGTGATGGCACCATAAATCACTTCGTAGGTTGAAAACTTGGTGATGAAAATTGCAAAGCCATACTTAGCAACTTCAAATAATAAAGCGGTGAAGACCGCTGCTATCAAGGCTTTTTTAAACTCCACTCGACTGTTTGGGGTAATCATGTAAAGCGCAGTAAAAGCAAAAACGATTAAGGCAAAAGGCAAACCAAGGCTTAAAATACCGCTTATTTTATCGAACACTGGCAAAGCTGCGAAACTAGAGGTGGCTAATAGGCTAGCCGCCACTAAAATCGGCGCCATGGTCAGCATCGCCCAATAAGCTAACCATTTATAAATTCCTTGGCGTCGATTGTTGCTTTCCCAAATGGCGTTGATAGAACTGTCGATAGAACGGATCAGCATTAGCGCAGTGATAAACAAAAAGATAAAACCAATGGCTGATAAATTTTTTGATTTCGACACATAATCGTTGAGGTATTCTTGTACCACTAAGCCTTTCTCAGGCAGGAGGTTTTTGAATATCAATTCTTGAATTTGCGTATTGGTTGACTCAAACGCTGGAAATATCGCCAACAAACTCACCGCTACCGTCATCAGCGGCACCAAAGCTAGCATGTTATTTAAGGTTAGCTCAGAAGCCAAAGCACTGACATTTTTCTTAGCAAACTGAGAAAAAACAAACTTTGTGAAGGCTTTTAGCCAATTCCACCTTTTTTCCATTGTCATTTACGCCTAAAATAACTTCTTCTAATTTCAATATTAAAGCATAGGACTCAATACAAAGTCATGAGCGATTTTAACATATTCCACAACCCTCGCTGCTCTAAATCTCGCCAAACTCTTGCTCTATTACAGGAGAATGGAATCGAACCCAATATTATCGAATACATAAAAGAGGCGCCGAGCAAAAACCAATTGAAGTCGATTATAAAAATGCTAGATGTTGAACCGCGCGAGATTATGCGAAAAAATGAAGCCGAATATAAAGCAGCAGGTCTAAACGATGAATCTCTGAGCAAAGAGCAGCAAATAGCTTTAATGGTAGAATATCCTAAAGTAATTGAACGCCCTATCGTCTTCACAAAAGATAAGGCTGCGGTTGGTCGCCCGCCAGAAAATGTTTTAGTGCTTTTAAAATAATTGCTTAATAAGGGAATATCACTTGAGTAAAATTTTAGTTCTTTACTATTCACGTCATGGCAACACCCGCCAAATGGCGCGCTTGATTGCTCGCGGCATAGAAAAAATCGAGGGTTGTGAAGCGCTGTTACGCACCGTTCCCGAAATCAGCGCCAATCATGAAGCCACTGCCAGCGATATTCCCCCCGAAAGGCGATCCTTATGTGTCTATAGCAGAGTTACAAGATTGCGATGGACTAGCCCTAGGTAGCCCTACTCGATTTGGTAACATGGCCGCA
This sequence comes from Kangiella sp. TOML190, assembly GCF_023706045.1. Lineage (NCBI taxonomy): Bacteria > Pseudomonadati > Pseudomonadota > Gammaproteobacteria > Kangiellales > Kangiellaceae > Kangiella > Kangiella sp. TOML190. Next base: position 2,268,412 of record NZ_BQYL01000001.1, read on the forward strand.
CCGCTAAAATACTTTCTCGACCAAACTTCAGCCCAGTGGCTCTCCGGCGCTTTAACCGGCAAACCTGCCAGCGTATTCACTTCAACTGGCTCATTACACGGCGGCCAAGAAACCACCTTAATGACCATGATGATCCCGCTATTGCACCACGGCATGTTAATCTCGGGGATCCCCTACTCAGAAACTGAGTTACTCACCACCACCACGGGCGGCACCCCTTACGGCGCCTCGCATGTGGCAGGTAGCGATAGTCAAAACGCCATCAGTGACGAAGAAAAAAAGCTCTGTATTGCTCAAGGCAAAAGACTAGCAGAACTAAGTAACAAGTTGAGTAAAAAGCTAAGCTAAAAGGCCGCTTAAACTAAAATAACACTATGAACCTACATCTTAAAAAAGCCCTCAGAGCGCGTTTAATCGCTGTTGCCAGTTATCTAGCCATCGTTATTATTTTACCAGTTTTTATTTGGCTAAATCATCAATACCCGCCAATGCGCTGGACTTCCTTAGCAATTTGGTGGCTGCCGCTACTGTTTGCACTACCAGGAATGTTTAAAGGCAAAACCTACACCTACGGTTGGACGGGCTTTATTATTCTGCTGCCCTTTCTCTACGCGTTTTACTATATCGTCGATCCCGATAAATTAATTTGGGCCTCGGTAATAGTAGCGCTATCCGTGGTTTATTTTCTAACCTCGGTGAGCTATGTAAAACAGTATGCTTTATCACAAGGGATTAAGACTAATGCCGAGGCTAAGCAAGCCAAGGGAATAAAATAACTTATCATTCCCGTGACAATGGGAACCTCTTAGACTTTGGCATTTCGCCCTACAACGAGATGCTAGCTAATTTAGCTTAACTGGATTCCGCATCGAGGACGGAATGACTAGAACCAAAGACTAGTTTATATCAAACAATCCCTTATAAGCTCTAAACCTTAAAAAGTGGTCACATAAGACTAAAGCGGCCATGGCCTCGACAATAGGAACCGCTCTTGGTAAGACACAAGGATCATGCCGTCCCCTTCCATGAAAAACAGTTTCGTCGCCTGCTAAATTAACCGTAGCTTGTTCTTTGATAATGGTTGGAGTTGGTTTAAAAGCCACTCTAAAAACAATTGGCATGCCATTGGATATTCCACCCAAAGTGCCGCCTGAACTATTAGTTTTAGTTTTAACCTTTCCGTCTTGGTTGATAAAAATGTCATTATGACTGGTACCCGTTTCTAAAGTGCCTGCAAAACCAGAACCAATTTCAAAGCCTTTGCTGGCGTTAATTGCTAACATAGCTTTAGCTAAATCCGCTTCGAGCTTATCAAATACTGGCTCGCCCAATCCTATAGGTACAGAGTTAATACGACATTCCACTACTCCACCAAGCGAGTCGCCATTTTTTCGCGCCGCTTCGATCCGCTTTATCATCTTCTCAGCTAAGGCTAAATCAGGACAGCGTACAGCAGTTTGCTCAATTAGACTGACGTCAACTTGTTCGGAAGGCATCGCAAGCACTAGGTCATTTACGCTTTTAACATAACCAACAATATCAGTGCCTAGCGCTTTTGCTAATATTTTTTGCGCAATAGCGCCAGCGGCTACATGACCAGCAGTTATCCTGGCAGAGCTACGCCCTCCGCCAGCTACATCACGAATACCGTATTTTTTTTGGTAGGTAAAGTCAGCATGACTAGGACGAAAAATTTTGGCCATTTCCGAATAGTCTTTAGATTTTTGATCTTGATTTTCGATCATCAAGCTAATTGGAGTCCCAGTGGTGATACCGTCAACCGTACCTGAAAGGATCTTTACCTGATCTTTTTCATCGCGGCGCGTGGTAATAGCACTTTGACCGGGACGGCGCTTATCCAAAAAAGGTTGAATATCTGTTTCTGATAGCTCTAATCCCGCCGGACAACCTTCAACCACTACGCCAATAGCTTTGCCGTGGGATTCACCCCAATTGTTTACTTTGAATAGTTTTCCGAAGCTGTCACCTGACATTTTTCTTCACCTAGTTTCGCTGAGGGTTCAATAGCTTTTTACGCTAAGAGCTCTGGCCTACTGAATTTCTTCCGTCACAATACCAATCTGCTCTAAGTATTGCCAATATTGTGGAAACGACTTTTCCACTGCCTGAGAATCTTCTATAACAATTCCGGGAATTTGGACCCCGACTAGCGCTAAAGACATGGCTAATCGATGATCATGACAACTCGAAACATCGGCAGCTGTAAGTTTAGCGCCACCATAAATCCTAATCGAGTCCTTATCATACTGACAATTAACTCCAAGCTTTTTTAGCTGCTCGCACAAATCCACAATCCGATTCGATTCTTTAAAAGCCAAGTGAGCAATATTGCTGATCCGCGTTTCACCCTGCGCAAAAGCCGCGATCACGGTTAGCGTTGGAACCGCGTCCGGCATATTCCCCATATCCACATCAATGCCATGCAAGTCGTCTTGATAACTAATTACAAGCTCCTCATCAAGTCGTTCTACTTTAGCCCCCATTTTTTCTAGGACAGTTGGAAACTGGGCTTCGCCCTGTGGCGAGTCAAAATCATAAGCCTCGATCCTTATTGAAGTTTTAGCAATTAAAGCCGCCGCCATAAAGTAGCTGCAACTTACCACATCGCTGGCAACCTCAATGCAAGGAGCAGTCAAATCTTGATGCTTGGGAATAAAGTATTCTGTAGCATTTGGCTGTTGGATTTGACCTGAAAATTTTTGTATTGCCGCTAATGTCAGCTCCACATAGCTTTGAGATACTAAATCGCCGGTAACTTGTATTCGAGAATCTTCTTCTGACTTTAAGCAAGCAATCAACAAAGCGCTTAAGAATTGGCTGGAACGCGAAGCATCGAGCTGACAAATCCCGCCTTTAATTGGCCCTTGCACCTGTAGCGGTAAATAACCTTCATTAGATTCCAGCTTAACTTGCAAGCTTGTTAGCGAATCAATAATTTCTTGCATTGGTCGTTGGCGCATTTGCTGGCTAGCATCGATGGTCACTGGCGAAGCTAAAGTAGCGGCTAGCGCGGTAACAAAACGACTTAAAGTGCCACTATCGCGACAATTAATTAGGATATTTTTTTCTGGCTGATAATTTTTTATACCTGTGATGCCAATAATATCAGGAGTGACTTTTACTTCGGCTCCCAAGGCCTCGATCGCTACTAAGGAAGCCTTAATATCGTCATTCATCGGAACATTGGTAAGCTGAGTTTCACCATCACATAAAGCCGCTATGACTAAATAGCGATTCGCTAAATATTTACTACCCGGAACTTTAACCCGCAGTGGTTGGTCAGGGGAAAAACCGAGGTTATTTTTGATGATTTTGCGTTTAGCCAATGTTAATACTTCTTTTCTTTGCCTATTAGATAGAATTAGAATATTTATTCGGGTTGCAGCTGCTCAAAAATATCCGCCAGCAAATCCACATCGCGGTCGCTCAGGCCATCGGCTTCTACAGCATCTTCAACAAATAGCGCAAACTCTGCAAACCATTCTAAGTCGGATAATTCTGCTTGCGGGATCAGATCCACCATCGGGATCAAATAACCAATTAAAAATAATTGTTCTTCTTCAACTTGCTGCTCCAGCTTGAGCAGTTCCTCTTTTATTGTCTCTGCTATCGACATCAATTGAGCCCTTATCTTGATTGTTACGATCGTGCGCTTTTAAAGCTTGCCTAGCCGCACTAGCCATAAGGTTGGCATAATCTGCAATTTTAGCAAGCATTACTTGTGGCTCATTATAATGCTGATTGATCAATTTCACTATGGCCGAACCGGTTATTATCGCATCAACACCAGCTTGTGCTGCTTGATAGACATGCTCGGGCTCAGAAATGCCAAAACCTTGCACCAAAGGTGGGCTACCTAAGGCTTTCAATTGAGCAATAAAGTCCAGATTGGCTTGAGACGCCGCGACTTCAGTACCAGTAATTCCTTTTCGACTTAACACATAGGTATAACCACTGGAGTTTTCAGCAATCAATTTAAGCGTTTGCTGATCAGCATCTGGCGGCGCAATATAAACCGTATCAATTCCGTGCTCAGAAGCAGACTTGGAAAATAAGGCTCCCTCTTGTACCGGGCAATCTGCGATCAAGACTGAATCTAGTCCCGCAGCACTGGCTTGTTGATAAAAACCATCAATTCCTTGCGCAAATACTAAATTGGCATACGTCAAAAGTCCTAGCGGCAGCTGCGGATACTTATCGCGAACCTGCTTGATTAGCTTAAAACCGTCCTTGATACTGAAGTGATTGGCCAAAGGACGCAGGCTCGCTGCTTGAATTACAGGCCCATCTGCCACCGGATCGGAAAAAGCAAAGCCCAACTCCAAAGCATCGGCTCCCGATTCGACTAGCCTCTCAATTATTTTTAGCGATAACTGATAAGTCGGATCTCCTAAAATCACAAAAGGAATGTAAGCTAGCTCAGATTGAGACTGCTTATGATTAAAGAGTTGTTGATACCTCATTGCTCGGCACTCCGTTGTCTCGAGTTTAAAATATCCATCACATGAGTAAGATCCTTGTCACCACGGCCAGACAGGTTGACGATAATGTTTATGGACTTGTTTGCATCTAACGCCATTTTTTTTGCATAGGCCAAAGCGTGAGAGGACTCTAGTGCAGGAATGATACCTTCCGTTCTTGATAGCTCTTGGAACGCTTCTAACGCTTCTTCATCAGTAATCCCCACATAATGCGCACGCCCCGTCTTCATCAAATGGACATGCTCAGGTCCAATGGCCGGGTAATCCAACCCTGCGGATATAGAATGCGATTCCACAATTTGTCCTTCGTCAGTTTGTAAGGTTTGAGTGCGCGCGCCATGAATAATACCCTCGCTGCCTTTTAACAAAGTTGCACCGTGAGCATTACTATCAAGGCCATGTCCAGCAGGTTCAACACCGATCAATTGTACCGACTCCTCTTTAATAAAATCTGCAAAGATACCAATAGCATTAGAGCCGCCGCCAACACAAGCAACTATCGCGTCGGGCAAGGTTCCAATCATTGATAAAATTTGTTGCTTGGCTTCTTCGCCAATAATCTTTTGATAGCTCTTGACCATTCTTGGGAAAGGATGCGGGCCAGCCGCGGTGCCCAACAGATAATGGGTATCGTCGTAGCTTGCTGCCCAGTCACGCAAAGCTTCGTTAATCGCATCTTTTAGGCTGGCACTGCCGTTATCCACCGGAATAACTTCAGCGCCCATTAGTTGCATTCGAAATACATTCGGCGCCTGTCGCTCACAATCTTTTTTACCCATGTAAATCGTTGCTTTCAATCCAAGCAAAGCACAAGCCAAAGCGGTCGCAACTCCATGCTGCCCCGCGCCTGTCTCGGCAATGATTCGGTTCTTACCCATACGTTTTGCTAGTAGCGCTTGCGCTAATACCTGATTAGTTTTATGAGCACCACCGTGCAACAAATCCTCGCGCTTTAAAAATACTTTAGCGTGCTTGCTTCTACCAAAGGTCATACACTCGGTTAAGGGTGTTGGTCTGCCGGCATAATCATTTAGCAAAGCGGTTAATTCATTTTGGAACGATTCATCTTCAAGAGAGTCTTCAAATGCTTGCTCTAACTGTTGTAAAGCGGGCATCAATATTTGCGGCACAAATTGACCACCATATTGGCCAATGTATGCTCCGTTAAAACCGTACTCATGCTCTGAAAATGTATTGTTTGATAATTGTGAACTCATTAGGCTACTCTTAATTTTTGGTAACTTCTTGCCAAAACTTTGGCATTTTTAAAAATCATCTCAATCTTATCTTTAGACTTAATGCCAACTTTCAACTCGCTACCACTGCAAATATCAATTTTTGCATAGCCAAGCTGTTTTAATAGTTGGACATTATCAGCAGCAACGCCGCCAGCCACCCTGATTTGCGATTGTTGAGATTGGTATTGCGGGCTTTGCAAAAGCTCCCAATCAAATCTTGTTCCAGTACCACCTTGTTGCTTACCAACTTGGCTATCCAACAACAACTCATCCACACCTTGATAATCAAGCAGAATACTCTTGCGGTTCATATGGATAACCTTTGAAACTTTAATCGCTGGATCTAGCTGTTGCTTTAACTCGGAAATATAGGCTTGGCTTTCATCACCATGCAACTGAACCTGCTGTAATTGATATTGCTGCACTTTATCTAAGACAAATTCTTGCGACTGATTCTGAAATACGCCAACTATAGGAAGCTTTGCTTTAATAACTTCGGTATGGATTTTTCGCTTAGAGCTTTCGGCAAAGATAATCCCCAAAGATGAACTGGGATTAGTCGCGACTATATCAGCATCCTCTTGATTGGTCACGCCACAAATTTTTATATCTCCATACACCAATTGCTTAGCCGCTGTTGCCAAATCTTGCTGCGCCATCAAGCTAGAACCCACCAAACAAGCATCGGCAAACGGAGCTAAACTTAATACATCTTGGTGATTATTTATGCCTGATTCGGTCACAATAATTTTATCCTGAGGGACTAAGGCTGACATAAGTTTGGTGATACTCAGCGAGGTTTGTAGGTTTTTTAAATTTCGATTATTAATACCTATAATTTCAGCATCTAACGCGACTGCACGCTTTAACTCTTGGTTATCGTGTACCTCCGTTAGCACATCCATATTGAGTCGCTTAGCTTCTGCAGCGCAAAGCATATACTCATGATCTGATAACACTGACATCATTAACAAAACCGCATCCGCGCCATAATGCCTTGCCTGCCTGACTTGCTTGGGCAACAAAATAAAGTCTTTGCACAAAATCGGTTTGCTGGTAGCGGCTCTTACTTGCGCCAATTTACTGAAACTGCCTTGAAAGAATCTATCTTCGGTCAGTACCGAAATTGCATCGGCATATTGGTCATAAACTTTGCTAATTTCGGTCAGATCAAAATCAGAGCGAATCAAGCCCTTAGAAGGCGAAGCCTTTTTAACTTCCATAATAAAACCGAACTGCGGCTGACTCAATGCTGCCTTAAAGCCACCCTGGCTCAGTGATAACTCATCAAAATCCGGTGTATTGCTGATTAGCTGGCGCTTGTAGGCGACTATTGTTTCTAGAATATTAGGCATTGGACAACTCCCTAATGGTTTCTACGTGCTGATAAACCTTGCCTGATAAAATTTGCTCTTTAGCCATAGCCAGCCCATCCTTTATAGATCCCACTCGATCGTTTAGGTAAAGCAAGGCACCACAATTTGCTGCCACCATGTCAAGGTGCGGCTGTGGCGCTTGTCCTTTAAGTAATCGAATCCCTGCTTGTAAATTATCGTCAAGACTGGACACTTGAATATCCTCAAGGCTATGTTTGTGAATACCTAAAGTTAAAGGACTAATAGTGAGTTTAGAAATCTTTCCATTATCGAGTAAGACAGCATCTGTGGTGTCGTGCACCGCAATCTCATCAAGCCCTGAGCCATTAACAATAAGCGCCTTTTTAGCACCAAGAATCTTCAAGATTTGCGCAAAAGGCAAGCAATACTTTTTATCATAAACTCCTAATAGCTGAATATCGGCATGCGCTGGATTGGCCAAAGGCCCAATTAAATTAAAAATGGTACGAGTCTTTAGCGATTGGCGAACTGGCATCACATGTTTAACACCTTGATGATAATCCGGCGCAAATAAAAAGCAAAAGTTGGTGGCATCGAGTAAATCTTTGCTCTGCTGGGGCGTTAAATGGGTATTGATGTTTAGAGCTTGCATTAAGTCAGAAGAACCGCATTTTGAAGAAACTGAACGATTACCATGCTTAACAAGCTTGATACCTAAACTGGATGCGACAAAAGCCACTAAAGTTGACACATTAATGGTGTTAAGACCATCGCCACCAGTTCCGCAGCAATCGCTAACCAAGTAGTCTCTTTGCGGAAATGCAACCGCCTGACGCCGTAATGCCTTTGCTGCGCCCGCAATTTCATCTACCGATTCTCCTTTGGTCTTAAGGGCTGCTAGCATTGCAGCAACTTGGGGCACTTCTAGTTGACCTGTCAATAACTGATCAAAAGAGCTAGTCGCTTGCTGTAGACTAAGATCTTGACCTTGATATAAAGTTTCAAGCAACTGCAGCATGGCTAGCTCCCGATTGATTCTGGTGTTTGTTAGTAGTCATCACCTGATCTACAAAGTTCATTAACAGCTGTTTACCATCGCGGGTCATAATGCTTTCTGGATGAAACTGCAAACCATAAACAGGATAATTCTTGTGCGAAACAGCCATAACTTCATCATCATCGGCTACCGCATCAACATTCAAAGCAGCAGGCAGCTTACAAGGCGACTTACCAGCTGAAAGCGAATGATAACGAGCAACAGAGATTGCATTATCGAATCCAGAAAACAATCCTTGAGCTTGGTGATTCAATTTGGATACTTTGCCATGAACCACTTGCTCAGCATGTTCAATTTTTCCACCGAAGGCTTCGACTATCGCCTGATGACCTAGGCAAATACCCAACATGGGTTTATGAGGATAAAACTCTTTAATCAAACGCATGCTATGTCCCGCGTTTGATGGCGCACCAGGGCCAGGGGAGATCACTAGTGCATCTACTTCTTTAATCAAGGCTACCAATTGCATATATTCAAGATCGTTTCTAACGATAGTTACATGGTGCCCTAATGATTGAAATTCATAAGCTAAGTTATAAAGGAAAGAGTCGTAGTTATCGATAATTACAAGTTTCACGCGACCTCCTTTTGCTTTGATTCCATTGGAATACAAGCATTAATTACAGGCAAAGCTTTATGGTACGTTTCAGCACATTCCTTTTTGGGACACGAATCATAAACAATGCCAGCTCCAGCGCTGATTGTAGCAACATCATTGCAGACATAAGCAGAGCGTATAACAATAGCGCTATCAAATTCTTGATTGGCATTAAAGACACAAACTGCACCGCCATAATAACCGCGAGCGGACTGCTCCAATTGGCGGATAATTTCGTTAGCCTTGATCTTAGGCGCTCCGGTTAAAGTACCCATATTGGCGCAAGCTCGGTAGGCGTCAAACATATCAAAATCTCGGCTAAGCTGCGCTTTAACTTCGGACACTAAGTGCATAACGTGCGAGTATTTGACTACAGCTTTGAGTTGGGTCACTTTTCTTGTACCACTTTTGGCAATTCGCGCAATATCGTTACGCGCTAAATCCACCAACATCATATGCTCGGCAACTTCTTTTTCATCACTAACCAGCTCATACTCGATCCGAGAATCTTCTTCACTATCGATACCCTTAGCAGTAAAAGCTCTTTTACGTGTTCCCGCGATCGGGTATAGACTTATCTCTTGATTAGCATCCACTTTTAGAGCACTTTCAGGACTTGCGCCTAGTAAGGTCCCTTGCTCAAACTGAATATAAAACATATAGGGACTAGGGTTCGATTGACGTAACTTGCCATAAGCTAGAAAAGGATCTTCGCAAGCCACTTGATAATTTCTCGATAGGACCACTTGAAATGCATCGCCATCAATAATTCGTTGTTTGGCTTTTTCTACTTTTTTAGCAAACTCCTGATCGGAAAGCGAGACGGTAACTAGCTCCGAATCTTGATCAGACTTTGCACTAACCAAGTTATCAAATTTAAAATTATGCTTATTGTCGCTAATTTGTTCTACAAGCCTGTGTTGCATCTGCTCTAATGCAACGCCTAGCCGGATCTTGTTTTTTGCGTTACTTCCAAAACCTTTGCAAATGAGCTTTGCAGATTGATTGTCTAAACTTTGAATTAATAGCTGATCAGCCACATAAAAACAAAAGTCATCCGTAAGCTTTTCTACCACAGGCAAGCTTTCGAATTGATCCACTAGATCAAAGCTACAGGCGCCAATTAAATTGGTCGATTGGTTATCTTCACGATTCTCCGCTTCACACTGTCGAGCTAAAAATTTCAAAATCGTCAAACTTGAAACAGACTTTAATCGCTCGAGCTCTTCAATGGACGTTGTTATTGATTTTAGCGTTAATGCAATGCTTTTTTGTTGGCGATTAATATCAAAATCCGCAGCAATTGTCTCTAGCTCTAAGTCCGCTAGCAAACTTTCTCCATTATCATTTAACGCTTCAATAGTGATTTCCGAGTTACGAGCACTGACTCTAGCCGCTGCAGAAATCATTAATAAAGATTTGGGGTTATGGTGAGTTCCCGCCTCTGCAGTTTCTAGCAAAGCCGTATGTGTGCTATTGCCGCCAGTTAACCTATAAAATGCTTGGTATGGCGACAAACTTAAGGGCAATTTTTTACTTAACGTTGTAACTTGCATTTTAAGACCTACTGCAGTTCTAGTTTTCGCCCACTGGCATGAATAAAGGGTGCTAATTGCTGAACAAGCTCTGAAAAATCGCTTGGCGATAAGGCTTGAGCAGCATCGGATACCGATTCTTTCGGCTCTCTATGACACTCAATGATTAGCCCATCGGCTCCGCAAGCTACTGCAGCTTTAGCCATTGGAGCAACTAAAGTTCTTACGCCAGTGCCATGAGATGGATCGACAATCACTGGCAAGTGGCTCTTTTCTTTAATAAATGCCACCGCATTTAAATCTAAAGTATTACGAGTGGCAGTTTCAAACGTTCGAATCCCACGCTCACAAATCATAACGTTTGGATTGCCTGTCGCTACTATGTACTCTGCCGCTAATAGCAACTCTTCTATGGTCGCCGACAAACCGCGCTTCAATAAAACCGGCTTATTAGTTTCTCCAACCGCTTTGAGTAACGAGTAATTTTGCATATTGCGCGCTCCAATTTGGATAGCAGAGGTATAATTAGCGACATCATCCAGATCTTTGATATCCATTAACTCCGTTATAGTATCCAGACCAACTTCTTTGCCCACCGATTGCATGATCTTTAAACCTTCAACCCCAAGCCCTTGGAACGAATAAGGGCTAGTACGTGGTTTAAAGGCACCTCCTCTTAACACGCTGGCACCGGCGGCTTTAACGTATCTCGCCGTTTCTAATAACTGATCTTCACTTTCGATCGCACAGGGCCCGCCCATAAGCGTAAATTGATCGGAACCCACTGGAGTGTCTCCAAGATTGATTACCGTATCTTGCGGGTATATTTCACGACTGACCAGTTTGTATTTAGTCAACACCGGTTTGATAAGGTCCACTTGCGGGTGATTCTCAAGATGAAGCGCTTGCAAAACTCGCTCATCACCCAAAGCCCCAATAACGGTTCGTTCGACTCCTGGCATATGTAAAGGCTTGAGTCCTGACTGCTCGATGCGATTTAAGATCTCTTGCGCATCACTTTCCGATGAGTCGGCTTTTAAAATAATAATCATATTGCTACCTGTTTATATTCCTAATTGCTATGCTTTTAAAAACTTGGGACATAAAAAAACCCGCTGGTGATAGTGACAGCGGGCTTTTGTATGTGAATAACTGATAACTCTCAGACACAAAGCCGCCGTAACCAGTTCCACCACCAGTTTTGAGCCATGTTTTGTACCAATTGAGTTATTCGTTTCATACTACTTCGTTCGATTCTAATTAATTCTAGCCATAAAAAAAGCCCGCTGATGCGAGCTTCTTGTTTATCTATTTGTCTATTTCAGATAAATGCAACTAAGCCCGCTACTTAAGTAACGTGCCACCACCAACTTTTAAATGCATTTAATCTTTTCATGAGGCTAAAGTAATCCAATCTCGAAACGCGGTCAAGCAATAAATCATATTTATTTTGTTTTAGCGAATTTATCGACCTGTGCTTCGGTTTTAATGCGGTGATTACCTTGTTTATCTAAAAGACGCTGAATGCCGGATGTTAAGGACCAAATTTCTATTTTTGCGGCCTGATCGTGCCACTCAGCCACCGTTAAACCTTGAGCAAAAGAGTCCAAATAAGCCACACGATTACCAAGCTTGGCGGGCAAATCTTCTATTTTTAGCACTTTCTTAGCTTCATCCACTACCGCCTCGGCCGAATTGGTTCTAACCCGATAGCGATTCCAGCAAATGCGCGTTTCTAGGTTTGGATTTATGGCTTTTGCTTCTTCAATAATTTCCGCCAAGTGTTTAGTCGACCAAACCTCAACTTGCGATGGACTTAAGGGGATCAAGGCTAAATCAGAAAGCATTACAACCGCTCGGGTTAGATTGGTAATTCTGGGGTGGCCGTCAATTAGAATGTAATCGTAGGTATCCAGATTATCGCGAACCATTTTTTGCAGTTGTGATAAATTTTTAGCGACTGCTATATCGAGGTTTTCGATAACATACTTATCGTTGCGAATTTGATACCAGGTATCGAGCGAACTTTGCGGGAAGTCCGTATCAATCATCAACACATTAGACTGATCGGAAAGTGTTGATGCAATATTAGCACATAAGGTTGTCTTTCCTGCCCCGCCTTTCATTTGGACAAAACTCACAATTTTTGCACGCACCCTCTACTCCCCAATATTTTTTTAACTTAGGATTTAATTCTACCTAACCTTAAAAAATTGGCAAGCCATCATCAGCTTAACAAGTGTAAACCACTGATTTACAATAAAAAAAGCTCCCGAAGGAGCTTTGATAGTCGTTATGGTTAGTTAACAGGTTGATCCTGATTCAGGCCAGCATCCATTGTTGGTTTTTGTCCAATTCTTTGCTCCTGACTGATTTATAGTCAAACTACCATCACTTGCGGGCTGAGATCCGGTTGGCGTAGCCGTTAACGTGTAAGTTGTTGCAGTAACATTGTCCACTCCAATATTGTAGTAAGCCGCTCCCCCCTCTACTGGAACTTGGCTAGGTATATCGGCATTGGTTAAACCTTGGTAACTAAAATTGTTATTGGCTTTATACCGTTCGGCAGCTTGAACTGCACTCATAAGCGCCGCCATCGCATCACCACGTTTAGTTCGAATAACATAGTTTTGATAAGATGGGATGGCTATTGCAGCCAAAATAGCTACAACAACAACTACAATCAAAACTTCTACTAAAGTAAAACCAGCTTTATACTTCTTCATCATAAACCCTATTCAGTTGTTTCACGCCATTTAGCAGTTTTAGTCTGTAGCAAGTCATCTAAGTCTACAGGAATAGTGCCTATTAAGAACTCACCATCGTAGAAAGTGCTGCCGTCAGGTTTAACACCAGTTTGAATAACACCTAACAAACCATCAACAATTGAGCCTAAAGCAGTATCCATAGATCTGTCAAGAGAAGTAACAACACCATCATTATCAAAGAAGTTATCAACAATTGGGGTCGAGTCTGCAATTTTCATACCGTAAATTCTGTTTAACCCTGTAGGCGGTGTACATACATCCGCACTTTGTTGCGGCGTGTAGGTTGTAAAGAATGTTCTTCCATTAAAGGTAGTTGAGTCAGACAAGATTTTTTCATTTAGATCAAGTGTTATATACCAGCCCTTATCTCCATCAGCAAATAGCTCCTGTTGAGTTTTAAAGTTGCTAGATGTTGGATCCGTATTGTTATTTAGATCAGTACTATTAATAGTGGTGGTAAATGTTTTCGTTGCAATCGACTCATCATAAACTAAATGAAACCTATCGGTTGTGCCCGTATCCAAAGGATGCGCTCGGTATCCGCTACCAATCCCTATCATTGCAAAGATTTTCCCATCAAAACTATCAAAAACTATATCAGGTCTATTATAAAAACGATTGTTACCGCTAAACCCACTTAAATCAGCGACCTTACCAGATTTAAAGTCAGAAGCACTACCGCTAAGAGGCATATCTACACGGTAGATTTTTCCTGAGATATCGGATATGTAGGCAGTGTCCAGAAACTCATCATTATTACTATCGATAAAGGTGATGTCAGCAGGAACACTCGAATCTATAAAATTATTTAAAGAGGAAATATCTTTACCGAAGTCCTCGCCACTTCTCCACTGGAGAATATGGAAACTGTTACCTTTTTGGCCACCAGAAGTAGACTGATAGGTATAATCATCATTACGATCATCATAGCCCCCTCCAAACATAACTACTCTTCTGTTGCCATTATATTTTAAGCGTCCCACTACAGGCTTTGACCAAGTTTGTCCAAGGTTAGGAATTTCAGTTATACGCTCATTATTATAAAATAAAGGAACGTTCGCAGCATCAACACCATCATTACCTATATCATCTCTAACAGTAAAGCGCATAATTGGCGCACCCGCCTTACTTACATCAAGAGCATAATAACGGTTTCCGCCTCGGCGCTCTCCAATATAGAGCATAGCTATGTCATTGTCAGGATTAGGTAATGCATCTACTGAATTATTTTTATTTCTATCTCGGATATAAACAGTGATATCACCGTCTAAGCCATAATCACGAAGATCTGGCGAAGATAAATCATAATTATTTTTCCAGTTCTTAACATTTTTAAACATTTGTCTTGGCATGAAAGACCAACGTAAATTACCTGTGCTAGGGTTTATCGCATGTAAGTAGCCTTGATTTGTGCCTACAAATACCGTTCTTTTATTAGCGTCATAATTTAAAACCGTTGGTCTAGAATGAAGAGGATCACCAAATCGATTTATGGTTACATCTTCTTCAGAAGGTTCTATATTCCCGTTATTATTTAAATCATAATCAGTAACGATTTGCTTTTCTGCTATCCATTTAAAATATTCTTTCGCTTCTGCCCTAGTGGTTCCAGTTCCAAATAATTCTTCAATTTGCGCATCAGATAACTGTGCTTCAAGCGCTTCATTAATTACATTTTTTGGGTTAGTGCTTAAGCCATTTGAAAATAAGTTTGAATAGACTAGGCCGCTATCATCAGATCTTGGGCCAGCCCCGCCATAAATAACATTATTACCATCTGTAGCTCCCCAGGCACTTGTTGCAGTATCTAAAAACTCACCTGTAGTTTGATCCACAGCAGGGCCACCAACATTATCAGGTTGGGCCGTATCTTCTGATCGAATTTCACCCTCTTTAATATAATATTTCTTTAAATTACCTGCCCAAACATTACTCGCGGAAGGGCGATACATGGCTAGAAAAACCTCATTGCCATTGGTTAAACGATTACTCTGACTAATCGGAACGCTTGGTGCAACAAAACCCGCTGATTCAGTATCGGTATCAATTGCAGACTGTAAGGCATCGATTAAACTCTGGGTATCATTAGCGGTGTTATAAGTACCGCCACCACGATTTTCAGCCATATCTTGTAGCCAACTGCTCGCGTTAGTATCAAACAACGCTAGTGCAATTGTGCTTACCGCAATAGTAGACTGTGTATTGCCTGCCACCTGAGGCGTAGTAGAAATATATTCGGCCAAGTCTGACATACAAGCTCGACCTGAGTTTGCGGTTGAACAATCATCAGGGACGCCATCATAGGCTCGAATGCCGTCTCTAACTGTGTCATTGAAACGTGTAGGCTGGCCATCAGTAATCAACACCATATTGTTCTTTAAGCTACAATTAGCTGTAATTGGGCTGGTAAAACCTGGTAAATCACCTCGAAAGTAGCGTGTTGCATCGTACATAGCACGACCTGTAGGCGTCGAACCAGCACCATCCAAGGCATTAATTTCAGTAATCAATCTTTGTCTTTGAGTCTCTCCTCCACCTAAGTCAAAGTCTAAGGCTCTCACTTCTTCGAGAATAACAGCAGTATCGCCACTATTAAAGCGCATGGCCCCGACCCTAGTGTTGTCCGGTAAACTATTTAAGAAGGCTGTAGTAGCCGCTTGTAAAACTTCCATTCGACTATCTTCGGCTGCAGTCGGATTTTGGTTATCCGCATAGGTTACCCAATCCATTGAGCCTGAGCGATCCAGTACCAACATAATATTTTGAGGCGTTGTTTGGCCGAAAAAAATCTCTGTGTCATCGCTTAAAACAGGTGCAGCCATAAAGACTCCTGTTAGCAATGACGTTATGAATACTTTTAAAAAACTTGATAATTTCATAATCTGTTCCTTAATATTTTATCCGGTTATAAACAAGAGGCTAGAGGAGTAGTAGCCCATTGGTTAATGTTTGTTTTGGAGTCATCGGCTGAATCTACACCATCATTGTCGTAATCTAGAAACCCAGTTCCAACTAATTCAACAGCATGACATTTAATCCCTGCACCAGCTCCTGCAGAATAACCTTGACAGAGACTTGCATCCGCACATCCACGATAGAAAGTTCTCGTATAAGCCGAAATACCAGACTCAAAACTTGTGGTACATGTTGCCAATGGCTTACCTTGACCATCAATACATGTTTTGTAACCTGTATTATGGTTCCTAAAATTGTTATTAGTATTAGTAACTACGGCGATAGCATTATTCCAAACCACAATATCTTCTCTTAAACTACCAAGAACCGCATTGTTTGCACTTTGCGCCGCATGGAAAGTAACACTCTTTTCTTGGATATTAATCGCCTGTTTTTCGGAGAGAATCCCTGAGCGCATAATTGCTAAACCAACGACGGTAAGTGCAACAAAAAGCAGCATTGTCATCAACAAAGAAAAACCTTTTTGGTTAGACATCATATTCATAAAAAACCTTTATACACCTATTAATAAAGTTGACTGCCTATTTAAAATCGGGACTGTGGCTGAAAATACTCTTCTGAGTTTTTTATCAGTAAAGTCAAAATCCGTATCAAATAATTTTAAGGTCTGGTTTCTGCCATCGGGTAAAGAATTTTCCGTGCTGATGATCAATCCAAATCTTACCGTGATGATCTTAGAGCGATCAGTTACACCACTTAGCGGAACATAATCAACACCAACACCATTATAAAAACCATACTCAACTTGAAAATTATCCACGTTATCAATAAGCGCCACGTTATTACAAACTAATGAGCCGTTTACTATCTGGTATCTATTCGTTATACGCGCCCCACCAGCTACTGCCACACCATTACAATCAGCGGCATCAGTACCATCAGTGCGACAGTCATTACGAGCTATAGAGCTGTCACACGATTCGAAACTAACAGCAATAACATCTGCAACAGTGCCTCCACCATCACTTGACGCAGTAGTTATAGAATTATCTAAACCAAAAATCTCAGTATTTGAATCGTTAACCCAACCGGTCTTCTGAATATCATTTTTTAAAACAAGTAGAGCTAGCTGAGCATCATTCTGAATATTAATAGAGCCTTCGTTGACTACATTAGTCTGTTTAGTAGAAAGATAAATTGTAATAGTCGCACCAAGAATAATAAGAGATAAAGTTATTCCTACTAGCAACTCAACTAACGTCATACCCGATATGTTTTTTTTCATCATTTGCGTGGTCCTATGGAATAATATCGACAATTACGCACGAAAATCTGCTGTCGTTGATAACATTAATTTTGGTGCTACAGGCATTTGTGCCGTCATCGTAAGTATCAGTACCGTCTACATCAGCTCTAGAAGTCGGAGCCCAAGCCACGTACATCTTATACCTAGAACCATTACTACAGTTATCACCATCACCGCCATTATTATCGAAGCATGCAGCTCCCATACGCGCTTCCGCAACTCCTGAATCAAAAAGCTTAATGCAGGAGCTTTCCTTGTTATAAGTCGCTAACGCATCATCAGCACAGTTTCCTGTGCATGTTAAAGTTGGCCTAGCTGCCGGAGGTGCAAAGTTACACCATTCATCAAAGCTACCAGAAGCGTTATCACTGACGTAAACGTTATTTGCATCACCAGCTATAAACTCGCTATTTGCACGCATTTTTGATGTAGCCTCTTCAATAACCGAAATGGCTTGACTACGAAAATAACTTTCTTGAGTAACGTTTACAGTTTTCACCTGCAAAGCAGCATAAGCTAGCATGCCAATCGCCACCACCAAGATGGTTATTAAAACTTCAATTAAAGCTAAACCTTGATTTTTTAAATTATTCATTTAACTAACCTTTAAACCGAGTGTAAGCACCTATACAGAGCATGCAGTATCAATTTTTTGAACTTTAGCACTACCAGAAATCGACAAAACAACTTTTCGACCTTTACCATTATCATCACAAAAAGTAACACCATCATTATTTCCCCAAGGATTAGGAGCCGCCACAAAACCATTGGTATTAAACGTTACAGTTCCTTTGCTACCGCTAGATGATGAGGTTAAAAAATTATTAAAAGCATTCCGATCAAGAACCGTATCGTTATTACTTGTAACTGTCACCGTCCAACCATTAATCCAAGAACCAGCTTTGGGAGCTAAAGTCACTTGAGAGCGATTCTTTATCGCCTCACTTCGTGCAGAGCTAATCGCCCCTAACAGTTCATTTGCCGTACCTGTCAAACGATTCGCTTTAATCAGGCTATCAAACGACGGTACTGCAATAGCCGCTAAAATAGCGACCAAAGAAATCGTTACCATCAATTCGATTAATGTAAATCCCTTTGTGTTAGGACTGTTCAAGTTCATAAATTCCCCACTTTTTTGATATCTATAATCTACTTGGATGCCCAAAGAAAGGCATCCTAAGAACGACAAAAGGTTTAATTTCACCGATAAGTGGTTAATTAAAGTTGATAATTTCTGTCAAATCAAGAGGTTATAAGCGGAAATTGACGGTAGATGAGATGAACTTCATAAAAAAACAGGCTTTGGGTGATAAGTTGCTTATCTTTATTTTCTTACGTATTCGGCCTGCTAAATTAGCTTTATAAAATTGCTTTTGCTGTAAATTTATCTGAGTTCTGATGGCAATACAAAAACGATGCTTTCTTTAACGCCATCATATTCTAGGGGTTTAGTTCCACCATTTTGTTCAAGAAAATCAATCACTTCCTTGACTAAAACCTCAGGAGCAGAAGCACCGGCTGTAACCCCGACACGACTAACGCCTTCCAGCCACTCAGCTTGGATCTCGGTTGCATTGTTTATCAAGTAAGACTGGCGGCCTTCGGTAACCGCTAATTCTTGTAACCGCGAGGAATTAGAAGAATTTTGAGCACCAACCACTAAAATTAGTTCGCAATTTTTAGCCAGCTGCTTAACCGCATCTTGGCGATTTTGGGTGGCATAGCAAATATCGTCTTTTTTAGGGCCGTTTATGCTGGGAAATTTTACCTTCAAAGCTTCAACGATTTTCTGGGTATCATCGACTGACAAGGTAGTTTGGGAAACATAAAACAGTTTATCCGCATCCATCACCTCAAGCCGCTCTACGTCCTGAATATCTTCAACCAAATAAATTCCACGTTCGGCATTGTCATATTGCCCCATAGTGCCTTCTACTTCTGGATGACCTTTATGGCCAATGAGAATACACTCCTCATCGCGGCGACTGTGTCGCGCCACTTCCATATGAACCTTGGTTACTAACGGACAAGTCGCATCAAACACCTTTAAATTTCGTGCTTTTGCATCTTTTCGTACTTGCTGGGAAACGCCATGAGCGCTAAAAATCAAGGTGCTGTCTCTTGGCACTTCGTTTAAATCTTCGATAAAAACCGCACCTTTTTCACGCAGACCATCGACCACAAATTTGTTGTGCACCACTTCGTGTTTAACATAAATCGGGGCGCCAAATAGTTCCAAAGCTCGGTTAACGATTTCAATAGCGCGGTCAACGCCGGCACAAAAACCACGAGGGTTAGCTAATACGATTTCCATAACAACTTCTCGGTTTTAGCGTTAGGTTGAAACCCTAATCGCCAGCAAATACCTATTTAAATTCTATCGAATTTCTAAAACTTCGACTTCTAAAACAATCTCTTGATCGGAAAGCGGATGATTAAAATCCACCGTAACCGAGTGACCTTTAAGCTCCCGGATCATACCAGGTAAGCTGCCACCACCCATTTGTTCAAAGGCGATAATTGCGCCCTCTTCCAGCTTCACATCCACCGGAAACTGGTTAATATCCATAAAGTGGATATTGTCAGGATTGACTGGCCCAAACAGATCGGAACCCGCCAATTCGAACTTCTTGGTCTGCCCTGACTCCATCCCCAAGAGTTGTGACTCTAAGCTGTCGGTTAAACTGCCATCGCCAAACACAAACCATACGGGCTTGCCATCAACTCGGGTCGAATCCGCCGCCGAACCATCCTTTAATAATACATTAAAATGAACCAGAGCTTTGGAGTCTTTTTTAATGGTCATGGTTTAGTCCAGATCTTTTTTTTGCTTTTTAGTGGCGTTTTCAGGATTTTTAAAGGCATCGATTAATAATAAACCCACCCCAATAAGGATCACGCTATCGGCAATATTAAAAGTCGGCCAATGATAACCATCTTTGGCCAGATACCAATCAATAAAATCAATCACATAACCGTAAGCCACCCGATCATAAAGGTTACCTAGAGCACCACTTAACACCAGCGCCATACCGATATTTTGCAGCTTTTTCTCCGCCGGCGTGCGTCGCAGCCAAACCAATAATAAAATACTGATGCCGCTAGCGATAGCGGTAAAAAACCAGCGCTGCCAACCATCTTGATCACCTAAAAAGCTGAATGCTGCGCCATAGTTGTAAGCAAGATTTAGATCGAAATGCGGCATCACCTCGACAATCGGCCCGTCAAATACTGGCGCTAAATTAGCATCGGCCCATAACTTGGTTGCTTGATCGAGTGCTAGGAAAATAATCGTGATCCAGAGCCAAACCCAACCCGATTGCTTAATGCTTAATTTGCTCATAACACATTAAAACCCTTTTATTTTATGTAAATTAAGCATGATGGCGCTGCTCACCATCGCCGACCACGTTTTCCACGCAGCGATTGCAAATGGTGGGATGTTCAGGATGAGCGCCAACGTCTGCACGATAATGCCAGCAACGTTCGCATTTTTCAGCCTCGGCTTTATGAATCACCAGTGATAAGCCTTCCAGCTCCGTGCTTTGCCCTTCGCTACTTTTAGTAAGCTTGGCTTGTGAGGTAATGGTCACAAAGCGGATCTCATCTTCGAGCTTAGACAAAACCGCGTACAACTCATCATTAACATTCAAGTCGACTTCTGCTTCGAGTGAACCGCCAATCACACCTTCTTTACGCTTAGCTTCAAGCGCTTTATTAACTTCGGTTTTAACCGCAGAAATGGTTGCCCAGTCAGTTTGCGAAATTTGCGTATCCACACAAGCAAACAAACCCTGATACCATTCAGCCACGAAAACATTAGCTTCGCGTTCAGCTGAAACTGGCGCGGGTAAATGTTGCCAGATCTCGTTAGCGGTAAAGCTTAAAATCGGTGCCATCCAACGCGCCAAAGCCTCAGCAATATGGTACATGGCGGTTTGGCAAGAACGCTGTGCAAGGGAGCCTTTTTTGGCGGTATATTGACGATCTTTGATGATGTCTAAATAGAAAGACCCCATATCGATCGAGCAAAAATGGTGGATTTTTTGCGCTACCACCCAAAAGTTATAATTATCATAAGCTTCGATAATATCTGCCTGCGCTTGAAAAGCGCAATCAATCGCCCAACGGTCCAGTGCCACCAATTCTTCTTTAGGTACTAGATCCGTTTTCGGTTCAAAACCTTCTAAATTCGCTAATAAAAAGCGCGAAGTATTACGCAGACGACGATAAGTATCGCCTGTACGCTTTAAAATTTCTTCGGAAACCGCCATTTCGCCACGATAATCCGCCGACGCCACCCACAAACGCAAGACATCAGCGCCAAGCTTATTGATCACATCTTTTGGCGCTATCACATTACCCAACGACTTAGACATTTTCTTACCGTCTTTGTCTACTACAAAGCCGTGAGTTAAGCAGTGCTTATAGGGCGCATTACCATAGATCGCGACCGAGGTTAACAAAGATGACTGGAACCAGCCGCGGTGTTGATCTGAGCCTTCTAAATAGAGATCCGCAGGGCGTGCTAGATAATCACGCGCTGCCAACACACAATAATGGGTCACTCCCGAATCGAACCAAACGTCGAGGGAGTCATCAATCTTTTCGTATTTATCGGCATCGACCAATTCTGCCGCATCCAAGTCATACCAAGCCTGAATTCCCGCTTGCTCGATTTTTTCAGCCGCTTTTGCCATCAATTGAGCAGAGTCGGGATGCGGCAAGCCGCTTTGCTTATCGATAAATAAACATAAAGGCACGCCCCAAGTTCGTTGGCGTGAAATACACCAATCAGGACGCGATTCCATCATCGATTCGATACGCGCTTCACCCCATTCAGGAACCCATTTGACCTTTGTAATCTCTTCCATCGCCTTGGCTTGCAGACCTTTTTGATCCATCGAAATAAACCACTGCGGCGTAGCCCGATAAATCAATGGCGTTTTGGTGCGCCAACAGTGTGGATAAGAATGGCGTAGTTTATCTTGATGCAGCAAACGACCTTTTTCACTAAGCAAATCTACCACCGGCTGATCGACTTTATAAACGTGTTGTCCTGCAAAAATAGGGGTTTCATCATTAAAGACACCGTTAGCCATAACATAATTTAATACGCCAAGAGCATACTTCTGCCCCACCACAAAATCGTCTGGGCCATGATCGGGCGCTGTATGCACTAAGCCTGTACCGGTTTCAGTGGTAACGTGCTCGCCTAAAATAATCGGCAAGTTTTTGTCATAAAATGGATGTTCAACTTTTAGCTTTTCAAGCTCAGAGCCTTGGCAATGCGCAAGAACTTCATAAGACTCGATTTCCGATTCTTTCATCACACTTTCAACTAGCGCTGAAGCTAATACAAAATTTTCACTACCTGAATCGGTGTTGGCTTTGACCAATACATAATCTAGATCCGCATGCACCGTAACCGCCTGACTCGAAGGTAAGGTCCAAGGAGTGGTGGTCCAAATAACTACCGAAGTGTCACCGCTGATGTCTGGATTACCAAAAGCCTCTAAAAAGCCTGCTTGGTCGGCCAAGGGATAGCGAACATAAATTGAAAAAGAAGTTTTATCTTGATACTCCACTTCCGCTTCGGCCAGCGACGAGCCGCCAACCACGCTCCAATAAACGGGCTTGGCATCTTTTTTTAGATGACCATTTTCAACGATTTTTGATAAGGCGCGTACGATATTGGCTTCAAAGCCAAAGTCCATGGTGCGGTAAGGATTATCCCACTCGCCTAACACGCCCAAGCGAATAAAATCTTCACGCTGCGCATCCACTTGTTTTTGTGCATATTGGCGGCATTTTTCACGGAATTCAGCATGGCTAACTTTAGCACCAGCCTTGCCTACTTTTTTTCTACGTTATTTTCAATCGGCAAGCCGTGACAGTCCCAACCCGGAACGTAAGGCGAATCAAAACCACTCAAGGTTTTGCTCTTCACCACCATATCTTTCAAGATTTTATTAACTGAGTGACCAATGTGGATATTACCGTTGGCATAAGGTGGGCCATCGTGCAAAATAAATTGCTCACGACCAGCTCGCGCCTTACGGATCTGACCGTAAAGATTCTTTTTTTGCCATTGGGCTAAAACCTTTGGCTCACGCTGCGGCAAATTACCGCGCATTTCAAACTGGGTTTTCGGTAAATTTAAAGTGTTTTTATAATCACTCATGCTGTTCTCAGTCAGTTTTTCAATTTAGTATAAAATTTGTTTTGCCGCTTGTATGTCAAAGGCAATTTGCTGTTTTAAGCCATCAATCGAGGCAAACTTTTTCTCATCGCGAATTTTAGCCACCGGCTCAACCCAAATTCGCTGGCCGTAAATCTCTTGGTCAAAGTCTAATAAGTGAACTTCTAAACGTTCACTTGAATCTTTTAATGTGGGTTTGCGACCAACATTTGCAACCCCAGCAAGCCCCTCGTTAGCATCAGTTTCTAAGCCAAAAACTTTAACCGCATAGACTCCTTGCAATGGGCTTTTGCGACGCTTTAGGACGATATTAGCTGTTGGTACGCCAAGTTCACGACCTTGTTTATCGCCGTGGGCAACCTTACCGCTAATAGCGTAGTGTCTACCAAGCATCTTTTGCGCTAAAGCAAAATCACTAATCGCAATCGCGGCTCGAAGTTGGCTACTGCTAATTCTGACCGCCCCATTTTGACGCTCTAGCACTACCGATTCATTAGCTTCGATCGCAAAGTCATAGCTTTTTAAAAATTCAAAGTCACCTTGGCGCTGATAGCCAAAGCGAAAATCATCACCGATAAAAAGGTGTTGAACCCTTAATGCCTGTTTTAAGATCTGCTCGACAAAATCGTGCGCGCTTAGCTCGCGAAATTCCTGATTAAAGCGAAAACACAACACATAGTCCACGCCTAAGAGCTGCAACTGCTCAAGTTTGTCGCAGAGCTTGTAAAGCCTTGCCGGTGGATCCGCCTGACGAAAAACTTCTTGCGGATGTGGTTCAAATAAAATAACCACGCTCGGTAAGCCAAGCTCCGCGGCCTTAACAGTCAGCTTGCGAATAATCGCTTGATGA
Source organism: Kangiella sp. TOML190 (assembly GCF_023706045.1). Lineage (NCBI taxonomy): Bacteria > Pseudomonadati > Pseudomonadota > Gammaproteobacteria > Kangiellales > Kangiellaceae > Kangiella > Kangiella sp. TOML190. Next base: position 2,292,721 of record NZ_BQYL01000001.1, read on the forward strand.
CCTAAATGAACACCGTCAAAGTTGCCAATAGTAGCAACGCAGCCGTGTTCAAAAAGAGCCTCTGGGCAGTTGTAAAGCCCGCGAATTAAACGCATGAATATTTTAAGTGTTAGCCTAACCAAAGCGGGCAATTATAGCGATAAACGGCTCTTGAAATAAGTATTATTTGAGAAACTCAAGCAAAAACTTGGCTAAAAGCCGACCAATCATTGAGATATAGCGGCAGTTATGCAATTATCCAGCTAAATCTTTGATCTTTATTGGCAAAACCCATGCGTCAAGAGCGTCTAAACCTAACATTCGACGGTAAAATTGCCCGAGTTGAGCTTAATCGAACAGAAAAACGCAATGCCGTTGACTATGAGATGTTTCTTGCGCTTCGCACAGCGCAACGCAAGATAGCCAAACAACAAGGTATTCGCTTAGTCATTATCTCCGCGCAAGGACAAGATTTTTGCTCAGGGCTCGACGTTAAATCGGTTATGGCTGATAAAAAAGCCGTAGTTAGATTAATGTGGAAATGGCTGCCAGGCAATGCCAATTTAGTACAACAGGTCTCGATTGGTTGGCGTCGCTTAAAAATGCCCGTTATCGCCATTATTCAAGGCCGTTGCTGGGGCGCAGGCTTGCAGATCGCGCTTGGAGCTGATTATCGAATCGCCCATACTGAAAGCTCTTTTGCCATCATGGAAAGCAAGTGGGGACTGATACCGGACATGGCTGGTAATATCAGTTTGCGAGACATCATGAACAAAGATCAGGCGCTAAGACTTGCCATGAGCGCCGAAGAAATAGCTGCCAATAAGGCATTAGAGCTGGGTCTGATTTCAGAAGTGGTTTCAGATCTCAATCTGGCTGCCAATAGCTTCGCTGACAAGCTACTTGAGCGTTCGCCGGATGCAGTAGCAACCGTCAAACAGCTTTATCATCGTCGCTGGCAAAGCTCGCCGCGGCGCTGGCTGGCTAGCGAAACATGGGCCCAATGGAGAATGATTTTTTCTAAAAATCAATCTATTGCGGTTAAACGTCAGCAAGGCAACACTAGAGACTATCTGGATTAACGACTAGGATTAACTAATGAATTTTTCTAAACCGCTATTTATGGTTACAGCTTTGATGCTTAGCAACAGTTTGTTAGTTGGCTGTCAAAGTGCAAACGTTTCAAACAGCGCAAATGCCTCGAGTTCTAAGCCTGCGGCCTTTGTGGAGTTGGATCGCACACAAAGCGAATTTTTTGATAATTTGAGCAAACGATGCGGCCAAACTTTTGTCGGTTACAGCGTTTTTCCTGACGATCCCAAGCATGATTTTGCGGGCAAGCAGCTAGTGGCTAAGATCGCCAGCTGCTCAAAGAATGAAATTCGCATTCCTTTTAGCGTTGGTGAAGATCATTCTCGCACCTGGATTATTAGCAAAACGGCTAACGGACTTTTGCTTAAGCACGACCATAGGCATCATGACGGCACGCCTGACGAAATCACTCTGTATGGCGGCTACGCCAAAGCCTATGAAGAGCAGCAGCCATCTCAATACCAACAATTTTTTCATGCCGATGCCCACACTGCCGAACTCATACCAGCGGCAAGCAGTAACGTTTGGATGCTACAAATCGAGCCACAAACTGGCGACTTGATTTATTACCTAGAGCGCCATCAACAACCGCGCTACAAAGCTCGATTACGCCAAAAGTAGCGTTAATTTCAGCCGTTATTGTATCGAGCCACCAAAATGACTTGTAAAGAAATCAAACAGATAGCACTACAAATCAAATAGTTAGCTAAGTTATTGGTTTTAATGCAAATTTGCATTAATTTTTAACTACTGGTTATCACTGATTTTGTGATACAGTCTACATTATTGGATCACTTTACGTATCGTTTGAGTAGGCTTTGTTAGTTAAAACCAAAATTTCTGTCGATGCCCTAGAAATAGGCATGTTTGTAGTCGAGTTGGATCGGCCATGGACAGATCTACCTTTTATGCTGCAAGGACTAATGATTAAAGATGAATTTGAAATTCGCACCTTGCGGCAGTTCTGTGACTATGTCTATATCGATTATGATTACAGCCAGCAACACAAAGATGCCAAACAGCAAGAGCAAGAAGCCCTAAAAAACGCCAATCAAAACTTTAGTCGCTCCACGGCTAACAAGGCTGTAACGGGTTCTTTACGCCCCAAAACGGAAATCGAGAATGAGTTGCCACGGGCACACCATCTTTACCAGCAAGCTAAAAATCATCTGGAAGATTTGTTTAGCTGTGCCAAGCGCGATCAAAAACTCGATTTAACTCATACTAAATTAGTAGTTAAAGAATGTATCAGCAGCATCGTTTCTAATGCTAACGCCCTCTTCTGGTTAACCCGTATTCAAGAATCTTCCGATAGGGAAGCTAACCACAGTTTAAGAGTCTCAGTATTATCAATAGCTTTAGGGCACTATATTGGTCTTAGTAGTCATGAGTTAGAGCAGCTCGGTACTGCAGCGCTGTTGCACGATATCGGTAAAACTCGCATACCCGATGATATTTTGAACAAAGCCGAACACTTAAGTGATGCCGAGCGACGCGTTTTGCAAAGACATACCACCATTGGTTATGAGCTACTAAACGAAGACGACTCTCTTGCCAACATCATTAAAGAAGTCGCTTTGCACCACCATCAAAGACCCGATGGCAAAGGCTACCCTTTGCAAAAAGAACAAACTCATCTATCAACTTATACCCGCATTGTTTCAATTGTCGATGCCTATGATGATATGACCCATAACTCGCCTTATCGAATTGCCATGTCGCCGCGAATGGCGCTGAAAGAATTATTTGCTGAAGCCGGAAAGCAATTTGATAAAAAGCTTAGCTATTCTTTTATCAAAATGATTGGGCTTTACCCTGTGGGTAGTTTAGTGAAAATGACTAATGGTGAAGTCGCTTTAGTGGTGGCTGATAATGAAGAGCAAAAACTTCGTCCAACCATCGAGTTAATTTACGATCCTTATGGCAAGACTCGCCCACCGCAGCAGCTCAACCTGAAGCAGAAACCTTTAGATGAATACGGCTTTCCTTACGAAATTGCTGCGTCTTTGCCCGACGGTGCTATGGGTATGGATATGCAACACTACATTAGTGAGCGTTTAAAAGTGCATAAGTTGCAAGCTTCGGCCTAAAATACTATTGCCAACTAGCGAACCAACTTTGCCTTACTCAGATCGATTATTTCTAATAACCATCGCAGAATAAAACCCCCTGCACTCCTCTAACCGTCCAGTCGCCAGTACCACCCGCCGCCAATGGCATTCTAGGGTATTTGTAAGAACCATCATCAAGCCTGTCGTTATTGAGAATATAGGCTACCTGATTAATCAAGCGGCTAGCCCTTACTTGCGTTTTCCAAGAGCGGTAGCCATTTGGCCAATCTAGGCTGTATTGACGCGGACGAGTGCCACCCCAACCAGGAATAGTACCAATGGCTTCAAAGCGCTCGCCAAGTTGACTCACGCCAGCTTCTGCCAATAAAAAGTCCAAACGCGAAATCACACTGGCCGCAACTCGGCTGTTCCAAGTGGCCATCGGCAGTCGTCCTACCTGACCATTGAGATGGTCGGTACAAACTGCCGCCAAATACGACCAACCCGAGTTCATCTTAGCCGGCGAATCTTCATCGCCATGCACCGCAGCCGCCATTACCGACTGCACATTCTCAATACTAATGTCCTTTTGCGGCGTGCCGCTAACCTGAAACAGTTCATGTGCCGTTTTCACTGCCATATCACGCCACTCTTGATCCCAACTTTGCCCCTTGTCTAGCGTTTTTGCCAGCTCATTGGCGCGGTAGTAAAGCGGATCGAGAGTTGCATGGTGCAGCGAATAGCCAATCCGAGGTTTTGGCCAGAAAAATGCCGACAAACGATTGTCCCAACCAGATACCGTATCGCCTGCAGCTTGTTTTAGATAATAGGCTTGAAAAGGAGCATCTTGGATCCAGTCGATCATGGCGCGTACAAAATCAATATCTGGCGCATCCTTATCCGGCACATAAGGCGGATAGGTATCTTCACCTATCAGTTCGACCCCTTGGTCATCGAGCACCACGGGATCTTTGGAGCGGACTTCAATATCTGCTTGTACCCGCGCTTCAGCATACGCCATATAATCGTCCTGCTCGGCAAAACTCATGGCATTCCAAATCTGCAAAGCCTTATCGGACAAGTTCGCACTCATCAGCTCTTGGCCATTGCTATCCGTCAAGCTGCTGATCTCAAATAGCACCTTATAATCACGCAAAAAAACATCATCCACCTGCTGCTCGTTACGGTAGGACCAAGGTACCATCATGCGGCACAACACTTCCAAACTAAAGCGCCTGTCATCACGAATCAAATCGCTCAAACTGTTGCTAGAAGCTTCGATTGGCATCTTGGCATATTTCCAATCGAGCAAACCGCCACCAGCAATTTTCGGCGCAAAACGCTTAAACCAAACCTTCCAAGCGGCTAAAAACAACGCCTTATTAATCGCAAAATCATCCGCATGTTTAAAAAACATCAAAGAATGAGTGCTGGGGTTTCGCTTAAGGTTAGGGGTATTCGAGCTCATTAAAATCGGATTTCCTGCTAGATTGATTGTGATAACAATAGCGAGAAAGGCTGATTTGTGCAAACTGCAAACAAAACCGCTTCTATTTAGCCTAATCTACTTGCTTATTTTCTGTAAGAGAATTAGCAACTGAGCTATAATCCCTTTTTGATCAAGTGCTTGCTCGAATTTCTAATAAATAACTTTTAGCATTAGATGCTGCAAATCTTAAGCATCAAAGTATTGTCCCGATAACTAACATACGCAACTAAAGACCCTATAGAGAACTATGCTGCCTGAGTTACACATACCGCAACCAGAGATTAAAAACAAAACCAACTATGTGAATTATTGGTCAGGGCTAGCTGGCTCCAGTCGTGCTTTGGCGATTGCCCAATTAGCGGCAGACAGTGAAAACCCTTTGCTGGTGATGGTTGAAGACGTTCACGACTTGTGGCTACTGCAAAAAGAACTGGCCTACTTTCTAAAAACCGTTAGCGATCATGAGATCCCTTTATTGGTGTTCCCCGATTGGGAAACCCTACCCTACGATAATTTTTCGCCGCACCAAGACATTATCTCGCAACGTTTATTGAGTCTTTATCAACTACCGCGACTCAAACAAGGGATCGTTTTAATCTCTGTCAATAGTTTACTGTTACGCTTGCCGCCTAAAGCCTATATTGAGCAAAACAGCCTAATGTTGCATGCCGGCCAAGCGCTGGATATACATGAGGTTCGCAGCTTATTTGAGCAAGCGGGCTATCAAGCAGTAAATCAGGTATTCTCGCATGGCGAATTTGCCGTACGCGGCTCTATCTTGGATCTGTTCCCCATGGGCTCGGAAAAGCCTTTGCGAATTGACTTTTTCGACGATGAAATCGACACTATCCGCTATTTTGATCCCGAATCGCAACTCTCCAATCAGCAATTAAATAAATTCGAGCTTTTACCCGCCAAAGAGTTTCCAACGGGTGACGATGCGATTGCCCTTTTTCGGCAAAATTTTCGGGCGGAATTTGAAGTAAACTTACAAAATGTCTGGCTCTATCAAGAAGTTTCTAATGGCGCAACGCCCGCTGGGATCGAATATTATTTACCTTTATATTTCAATGAACTAAATAACTTCTTCGATTATTTGCCAGAACAAAGTGTTTGTCTCAGTTTAAGCGACTTTGGCGCAGGACTAACTAACTTTTGGCATGAAATCACAGAACGCTATGAGCAGCGTCGGCACGATGTAGAAAGACCGATTCTAGCGCCCAATCGACTGTATTTATCGGTCGAAGAACTCAATCAACAATTGAAAAATCAGCTACGGATCCATCTCGCAGCGTCCAAAGTTGCCGATCAGTTAGAAGCTGCATTAATTGCAGCTCCGATCCCAGATTTAACTATCGAACACAAAGCCAAGGATCCTTTAGCCAAACTACGCTCTTTTTTCAACCATTGGCAAGGTACAACCTTTATCGCCAGCGAATCTGCTGGCCGCCGCGAAGCCTTAAAAGAATTGTTGGCACGGCATAATATCAAGACCACTGCTATAAACTCTTTAAACGAATTGGCAACACTTGAGCCTAAGCAAGTGGCTATTGGGGTTGCTCCTTTAACTGCGGGTTTTGCCTACCAAAATATCGCCATCATTACCGAAAATGAATTGTTTGGCGAACAGGTGTTACAAAAACGCCGTCGCGAAGCAAAACAAAGCCCGCAAGCAGAAGACGTTATACGCAACCTCGCTGAGCTTAAGGAAGGCGATCCGGTGGTGCATTACGAGCAAGGCATCGGTCGCTATCGTGGTATGGTTAAGCTTAATTCGGGTGATATTGAAGCTGAATATCTAATGCTTGAGTATTCGGGTGGCGATAAATTTTATTTACCAGTGCAATCGTTGCACCTGATCAGCCGCTACTCTGGCTCCAACCCCGAATTAGCGCCTTGGCATAAATTAGGTACCGATTCTTGGGATAAAGCCAAGAAAAAAGCTGCCGAGCGTGCTCGCGATGTGGCTGCGGAACTGCTCGATGTGTATGCTCGCCGCGCGGCAAAAGAAGGCATTGCTTACACTATGGATGAGGCGGATTACCATCGCTTTGCTGCCGAATTTCGCTTCGAAGAAACCGCCGATCAAACCACCAGTATTAACTCTGTCATTCGCGATATGACTTCGCCACAACCAATGGATCGCTTAGTGTGTGGCGATGTTGGTTTTGGTAAAACCGAAGTGGCATTACGCGCCGCATACGTGACAGCACAAGCCGGTAAACAAGTTGCAGTTTTAGTTCCAACCACTTTGTTAGCGCAACAGCACTTTGAAACCTTCGCTGATCGTTTTGCCGACTGGCCGATAAAAGTGGCGCAGCTATCGCGCTTTGCAGGCGCCAAAGAAACCAAGCAAACTCTCGCCGGCCTTAAAGCGGGCACAGTGGATATAGTAGTCGGAACTCATAAACTGATTCAGGGCGATATTGAGTTTAAACGCTTGGGGCTTTTAATTATTGACGAAGAGCACCGCTTTGGAGTTAGGCAAAAAGAACAACTAAAAAAATACCGTTCAGAAGTGGATATTTTAACCTTAACGGCGACTCCTATTCCGCGCACCTTGAATATGTCGATGTCGGGAATGCGCGATCTGTCGATTATCGCAACCCCGCCTGCGAAAAGGCTGTCAGTTAAAACTTTCGTGCGCGAATACAATAAACCGCTGATCAGAGAAGCGATCTTAAGGGAAACCTTACGCGGTGGTCAGGTCTATTTCTTACATAATTCGGTGGAATCTATCGAACGCGCGGCACATGAGCTACAAGAACTGTTACCCGAAGCGCGGATCCAATTTGCCCATGGCCAGATGCGCGAAACCCAACTGGAACAAGTGATGCGTGACTTTTATCATCAGCGTTTTAATGTTTTGGTTTGCACCACCATCGTCGAAACTGGTATCGATAATCCCAATGCTAATACCATGATTATTGAACGGGCCGATAAATTTGGTTTGGCGCAACTGCACCAGCTTAGAGGCCGCGTGGGTCGCTCGCATCATCAAGCTTATGCCTACCTATTAACTCCAGCCGAGCGCAAAATTACTCGCGATGCCGAAAAGCGTCTCGAGGCTATTTCGCAACTCGAAGATTTAGGCGCTGGCTTTACCCTAGCCACCCACGACTTAGAAATTCGCGGCGCAGGCGAACTGCTGGGCGACGAGCAATCGGGACAAATGCAGGCGGTAGGTTTTAACCTATATATGGATATGCTCGAGTCGGCGGTTAAAGCCTTAAAAGAAGGCAAAGAGCCAAGTTTACAGCAATCCCTAAAACAAAAAACCGAAATCGACTTAGGCGTTGCCGCGCTTATTCCTGATGATTATGTAGGCGATGTCGCCACCCGCTTATCGCTGTATAAACGCATCGCCAATGCCGAGTCAATCGACAAGCTAGAAGCGCTAAAAGTTGAATTTATCGATCGTTTTGGCTTATTACCCGATCCCTTAAAAAATCTCTTCGATGTAAGCACATTAGCTATCGAAGTTGCTGATTTTGGGATCTCGAAAATCGATCTGGTTAAGTCCGGCGTACGCATTGCCTTTAGCCAAGACACCAAGGTCGATCCAAGTAAATTGATTCGATTAATACAAATGAATCCCGCGCTGTATCGTTTTGAGAATAATGTGGTCTTAAAAATATTGACCGAGCAAGAGGAACTTGAACCTTTATTAAAAATGATCCAACTTGTAGTGGAAAAAATTCGCTAAATACCGATTGGATTAAGGCCAAAAGTCAAGACTAGCCATTTTTGTTAAGCGTGCTACACTTTGTCTTTTCGGATGGGCTGTTTCATATAGGCTATTGCAAATGGCTATGACACGATTATGACAAAAATAAAAGCACTAACGATTTCTATAACTTTGGCGGCATTGTTGCTGCTCACCGCCCTGCCTGTGGCAAAAGCGCAAACCATTTTCAATGTGGAACTGGTGCTATTTAAGCGACTCGATGCTACCGGCCAATTTAATTATTTAGCGAAAGAACAACTAAGCGACTATAACCTCGAGTTGGAGCAAGAATACTCTTTGGTAAACCCGGTCTTATTGCCTGATGGTTTTAGCCCTTTGAAACGCCAAGAACATCGTATGGAAGGGGTTTATAATCGCCTAAAATCAAGTGCCAATATGCGCCCTTTATTGCACCTAGCCTGGCGACAACCTCTCAACGATAAAGAGCAAACGCCTTGGCTGTTTTTCTCGGTAGGAGATGATCCTGAGAAAAAGGGTTTACAAGAGTTTATGGGCAATATTCGCTTTAGCCGCAATGAAGGCTTGTTGGTCGAAAGTTCAGTGCTAGGTTTTAAAGCTGCCGATCCAAACATTCTGACCGAAGGCGACATGCTTGAAGGAAACAGCTCGCAAGCTCCAGAAGCCTTAGCGGGTTATTTTATGTTATCGGAAAATCGTAAAATTAAAATCAACAAGCTGAATTATTTCGATCATCCAACCATGGGGCTACTGCTTAAAGTGACTCCCTATCAAGCCTCACTTGCTGAGCAAGACGCGCTTGAAGCCGAATAAAATAAAGGCCGAAGCAAAGAAACAAACTAGGAACCAATATGAGTAATATTATTGTTTTAGGTGCGGGAATGGTCGGTAGCGTGATGGCGCGTGACTTGTCGGAAAAACATGACGTGACCATTGCCGATATCAATAAACTTACCCTAAAAGCCCTAAAAAAACGTCTTACCCAAGTCAACACCTTGGAACTTGACAGCACCAACCTTGAAGCACTGAAAAGTGCAATCGAACCATTTGATATGGTGGTTTGCGGCGTTCCAGGGCATCTCGGCTTTGTGACCCTTAAGAATATTATTGAAGCTGGCAAAAGCGTGGTGGATATTTCTTTTGCCCCAGAAAATTGCTTGGAGCTGGATTATTTGGCCAAAAAACATGACGTCACCGCGGTTATTGATTGCGGCGTGGCACCGGGTATGGATAACCTCTTATTAGGCTTCCATAAAACCCGCATGGAAATAGACCATTTTGAATGTCTGGTCGGTGGCCTACCGAAAGAGCGCCGCCGTCCTTTTGAATATAAAGCCTCTTTTTCACCAATCGATGTGATCGAAGAATATATGCGCCCTGCCCGTTTTATTGCGCATGGGCGCACCGTAACCCGCGAGCCATTAAGCGATCGTGAGCTGGTGGAATTCGATAAAATTGGAACTTTAGAAGCCTTTAATACCGATGGCCTGCGCAGTTTGATGTTTACCATGAAAGACATTCCTAACATGAAGGAAAAAACCCTGCGCTATCCGGGCCATGTGGAATCAATCCGCACCCTAAAAGCCAGCGGTTTTTTCGATAAAGAGCCGATTCAGGTTAATGGCATGGAAATATCACCGCTAGAATTCACTTCAAAAGTGCTGATTAACGAATGGAAACTCAAACCCAAAGAAGAAGAATTTACCATTATGCGGGTGACCATTCGCGGCCAAGAAGGTGGCAAGCAAAAAGAATACATCTACGAGCTATACGACGAATACGATAAGGTTAAACACGAAACTTCCATGGCTCGCACCACTGGCTTTACCGCCACCGCGGTTACTCAACTGTTGCTGCGCGGCAAGTTCGACAAAAAAGGCGTCTTTGCGCCGGAACATATTGGCGGTCATGCCGATTGTTGCAAAACCGTGATTGACTATCTGGAAGAACGTCGGGTACGGTATCGGCTAGACGAAAACACCTTAAGCTAAGCCAACCATTATTGAACCGCGAATTTATCAAAATTTAAAAGAGAGACTCATGAAACCACTAACCGAAAAACACATCGCCGAAGTTAAAGAAAGCTTTGCCTTTTTTGACCGTGATAATAATGGCGAAATCGACGTTGAAGAGTTTGAAAAACTGCTAAAAGTATTAAGCCCCGACGCCACCGAAGCGCAAGCCCAACGCGGCTTTGAATTGATCGACGAAAACAACGACGGCCATATCGACTTTGACGAATTTTTAGAATGGTGGCAAACCTGCTGGTGGGAGTTTTAGAGTTACTTCGATGGAGAAAAGGTATTTGTTAGGGCTTATATTTCACTCTAACCTAGGTTAAATGAGACAGAACTAAAAAATAGATCTGTCCCCTTTTATGTTTTCTAAAAAACAGAGCTACTTCACAAAAGCACTTCTAGCTTGTTGTTTATAGAGTATTTATATGTTAGTTTTTTTCTGCCTTGTGCTTCTCCAAGGCAATAACAATAAATTTAAGGAATTACTTGTACCAATAGTTGTGTGATTACAGTATACCCTGACGGCACAACAAAAATAGAAGACTGTTGTGGCGGAAGAGTAGAGTCCGTTACCTACGGACCACATGAAGAAGAAAAATAATTAGAAAATATTACTTTCCAAATTGAAACTTCCCGCTTCCTTAGGGGAGTTTCAGCAATATAATATCTAGGATATCATATGAAAAAAAATATTGTAATAGCTATTTTAGCAATTTCTTTGTCAACTTTGATTATATACTATTTCACTAGCGATAAAGACAGTTCAAGCCTTTCATCAAACCACATCAGCCATAAAAAAGTATCAAAGCAAAACTTATCATCAAATGACCACTCTATCACTCGTGATGACGATGAAAAAAAAACACCAACCTGAATCATCACAGTTCTGAAAGTGAAGCTGGTCATACACATGGAACACAAAAGTTTGAGATATGTGAATACGACCACAATAACATTTGCAAATTAAAAACCAATAAAAATATAGCCACTTTCGTCATCGATCCCCATAGCAATACACTTAGTGTTAAAAAGGCAAATACCGTTATTAATAGCTCTAACTTTTATGACATGCTTACATCCCAAGCAGCTAATTTTGGCAGTGATGAAAGCATTCAACTTCAAAACACTTTTAATAATCAAGTTTGGGAAACGATAACGGCCACGCAATCAGAGTTAGCGATGGACAACCGAGGCGTACTTTGTAGTAATGCCATGTGTGGTTTTAATGTAACCTATAATAAAGTTGACAGCTGGCAAACTTTCTACAAAGAATTTGTAAGTAATAATGTATCACTAGGAAATCTCTTTGTGTCCATTCAAAGTGATGGTCATCAAAAACATACTAGGTTTTTGTTTTTCCCTGGCAATAACTCCCCTGTGATAAAAGACTAAGAGTGATGAGGTACGGTTTGATTTACCGTACCTCATATAAGTTAAAAGTTAACACATTTTCGTCCCCGTAAGATCATCCGGCCAGAATGGCATAGAAATTGAACAGTGAATAACTTTTCCTAATCCAAAAAGCTAACAGCAATAGCTTTGCTTGGCAACTTCTCCGACCAGCCGCAAAACTGCCTATTTCTTAGCCACAAAGCCTAAAATTCACTGGCGAAAAAGCGCCTCTGGTGGTATGGTAGCGCCGCATATTATTTCAGGGCAATTTGCCATTATTTTTAGGCATTTATCATCCTTTTGCCCTACTTTAATCAATTTTAGAGGTTTTCTATGGATTTCTTAAAAGAGCTAGGCATTCAAGATATCAATCAATCGGCGAGCTGGGGCCAAGGTTACACCGACACTCAAGACGCGGGCATTATTGAATCTTATAACCCTGCTACTGGCGAATTAATCGCGAAAGTTTACGCAAGCTCGGCCACCGACTACGAAAAAGTGATGACCGAAGCCGAGGCAGCATTCGCCGAGTGGAGAAGAGTCCCTGCCCCATTGCGTGGTGAATTAGTTCGTAAAATTGGCGATGCCCTTAGAAAACATAAAGACGCTTTAGGTAGCTTGGTGGCTGCTGAAATGGGCAAAATCAAAGCCGAAGGCGATGGCGAAGTTCAAGAAATGATCGATATGGCGGATTTCGCCGTTGGCCAAGGCCGTATGCTTTACGGTAAAACCATGCACTCGGAGCGCCCAGAGCATCGTATGTACGAGCAGTGGCACCCGCTTGGGATCACTGGTGTTATGTCGGCTTTTAACTTCCCTGTAGCGGTTTGGTCTTGGAATGCGTTTATTGCGGCCATTTGTGGCAACACTACCGTTTGGAAACCGTCTCCAAAAACTCCTTTGTGCGCAATCGCTGTACAAAACATCTGTAACCAAGTTTTAGAAGCTGAAGGCCTTAAAGGCATTTTCGGCTTGTTTATCGATACGGATGAAAACCAACTTGCGAATAAATTTATCGAAGACACCCGCGTTAAAAAGATGTCATTCACAGGCTCTAGCGTAGTTGGTCGTATGGTTGGAGTTAAAGTTGCTGAGCGCATGGGGAAATGTTTGCTTGAGCTTTCGGGTAATAATGCGTTAATTGTTGACGAGAGCGCAGACTTAAACCTAGCAGTGCCGTCCATCGTATTCGGCTCGGTTGGTACTGGCGGTCAGCGCTGTACTACTACTCGCCGTTTAATCGTTCACCGCAGCCGTATGGACGAAGTGGTAAACGCTATCGTTAAAGGTTATGGCCAAGTAAAAATCGGCAATCCGTTAGATTCTGATACCTTAATGGGCCCACTAATCGACGAGCAAGCGGTTCAAAACTTCGAAAACTCTGTCGCTAAAGCTAAAGAAGCCGGCGGCGAAGTTTTATTCGGTGGTAAACGCATCGATGGCCCTGGTCATTTCATTGAACCAACCATCATCAAAGCAGAAAACCACTGGGATGTTGTTCAATCTGAAACTTTCGCAGCGATTTTATACGTGATGCCATTCGATACCATCGAAGGAGCTATCGCCATGCAAAACCATTCAAAAGCCGGTCTTTCTTCGGCTATCTTCACTAACCATGTGCCTAACGCTGAGAAATTCTTGTCGTCTGTGGGCTCTGACTGCGGCATCGCTAACGTTAACATTGGCACTTCCGGTGCTGAGATTGGTGGCGCCTTCGGTGGCGAGAAAGAAACTGGCGGCGGTCGTGAAGCTGGCTCTGACGCTTGGAAAGCCTATATGCGTCGTCAGACCAACACCATTTTCTGGGGCGATACCCCAACCCTAGCGCAAGGCATTACTTTCGATCTAGGCTAATGTAATTTAGGCCACTGTTTGTTGTGGCCTCGTTTTTAATAAAAATTTGTTCCAATGTTTTCAAGAACTTAAGTAATTAAGTTTAAGTTCTTAATAAGGAGAATAATATGGCAGTTTTTAACCTAAGAGCATACGACTCACACGAGCAAGTGGTGTTTTGTCGCGATGTTGATTCTGGTTTAAGAGCAATTATCTGTATCCACAACACCAACCTTGGCCCAGCGGTCGGCGGTTGTCGTATGTGGGATTACAACTCTGACGAAGGCGCCTTAATCGATGCCTTACGCCTATCTCGCGGCATGACCTACAAAAATGCCATGGCGGGTTTGAAAATGGGTGGCGGTAAATCGGTTATTATCGGCAATTCTAAAACCATGAAGTCGGAAGAATTGTTCCGCGCTTTTGGCCGTTTCGTGGATAAATTAAGCGGCAAATACATTACAGCTGAAGACGTGGGCATTAACCCGAACGATATGGCTATCGTGAACAAGGAAACCTCGCACGTTTTAGGCCTTGAGGGCAAGTCGGGCGATCCTTCTCCTGTTACTGCCTATGGGGTGTACAAAGGTATTAAAGCCGCCGCTAAGCACAAATTAGGTCGTGATGATTTAGACGGTTTAAAAATCTCAGTGCAAGGTTTAGGCCATGTGGGTTATTACTTGTGTGAGCACCTGAAAAAAGAAGGCGCTCAATTAATCGTAACCGACATCAACCAAGATAACTTGGACCGTGTGGTGAATGATTTCGGTGCTAAAGAAGTTGGTATCAATGAAATCTACGAACAAGAAGTTGATATTTACGCTCCTTGTGCTTTGGGTGCCACGGTTAATGACAACACTTTAAAGCGTTTAAATACAAAAATCATCGCGGGCGCAGCGAATAACCAATTAGCAGAAGATCGCCATGGCGATATCTTAATGCAACGCGGTATTCTTTACGCTCCTGATTATGTTATTAACGCTGGCGGTATCATCAACGTAAACTTCGAAGAAAATTACGACCAAGCAAAAGCCTTGGAAAAAGTGGACGAAATCTACGGCACTCTTACTGAAGTATTCGAAGCTTCCGATGCCGAGGGCCGCCCAACGAACGTGATTGCCGACGAAATCGCAAGACGCCGTGTCTCTGCCGCTAAGCAATAATCACTGTTAAAACGTAAAAAAGCAGCCAATTGGCTGCTTTTTTTACTTAAAGCCGTAGCTTTATCAATTCAGTCGCCTCTTGACACCAGTCAACTATCGCGCCAACTTTTTTCACCCCCATCATTAAAGTCAACAATGGGTAAAACTGCTCATCGGGTAAGTCATAAGGAAAATTGTCGGTTTCTTTTTTTGCTTGCTCTAAAGTATGGCTAAGCTGCTGATGCCATTGCTGCATTTCCTGATGCAGAGATTGCATAAATTCAAGTTTTTTCTCGGTAGCATCTAAACTGTTGAGAAAAAACGTTTGCGCCAAATAGGCATGGCGCTCGGTGTGCACCGCTGGTCCCTGCTCGATCCAAGCCACCAGATCTTCAATCCCTTGTTGAGTAGTTTGATAGACCTTTTTATTGGGGCCTTTATTCGAGGCTTCTTCGAAGATAGACAGCTTGCCTTTGTCGGCAAGCTTTTTTAATTGCGGGTAGATTTGCGATAATTCAGCGGACCAGAAGTTGCTAAATATCTCATCAAACATTTTTTTTACATCGTAACCACTTTTCGGTTCTTGCAAAATCCCCAATAAAATATGTTGTAAACTCAAATCCGCATCCTAAATTTCTTTAAATTTCCGCTGATAATGGCGCGTCCAAATAATCTGAGCAGGAATACCGATCACTGCAGGCAAAATCCACGGAATAACGGCTATAAAACCTTCCAAACCTATATCGAAGATACGAGTGACACCAAATACCGCAAAGGCTGTGTGGAAAGCTATTCCAGCGCCTAACATCGAACCCAAGTGTTCGTAAAGCCACGCCTTGTTAGAACTATGCTTACCCTTGATGTACTTCAATATGCCAAAGCCCGTTAACAGTCCCACCGGGCTCAGCGCTAATAATACCACCATCGAGTCGGGTTTGATGATAAAGGCAAAGGCAATAATACAAATACTTGCCACTAAACTTATATAAGCCATGCTATTCCAATACAGCGTATTCATGATCAGAGGATCTTTTTTCGAAGCCAGCACTGCAACGCCATAACTGATAATGATGTAGGTCACTACCGAGAGGTATGCTAAGAAAAGTAAGGGGGCATAACTATTAGGCGACATATTTTTCTCAATGATTTCAGGTATATATAAGAACAAGCCTGCCAAAGCCGACAAAACTACCAACCTGCCTAGCCAAGTCCAATACTTGCCCATTTGGCGGTGAATTTTGCCGCCTTTTTTGCTGAAAATTGGGATCCAAAATAATCCTAAACCAACAAAACCACCGATCATGTGGGTGTAACGTAAAATCTCATGCAATATTTCCATCTGGCACCTACCAATCTATTTCCACTGTAAAAATCACTATATAAATTGATATATAGCTTACTATATAATTTTTTATATAGTCAAGTGGAGAGCAGCTTTCAAATGTAACTAAGCGTGATTGGTGGTTTTTGAATGTCGATAGCGGTAATAGATCCCAGCAATATTGGCGCAGATCACAAGCCCCGCTCCGATGAGTTTATTAGCTGTAAGTTCTTCATTTAGCAGGAAAAAACTTAACGCCATAGCGATCGGTACATAAAGGTAGTAAACAATGGAGGTGACCACATGGTTAAGCTCGGTGGAGATCTTAACCCACAAGCTATGGCCAATCAGGGTGCTCAAAACACCTAAAATAACCAAGCCCATAATGGCTTCTTTTGATAGCTCAAACTCCGCAGCAGGTAGAAATGGTAAACCGAGAGCAAACAACCACATAGCAATAAAGAACTGGCCAAATGCCCTTCTCTGATGATTAATATGACGGTATTTTTGGTGCAAGATAGGCAAACAGGCGTACAAAGCGCCCGATAGAACGCCAAGCAACAAACCCAAAGTCATATCGTTTTTCAAATCAAACTCGGGCAGTACAAAATAAACCCCAACAAAAGCCAGCAACACGCAACTCAACTCGAATAGTGTTGGCTTTTGCCCATGAAACCACCAACCCAAAAGCAACAGATGAGCACCATAAGTGGAAACGCCAATAGCAGCGATAGAGGCTGTGGAAAGTTGGATACTGTAAAAATAGCTCAGCCAATGAATAGAAAAAGTGAAGCCAATCAACATAATCGCCGGCCAGTTTTCTTTCTTCGACCAAACCGATTGTTTAAGCAGCTTGGCAATGAGGTAAAGACCAACCACACTTATTGCTAATCGCACAAAACCTACCAGCCAAGGGTCCACTTGAATTTGCTTTATGGTCACCGGCACCAAAGCCATAAAAAAGACCGCGATGATGGCTAAGCCAATTAAACGCCAAAAAGAAGTTTGCATCTATGTTTTACTCGGTCATTACAAAGAGTATTAGGACGAACTAATCTCGTGAACATAACTCGGAGTATCAAAGCAGCGTCCGAAAATACCCAGAGATTACCACACCATTTAAAATCGCTCGCAATAACAGAATCAGCAACTTAACGCGCAAGCCTGAAATCCTTGGGGCGAACCCCCATCAAAACCAATAATAGGCCATACGCAGCAATCGTAGCGCCAATGGTAGCCACAATCATGCCAATGGCTTCAATACGCGTCCAAGCTTGCCATTGGTCGATTGAGAAATCGAAATACCATAATCCGGCCAGTAACAATCCACTGGCAATAACCAGTTTTAAGATCCAAATGGCGGTGGATTTTGAAATTTGCAAATGGTCATGTTTGTGTAGGTAGCGATACAACAAAATGGCGTTAATAAAGGCTGAAATGCTGGTGGCAACGGCTAAGCCCACATGACCAAAAGGTTTAAACAAGGCAAGATTTAAGACGATATTACTAACTACCGATATGATGCCAATCTTGACCGGCGTTTTTGGATCTTGGCGCGAATAAAAGCCCGTAAGGAAAACTTTTACCATCATAAAGGCGATTAACCCTAAAGAATAAGCTTGTAAGCTCTGCCCTGCTTTAAACGAATCGTGCGCATCAAAAGCACCATGTTGAAAGACCGTGATCATGATCGGTTCTGCCAGCCATAAAAGGCCTATAGCGGCTGGAATGCCAATCATCAACACCATCCGCAAGCCCCAATCAAGCGTACCGCTAAAGTGCTGCATATCTTCTTTAGCGAAATATTTAGACAGGGTTGGCAGTAACACCGTGGCAATGGCAATACCAAAAATACCCAAAGGAAATTCGAGCATCCGATCGGAATAATAGAGCCAAGAAATACTGCCTTCATCGAGCAAGGTGGCGATCTGCGTATCGATCAGCAAATTAATTTGACTCACTGAGGCGCCAAAAATAACGGGCAGCATCAACTTCATAATGCGTCTTACCGCGCTATCTTTCCAAGCCCACTGCGGCTTGACCAGATAACCATACTTCCACAAGTAAGGAATAAATAACAGCAGCTGCAAAACTCCTGCAATAAAAATACCCCAAGCCAAAGCATAGGTGGAATCGCTAAAATACGGCACTCCCCAAATCGCCATACCGATTATCGAAACGTTCAATAAAATTGGCGCAAAAGCGGGAATGGCAAATTTATTCAGGGTATTCAATACCGCGCTGTACATGGCCACCAGCGAGATAAAAAAGATATAAGGAAAGGTGATTTTTAACAGCTCGGAGGCATGATAAAACTTATCCGGATCATTGACATAAAAGCCAAAGCCGAAAATCGCCATCAAGCCTTGCGAACCTAAGACGCCTATAATGGTAACAATAAATAAAAAGCCGCCTAAAGTACCTGAAACTTTGCTCAACAGTTGTAAAGTTTCTGTTTTAGAGCGCTTTTCATAATATTCGGAAAAAACTGGCACAAAAGCGGTAGCAAAAGCGCCTTCGGCAAACAGCCTGCGTAAAAAATTAGGAATTTTTTGCGCCACCAAAAACACATCTGAGCGCCCTTCCGCGCCAATAATGTGTGCCAGAACGACATCCCGCGCCAGCCCTAAAAAGCGTGACATCATGGTCCAGAAACTAACGATGGTGCTGGATTTGAGTAAATTTGCCATTGTCTATTTCTAAGGACAGACTTTAAGTCTGCCCTATTGCTGTTCCCCGATTTATGCGGCAATTCTAAGGGATAAAGCCGATCCTCACCAGCTAAAGCCGGCAAAAGCCACAAAAATGCCAGAATTGGCGCAATATTGCCGATAAATTGGGCTTTTCACTTGAACAAAAGCCCAAATACGGGTATATTTCGCGTCCTTAAATTTATGTATTTTTAGTGAAACCTTTTTAGGAGAAACACCTTGGCTAACATCAAATCTGCCAAAAAACGTGCACGTCAGGCTGAAGGCCGTCGTCAACACAACGCAAGCCGTCGTTCTATGTTGCGTAGCTACATCAAGAAAGTTGTATACGCAATCGAAGCTGGTGATAAGAAAACTGCGCAAGCCGCTTTTGAGCGCGCTGTTCCAGTGATTGACGTAGCTGCTAACAAAGGCTTAATTCACAAGAATAAAGCTGCACGTCACAAGAGTCGTTTAAACGCTCGCATCCAAGCGCTATAATTTAAAAAACTTAATTTGTTTTAGAAGTTTAGCTGCTTAGCAAGATTCTAAGGCCGCCTTTCGAAAAGGAAGCGCGGCCTTTTTGCGTTTGGTGGTTATAGTTCAGTCCGATTACTTGGCACACTAATGCTTGCCTATGCTGAGCTCTTAGTAGATGATAACTAGCGTTAAGTCGTTGGCAAATAAGGACTATTGATGCAAATCGCACTGATAATCAGCACCCTAGTATTAGCTCTGGTAACCTTTCTACCGCTAATGAAACTCTCGCATTGGGTGATTCGGGATCTGGATTTTCCGCGAGTGCAAATTGCCTTTTTGTTGGGGCTAAATCTCTTTATTGGCTTATTGTTTTTAAACCTCTGCTTGCCAGTAAGTTGGCTGCTTATTGTCGTTAACCTAATCTGCCTAGCACGACAAGGCTGGTGGATTTTACCTTATTCAAGAGTTTGGCCAAAAGAAGTTAAACCATCCAAGTCACAAGATCCAAATAACCAGATCTGCATTATGACTTCCAATGTGTTAACGCCTAATCGCAATTCTCAAGCTCTGCTAGCGCTTGTTGAAAAGCATCAGCCGGACATTTTATTGACCCTAGAAACCGATAACTGGTGGCAACAGCAACTAGCGGCACTAGAAGATTCTATGCCCTATACCATTAAGCAACCGCTGGATAATCTTTATGGGATGCACCTATACTCGCGTTTGCCAATTGAAAACTCGCAAGTTAAATTCTTAGTCCAAGAAGGCGTTCCCTCTTTCCACCTAAAAGTGGTTCTGCCCTTTGGGCAAAAAGTAAAAATGCACTTATTGCATCCCGCCCCGCCCAGCCCAACAGAAAATACCGAATCAACCCAAAGAGATATCGAACTGCTGATTGTGGCTACCAGTGTCGCCAAATCAGATGAGCCCGTTATTGTCACAGGCGATCTCAATGATGTGGCCTGGTCAAGAACCACCCGCTTGTTCCGTAAAATTAGTGGGCTACTCGATCCAAGGATCGGCCGTGGCACTTTCAACACCTTCCATGCTGACTATCCCTTGTTGCGATGGCCTTTAGATCATCTATTTCACAGCGCCCACTTTAGTTTACAAGAAATTAAAACGCTGACTTCGATTGGCTCAGATCATTTCCCGTTACTAACGCGACTGGCTTTCGAGCCTGATAATGCTGAGCAACACTCAGGTTTAGAAGCTGAGAATAAGGATTACCAGATCGCAAAAGAGTTAATCCAATAAACAAACCTCAAATTTACGATCAAACCGTAAGCCTTTAAAATTAATTTTAAAAACGATAACTCCATCCGTTAAATATTTCACAGAACCTTTCTGCGACACTTTTGGCGGCTTCTATTTGTGCTATTTTCAAAGAGTATTTATCACTAGCAAGGAGCAGATATTATGAGCCAAGATTCATTCCAAGTAGTCAACTATCAATACTACCATTGGTCCTCACGCAACAGTGGCAAAACCAACCTCAACCTAGAAGGAGTCGGTGGCAAAAGATGCTCGGTGTGGTTCGAAGAAGATCCGGAAGCAGAATTAGCCGAAGCGCACCAAATCGCGCCCAACGTTTACTCGTTTTGTTACCACCATCACCAATTGGCAGCCTTGATCGATATGTTGCGCAACGAAAAGCCTGTTTACGTTTATTTTAACAATGATAACGGCTTTAATAATTCCAGAATCTCGACCAATTACGAGCCCGTTGGTGAAGGTGAAGAAAGTTAAGTTTAGACTCTAGCAAAGATGCAAAACTCGACAGTCAATTTCTTTAAGTCATTGATTAATAATTATTATTGCAGCCTTCACCATCGTATGGATTTCGAGTAGCCTTAACGCTATCTAAAATTGAGCTGTCAGATTATTTTGATATTACACTTAAAGCTGCTGCAGTAAGCTGGATAGGGCTTCGATATCGGTTTTAAACTTTGTTAACTCTTGTGGTTGAGCCGATTCAAGCGACTCGGCAATCGCCTCAATGCGCTTTTTTCTAGCTTGCTCCATCAGCTTTTTACTTTTGCGAGTGGCTGAAACGTAAACCACGCGTTGATCGGTTTTAGACTTAGCCTTGATCACGTAACCGTCTTTTTCCAAGTTTTTAACAATTCGCGTTATCGCTGGCGCACTGACCTGCTCCATAGTGGCAAGTTGGTTCACTGTTTTTGAACCGACATAAACCAGAATCGACAAAATAGAAAGCCGCTCTGGAGTCAAACCCGTTGCTAGATCCTGTTTTCTAGCTTGCCGCAACAAATGAATGGCAAGCTTGTGCAACTGATTCGCCAACTGATTGGTTGGATTCTCAGCCATTCCTTCAGGCAAGCCGGTTGGCAGCGATAAATTTGACATAGGTTAAGTTTTACGCGATTATTTAACTCATGTTAAATATATCTTAGTTTGCCGCGGAAAGAAAGATGATCACAGGAATTCAGCAAATTCACGTACAAGTCGAAAATATCGAAAGGGCTATCGATTTTTATCAGAACACCCTCGGTTTAACCTTAGTTATGTCGTTTCCAGATCAAAGTATGGCTTTTTTTGATTGTGGCGGCACGCGGCTCTACCTCGGCAAAAATCCTGAATATGACTCCAAGGCATTTATCTACTACCGCAGTGATAACCTCGAAGCTGATGTGCAAAACTTGAAAGCAAAACAGGTTTTCATTGTTAAAGAACCCATAATGATCCACAAAACGGATCAAAGCGAAAGTTGGCTTTGCGCTTTTAAAGACTCTGAAGGCAATATCTTACATCTGATGCAGGATAAATCGATCTAGCTGTCAAAAACGATCTTATCTCTACCGGTATTTTTTGCTTGTAACATACGATCGTCAGCAAGGTTGATTAAATCCAAAGGTTGAGTACCCTCTTGCGCGCATTCAACAATACCAACACTCACTGTCAGCTCAAGCACCAGTCTAGGGTTGACTCTAACGCCTGCAGCAAGGACTTTTCGGAGTGCATTAATTAACACCACTGCTTCTTCTTTGGTGGTATTTGGCAATAGAAAAGCAAATTCTTCTCCACCCCATCGCGCAACTTTATAAGGTGAGCGGTAATGCTCTGTAAAAACTTCGCCTACCGCGCGCAATGTGCTGTCGCCGACCGCATGACCATACTCGTCATTGATGGCTTTAAACTCGTCAAAGTCGAGAAATACCAGCGCTAAAGGTTGTTGTTTGCTGACGGATTTAGCAATTTCCAATGGAAACACATGCTCGAAATAAGCTCGGTTTTTTAGGCCGGTTAAACTGTCTGTTCCCGAGTAAATAACTAGCTTGCGTACCCTCAGCACAAAAAAGGCCGCTACCAATGTCATGATCGTGATAATGGCTATTCGGCCTAGTTGCAACGGCCAACTAAATAAACCATAACCATTAGAACTGATCTGCTGCTCACTTAAGTCAAAGGCTAGATCCAAATAAATGACCAGTAGCATATATTGAAAAGCTGCCAATAAGCCGGTAAATACCGTCATTTGTAGATTCAGTCGCAAGCTGGTAGCAAAAATAATAATGCCGTAGATTTGCCATATCACCAGACTATTAGTTGCAATCACGGGGTTGCTGTTTAAGGCAATCAAGAGCAGAACTATCGTCACCAGACTGATGTCAAGGAAGCTCACCACCCAACCCAAACGGAATAACTTTTTATTTTTAGAGACTATCCAATAGACCAGCACCGCAAAGCTAACTGCGAGCGCCGTAATCACGAAACTGATAAAAACTTCTATCCGAGAATCTTCAAATAGCAAGTATTGAGAAAAAGGAATTAAACCAATGGTCAGGTAGGTTATTAGCCGGATAACGGCAATAAGTCGCTCTCCCGCTTCGGTGGCGTCGAGCAAAAAAGTATCTTTAAATCGATAGCGAGTGCCCAACGAGTACCCCCAAATGATCTTAATGGCTTGATATTGTTAACAAAAATGCCATTGATTGCAAATTAATCAAGTCACTAAAATTACGGCAAAACGGTCGTTCTATTTTTTATATTCGATTTCGACACCATCTTCCTCGAAAGTATCGCCATCTTCAAAGTCCCAATCGTCTTCATCGGGCTCAAAACCGTCTCCAAGCTCGTCCTCAAGATCATCCCAAGCTTCTTCATCTTTAACTTTCGATTCACCTTGAGTTGGCCACTGGAACTCTTGAGTGGTTTCTTCCTGCTCAAACTGACGTACTTCAGGGTTCTCAATCAAAAATTCCATGATGTCATTACAAATAATCTGAGTACCCTCTTTCTTCACCGCCGACATTTGATAAACCGGACCATCCCAATCTAGTCGTGCTAAAAAGTCTTTAACCTTTTCTTTGACATCTTCTTCGAGCATCAAATCGGTTTTATTAAAGACCAACCAAACCGGTTTATCTTTTAAGGAGATATCCTTACTTTCCGAATACTTATACAGCTCGTTCATGATGCCATTAAAATTGTCGACTGGATCCGACTCGTCGTAGGGTAACAAATCAACAATGTGTAATAGGATCCGGGTCCTCGCTAAATGGCGTAAAAACCGTATGCCAAGACCAGCGCCTTCCGCTGCGCCTTCAATCACCCCAGGAATATCCGCAACCACGAAACTGGATTCGTTATCGACGCGTACTACCCCTAAATTCGGAATAAGGGTGGTAAAGGGGTAACCAGCCACTTTTGGCTTAGCCGCTGAAACGGCGCGAATAAAGGTGGATTTACCGGCGTTTGGCAGCCCCAACAAACCCACATCCGCTAGGACTTTCATTTCTAAGCGTAGTTCACGGGTTTCACCCGCTGTACCATGGGTCGCTTTACGCGGCGCACGGTTAATGGAGCTTTTAAAACGGGTATTACCAAGGCCATGAAAACCGCCTTTTGCCACTAACACTTCTTGCCCAGCTTTAGTTAAATCGCCAATAATTTCGCCAGTTTCTAAATCGGTAATTTGAGTGCCAATAGGAGCTTTTAAATACAAGTGTTCGCCTTTAGCACCAGTCATGTTATTGCCTTGACCGTTTTCGCCACGCTCTGCTTCGTAAAAGCGAATAAAGCGGTAATCCACTAGCGTATTAAGCTCTGGATCGGCCACCACAATCACACTACCGCCATCACCGCCATCACCACCGTTCGGCCCGCCGCGCTGCACGTATTTTTCACGACGAAAGCTCACAATGCCGTTACCGCCATCACCCGCTTTTACTTTTATGGAAACTTCATCGACGAATTTCATAATGTTATTGTGCCATATTTTTTACGTTTAGAAACAAAAAGCCCCGACAAATGCCGAGGCTTTCTATATTGCTTTTTTAAATTCGATTAAGCGTCGATAGAAACAAACTTACGGTTGTTTTTACCCTTAACTTCGAATTTAACTTTGCCGTCAGCTTTGGCAAACAAAGTATGGTCACGACCGATACCAACATTTGCACCTGCGTGGAAACGAGTACCACGTTGACGAACAATAATAGAGCCTGCAGTTACTTCTTCACCGCCGTAGCGCTTAACACCAAGGCGTTTACTTTCGGAATCGCGTCCGTTTTTGGTACTACCACCAGCTTTCTTATGAGCCATCTTATAGTCTCCTCTTAGCCTTTAGCTAATTCTTTTGCTTGCTCGATCCAGCCTTCACGCTCGATACGGCCTTTAAAACTTAATTTCTCGTCGAACTCAGTAACGTCAGCTTCAGTCCAAGCTGCGATTTGAGCGAAAGAGGTTACGCCTGCTTCGTGCAATTTTTTAGCAAGAACAGGACCGACACCTGAAAGCTTAGTTAAGTCATCGCCTTCAGTCTTAGCTGCGGCTTTTTTAGGAGCGGCTTTCTTAGCTGGAGCTTTTTTCTTAGCACCACCAACCACAATGTCGTTGATCTTAACTTCAGTGAACCATTGACGATGGCCCATTTGCTTCATGTGGTGCTTACGACGCTTGAACTTAAGAATTTTAACTTTCTTAGCGCGACCGTGGTTTACCACTTCAGCAGAAACAGAAGCACCGTCCACTAATGGCTGACCTAAAGTCACATTATCGCCATCAGCAACCATCAATACTTCTTCGAAATCGATGTTTGAACCAGTTTCCGCTTCGATCTTCTCAAGGCGTACTACTTGGCCAGCTTTAACGCGGTGTTGCTTACCACCACTTTTAATTACTGCGTACATATTTATTCTCCAGTTAACGACCTTTCTGTATATCTCAACAGAATGGTTAATATGCATCATTTCTGTCTGATCTAGGCTCGAAAGCACGAGATAGACCGTTTGAGGGCGCGAATTTTAAGGGAAATCGGCATTTGAGGCAAGCATTATCGAGCAAAAAACCTATAAAACAACAATAAAATAAGGATTTTTTGTATTTTTAGCTAAAAAGCCCCCGTTATTGGTCTGATCAGCATAAAAATCGATTAAAATAAGTACCTTTCAGGCAATTAGCACTTGACCGAAACCGCCAGTCTCACTAGGATTGCGAGGCATTTTAATGATAATTAACCGTTCTTGTAAATAGGCCATGCAAACAGCGATGCTAGCAAAAACCAACACTAATACCGTTATGACACTTGATGATATCCGCGCTTTAGTCGATCGCGAGTTTGAAAACACCAACCAAATTATTTTGGATCGGTTGCAATCGGACGTGGTTTTAGTCAATCAAGTAGGCCAATATATTGTTGCTGCGGGCGGTAAACGCTTGCGTCCAATGTTGCTACTATTAGCTGCCAAGGCATTGAATTATCAAGAAGATCCCATCAAATCACAGTCTATCTTGGCTGCGGTTATCGAAATGATCCACACCGCAACTTTGCTGCACGATGACGTTGTGGATGAATCTGATTTACGTCGTGGTCGAGAAACCGCCAATTCCCTATTCGGCAATCAAGCCTCGGTGTTAGTGGGTGATTACCTCTACAGCCGCGCTTTTCAGATGATGGTAGAAGTGGGTGAAATGCGAGTGATGGATGTTTTATCGGACACCACCAACCAAATTGCTGCTGGCGAGGTCTTGCAGCTGATGAATGTGAATGATCCCGATGTCAGTGAAGCCAGTTATTACCAAGTGATTGAGCGTAAAACCGCTATTTTATTTGCCGCCGCGACTCAATTGGCAGCCATTATTAGTGGCGCTGATAAGGCAACCGAAACGGCTTTACAGGAATACGGTATGCAACTGGGTATCGCCTTCCAGCTAATTGATGATGCGTTAGATTATGCTGCAGATACCGCAGATTTAGGCAAAAATGTCGGTGACGATCTAGCCGAAGGCAAACCTACCCTGCCGCTGATTCATGCGCTAGAAAATGCCGATGAAGCAGGCCAAAAGTTTATCCGCTCGGCAATTGAGCATGGTGGTCTTGAGCAGATGGACGACATTTTAGCGATTATTAAGCAAACTGGCGCGATTGAATACACCTATGCTGCGGCTGAAGCGGCTATTGGCAAAGCTGTAAACGCCTTAGCGGTCCTTGAAGACTCACAATATAAAATAGCCTTGCTAGAGTTAGCACAGCTATCCTTAAAACGCGCTTCTTAAAACCTTAACTTGGTTCTTAATTGCGATTTTAATTTAAATTTTAAACAGGGCATATTCCATAGCGGTTGTTGCGGTTCGAATTACTCTCACTTTGTGCATCCAAAATCACCATCCAAAATCGTTCATTAATAAAGCTAATCTGCCAACTGGTCTTACTTTCTGTTTTCTATTGCAAATAATTCTTGTTTGGACTCGCACCTGCTTATTTTTTCTGCGATAATACCGCGCAATTTTATAAGTATTATTTATTAGCGGTTTGCTCGCTTGTTTGCGCATAATTTGCCTGTAGCAACTGATA
The DNA here is from genome assembly GCF_023706045.1 of Kangiella sp. TOML190. Classification (NCBI taxonomy): domain Bacteria; kingdom Pseudomonadati; phylum Pseudomonadota; class Gammaproteobacteria; order Kangiellales; family Kangiellaceae; genus Kangiella; species Kangiella sp. TOML190. Next base: position 2,319,730 of record NZ_BQYL01000001.1, read on the forward strand.
ATACTCAAATTTTGACAGAACATTCAGGAGTGGAGAATGTCACTTGATCTAAACCAGCTTGATCTTGCCCAATATGGTATTTCAAACGTTGCAGAAATCGTTTACAACCCGTCTTACGAGTTACTATTTGAAGAAGAAACTCGCACTGATAACCAAGGTTATGAACGAGGCGTTGTGACTGAGTCAGGTGCGGTATCAGTTGACACTGGTATTTTCACTGGCCGTTCTCCAAAAGATAAATACATCGTGATGGATGATGTGACACGCGATACGGTCTGGTGGTCAAAAAATGGCGTGAATGATAACAAAGCCATTTCTCCTGAAGTATGGAGTGATTTAAAAGCATTAGTTACCAAGCAACTTTCTGAGAGCCGTTTGTTTGTGGTTGATGCTTTTTGTGGCGCAAACGAAGACACTCGCTTAAAAGTACGCTTTATTACTCAAGTGGCATGGCAAGCGCACTTCGTGAAAAACATGTTTATCCGCCCCACTGATGCTGAACTAGAAGGTTTCGAGCCAGATTTCGTGGTAATGAACGGTTCTAAAACCACCAATCCTGATTATGAAAAGCACGGCTTAAATTCTGAAAACTTTGTAGCCTTCAACTTAACCGAAAAAATTCAGTTAATTGGCGGGACCTGGTATGGCGGCGAAATGAAAAAAGGTATGTTCTCGATGATGAACTACCTATTACCACTTCGCGGCATTGCTTCTATGCACTGCTCGGCCAATGTGGGCAAGGATGGTGATACAGCTATTTTCTTCGGCTTATCCGGAACTGGTAAAACAACCCTTTCAACCGATCCGAAACGCGCTTTGATTGGTGATGACGAACACGGTTGGGATGACAACGGCGTGTTTAACTTTGAAGGTGGCTGTTATGCAAAAACCATCAAATTAAGCAAAGAAGCTGAACCTGATATTTATAATGCCATTCGTCGCGATGCCTTATTGGAAAACGTAACGGTTGATGCTTATGGCAAAATCGATTACGACGATAACAGCAAAACCGAAAACACCCGTGTGTCTTACCCGATTTATCATATTGATAATATCGTTAAGCCAGTGTCAAAAGCTGGTCATGCCAAAAAAGTGGTGTTCTTAACTGCTGATGCTTTCGGGGTTTTACCACCGGTAGCCAAATTAACACCAGAGCAAACTCAATATTACTTCCTGTCCGGATTCACTGCCAAACTAGCCGGCACAGAGCGAGGCGTAACCGAACCAACACCTACCTTCTCGTCCTGTTTTGGTGAAGCTTTCTTGAGCCTACACCCAACCCAGTACGCTGAAGTTTTGGAAAAGCGCATTAAAGAAAACAACGCTGAAGTTTACTTAGTAAACACTGGTTGGAACGGTACTGGCAAACGTATTTCTATCCAAGACACTCGCGGCATTATTGATGCGATTATGGATGGTTCAATCGAGCAATCAAACTTCACTCAATTGCCTTACTTTAACTTAGCCATCCCTACCGAGTTAACGGGCGTTGATACTAATATCCTAGATCCGCAAGATACTTATGAAGATAAAGCGCAGTGGGATGCCAAAGCTAAAAAGCTTGCTGGTATGTTTGTTGATAACTTCAATCGTTTTGCCGATAACGAAGCAGCGCAAGCACTCATTGCAGCGGGGCCTAAGGCCTAAGGTTTAAAGCTAAGCCCCATTGTCATCCTGCGGTTTAACCGCAGGATATCGCCTTTGCAAAAGCCCAGCACTATTAATAAGCTCTGGGCTTTTTTATGTCTTCCGGCACGGGTCATCCCACCAATAACCTTACTTAAGAGCCAAACCTTTTTGTTTTAGGTGCTCTTCAAACCGCCGCCACTTTCGGTGAATTTTACGCCTCCCAAAATAGCTGGAGTAGCTACTGATAGGTAAGAATTCGGTATTACCAATATCATCGACGATAATCGCTTTCTCAATATTGCCGCCATTGTTAACACAAACAATATTTTTTGGGTTTAATTCTTTAGTAACAATTGAATATTTTAGTAGATAGGACTTAAGGCGAAGCAAAGCTTGGCTAGCTCCAACTGGCACGCCCTGCTTTAAATAATACTCTAAGGTTTTAGACGGCTGATTATTGTTGTCCATAACTAAATCGAATAGATGCCCCAAGCCGATATTGGTTTGCTCCATTCCGTGAAAGCGAGTCAAATAATCCCAACCGATATTACGCTTTGATAAGAGTTTATAGTAACCCAACTCGCGTTTGTGCTCCGGCGATTTGGAATCAAAACTGACTTTTATACATAAATTGTTTTTATCAGGATGCCGGTAGCAAGCTCTATGCTCACCCTTAGCTATAAACAAACTATCGTCTAAATTAATCAACTGACTTTCTCTATATCAACCCAATAGTGGCCGCTATTATTAAAAAGAACATAGTTTACTAACGTTCATACACCACAGCCAACCGATTAAAATTACTATCAAAAGCAAGTCGACTGATGCTTTTAATACCAAGATAAGATAAATCGGTTATGAGTCTTTTTTCATCGGCACTCAATCGATATAACTTGGAGTTGTCGCCAAAAACCACCTCTTTGTCATTCAGCCAAACATAGTCTTGGACGCCTTGTGGTAATACGATACCAGTGTCATGGCTATCGTGATTTTCATCCAGCCAATAAATACGATGAGTAGTCTCCTCTTCTACCGTATAGCTCACTTTGTTTTCTGAAATTCGCTGTAGGCAGCGACCAATGTTCTCTGCTAACACTAGCGGCTTATCATTAGTATTGGTCTTCAACATTTGCAAGGTCATAACATCACCCAACACAAAAACGGCAGCTTCAATGTCATTAAGCCAAGCATGATAGCCAACGGGCTCTATATCTTTTGTAATAGTAGTTTGTGAACCACGGCTAATATTCATCTTATTAAGATACTGTTTGCCATTAGCATCAGCGACACCAATGATAGTTAAATATCCACTTCGGTAAGGCGTAGGAGAATATTCGCTAGAGTCTATTGAATTGCTGATATTACTTAATTGTTTCGATTCAAAGCTATAAGCCATAACGTCAGTTTGCGACTTTCCACGTTGCTCTTTAATGCCTCGCGTAAAATAAATGGTTTGACCATCATTAGAAAACTTAGGTTGATTGTCATAGCCATTTCTATAGGTTAAATGAAAAGCTTGAGCCTTCTCATCTTTAGAAAATAACGTCTTTAAATCAAAAATTGCGATATCCGTTGTTGGTAAAGCAGCCTTTGCAGACATAGCAAAGCCGCCGCAGATAATGGCCAAACTAATGACCAGAAAACTTCTAATTTGCATTATTTTAAATCTGCTAAAGGTTGCGCAATAAAGCAAACTACCATATCGCCGGCTTGGCGCTCTCCAACCGACTTTTTCAAAGCAAGTCGTTGCTCTTTAAATAAGAATGGCGCGTCAGCTTGCAAAGCATAATGGCGCACATTTTCTGACACCAAAACTTCGCCTGGTGCTGCCATGCTCTCCAAACGAGCTGCAAAATTTAGCGCATCACCTTCGATATCGAGCTGTTCAGTAATTTCATTGTGAGTAATTTTAACGTCGCCTACATCCAAGCCAATACGCACGACAAAACCAGCTCCTGTAAGGACTTTTTGCATCATGGCAGCACATTGCAGCGCCTGCGAAATGGTAGAAAAAGTCGCTCTTAAGGAATCACCTTCCATATTCGGATAACTTGCTTGCCATTGTTTCATCACCGGTTTTAGCAAACCTCGGAACAAAGAGAGGCGTTCAGTTCTTTCTTGTTTATCCCAATTTGAAAAACCTTTTAAATCGGTGAACAAAACTGCCATGCGACGCATTTTTGCATCACTGTCTTGCTCAGAAAGCTCTAGTAATTTGGGCCAATACCGATCCTTAATCTCTTGCATCGACTCACGAATTTCTGACTGTAATTTACGCTCAGACTGTAAGCTGATTTGAATCGATTGCAACTTATCCGCTTCTTGCTGCAAGCTCGCTTCCAACATGGATGGATTTAAGCCACCTGTATCCTCGACCACCAATACTACTTGTGTATCGCCGGGTTCATTACGCACTTCACGGATCCGTAATTTACAACCCCAAAAACTCGCTTCTAAATGCTCAATTAAGAAGGGTAACGTTGCTAGATCTTGGTAAGACAAGAGGCGTTGGTAATAAAGCTGAAAACTGATCTTGTCGGCAAATAACTTTTCAAACTGATTCTTAGTGTAATGAGTATATTCTCGCCCGCGCTGATCCCAACTAGCATGGGTACAACTTAAACCACGAATAGACCAACCTTTACTTTGGATCTGCCACAATTTTGCCGAACTTAAATCAACCCCATCTAAATTGGCTTTAGATAAATTAGATTCCCGCAAATCTGCACCGCGCAAACTGCTGCCGGAAAAGTTAAAGTCGCTCAAGTCCAAACGCGATAAATTACAGTTGTTCAAGATTGCATGATGCATGGATGCACCTGTTAATTGACAACTGGATAAGTCCACATCAGAAAGATTAGCTCCTTCCATATTGGCATCAATTAGATTAACACCGTCAAGATTCGCACCAATCAACTTAGCTTGGCGTAAATCAATTCCCTCTAAATTTTGCTGGCGCAAATCCGCGCCTGACAAATTAGCACCCTTTAGGTTCTGCCCTCGCAAGTCTTGATCTTTGAAATCCACATTAGAAAAATCCGCTTGGTGACACATGGCGGTCAGAAAATTAGCATGCAACACATTAGCATGACTTAAGTTGGTCTGATATAAATTAGCCGCTATCAACTTGGCATTGTTAAGGTTGCAATAACACAAGTTGGCTTGACTTAAGTTGGTCGCGATCAAAATAGCATTTTTTAGATCCGAATAAGCCAAATTGGCTTTGACCAAACTTACCTCAGACAGATCTACGTCCGATAAATCCATACCACGTAAATCTTCACCATCCAACACAATCTTGGCCTTGGGATTTTTATGACGCCACTCGTTCCAAACAAAGGAGCCTGCACCAAGCAAATCTAGCAACGCTTCACGCGATAGCGAATGCTCAGGCTTGACTTCTGCTTGCTCGCGAGCTTCAGCAGATTTATTTTTGCTGGGGTTATTCATCTGTATTTTAATATCTACTTTACTAATACCCTATTTATACCACATTGGTTGTGCGGACAAAATAATTAATATGACTCTTGACAAACAAGATCGAACGATAAACAATCAAACCATGAAAACATTGAATTTATATCCATTTAGCTTCTTTTATGCTCAGACTTGAGTAGGAGGCTTTTTGGATCAAAAACCTCCATTTAGGAGGTTTTTTTTTGCACACGCTAAAGCTAAAAGGTTGGCAATCTTATGAGTAACGATGAATTAAAAACACTTCGCACCGCCATAAATCAGCTCGATAAAGAGCTATTGCAGGTGTTTGCCAAAAGACGCCAGCTCAGTAAGCAGGTGGCACAAACTAAGTACCAAAAGCAACTCAATATTCGTGACCAAGCACAGGAAAAAAAACTGCTAAGTCAACTGCTATCCAATGCTGATAAACTGGGTTTGGACTCTGCAACCACTTTGAGCTTGTTTCATAATATCATTGAAGACTCAATACGCACTCAATACGACTACTTTCTTTCCCAAGAGCACAGCGCTGAACAGCCTATAACCTTAGCTTTACTAGGCAGCGATACTTCCTACAGTGCGATTGCTGCAAAAAATCATTTCGCCACCAAGAGCAGCGACTATAAGCCACGCTATTTCAAAAATTTTAAGCAGATTTTTGACAGTTTAAAAACTGATAAATGCAATCATGCTTTGGTACCGATTGAAAATACTAACTCCGGTAATATCACTGATATCCATGACCTATTGCTCGAATACGACGTAAAGATTGTTGGCGAAGAAAAGCTCAAAGTTAAGCATTGCTTGATTGGGATCGCGAGCGCGTCTTTGGATCAAATTACTGACGTATATTCACACCCACAAGCAATTAGCCAGTGCAAAAGCTTTCTAGATGAACACTCTAAAATCACCAGCCACTTTCGCTCCAGCACCAGCGCCGCCATTAAGTTAGTGGACGAATACCAAAACCCGAGCATTGCGGCTATCGCCAGTGAGGAAGCGGCGGTTGAGTCGGGCTTGAGCATTCTGCAAGCAGGAATTAACAATTACCAGGAAAATTACACGCGCTTTTTACTGGTAAGTAGAAAGGAGATCCAGGTTCCAGCAAAAATACCCGCTAAAACCAGTATTGTGTTAACCACCAAACAACAAGCGGGTTCTTTAGCCGATTGTTTACTGATCTTAAAAAACCATCAAATAAACATGACCAAAATCGAATCCAGACCTATTTCCAGTAAACCTTGGCAAGAAATGTTTTATATCGATTTTGAAGGTAATACTGAAGATATGGATATTGAAAAAATGTTATATGAATTGGAGCGCACGGCTCACCAGATTAAAGTTCTGGGTTGTTATCCGCAACACGATATTTTAGCAACCCACCTTGATGCAAAGACGCTTAGCGATATTGAGCATAATGCGACTTAATTGTTTTATTACTTGGATGCCTTGATAAGGATGTGCTATGACCATAAAAACTAACAATTTAAACATTGAAAAAATCGATATTTTAACCTCGCCAGAGGATCTTAAACTCGATATCCCCTTAACTGACAAAGCCAGTGAACTGGTCGCAGGCACTCGGCAAGCCATCAGCGACATACTACAAGGGCAGGATCAAAGGCTAATGATCATTTGCGGTCCCTGCTCGATACATGACATTGATTCGGCCAAAGAATACGCCAAGAAGCTCAAAACTTTAGCGGATCGCTACCAAGATAAATTTTTGATTTTGATGCGAGTTTATTTTGAAAAACCGCGCACTCATATTGGCTGGAAAGGTTTTATTAATGATCCAGAGCTTAATGGTAGTTTCAATGTCAAATCTGGCTTAAGGCGTGCTCGCGCCTTCTTGGCTTGGTTGGCCGAGCTGGGCTTACCTGCCGCAACTGAAGCATTAGATCCAATTTCGCCACAATACTTATCCGATCTTATTAGCTGGGCGGCCATTGGCGCTCGTACCACCGAATCACAGACCCACCGTGAAATGGCTTCCGGTTTATCAATGCCAGTCGGTTTCAAAAATGGTACCGATGGTTCTTTAGACGTTGCCACCAATGCTTTAATAGCCGCCAAGTCAGCACACAGTTTTATGGGGATCGATAGTCAAGGCCAAGTAGCGCTGATCAGAACCAAAGGTAATCCTGATGCCCACATTATTTTGCGTGGCGGCAAAAAACCCAATTATCAAAAAGAAGATATCGACGAGTTAGAGCAAAAACTGCAATCACTTCAAGTCAACCCGAAATTTATTGTGGACTGTAGTCACGGTAACTCGAATAAGGATTACCGAAATCAGCCAACGGTTTTTCATGATATTTTGCAACAAAAACAAGCTGGCAACCAATCGATCATTGGCGTTATGTTAGAAAGTCACCTAAAAGAAGGCAATCAGCCCATATCGGCGTCAAAAGATAAACTCGACTATGGGGTTTCCATCACTGATGCTTGTATTAGCTGGCAAACAACCGAAACTTTGCTAGAAACCGCTTATCAGAAAAGCGAACTAAACTAGTCACGCAAATACCGATTGGCTTTGTTAGCAGTTGCCATTACACTGCTATTTTTATGGTCTATATCAACAATTGACTACCCAGATAATCGCTTATTTTGGAGTGTTATTATGCATCCTTTTGAAGAATTTCGGCAGCAACGCCAAGCTGGTAATGAAGCTGCTTTAGACACCAATAGTCTACTGGTTAAACGTTTTTTTGGACTGGATAAAACCGCTTATGGTGATGGCGCACTGGATAAAAAAACTAAAGAGTTGTTAGGCTTAGTCTGCTCGATGGTTTTGCGTTGCAATGATTGTATCGATTATCACCTCGAACAATCCGTTACACTGGGTTGGCAGCAAGATGAGCTCGATGAAGCTATGGGCGTCGCGATGCTGGTTGGCGGCTCGATTGTAATTCCTCACTTGCGTCATGCTAAGAGTAGTCTTGCCTTTCTATTCGAAGAAAAAGCGTAAGCGCAAAATGATTAGCCAAAAGCTGCGAATTACGACTTTTTGAGGGCGCTAGTCTTTGGCCAGCGCCTTGCGAATAAAAGGCTTCGTCAGTTTGCGTTGTGCCTGCAAAGAAGCTCTATCCAGTTTATCCAATAGATGATTTAAGTTTGCTAGGTCCCTTTGCTGACGACTAATAAGGTATTGGGCGGCATCTTGATTAAGCTCCATACCTGCTTGATGGGCTTTACTCATCACAAACTCTAGCTTTTCTTCGTCACTGAGCGGTTTAATTGCGTGGATCAGCATGGCGCTTAAACGCGATTTCAAATCTGCCAGCTCTAAGGTTAGACTTGCTGGCGGAAACTCTGCGCTAATGACCAAAGATTTGCCCGCTTCTTTTAGCCGGTTGTATAAATTAAACAGCGCTTGTTGCCATTCAAGGCTGTTGGGCTGCCGAATGATAGCTCCCAGATTATCCACGCAAACACAATCAAAATAATCCAAATCGGCCAATACTTGATGCGATAAAAAATCCGCTTCTAGCGGAATATAAACCACGTTAAACTCTGCTCGCTCTGAAATGGTTTCAGCCGAAGCGACTGGCTCAGAAGCTAGGTGTGCTAACGCTTGCAATAAGTGAGTTTTACCTGTACCCGTTTCGCCGTGAAAGTAAATAAACTCGGCATCGCCCTGAGCGATCCCTTTGAGCTGTTCAATCAGCAACCGATTCTGCCCTTGAATGAAATTATCAAAGGTCGCATCAACTTTTAATTCGTATTGAAAGGGGATTTGCTGCATTGAGACTTTAACTATTTACCCACTAGCGTTAAGGGCTTGCGGTTTTATTGGCATCCAGTTTGTGTTGCCGATAGGCAACACAACCCAAATATATGTAGTGAAGTCCACTGATGATACAGGTGCTGATCAAAAGCCACTCTAAACCCACTAAGATCATCGCAGAAATTGGGTACCAAGAAAGACTAATTAGTACCAATAATACTAACAAAATTAGTAACGCGGTGTTCCACTTCGAGATTAGCGATGGCTGCATTTCATAACGACCAACTTTAAAGTGATACCAAGTAGCACCAGCCACAATCACAATATCTCGGATCGTCGCTACCCAAAAAAGATTCCACGAAATTTGTCCTTTCATCGCTAGCAATAGCAAGGCGGCAAACAATAGTAGTTTATCGGCGAGCGGATCGGTAATCGAGCCAAAACGACTTTGCCATTTAAAACGCTTTGCTAACAAGCCGTCTAATCCATCGGAAACGCCTGCAATCAGAAAAATAATCAACGCCGGTTGATACTGCCCTGCTTGCAAATACCAAATAAAAGGAACAATCAAAAATACCCTTAAAATGGTTATTGCATTAGGAAGAAGGCTTAAACTCATCTATCGACACCCATCCATACTATCATCACCAGTGCTTTAATTACGCCAGCTGTAGATAAGCGCCGAAGGCGCGTTAGAGCTAAAATCACTCAGATCGCCACTGGAACGACGCAAATTACCACTAACCTCAAGCGCATCGACTAGGTATTGGGTAGCCGATTGTAATTCCAGCTGAAACAACACATCACCACGTTTAACTTCTATCGCATTAACGCTTGAAACCATACTAAGATTACTCAAAATACTTTGCGCCTTAGCGTAGGCTTGCATGCTATCGATCCCTTGCAGCAATAGATAGTTAGTTTGAGTTTGATTAGACAGAACCACCGCCAACTTAGTGGCTAACCGATCGGCAACGCGATTAACCATCTTAGCCACCGCTTGTTGGCTAGAAGCACCGCTAGTGGTAAAGCGCATGGTATCGCTACCCAAGTCAGCCACCCAACTGCCTTGCCAGCCACTGGCTGCTTGGCTCACGCTACCCATCACCACATAATCGGCGCCATAGCGTTTCGATGCCTTGTTAACCGGCTCTTGAAACTTACCCCAAACATCCGCAGCTGAAATAGCGGATTTATCTTCTAAATCCATCAGCGGCAAAATGATCGGCAGGCCACGACTGTTAGCTTCTTTACGCGCGGCAATAGCAGCACCGTCTTGCCCATCAGCGGCTATTTTACGCGCTCCATTATTATCAACCGCAATCCAATAAGTACCAGCAGGTCGATTATTGTTCCAAACTGGTTGTCCAGAGTTTTTCAATAACCGAGTTACCGCACTAGGATCAAAACTGACTTTCAGTAATAAAGGCTTACGATAAATCTTTTGTTCTTCAAAATTGAGTTTTTGATAAGAATAAAGACGCATATAAGAAGCGGCATCGCGCAAGGAAGCTTTAATTGCCGAAGCGTTTAGAACCTTCTCATGACCGCTGGCGCGCACTAACACTTGAGCAAAAGCATTGGATAAAGCGCGGTTGCGAGCCGATTCGGACTGATCGCTAACGGGCCAACTGGAGGTATAGAGATCGGGCATCACCTCGGCTTTCGCAACTGGCAGCAACAAACAGCTCACGAGCATGAGTAAGCTCAGCTTTGAAAGTAACCACGCCAGTGTCTTAGTGGAAGCTGTGTTCATAATTTTGACCTATTTGGGTTGCCCTATTGTTATAATATTCAATGCGTTAGTGATGAATGATTAATTAAAGCTTGGGATGCACAAAGCTTTGCCTCATTTTATCAGCTTTTACGCAAGACGCTAGGCTTGAACTTTGATTCTTCAGTCTTCAGCGCAAAAACCTTAGCTTTCTGACTGGCAAAATAATAGTGAACCAGTTCAGATACTATTCAGATTCCTTAACTTATAATTGCTTCCAATAAAATTAAACCGAAAAGAAGAGACATTATCATGCTAAATTTCAAATCAACAAAACCGCTTGTATTAACCGCAGGACTGACCATCGTAGCAGCTTTCGCATCCGGCTGTACTACCCTAGATCCCTACACTGGCGAAGAAAAAACCAGCAAAGCTGTCAAGTATGGCGGTATTGGCGCTGTGGTTTGTGGCATTATTGGTTCTACTCGCAACAGCCGTAGCGCTCGTAATGCAGCCTTAGGTTGTGGTGCTATTGGCGCTGGTATTGGTGCTTATATGGATCACCAAGAAAAAGAATTACGCGAAGAGCTTGCCGGTACTGGCGTTGGCGTACAACGCGATGGTGACCGAATTAACCTGATTATGCCAGGCGATATTACCTTCGAAACAAACCGTTATGACATTCAAGGCAACTTTTATCCCGTCTTAAACTCGGTAGCAAAAGTGCTTTATAAGTATAAAGACACTGACTTAGAAGTCGCTGGCTTTACTGACTCAACTGGCTCTGACGCTTATAATCAGCAATTATCTGAAAAACGTGCTGACAGTGTTGCGGGTTATTTACGCGGGCAACAGGTAGCGCCACAACGTCTTAGAAGTGTTGGTCTTGGCGAAGCTTATCCTATCGCTTCAAACGACACTGAGTCGGGTCGAGCGCGTAATCGCCGTGTGGAATTAAAAATTATTCCTATTCAACCAGCAGGCTAATAAAGCTTCTAGCGATTAGCAAAACATCAAGAGCGCTTTTAGCGCTCTTTTTTATGGGCCGTTTCAGCTCTATTTGCCGTTAATTGGGACAATTTACCAAGCTATTTACTGGCTATTATCGACCTACCGCTCAACTTCTAGTAAAATTGGCGCGCAAAATTGCTTTTATCCATTTTATTGAAACTATTAGGAATTTCGATGAGCGACAAACAATCCTTGAGTTATAAAGACGCTGGCGTGGACATTGATGCTGGTAATGCCCTAGTTGACCGCATCAAAAACATCACCAAGAAGACTTACCGCCCAGAAGTCATGGGCAACATTGGTGGTTTTGGCGCACTATTTGATCTTCCTACTGGCTACGAAGAACCGGCTTTAGTTGCCGGAACTGATGGTGTCGGCACCAAGCTACGACTGGCGCTGAACATGAACAAGCATGACACCGTCGGTATTGATTTAGTTGCCATGTGCGTTAATGACTTGATCGTTCAAGGTGCTGAGCCTTTATTCTTCTTGGATTACTATGCAACTGGCAAGCTTGACGTTGACGTAGCTGCGGATGTGGTTACGGGTATTGGCGAAGGTTGTTTGCAATCAGGCTGTGCCTTGATTGGCGGTGAAACTGCAGAAATGCCAGGGATGTACGAAGGTGACGATTACGATTTAGCTGGCTTTTGCGTCGGCATTGTCGATAAGAAAAAAATTATTGATGGTAAAGGTGTGAAATCGGGTGACGTATTATTAGGGCTAGCTTCAAGCGGTCCTCATTCTAACGGTTACTCGTTGATCCGGAAAATCTTGGAAGTATCTGGCGAAGACGTTAACCGCGAGTTTGAAAATGGCAAAACCCTTGGCGAAACCTTGTTAGAGCCGACGCGAATTTACGTTAAGCCACTACTGCGCCTATTTAAAGAAGTTGAGGTTAAAGCCATTTCGCATATCACCGGCGGCGGTTTGCAGGAAAACTTACCACGAGTGATGCCCGCTACCAGCAAAGCCATCGTCGATACCAACGCTTGGCAAATGCCGAAAGTGTTCCAATGGTTACAAGAGCAAGGCAATGTGGATCGACTGGAAATGTATCGCACCTTCAACTGCGGTATTGGCATGATTTTGGTGGTTGCTGAAGAAAATGCCCAAGCAGCGCAAGATCTATTGGAAGCCCTTGGCGAAACCGTCTATCGCGTCGGCACCATTGCTAACCGCGAAGGCGATGAAGAGCAAGTGGTGCTTTAAGCACTGACCCTTTGCTAGTCATAAGTAACTCGCCAGAGCTTAACCTTTACAAAATGACCATACATTCGCAAAAGTCCATTGTCGTGTTAATTTCCGGCAATGGCTCCAACCTTCAAGCCCTTATCGACGCACAATCACAAGGGCTTTTTCATGGCGAGACTTTTTCTGGAAAGATCAAGGCAGTAATCTCGAATAAGCCCGATGCTTACGGTCTGGTACGGGCAGAAAAAGCTGGAATTGACGCGCTTTGTGTCGATCACCATCAATTTAATCAAAAATCGAGCTTTGAAGCTCAACTGATTGAAACTATTGATCAATATCAACCCGATCTACTGATCTTAGCCGGCTTTATGCGCATTTTAAGTTCAGACTTGGTTCAGCATTACTTGGGCAAAATAATCAACATACACCCTTCTCTCTTGCCAAAATACAAGGGGTTACACACCCACCGGCAAGTGCTTGAGAATGGCGATAAAGAACACGGCACCAGCGTCCACTTTGTTACCGCAGAGTTAGACGGCGGGCCCATCATCGCGCAAAGGCGGATATATGTTGAAGCTCACGACACTGAACAAAGTTTGGTGGAAAAAATCCAACAGCAAGAACATCAGCTCTACCCACAAGTGGTCTCTTGGTTCTGTGCAGACAAGCTCGAATTTAGACAAAAAGACGGGACAGCAAGAGCAATACTCGATGGCAAAATTTTATAAACGCTTAGTCTGGGTACAGCTTGGGCTACTTATTTTACTCTTTGGGATCCCCAAATTGATTGCCGAAGATCGTTATGTGCGGGATGCCTTACAGCCCTACAGTATCGAATACGACGTGATTGCCGATGGCGATAAGCTGGGTACTGCCAGCCGCCAACTTGAGCAGTTAAGTAACGGTCAATGGCAAATTGCCATGCAATCCCAAATCCGTTATTACCTGCTCAAAGATGAACGCCAAGAAACCAGTCGCTTCGAAGTAATTGATGATCAGATTTTTCCCGTTCAATACCGACGTATCGCTGACAGCTCCTTTAAAGACTCTAGCCTTATTCAACAATTTGACTGGGCCAACCAGCACGAAACGGGCTCCTACAAAAAGGACAAATGGGATATTGAACTGCCCGATGGCGCGCTCGATCAACTGACTCAGCTTTTAATGATCAGACGACAATTGCTCAGCCAAAGTCCGCTTGAGCCTATCACCATTAGTTATCGCGGTTCTATTCGCACTCAAAACTTTAAAGTAGTCGGCGAAGAAACTCTGGATCTTGCCATGGGCAAAATAAAAACCGCCAAAATCCAACTGGATGAAAAAGGTGGCAAACGCCAAACCAACTTTTGGTTAGCGCTGGAAAAAAATTTCCTACCAGTGCAAATTCAGCGCATCAAAAAAGGCGAAGAAGAAGCAAGGTTAGTGGCCACTAAATGGTCAGAAAGCGCCAACATTTAACAATTAAAACAAGGAGTTAGCATGATATTATTAAACAAACTTGGCAGTATCAGTTGCATTATTATTGCTACTCTATCAATAAGCCCCCTTTATGCCGAAAACCAGCCTACAAAAGCTCCTAAAGGCTTAACCGTTGAACGCGCCATCGCTAACCCGCAAGATTTTAACTTTGCCAATAATGATAATATTCGCCCCGAACCGAGCGACTTTACGATTGTTAATTATGTGCTGCTCAGTAATGAAGAAGGCGAGCGTTGGGTAACTTTAACTTTGAAAAACACTTCTTCAGGTCATCGAATTTTTGATAATGATCAAGTGATGGCACTTTTTGCAAACGGCAAACGCTACTCACCATACAGCAAAAGTCTGCGCTTCGAAGGTAAAGAGGTGCAAACCTTTGCCCTCAATTTTGGTAAAAGTAAATTCCCAATTTTAGAGGTTTATACCCGCGATTAATCGCCTAACGTAAAACCATCAGGACGATCATTAACAAAGTGCACAATAACACTGGCGTCTTCCCATTCGGTTAATCCAAAATCGAAATCGAAGCTACCCGTTTCGTTTTGCATAAAAACCTCATCCAACACTAACTCACCCAAACCTTTGCAAAAATCTTGAACTTCACCTTGTCTATTACAAAAGCTCAGTGCTGCTTGTTTGAATTCCGATAAAGAATTTATTACCTTCTTGGCATCTTGAAGGGAGTCTAGATTTGGTTGGCGACGACCGCCATTTAAAGCAAAGCCAATAATTTCGCCATCCTCATCGGTTATATCAAAACGCCAATAATCTAACAGGTAATCTATTTTTCCAAGATCAGCATCTTTAAAGTGTATATTCGACTTCAACATTATAGCGCACTCTTACTTCAGGCTAGGTCTTAGGTAGCGTTACGCCCGTCTGACCTTGGTATTTACCACCACGATCACCGTAAGAGGTTTCGCAGATCTCGTCCGATTCGAAGAATAGCATTTGTGCTACGCCTTCGTTGGCGTAGATCTTCGCGGGCAATGGTGTGGTATTAGAAAACTCCAGCGTAACGTGCCCTTCCCATTCCGGCTCTAGTGGCGTGACATTGACGATAATTCCACAACGCGCATAAGTAGATTTGCCAAGACACACGGTTAACACTGAACGCGGAATACGGAAATATTCAACCGTCCGAGCTAAAGCAAAAGAGTTTGGCGGGATAATACAAACGTCAGACTCGACGTCTACAAAACTTTGCTCATCAAACTGCTTCGGATCGACCACGCTGGAATGAACATTGGTAAAAATCTTAAACTCATTCGAGCAGCGGACGTCATAGCCATAACTCGAGGTGCCGTAAGAAACGATACGTTGATCGTTTTGATGACGCACTTGACCCGGTTCAAACGGCTCGATCATGCCTTCGTTTTCCGCCATTCTACGGATCCATTTATCGGACTTTATACTCATAGTTTTTTATCTCTTATAATATGCCGTCATTACCAGAAGTGATAACGACAAAGTAATCTCATTAAAAGATTGCCACGCCATTTTTATCAAAATGGCTCGCAATGACAAGTTTATTTATTAGCTCATTCTCAAAAATTACTTTAAGAATTTTCTATCGTAATGGTTGGAAAATCCGCTCTAAACTCTTTTGCTTGCAATGAAAGTTTTGCTGCAAGTTTCAGCGCTATCTCTTTGTATTTATTTGATATTTCACTTTCTGAATCTTTTACCAAGCTCGGCTGACCATTATCCGTATCTTCTCGAATGGACAAAGCTAGCGGCAAGCTACCTAACAGCCCTACGCCAATTTCTTGGGCTAATTTATCACCACCACCCGCACCAAAAATATGCTCTTGATGACCGCAATTGCTACAAGTATGGATCGCCATATTTTCAACCACGCCCAACACAGGCACCGAAACTTTATTAAACATGCTAACGGCTTTTCTGGCATCGGCTAGCGCAATGTCCTGTGGCGTGGTTACCACTAAGGCGGCTGTCACTGGAATTTTTTGCGCCATAGTCAATTGGATATCGCCAGTGCCTGGCGGCAGATCAATAACCAAATAATCCAAGTCATCCCATTGAGTATCATTAACCAGCTGCTGCAAGGCGCCAGATGCCATCGGACCACGCCAGACCATGGCTTGCTCAGGCTTAACCAAATAGCCAATCGACATGGACTGTAGGCCGTGCGCTGCAACCGGATAAATGGTCTTTTTATCACTCGACTCTGGGTGCTTATCGGTAGCGCCCAGCATAATTGGCATACTAGGGCCGTAAATATCTGCGTCCAAAATACCAACCTTGGCCCCTAAATTTTGCAAGGCCAAGGCTAAATTGACGCTGGTGGTGGATTTACCCACGCCGCCTTTACCAGAGGCGATAGCAATAATGTTGCGAACTTTGGGCATGGCCTGGACTTTTGCCGGATGAGCATGTGCATCCACTTTCCAGTCGACCGCTAGTTGGTAGCTATATTGACTATCCCATGACAACAAATACTGCTCTAACCTTTCTACAAATTGTGCTTTAACTGAATCAATAGGAAAACCCAGCTTAAGTTTGATGCTAGCGATATCGTTATTAGCACCACCAATCGCAATAGCTTTAATCGCCGCCTCGTTAATGGGCGCAAAGTCCCATTGAGGCTCGAGGTAATTCAGCAGTGCTTGTTTTAAAGTTTCGACAGACAAGGGTTAACCCTGCTTTATCAAATAGTGGTTAGTGGCACAAAGTCTAAGTCTTTTGCCTTTCAAAACCAAGTCGAATCAGGGCTTTTCGGTAATTATTTAATGAAAAAATCGCTGAAAACCAGTATATTTGCGCCTATTCAATGATAAAACTTTATGGCGCTTACAAACGCCCGTCGAAATTTATAATATGACCGATTCTGCAAAGCGAAAAATACTGGTGACCAGCGCCCTGCCCTATGCCAATGGCGATATTCACATTGGCCATTTATTGGAGTATATACAAACCGATATTTGGGTGCGCTTCCAAAAATCTCGCGGCCACGACTGCTATTACGTCTGTGCTGATGATACCCATGGCACTCCTGTGATGCTTAGAGCGCAAAAAGAAGGCAAAACTCCAGAAAATTTTATCGCTGAACAAAAAGCCAATCATGAGCGCGATTTTGCTGGAGCCTTGATTGGTTTCGATAATTTTCACTCAACCCATAGTGCTGAGTCAAAAGAGCTAACCCAAGGTATTTATCTCAAGCTAAAAGAAAACGGGCATATTAGCTCAAAAACCATCAATCAGTTATTTGATCCCGAAAAGAATATGTTTTTACCGGATCGCTTTGTCATAGGTACTTGCCCTAAATGCGGCTCAGAAGATCAATACGGCGATAATTGCGATAACTGTGGCGCCACTTACAACCCGACCGATCTAAAAAATCCTAGATCGGCAGTTTCTGGCGCAACCCCAGTGCTAAAAGAATCGCAACACTTTTTCTTCGATTTAAAAGGCTTTGAAGGCTTTTTACGAGATTGGCTATCAAGCGATAATCATGTCCAGCCGGAAGTGCAAAACAAAATGAATGAGTGGCTGGACGATTTGCGCCAATGGGATATTTCGCGCGATGCACCTTATTTTGGTTGGGAAATCCCGAACGAGGAAGGTAAATATTTCTACGTTTGGTTGGATGCCCCTATCGGCTATATGGCCAGCTTTAAAAACCTATGCGATAGAACCGACGGCTTGAACTTCGAGGATTATTGGAATAAGGATTCTAATGCTGAGGTGTATCACTTTATCGGTAAAGATATTATTTATTTCCACACCCTCTTTTGGCCATCGGTGCTCAAGGGTGCTGGCTATCGCACGCCAAGCGCAGTTTGGGCGCACGGCTTTGTGACGGTTAATGGTCAGAAAATGTCGAAATCCAAAGGTACTTTTATTAAAGCCAAAACCTATTTGGAGCATCTTAATCCTGAATATTTACGCTATTACTATGCAGCAAAATTATCGAGCAAAATTGATGATTTCGATTTAAACCTTGAAGACTTTGCGCAGCGAGTCAATTCAGATTTGGTTGGCAAACTGGTTAATATCGCAAGTCGTTGTGCTGGATTCATTACCAAGCAATTCGATGGCAAACTAAGCACCATTATAGCCGAGCCGACGTTACTTAATGAGTTCATGGAAGCCTCTGACTCTATAGCAGAGTTATACGAAGCTCGTGAGTTTGGCAAAGCCATTAAACAGATCATGGCGCTAGCTGATAAGGCCAATGCCTACATTGCTGAAAAAGAACCTTGGAAGCTGGTTAAAGACGATCAAACCAAGCAGGAAGCCCATGAGGTTTGCAGCTTGGGGATCAATATGTTCAAAGTATTAGTGACTTATCTAACGCCAGTATTACCTGCCTTGGCAGAAAAAACGCAACAATTTCTTAACCTGTCCAGCATGGATTGGTCAAATGCGCAGAATGTCTTAACCAATTATAAAATCAATAAATTCAAGCCAATGCTACAGCGAATTGAGATGAAAACTATCGAGAAAGTCATCGAAGCGTCAAAAGAAGATTTAGCGGCTGAAGCTGATAAAGAATCGACAAAAGCATTATCCGATCCGATAAAAGACGAAATCCAGTTTGGTGATTTTGATAAAATTGATTTGCGTATCGCTAAAATTGCTAAAGCTGAGCATGTAGAAGGTGCCGATAAACTATTGAAACTTCAGCTCGACTTAGGCGAAGGAGTTTTAAAGCAAGTGTTTGCCGGTATTAAATCTGCTTATAACCCAGAAGATTTAGAGGGAAAACTGACTGTGATGGTGGCTAATTTAGCGCCACGCAAAATGAAATTTGGCCTATCAGAAGGTATGGTCTTGGCTGCTGGGCCTGGCGGAAGTGACTTATGGATCTTGAATCCTGATGAGGGTGCTCAAGCAGGTATGCGGGTAAAATAACGAGAGAAACCAAAAACTATGACAGCTGTGACAACAATACAAACTCCTGCCGAAGAAAGCTTAGAAGTTATCGAACAGGTTCCTGAAATTATCCATACGTTTAAAAACTATGGTTTGACCTGGCTGGTATATGCCGCTCTTACTTTTTTAATGGTCGGGATTCTTTGGTATGCCATTCGAAATTGGCACTTCTTGATTAAATGGTTATTTGCTTCGGTTATTTTTGCTGGCGCTTTAACCCCTACCCACCCTAGCGAATATGCCACTACCTATTCGCCTTTGATCCTAAGTTCCATGGTGGAATTGTTCGATGGCAATCAAGCCACTTTTATGGCCGATATTAAGACCATTGCGCTTTATTGGGCTATACTCTTCGCGGCTGGTATTGTTATTTGGTTTGGTATCAGACGCTTTAAAGCGCAAAGCGAAAATGGCCGTAAAGAAAAACAACCAATGGATACCGAAGCCGTTATGGCAACGCCAGTAGATAGCCATTCAAGAATCGATCCGAAAGTCAATGAAGCGACTGCGGATAAAGACTAGCCAAACGACTAAACTAAAAACTAGCAGCACTAGCTTGATAACCTAGTGCTAACTCCCCTTTCATAAGAAACTTAATAACCAGCGGCTTCAGCATTTGGACGACGCGGATCTGCCGAGCCGTAAATGTAATCACCCACTTGTATCGATTGGGTCGAGCCCATAGTGCTTGAAGGATACAGCTTGTGGCCTTTTTGCTTTAGAAGCTCCAAGCTATCGGCATTAATTGCAGGTTCAACAAACAATCTATCCGGCAGCCATTGATGATGAATACGCGCGGTATGAGTCGCCTCAGCAACATTCATACCGTGATCAACCAAATTAACAACCATTTGCAACACCGTAGTAATAATGCGACTACCACCAGGGCTGCCAGTAACCAGCTTTAACTGACCATCTTTAAATAACATAGTTGGCGTCATGGAGCTTAATGGACGTTTTTTTGCTTCAATGGCATTCGCTTCACCGCCAATCAAACCATAACCATTGGGCGTGCCAGGTTTGGCAGAAAAATCATCCATCTCATTGTTCAATAAAATTCCGGTGCCTTCGACAACAATTCCGGAGCCGTAGGAAAAGTTAAGGGTATAGGTATTGGCAACGGCATTACCCCATTGATCCACTACCGAAAAATGGGTGGTGTCAGGGCTTTCATAGCGTGGCGCGATCCCAGGTGCGATTTCTTCGGATGCCGTGGTTTTTTCAAGGTTTACTTTTTTCGCTAAATGCTTGGCGTAGTCTTTGCTTATCAACCAATCCATTGGTACATCATAAAAATCC
The DNA here is from genome assembly GCF_023706045.1 of Kangiella sp. TOML190. Lineage (NCBI taxonomy): Bacteria > Pseudomonadati > Pseudomonadota > Gammaproteobacteria > Kangiellales > Kangiellaceae > Kangiella > Kangiella sp. TOML190. The sequence goes on from NZ_BQYL01000001.1 coordinate 2,340,141, forward strand.
GTATCGCCAAGATGTTTGCTGCGATCGGCATAAGCTAACTTCATCGCTTCTACCAGCAGATGAATGCTTTTAGCGGTATTGACACCAAACTCTTGAACCGGAAACTGCTCTAAAATATTGAGCATCTGAATTAAATGAATCCCGCCCGAACTTGAAGGCGGCATAGTGACCACTTCAAAGTCACGGTAAGTTCCAGTCACAGGCTGACGCTCAATCGGTTGGTAATTGGCTAAATCTTGCAGACTAATAATTCCGCCATTGGCTTTCATGTCGGCGACAATTTTTTTAGCAATAGCGCCTTGATAAAAAGCTTTTTTACCCTCTTTTTGTAACTGCTTTAAAGACCAAGCTAAATCCACTTGTTTTAAAGTTTCACCTGCTTGATAGCTGCTACCATCTTTTTTATAAAATGCTTTTCGAGTAGCGGCCAATTGTAGACGCGTACGACGACGCTCTAAGTTATTAGCCAAATCCCAAGTCACAATAAAGCCTTGCTCAGCTAAATCAATCGCTGGCTGAATCAATTCCGACCACTTCATAGTACCGTATTTTTTTAAAGCTAGATCCAAGCCAGCAACGGTTCCAGGAACCCCTGCAGACAAATGACTAAAACGGGCTTTTTTATTATCCACATTGCCATCGGCATCTAAAAATAAATCGCGGTGAGCTTTTAAAGGTGCCATTTCGCGGTAATCGATCGCTACTACCTTATCTTCCGCTTTAAGATACACCAGCATAAAACCGCCGCCGCCAAGATTTCCGGCACGCGGCAACACCACCGCCAAAGCCAAACCTGTCGCTACAGCTGCATCTACGGCGTTACCACCCTTAGCTAAAATATCGCGACCAACACGACTGGCAATGTAGTGCTGCGACACCACCATACCTTTTTCAGCCACCACCGGATGATGCATGCTCTTGTAATCAATGATACTGGGAGCTGGTTTTTCTTTGGCGATGACACCAAAGCTAAAAACTGATAAGGCTATTAACCCTGACAAGATAGCTTTCACTTGATATATCCTAATTGTTCCAATTTTAAAATAATTTGCTGAGCGGCCAGATCGGCAGAGACTTCCTGAGTATCGATATTAAGATCTGGTGATACTGGTAACTCGTAGGGGTCATCAATTCCAGTAAATTCTTTGATTAAACCCTTACGAGCTTTTGCATACAAGCCTTTACGATCACGTGCTTCGCAAACCTCTAACGAAGTCGAAACGTAAACTTCGATAAAACCACCGAGTGGTGAAATCATCTGTTTAACTTTACGCCGAGTAATTTTATAAGGCGCTATCGGTGCACAAATTGCAATACCACCATTCTTGGTAATTTCAGAAGCGACGAAACCAATTCGCTCAATATTTAAATTTCTATGCTCTTTTGAGAAGCCCAATTCGCTAGATAAATTCTTACGAACTATATCCCCATCGAGTAAGGTTACTGGTCGCTCACCTAATTCAAGCAGTTTAATCATAAGGGCATTGGCAATGGTCGACTTACCAGAGCCAGAGAGTCCTGTAAAAAACACGGTAAAGCCTTGCTTATCTTTAGACGGTCTATTTTTACGAAGCTCTTCAATCACTTCGGGAAAAGAAAACCAATCAGGAATGGCCAACCCTTCTTTAAGTCGCCGTCTTAATTCGGTTCCAGAAATATCCAGAACCGTCATATTCGAACTGATTTCATCAATAGGCATAAACTGTGCTTTTTCTTGCACATAGGCCATTTCCTTAAATGGTACCATTTGAATTCCCAGAGTGCTTTGGTACTGCAGCATAAGATCTTGGGCTTCATAAGCTCCATAAAAAGGTTTGCCATTACTATCATTTCCAGGCCCAGCATGATCGCGACCTATAATAATATGGCTACAGCCATAATTTTTTCGAATAATCGCGTGTAAAAGAGCTTCTTTTGGTCCCGCCATGCGCATCGCTAAGGGTAACAAGCTTAAGCATGTCGTTTGCTCAGGGAAGTATGGTAAAACTTTTTCGTAACACCGGACGCGTGAAAAATGATCGATATCGCCCGACTTAGTCATACCCACTACAGGCTGAATTAGTAGATTAGCTTGGTTATCTTTGGCTGCTCGAAAAGTCAGCTCTTGATGGGCTTTATGAATAGGATTACGAGTTTGAAAAGCCACGACTTTATTCCAACCCAACCTATGAAATTTTTGTCTTAGTTCGAATGGCGTATCGCGTAGCGCTTGGTAATCGTAATGATTAGGAAGCTCGATCCCAACTAGCTTCCCTCCTAAATAGACTTTTCCAGCTTGGTTAAATAAGTAATCCACCCCTGGATGAGTGTCGTCTGTGGTAACGTAGACTTGCCTAGCTTCTAATGCCTTATCCGCCAGCCATTTATCTTCAACCGTTAATATTGCGACTAATAAACCTTCTCTGTCGCGAAGCGCTACTTCATCCTCTAGTTGTATCTGATCAGCCAGCTTTTGAGGAATGTCTAAGGTTATAGGGATAGGCCATAACAAACCATCGGTTAAAGTTCCATGCTCTAGAACGCTTTGGTATTGCTTATGATTCATAAAGCCTTGCAGTGGAGAAAAAGCACCATTAAGCAACAACTCTAAATCACACTCTTGGCGCAAGTTTAAATCTATCGATAATAAATCATTCGCTTTTTCGCGCAAAAAGTCTGTCTGCTGAGAATCAACTAAGTTGACTAATTCACCACCATAGGGTGGGTTAAGTGTGGTCATTGATAATCTAACAACGCTATAAATACCTATTAAGTGAATTGAATAGTAACAAGAATCAGTTGATATCCCAACTCATTTAATCTTTGCCTAAGATTTTTGATTTTTCGGCAAGGTGTTGTTTCACCAAGCCCAATCAAGCATAATATGCGCAAGCAGCAAGATTAACTCTCTTTAAACGAAAATCCTTTTAAAACAAGGCTTTGGAGCTCCATGGGCGATTACCTTTTACTCTTTATTGGCACAGTTTTGGTCAATAATTTCGTATTAGTGAAATTTTTAGGCCTTTGCCCTTTTATGGGCGTTTCTGGCAAATTAGAAACCGCCATTGGTATGTCGGTAGCGACCACCTTTGTCCTAACCTTGGCTTCTGCTTTAAGTTATATCGTCAACACTTATATTCTAGCGCCATTGGGGATGGAGTATTTGCAAACCCTATCCTTTATTTTGGTGATAGCGGTTATGGTGCAATTAACCGAAATGGTGATCCATAAAACTAGCCCTATGCTATATCGACTTTTAGGCATTTTCCTTCCGCTTATCACGACTAACTGTGCCGTTCTCGGAGTTGCTTTATTGAATGTCAACGAACAACACAGTTTTCTGGAGTCTTTGATTTACGGCTTTGGCGCTGCGGTTGGCTTTTCCTTAGTGTTAGTATTATTCGCTGCCATGCGTGAACGACTTGCCGCTGCGGATGTGCCGCTACCTTTTAAAGGTGCCTCAATTGCCATGATCACTGCTGGCTTGATGTCGCTGGCCTTTATGGGCTTTTCTGGCTTGGTTAAGTTATAGGCCTGTTGACTATGGACTTGATTAGCGCCGTTATTATCATCGCAGTTTTGGCTCTTGTTTTTGGCGCTATTTTGGGCTTTGCTGCAGTAAAATTTAAGGTCGAAGGCGATCCGATTGTCGAGCAGATCAATGAAGTCTTGCCACAAACCCAGTGCGGCCAATGTGGCTACCCTGGTTGCAAACCCTACGCCGAAGCGATTGCCAATGGCGATGAGATCAATAAATGCCCACCTGGTGGCGAAGCTGGGGTGAAAGCCTTGGCTGACTTGCTGGGTCGCGAAGTGATCCCGCTGGATGAAGAAAGAGGCGAAGAAAAGCCGCCAAGAGTAGCTTATATTCGAGAGGATGAATGTATTGGTTGTACTAAATGCATTCAAGCTTGCCCAGTCGATGCCATTCTAGGTGCGCCAAAATTGATGCATACGGTTATTGTTGATGAATGTACTGGCTGCGATTTATGTGTTGAACCTTGTCCGGTCGATTGCATTGATATGCTAGAAGTTCCGAAAACCGTTGCCAACTGGAAGTGGCAACAGCCTCAGCTACGCCACGAAAATTTAATTCCTGTTAAGGAGTTAAACTAATGGAAAAAGATCTTATAGAAAGAAGCAACTATAGCTCTGAAATTCCGGTTTACCAGATCCCTGGAGGGGTCCACCCGACGGAACACAAAACCCAATCCAATTCGCAAGCCATCGCCAAGCTACCCTTAGCCGATGAGCTGGTGATTAACTTAAAGGGGCAAGCTGGGAATCGTACCCTTCCGGTAGTTGCAATCGGTGACAAGGTACTTAAAGGTCAAGTAATCGCCGAGTCGGATGGTGTATTTAGCAGTTTTTATCATGCGCCAAGTTCTGGTTTGATTAAAGCCATCGAGCAAAGACCAATAGCCCATCCTTCGGGGCTAACTGACTTGTGCGTGGTATTAGAAACAGACGGCGCAGATAAATGGTGCGAGCTTACTCCCGCTGGTGATCCCAGCAGCCTTTCACGGCAAGAGATCCTGAGCCGAATATTTGAAAGTGGCATAGTAGGCCTTGGCGGCGCATCCTTTCCCAGCCATATCAAATTGCAGCGGCAACAAGGTATTGATAGCTTAATTTTAAATGCGGCTGAATGCGAACCTTACATCACTTGTGATGACCGATTGCTACAGGAACACAGCGAACAGGTGCTACTCGGCGCGAAAATTGTGGCAAGCCTTTATTCTAATAATAGCGAGCCGGGTAGTGAGCTCGGTATTATCATCGGAATTGAAGACAATAAACCCAAAGCGATTGATGCGCTTATTCAGGCTCGGGATAAACTGAAATTCCAAAATATCAAGCTAGCGGTAGTGCCCACAAAATACCCTAGCGGCGGTGAAAAACAGTTGATCCAATTGGTTACTGGCAAGCAAGTTCCTCAAGGCGGGCTACCTGCTGACTTAGGCATTGTGATGCATAATGTCGCTACCTGCTTCGCTATTTACGAAGCTTTCTACTTAGGCAAACCTTTAATCGATCGTCTGGTCACGCTAACTGGAGAAGTCTGCTTGAATAAAGGCAATTACCGTATCCCTATCGGCACTCCGATTGAGCATTTACGAAAAGCTAGCCAAGTCGAATCGGAATGCACAGCCATTATGGGCGGACCTATGATGGGTTTTGAAATTCTTGATAAACAAGCAGGGATAGTCAAAGCCAGCAACTGTATCATTTTTAAATCGGCCCAAACCTTGACCCAAGCAGCCGAGTTACCTTGTATTCGTTGTGGCGCTTGTATGGATGCCTGCCCTGCTTCTTTGCTGCCACAACAGCTTTATTGGCACGCCAAAGCTGATGAGTTTGAAAAAACCGAAGACTATAATTTATTCGACTGTATCGAATGCGGAGCTTGCGCCTACGTTTGCCCAAGTAATATACCTTTGGTGCAATATTATCGCTACGCAAAATCCAATATTCGTGATCAAAAAATTGAAAAAGCTAAATCGGACAAAGCTCGTGAGCGACATGAAGCGCGACTGGAGCGAATCGAAAGGGTCAAACGAGAAAAAGCCGAAAAACATAAAAAAGCAGCTGAAGCCAGACGTAAAGCCGCTGAAGCAGCGGGACAAACTGATGCTAAAAAAGCTGCGGTAGCCGCAGCGCTGGCTAGAGTGAACAAGAAAAAAGCTCAAGCTAGTCAAGAAACAGATGACAATACCACCAACCAAGCAACTGATAATCACTCAAAGGATGAATCCTCTTGAATATTTTATCTTCACCCTTTGATAAAAAACCTAATTCGGTAATCGAGTTGATGCTTTGGGTTATCGGCGCGACCCTACCCGGGTTGTTAGTGTTGGTATACTTTTTTGGGATTGGCGTTATTGTTAATGTAATTATCGCCTCTATCACTGCCTTGGCTTGTGAAGCTCTAATCTTAAAGTTACGTAATCGCCCTGTACTACCGATTTTATTTGATGGCAGCGCTTTACTGACCGCTTGGCTAATTGGCCTAGCGCTGCCGCCCTTATTGCCTTGGTGGATGACGGTTGTGGGTACTGCTTTTGCCATAATATTTGCCAAACACGTTTATGGCGGTTTGGGCAATAATCTTTTTAACCCCGCTATGGTGGCTTACGTTTTGCTGCTAATCTCTTTTCCAGTGCAGATGACCGCTTGGTTACCACCTGTTGAGTTAGCGCAAAATCCCGTTGGCGTTGCGGATACCTTTGCCTATATTTTTACTGGCGCTAATCTTAGCGGTCAAGATCTCAATTACGCGCGTCTGGGGGTTGATGGTTTCACTATGGCAACACCGCTCGATCACGTAAAAACCGAATTATCCCAAGGCTTTAGAATTGCTGAGATTAATCAAAACCCTATGCTGGCAGGATTTTCAGGGGTTGGCTGGTTTTGGGTGAACCTAGCATTTTTAGTTGGTGGCCTAGTCCTGATGATCCGAAAAGTGATTGGCTGGCAGCTCCCTGCTGGGGCCTTGCTAGGGATTTTTCTAACCTCTTTCCTATTTTACGGGATCGACACCGACCATTACCTTTCGCCATTATTTCATACCTTCGCTGGCGCCACCATGCTAGGAGCATTTTTTATTGCGACCGATCCAGTAACCGCATCCACTACTCCCAAAGGTCGCTGGATCTTTGGCTTTGGAATTGGCGCAATCACCATTATTATTCGTACCTTTGGCGGCTATCCTGATGCAATCGCTTTTGCAGTGCTTATTATGAATATGGCTGTGCCGATGATTGACTACTACACTCGCCCTAAAGTTTACGGTCATAACAAAATTAATAGTGCCAACAAAAGTGAGGCCAAGCATGCTGAGTAAAATGATCAGCAAAAATGGCTTAATCTTAGCCGGCTTTGCGGTAGTGTCTGTCGGACTAATCAGCCTGACCTACTTTATTACTCGCGATACCATCGCTGGCGAAATGAAGGCCGCTTTAGCTCGAACCTTAGATGAGTTAGTGGAGAAAGAGCGTTACAACAATGATGTGTATCATGATTGTACCTTAATTACGGACGGCGAAATGCTTGCTAGCAGTAAAGCCTTAAAGGCTTATCGAATGCGTATGCATGATCAGCCAGTGGCAATAGTATTAGAGACGATCGCGCCCAATGGCTATAGCGGAAATATTGCAATGGTCGTCGCCATCGATCAAGATGCAACCATAGCTGGAGTTCGAGTAACCGAACACCAAGAAACGCCAGGACTTGGCGATAAAATTGAGCTGCGAAAAAGTGATTGGATTTTAAGTTTTGCTGGCAAGTCACTGAAAAATCCAAGTCTTGATAATTGGGCCGTAAAAAAAGATGGCGGTGAGTTTGATGCCTTTACCGGAGCAACCATTACTCCAAGAGCGGTCATTGCGCAAGTGGCAAAAACGCTAGCCTTTTTTGAGCGTCATAAAGACGAACTTTTTAATAATCCGCAAAATTGTCAGTGAACTAATTAGCTATGGATATGCAAGCAAAAACCATCATCAAAAATGGCCTCTGGGACAATAATCCAGCGTTGGTACAACTGTTAGGGCTTTGCCCTTTGCTGGCGGTGAGTAATACCTTTATTAATGGTCTAGGTTTGGGCGTCGCCACGACTTTGGTTCTAGCGGGCTCCAATGCTTCTGTCTCTTTAGTTCGCAACTATATTCCGAATGAAATTCGTATTCCCATTTTTGTCATGATGATTGCCAGCTTCGTAACCAATGTTGGCCTTATCATGAATGCCTTTACCTACGATTTATTTTTAGCGCTCGGTATTTTTATTCCCTTGATCGTGACCAATTGCGCCATCATTGGTCGTGCCGAAGCCTTTGCCTCTAAAAATAAATTCTTTCCTTCGCTGCTCGACGGTATTATGCAAGGCATTGGTTTTACTGCAATACTCTGCACACTCGGTGCCTTGCGCGAATTGGTTGGTCAAGGAACCTTATTTTATGGCGCTGAGCAACTGTTTGGCTCTTGGGCAAAAGACTGGACCCTATCTTTTTACCTAACCGACTCTAAGTTTTTATTTGCGATCTTACCACCGGGCGCTTTCGTATTTTTAGGACTGCTGATCGCCATCAAAAATATTGTCGATAAGAAATCATTAGAAAAATCCAAAGAGCAAAAAACTACCAAGCTTGATATTCAAGAAGCCACTAAAGGTAACTTAGTCCATGAATAAAAATAAGCGCCAAGAGATTTTTGAACGGCTTCGCGCAGAAAACCCAAATCCACAAACTGAGCTGGAATACAACTCTACTTTTGAGCTGTTAATTGCGGTTATTTTATCGGCACAAGCAACCGATGTGGGTGTCAATAAAGCCACTCGTAAACTCTTTCCAGTGGCTAACACCCCCGAAACGATTTATGCGTTGGGAGAAGGCGGTTTAAAAGAATACATCAAAACCATTGGCCTATTTAACTCCAAAGCCAAAAACGTGATTTCTTGCTGTAAGGATTTGATCGAAAAGCACAACTCCATTGTGCCCGACAATCGTAAAGATTTAGAAGCACTCGCCGGCGTTGGCCGCAAAACTGCTAATGTGGTTTTAAATACTGCTTTTCGACAAGTCGCTATGGCAGTGGATACTCATATTTTCCGCGTCTCTAATCGCACCAAAATCGCCCCCGGCAAGAATGTACGCCAAGTGGAAGATGCTCTTTTGAAATTTGTACCTAAAGAATTTCTGCTCGACGCCCACCACTGGCTGATTCTACATGGGCGCTACACCTGTATCGCCCGCAAGCCTAGGTGCAGCAGCTGTATTATTGGAGACTTATGTGAGTTTAAGGAAAAAACCAGTGACTGACGCCATGATTTTATCAGTCAAAACCACTTGCGCCCCTATTGGTTTGTGGTAGAATTCTCGGGCTCAAAATAGTCGCGTAGCTCAGTTGGTTAGAGCACCACCTTGACATGGTGGGGGTCGGTGGTTCGAATCCACTCGCGACTACCAGATACAAAAAATGCCGCATAAGCGGCATTTTTATTACGAGTAAAATTTTCAAGCTAAGCTTCGAGCAAGGCAACGATCTCTTGAGTTTTACTCCTCATCACGGCCTCATCACCCCTAGACTCAACATTTAGCCTGACCACAGGCTCAGTATTGGATTTTCTTAAATTAAAGCGCCAGCACTCAAACTCCATACTGATCCCATCAAGGGTATCTATTTTTAACGCTTGGGGTTTATACTTATTAAGCACTTGTTCAATCGCTTTGTCAGGATCTACTAAACGCCGATTAATTTCTCCTGATGAAGGGTATTTGTTAATTCGCTCTGCTACCAGCTGCGATAGCTTAGCGTCTTTTTTTGACAGTAACTCCACGATTAATAACCAGGGGATCATGCCACTATCGCAATAAGCAAAGTCTTTAAAATAGTGATGCGCAGACATTTCGCCACCATAAATAGCATCCTCTGCACGCATAATTTCTTTAATAAATGCATGACCACATTTAGACAGCACCGGAATACCACCATTAGCTTGTACTATATCAATGGTATTCCAAGTTAACCGTGGATCATGAACTATTTTAGCACCAGGGTGCTTTTGCAAAAAAGCTTCAGCCAGAAGGCCGACAATATAATAGCCCTCAATAAATTGTCCTTTTTCATCAAATAAAAAACAGCGATCAAAATCACCGTCCCAAGCGATACCTAAATCCGCTTTATATTCAATAACAGCATCGGAAGTGGCAGCTCTATTCTCTGGTAATATTGGGTTAGGAATCCCATTGGGAAAGTGACCATCAGGCTCATGGTGAATTTTAATAAAGTCTATGGGAATTGCTTTTTCTTTGAATAAGACTTCTAGAGCATCAACGATATGGCCTGCAGCACCGTTGCCACTATTCACTACCAACGTCATGGGCTTTATAGCTTCAAGATTAATAAAGTCTAAGAGATACTGGGAAAACTCTTCTACAATATCGACTTTCGTTAACTGACCTTTGTTACCAGACACTTCGGGATTTATAAAGCCGCTATAAACCAAAGCTTCGATATCTTTTAAACCTGTGTCGGCACTAATTGGGCGAGCATTTTCTTTGACCAGTTTCATGCCATTATAATCTACCGGGTTATGACTAGCTGTAACCTCTATACCACCATCCACTTTTAAATGTTGGGTGGCGAAATATATTTCTTCGGTTCCCGACATACCAATATCGATGACATTGACCCCCTCATCCCGTAAACCATTAGCGACAGCAAGCTTAAGCTCTTCTGAGGTGAGGCGTATATCACCGCCTACCACAACAGAGTGTGGCTTTAACTTTTTAGCAAATGCTCTACCTATTTTATAGGCGATTTCATCATTCAATTCTTCTTCCAACTTGCCACGAATATCGTAAGCTTTAAAACATGATTTCATAATTATTTTCTACAGATTTATTGTTTTTCCACGCCCAACCGCAAAATACTCAAAGCCTAACGTTTCCATTTCTCTCGGTTCATAAATATTTCGGCCATCGAATATCACCGGGATTTTCATTAAGGTTTTGAGTTGATTAAAGTCCGGCGCTAAAAACTCATCCCAAGCAGTAACAATAAATAGAGCATCCGATTCTTGAACTGCAGCATATTTATCATCACACAACTGAACATTAGCATAAGATGTATACTTAAACTCAAGAGCAGGCATAGCGGCGGGATCGTAAATAGATATGTTGCAGTCCTGCGCTGTTAAAGCTTCAACTAGTTCGTGGATAGGCGAGTTAGCTATAGAGCTAGAATTTGGCTTAAAACTCGCGCCCCAAATTGCGACCTTTAGAGCTGATAGATTGCCTTGATAGTAATGCCAGAGCTTCCTAAAAAGTAACTCTTTTTGTGTCTGATTGGCCTCGACAACCGCTTTCAACATAATTGAAGCTGTGCTTTTATTTGAAAATTGTTCGAGCAGATTGTTGACTTCCTGCGGTAGCGTAAGACCACCAAACCCACACCCAAGATCAAGATAACTTTTCCCAATACGGCTATCCGAGCTCACCCCTTCAATAACTTTATCCATATCAATATGTAGCTCTTCAGACAACAGCGCCAGTTCATTTATTAAACTCAAGCGAGTTGCTAGCATGCTACAAATAGAAGTTTTTATTAACTCAGCTTCCGCTCCAGAAATAAACATAACCTTCTGAGCTTTCTGGATAACTGGCGATAATAAGTAGGATAGCGTTGAGATCAATTGGTTATCTTCCGTACCTATTAATAATAGTTCTGGGTTAGCAAAGTCATCAAGTGCACGACCTTCACGAATAAATGAAGGTAAGGTGGCAAGCTTTAGAAACCCGTTTTTCACTTCATTTTCAAAGTGATTATATAGACGATTATAGGTTCCAACTCCAAGTGTTGTACTGATAACCACTGAAACTGCCTCTTGATCGCTTAATAGCTCCTTAATAACATAGAGTAACTCATCAAAATTTTTACCTTTATAGAATAGCCAATGTATATTGGCATTAATAAAAGCAGAGGTTTCACGTACTTTTAGAGTGTTTTCTTTAATAGCTTCAGACAGTTTATTAGTTAAACTTGGTTCACTTTTGATAAAGGGAAGCTCATCATCTTCGGCGGGAAAAGAATTAGAAAATAACGTTACCGAGTTCTCGGTTAGAGCCAAACAAACCGCAGTGACATAGGCCTCTAGAGTACTTCCATATATCGATATTCTCACTGCCTTAAACCTTTCCCTTTACGGCTTTTAGTAAAGATTCTGTTGATTCATCGTATTTTTGACCATCCTCTTTTACGTACAGCGATTCTAATATCTCTTCAGATATGACCTTTCCAAGCTCCACTCCCCATTGGTCAAATGGGTTAATCCCCCAAATTGAGGCCATAACAAAGACTTTATGTTCATACATTGCGATAAGCGCACCAAGCGTATGAGGGTTTAGCTCATCCATAAGAATCGTTGTTGATGGTTGATTGCCATTATAAAACTTATGAGCAGGAAGCTCGCCACTATTAGAAACCGCTTTATTGCCGAAAGCCAGGACTCTTGACTGAGCCAAACAATTTGCTAAGGCTAGATCATGTTGCTTGACTAAAAATTCATCGGTTTTGCTTTTATTTTTTTTATCGTGATAACGCTTAATCGGGGCAATAAAATCACAAGAAACTTTTTGTGTTCCTTGATGAAGAAGCTGGTAAAAAGCATGTTGAGCGTTAGGACCTATATCCCCCCATAAAATCGGGCAAGTTTTAAACTCCACTTTATGACCGCTCTTGGTCACAGCCTTACCGTTACTCTCCATCTCAAGCTGAGTCAGGTAATTAGGTAGAAATTGTAGCCGCCCATCATAGGGAAGGACTGTATGTGCGTTGATATTCAAAAAAGTCGCATTCCAAACACCGATCAAACCTAGTAAAACAGGGAGGTTGCTATCAAACGATGTAGTTGCAAAGTGCTTATCCACTTCATGCGCACCAGCTAATAGCTGCCTAAAGTTCTTCATGCCAATTGATAAAGCTATTGGTAATCCTATTGCAGACCATAAAGAAAAGCGACCACCAACCCAGTCCCAAAAAAGTAACCGATTCTCTTTAAAGATCCCCCAGTCTGACATTTTTTCAGGATTCGCCGAAATGCCGATAAAGTGCTGCTTTAAAACAAGTTTCTTAATTGGGCAGGCCTCTAACATCCACTCCATTGCAGTATTAGCATTATAAAAAGTATCTACCGTCGTAAAGGATTTAGAAGATATGATAAACAAACAAGTGGCAGGATCGAGCTGCTCAAGTAGTTTAAAGATTTGAGTCCCATCCATGCTAGAGACAAAGTGAAAATCAAGCTCTAATCTCGATGGTACTCTAAAATCTTTTAAAGCATTAGCCACCATAAAAGGGCCTAAATCTGAACCTCCAACACCAATGTTAATAATATCGGTAATCGGCTTGCCTGAATAACCTCGCCACTGCCCCTTATGCACTTTATCAACAATCAGTTCAACTTGATCTAGTGTTTTATGAACATCTTTAACAATATCCAGACCATTAACCTTTAAAGTCTCATCCTTAGGAAGCCTTAAAGCAGAGTGTAATGCAGATCTATTTTCAGAAGTGTTGATGGAATTTCCAGAAACTAATGAAGATATTTTTTCATAAAGAAGAGATTGCTCAGCAAGCTCAAGTAAAGACTTAAATATTTCTTTATCTATTAGTTGCTTAGAGAAATCAATATAAAAATTCTGCCATTTTTTCCCTAACCATATACTTCTTTCACTATCTATTTTAAATAGCCCATTTAGCTTAAGGTTGGTGCCATTATGAGCAAAAGAGTTTAATTCTTTTACTATATTCGAGTTAATATCCAATAATAAACCCACCTAACTCACTCAAGAGTTATAACCATTAGGATTATCTTTTTGCCAATTCCAAGCATCAAACAACATGGTATTCAAAGCTTTTCCAGTACTTTGTAACCAAGATCTTAATAATATACCGAATTTAATCAGCCAAAGCTCTGAAGAGCCCTCTTAACACAACCTGCATATCTCTCATCTTTTAAAGCATATTCAACGAATGTACTAACATAGCCCTCAATATTGCCACAATCATGACTTTTACCTGTCATATAAAATGCTTCAACAACTTCATCTTTTACCAAGGCATCTATAGCATCAGTCAATTGCTTCTCACCACCTGCTCCAGGTTCCAGTTTTTCTAAGTAGCTCCAAATAGCTTTCGGCAATACATAACGCCCAACAACTGCTAATGTAGATGGTGCATTTTCAACATCAGGCTTTTCAACAAACCCATTAACTCGGCCGCTATTTCCCTGCTCAACTTGACCTTTAAAATCTGCTATGCCATATTTTACAACATCTTGTTGAGCAACAGATTCGACCATCACCTGAGCGAAACCAGTATTATCAAAACGATTTATCATAGTAGCCAGATTATCTGTCGAATGGTTTGATAACACATTATTTATTAAGACATCAGGTAATAATACAGCAATGTTGTCAGTGCTAGCAGCCTCCTTTGCGCATAAAATAGCGTGCCCTAAACCCAAACCTTTTGACTGTCGAACTGAAGATATCGTTAAGTCTGGCGGGCAGACTGAACGAACACTCGCAAGAATATCGCACTTATTTTTCTGTTCTAACTGCCATTCTAGCTCGAAGTTTGTATCAAAATGGTTTTCAATGGCAGATTTTGTCGTATGCGTTACTAAAATAACTTCCTTAATTCCAGCTAAGTATGCTTCTTCGATAACATATTGAATCAATGGGCGGTCCAAAAGTGTAATCATTTCTTTAGGAATAGCTTTAGACGCAGGAAGCATTCTAGTGCCAAAGCCAGCAACTGGAATAATTGCTTTCATAACTTAACCTTTAGTCTTTTGTGTAAATATCACGTGTATATACTTTTTCTTCTATGTTTTTTAATTCTTCACTCATTCTATTGGCCAGAATAATATCAGATTTTTCTTTAAATAGTGATAAGTCATTAATGAGTCTATAGCTTTCAAAAGAATAAGAATTAAGCGTTGGTTCATAGATAACCACCTCAATACCCTGACTTTGAAGAGAGGTCATGATATCCTGTATAGCAGACGCTCTAAAATTATCTGAGCCAGTTTTCATAATCAGTCGAAAGATACCCACAACCTTCGGACATTTCAGCATAACTCTATCAACAATATGCTGCTTACGAATGGAATTAGATTCAACTATACCTCTTATCAACGAATTTGGTACATCGCTGTAATTTGCCAGTAATTGTTTCGTATCTTTTGGCAAGCAATATCCGCCATAACCAAATGAAGGATTATTATAATACTCCCCAATCCTTGGGTCTAAGCCCATACCATCAATTATCTGCTTTGTATTTAGGCCATTAATTTCTGCATAGCTATCAAGCTCATTAAAGTACGAAACACGCATTGCAAGGTATGTATTAGTAAAAAGTTTAATCGCCTCAGCCTCAGTTGAATCAACTAGCAAAACTTCAATGTTTTGCTTTTCAGCGCCTTGGCTTAACATCTGAGCAAACTGCTCTGCTCTTTCACTTTTCTCGCCTACAATTATTCGTGAAGGATATAAGTTATCGTAAAGAGCCTTGCCTTCTCTTAAAAACTCTGGCGAAAATATTATATTATTGAAACCTAGCTTTTCTTTAATTTGTTTTGTATAACCAATTGGTACTGTTGACTTAATAACTATTACCACTTTTGGATTAATTTCCATAACATCATTGATAACGGCCTCTACTGAACTTGTATCAAAATGTTCAGTACGAGGATCATAATTTGTCGGGGTTGCAATAATCACCCAATTAGCACCTGAGTAAGCTTCTATTTTATCGGTAGTTGCAAAAACACTCCTATCCTCTCTGCTGAGGTATTCCTGTATGTCATTATCCTCTATTGGAGATTGCCTTTTGTTTATACTATTTACTCTTGCTTCATCAACGTCTAGTGCAACAACTTCATAGTCAGAGGCCAACAGTAAGGCATTCGACAAACCTACATAACCGATTCCCGCGACTGTAATTTTCATCTTTTATCCTGCCTTTTAAAATTTAATATACTTGCTTTGTTTTTAGATTTGTTTACCCATAACAGGTCTGAAATAGGATCGCTAGGTGTAAAGTCAGTAGGCGCATTAATTAAAATATTTCTTAATTGCTCATGATCATAACTATCTATTGCTTTATCCAAAGTATTTATTAACATTTCCATATCATTCCATTGTAAATACTTTTCTTTTGCCATCATTATGCGAGGATGTTTCGATCCTTCAACATTTTCACCAATCAACAACTCTTCATACAGTTTTTCACCAGGCCTTAACCCTGTATAACTAATTTCAATATCTCCATCAGGGTTAATGGCGTCTTTTACAGTTAAACCCATTAGAGAAATAAGCTTTGTTGCCAACTCAACTATTTTAACTGGTTCACCCATATCTAACACAAAAACATCACCTCCCTTGGACATTGCTCCAGCTTGCAGTACCAATTGAGCCGCTTCAGGTATTGTCATAAAAAATCTAGTAATGTCAGGATGAGTTACCGTTACAGGCCCTCCAGCCTTTATTTGCCTTTTAAATAAAGGAACTACAGAGCCCGACGAACCAAGGACATTACCAAAACGCACCATGCTAAAACGGGTTGAGATATTTTTAGTAGATAAACCTTGCAATACCAGCTCAGCAAACCTTTTAGTAGCACCCATTACGTTAGTTGGTCGAACAGCCTTATCTGTTGAAATTAATACAAAGTTAGATACTTTTGCGTTTATAGCCGCTTGTGCCGTAGTCAAGGTTCCAAAAATATTGTTTCTTATACCTTCTGAAATATTGTACTCGACCATAGGTACATGTTTGTATGCTGCAGCGTGGTACAAAGAGTCAACTTTAAAAGTGTCAATCACGTGACTAACTTTTTTCTCGTCAACCACCGAACCAAGAAAGGGTAGAACTTTAACTTGCAAATTATTGGCCTTAATTATCTCTCCTAACTCTTTCTCTATGGCGTATAGAGCATACTCTGAAAGCTCATATAAAATTAAACTTTTAGGGTTTAGCAAAATAATTTGTCGGCAAAGCTCTGAACCTATTGAACCTCCAGCCCCTGTAACCATCACAGATTGATTTTTTATATTTTTTTCTAGTAAGGATTTTACTGGCGGCACCGAGTCTCTACCTAACAAATCAGCAATATCAACGTCTTGAAACTCATCAATTTTCATTTTGCCACTAACAAGATCGCTAATACCAGGTATTGTCTGTACTGGAAGCCCTGTTTTCTCAGTTTTAGACACTATTAATTTTCTCTTGCTTCGACTGACACTTGGCAATGCCAATAATATTTTCTCAACTTGCAACTCTTTAATAGCTTGGGTTAAATTTTCCGAAGGCCAAACATTTATACCTTGAATTGCAACATTAGCCAGAGCCTTATCATCATCCACAAATCCAACTGGATAATATTCTTGCCCGTTCAACAGCGACAGTGCCAGCTGCCTTCCAGCCGAGCCCGCTCCATATATAAGAACTCTGGTTTTTTGAGTGTTAAACCTGGCTTGAAAATAAGAGCTAACAACAAGCCTACTCCCACCTAATAAAACTGACAGCATGATCGCAAATATAACTGCAGAAGAAACTTGCGTATAAGGTACATCTAAGTAGACACCAAGCGGATAATAAAAAAAGAGTGTAATAATTGATGCAAAAAATACTATTAATAAAATATTTAAACTAACAAAGCGAGTTACAGCCTGATAAAAATTCAACAAAAATAATATAACAAGAGTGAACCCGACTGTTAAAAAGTAATGCAAATATGAAACATCAACAAACACATTAACAAATGTATTCTTAGACAATGCAATAGAAGAATAATATGCTATCGTTAGCATTAACAAGTCAAAATGATAAATAATCGCTTTTTTTGTATTTCTGCTTAATGAGAATAAAGCTCGTATAAAATTATCCATATTTTTTTTCATATGCGCCCACATCACTCATTGCTCAAACTTAATAACTTCAAAGTCAGTCATTTTTAAAGTTCCGTCAAAAAATTTAATACAATTTTGTGGCTCCTCATCCGTCATTTCTGCACTCCAAACTATTACTTTTTTTCTACCTTTTATAAAAAAAGCACCAGGATAAGGGTGTGTCACGGCTCTTATAAGCTTTTCGGCATTCATCACAGAGCCATTTAAATCTATTAGACCATCCTCAGGTTTTCTGCCTGGCCATTCTGTTGCTTTAGATTCGTCCTGAATAGACAGCTTATATTCACCAGATAAAAGCTGCGGAACAGCTTTTTCCATAAGACTTATGTGTGCTCTATTTACTTTTTTGTATAAGTCAGTTGCACTTTCTCGCTCATCTAAAGGAATTTTTATTTGAGATAAAATTGGCCCAGTATCGACTCCCTCATCTAATTTAAACATTGTGACCCCAGAGCTTTCAAGTCCCTTGAGTATCGCCCAAGGAATAGCCGCCCGTCCCCTACCAATAGGCAATAATGTAGGATGAATACCTAAAACACCTTTCTTAGGAGTGTCTAAAAGCTCTTTAGAAGCGATTTGAGACCAACCGATGATAAACAACCAATCGATACCAGCTTGTTTTATACTATTTATTACTTCTTCATTATTAACGTGTGAAGACTTTATCAACTTTATACTGCGGTCTTCGCAAAACTCATCAATGTAAACTCGACCAGACTTTTCTACAGCCTGCTCATCTTTTAAAGTTATTGCTAATGATAACTCTCCCCCAGCAGAATATATTGCCTTCATACACGACAAGCCTAATTCAACACAGGTTACAAAACCAAATTTGCTCAAGATATCTCCTTAATAAACTGGTGGCGGCTTCAACAAATACAAAAATGTTCGTAAAACAATTTTCAAGTCATTCATAAAAGTAATTTTAGCTGCGTATTCAGAGTCAAAAGCCGCTTTGTCTTCAGTAGGCATCCCATCATAAGACTTTATTTGCGCTAGACCTGTTAAACCAGGTTTACACTCAAGAGCACCGCTTTGCTCTCTTAGCTCGATCAACTTAACTTGATTCTTTATTGAGGGGCGAGGTCCCACAATGCTCATGTCCCCCTTAAGAATATTGAATAACTGCGGAATTTCATCAATATTAGTTCTCCTTATTAGTTTTCCGATCCAGGTTATCTTAATTTCTTTTATTTGATCAGAAGGGATATCTCCTGTGTTTACAGGCATGCTTCTAAACTTATAAAAAACGAAGGGTTTCCCATACTGCCCGACTCTAACTTGCTTGAATATTATTGGACCAAAATCAAATAATAAAATTAACAAGCTCATCAATAAAATTAGTGGTAAAAGTAAGATTAACGACAATAAAGACATAGATATATCAAGACACCTTTTTGCAGAACCTTTGTAAAAACTCATTTATATATCTCGTTTAAATACTAACTGAAAAGCCTCAGAATATAACTGCCCAGATTGTCCCCCACGGTAAGCGGCTAACCCTTTCAAAACTTCTTCACTTCTAGGGTGAGGAAACTTTCTCATAACATTTCTATAATGTGAAAGAGCTTTTATCTTCCTCTCAAGGTAATGCTCTACTTCTGAAAATGTATTAGGAGTAAACCCATTGCTATCATATGGAAATGACCAGTCTGTAGACGACAAAATTTCCATAAAATACATCGAATCAAGCGCATTAACATCGCTTCTTCTTTGAAACAGCCTAGCAGCAGCCATAGTAGCATGCGCCACTTGTTTATGATCATCATTGATATCGCTTGGGTGGTGAGTAAAAACTCTTGTAGGGTTGTATTTTAAAATCTGCTCTTCTATAAACTGAACCAGCTCAATATGAGGAGTAGTGTTCATTCTTATATTGGGAAAACCTCCAAGAACTGGCTCTTTAAACCCAACCTCTTTATTCGCTTTAATAATATCATTATAGAGTTGCTCATCATTAGGTCTATGTTGCCGCAAATCTACATTACCACATAAAATAACTGGTAATACGCTTTCACCCTGCTCAACTAACTTCGCACCTGTGGCCCCAAAACCTAATATCTCGTCATCTGGATGTGCAACTACTACTAAATTTGTAACTTTCATATGTCTCATCTTTTCTTATCTGCGATATAACGCTTACCAGTTAATTTAAGCGCATCTTCTACACCCAATATTGGAGTCCAGGCCAACTCAACTCTAGCTTTAGATATATCTACTTGTAGGTCTTCAAATAATTGCGAATACATCTTCCTGCGTCCCAGAACACTCAAGACCCCTTTCATTAAAATAGCAGCAAAAGGAAACAGTCCTTTCCTTACTCCCATCCCTAAACGCAAATTGCTTATTAGCGCGTTAGTAGAAATATCATGTCCGTCAGAAATTAAATAACTATTTCCAGCCGCTTTCGGATGTTTAGCAGCTAAAATGATAAAATCTACCAAATTATCTAGAAAGACAAAGCTTCTTTTATTTTGCGTGGAGCCGAAAGGTAATGGAAGTTTAGTCGAAACAAGCTTTAAAAGATTTTTGAAGTTGCCCGGTGCTTCATGTGAATAAACTAGTGTAGGTCTAATGATTACTAGCTCAGTGTTAGTACCACGAACTACATCAGTAAGCTTTTTCTCAGCTAATAATTTAGATATCGCATATGCCTCAACAGGCTCATAAGCTATGTTTTCGTCTAAAGGGCGTCCTTTTGTACGACTTCCACTTACACCCACTGAGCTAATAAAAACAAAACGCTTAACTTTTGCACTTATAGCCTGCTTAGCAAGCTCAATAGTAGCGTCCACATTTACTTTATTAAATTCGCTAAGAGGATCAGTAGCTCTATCATTTAGAATGTGAGCTCTGGCTGCTGTATGAATAATAACATCAACCTCTTCAAACAACGGCTTCCAATCTATATATTCTGATAACCCTGGAATCTTATAAAAAGAAAACTTACTACTTTCAATAGTATTTGTCCGAGAAGCCCCAATAACCTCATACCCTCTCGTTAAAAACTCATTTGATAAAGCACTTCCTATAAAACCAGAAGAGCCCGTAACAAGAACCTTAGCTTTCATAATTCTGACTTTTTATCCATCCAATTTTTGCAGCAAACACAGGGAACTTAGTCCTTATCACACCCTTCAATGCATAATGAGTGAAATAGTAGCAGCTTCTAATAAAGCTCAAGTTTTCAATTTCTCTATATAACTTCCAATTATATGTTGCTGTATTTAACTTATTTGAAGAAACTGAATTACTTCTAACTTTATATTCTCCAAGGCATTCATTCAGCCCATAAGCAAACTCAACTTTTTTTAATAGCCTAAGCCATAATCCAAAGTCTTGTCTTTTCCTAATTTCAGGCATAAATACTTTACCAAAAAAATCAGTATCGTATATCACTGTAAAGCAGCCTATAACATTAGTTTTTAAAAGTTGGAAATAATCCACCCTATTAGGAACACCAACTTTATTTAATAGCACGCCTTGTTCATTGACTTTATTATAAGCTGTATAAGTGAACTTATAGTTATTTCGCTTCATAAAATCAACTTGTTTCGTCAATTTGTTAGTACTCCAATTATCATCGGAATCTAAAAAAGCTATGTACCTGCCTTGCGAGTGCTCTATACCCATATTACGCGCAACGGCAGCTCCAGAATTCTTCTCCAAACGAAGTAACTTTATTCGCTTGTCTAACGTCGCAAATTTATTGACCACTTCAATAGTCCTATCAGAAGAACAGTCATCAATAAGAATTAGCTCCCAGTGTTTATATGACTGACTCAAAACCGAGTTAATAGTATCAACTATCTCTTTTTCTGAGTTGTACATTGGAGTGATAATGGATGTTTCAATTATCATTTAACTTCGTACCCTAACAAATTTTAGATTGAACGATGCTTAATATAACATCTGACGGTTTTCTTTGAATATTATCTAAATGTTGATTAAAAAGGTTTGCTGACGCTTGTAGACCCTTCACAAAGTTCTGCTCCCGAGCAGCCAAATCTGAAATATCTGACAACACTAATAAGCTATTATTTTCAATCAAACAATAATAATCTCCTTTATACCATTGTTTGAGCGTTACGGGGACTAGCCCACACATAAGAGCATCAATATGGACACCCGAGACACCAGCCAGTACATAACCACCTTTATCAAGCAACTTATATAGTGGAAAAGAAGCGTCTAAAAAAGTAAAACCATATTCATCACAAGCATTCTTAAAAAAGTTAAATCGGTCTTTATCTCTAGGGTGCGCTTTAATATATACCCCTCCAGTAAAGCCGCTTTTCACATCATCAAGGACTTCCAAAATTAATTTTTTACTGTCTAACATATTGAAGCATATGTACAATGACTTTGAGCGTCTTTCTTTATTCTGAAGTACAATCTCTTCATACCTTAATGCCCCAGAGTATATTATTTCAGACGATTCAACCTCATATAATCTAGCCTGCATTTCACCATCAAGAAACGAATAAGTTGTACTCAATGGAGGAAAGCCTTTACCTACAGGAGCATGCGGGACATATCCAGATGGAATTCCTAGTTCATTGCAAGCAGCAACTGCAGAACGCATCCAAAAGTTATGATCATTAAAAGTGAATACAAATTTAGGTGAAGTAAGCTTAAATAGGTTTTTCCAAACAAAAATAGCACCGCTAGAAGCAACAAACTGATCTAGCCTGTTCAATATACATTTCCTTTGGTAGCCATTAGCAGAATAGTAAGAAACTATAACTCGATGAAAAAGAAATAAACCGACTATATAAAATAAAATTGACGGGACATTAGTATCAGTAGTTCTCCCTGTATAATTATGAAAACCAACAACGCGAGTATTCAATCCCTTTTTATCTAACACAAAAGCCGCTTGATAATTATTCGGGGTGCCTACGAGCAGCTCAACTCTGCCTTTTTTAAAAAAAGAAATCCTAAAGCTTAAAATTGACTTCAAAATAAACCAAAGCAACCTTAAAAAGCCTTTTATTAAAGATAGTGGAAAGTTACTTAGTTGAGAAGTCTTCTCCAACTGCCGCCACTCACAACTCATAATGTCATAGTTTAGCTCAATATTATTCATGTCGCTCTAAACATCTAAAATGCAAATAAAACCAAATTATTGCAATAAAAAAGATAGCCTGCTGATTGAATATCAACAATATTCCAGCTGGGTCCAAAAAATAACTTCTTAGCATCAAACATATTATCAGAATCCCTGCTATAGATATTTTATAGGTAATAATTTTTTTCAACATTTTTATTATTATTGATAAATAAAGTGCTGATACGAAAGGAGCCATATAAATTGGAAATAAATATAACCCTCCTCCTATGATTCCAGCAGAGGCACCTGAGTCCATTAAAGTAGGGTTTTGATTCAATACAAAGTAATTATAATGAGCTATCTGCTGATAAAAAGGTTTAGTGGCATTGCCACCTAAAAGTTTGTCCAATCTATACTCGACTGCTTCAATAATGATATTCCACGAGTTTAAAGTACTTAAAGCATTTTCAGCGCTAAGTACAGATAGGTGTGTTGCTGTATAATACCAGACACTGAGCCTTTCTAAAATCCATTGTGCATACCAGCCTGTCAACTCTGATGCATAAGTTAAGCCTTCAACAATAGTTAAATCTCTTTTTACACTTTCTCCAATAACAATCGTTAGGCCTAAAGCAAGCACACCAAAGATAATGCTAGCAAAAGTGCTATAAATACTTTTCATGGTTACCCCTTCAGTAATTATAGCTTTTACTGATTTCATATTAATCACAGCAAAAAATAAAAGCGTGGAGAACAAAGACATTGTACCCGTTATGGAAAGAGCACTCCCCAGCAAAATTAAATTTGCGGTCAGCTTGCTCCCAAAAGCTAAGTCTTTATTTCTAAATTGATACACTGCATACCAAAAAAGATAAGCTTGCAAATATGTTTTTAGAGAGACGTATAAAAATAAAAAACCAGAATCGCCAACGCCTTGCGACGAATCGTATCTATACCCTGAGAGTCCATTTAAAAAAAAGTATACTGACATGAGAAAAAAAATCATGACCAAAGTATTTAGAGACAGCTTATTTAAAGTAAAAACAAAGGAAGCTGGCTGTAACCTTACCAGTCTAAAGCTGGAAAACATTATGCTTGCGAAAAAAAAGGTTATAATTACATACCAGTATTGAAGTGTTGGCTCTTGCTTAAACCAAGGTGTTATCTCATTTTCCACAAAAAGCAAATTTAACAGCATAGGCAGCAGTTGATCTGTTATCAAAAAGGCTGCTGTTAAAATTATTGGCAATTTAAATTGATGCAACATCTTACCCAAGTATCAACTTCTTCTTCAAAACAGAATTTAAGCCTAAAAAGGCAATTGACATGATCAATAACGAGCCAAGCCCAAGCGCTTTAAACAAGCTTAGGTTATCAAAATTAACAGATAGCTGAATAAGCAGATAACAACATATTGATATAAGCAAACTCAAAGCAGATAACAAGAGGATATATTTAAAACCTTTTCCTGTAGAAAATTGTGCTAGCAAAGCAAAAGGAGTGCGCCCTACCAAAATGAGCGAAACAGCGACCCCATATACAAAAGAGTGATAGCCAAGGTATACATAGATAGAAAAAACTGCTATTGCCATTAATGCAAACCCTATTATTATTTTTACGTAATTTTCTGCGAGCTGATTAGCAAATATATCTTTTTCTTTAAAAAGCATGACTTTTGATGCTAATAGAGTAAAAACACCAAAAAAGATGGTGGCATCAGCATAAAGCTTGCCATAAAATATATTTTCTTTTGCTAAGCTTACAACTGATAACCCTACAAAAAAGTATACTCCATATATCATCAAAGAAGTTATCTGTAACGGGAAGTATTTTTTTATCACCAAAACAAACAGCCGCTTTGCACGTAATGAACTTGCTTTTGAGTCTTTAAGCTTTATATAAAGCAGTACAATAAACGAAGCCGACTCTATGAATAAATAAACATTTAATTTAGTGCTAAAGAAGATAATAAAAAGAATTGCGGTAAGAACACTATAAAAAAACAAAATCGAATAAATATTAGCTAACTTCAACTTTCCCTGAGCAATCGAAAGCCCTTGAAGCAAAGATAACTGTGCTATTAAAAGAGAAAATAAAATTGGCCAACCATTGAAATTCAAATTGACAATAACTGACAAGCACAAAACCCAGATTAACAATCTGCTAGCTAAAGAATATTTCAATAACTCAGCAGAACGAAAGCTCCCACTATGATAATGATTGCGAATCCCCATTCGAAGACCCAACTGCATTAAAAATGATATAAAAGTAGAAGCTACTTGAAAAAAAAGAATATCAGCAAGAGCTTCGCTAAAAAAAACTCTAGATAGCAGTACTCCAAATGAAAATGCTAGCGCGCTTTTTAATGTTAACCCATATGTAAAAAGCGTAACAATCTTACTTTTCATTTTGTAGCAGCTCACCCAAGTGATTTGGGATAACGCCTTCCCAGCAATAAAGAGTTAAGGCATATCTGAAGCCTTCACTAATCGGTTTTCCTCTATGAATACCTTTTGTATTCACAAAGATTGCAGATCCTTTATTTGCACATAATGTCGCTGTTTTGTCTAGAGACGATTCCAACTCAGGTTCAGAAAAGCGCGTTCTTGATAAAGGCAGTTTAGACTTAACTAGCAAACCTAGCTTTTGTATAAATCTGTGGCTTCCTTTTATATACTGAAAAGGCCCATTACATACCTCAACATTTGATAAATAAATAATGACCTTATACTGATCTTTAAAAGCAGAATCTCGGTGCCAGCCACCACCAGAGCCTAAATTACCCTTCACATAACTGAGCTTGCCAGCCATGATAAAATAAGATTTTAACTTTTTATTTAGTATTTTTTCTCCTACAGCCAATAATTCTTGTGTTTTAATCTTTTCATCTATTACTGGATAAATATCATTAATTCCATGCACTCGAACATCAGAGCCATCGTTACTTCTCCATACATTACTCTTCTCATTATTAACAGCTTCATCAATCAACTCCCTAATTAAATTACAGTCATCTACTGACACATAGTTGTCAACAACAAGAAAACCATCTTTTTCTACGTTTTGCTCAAGAGTTGAGCCGTTGGTTCTTTTAAAGAGCTTTCTTAAAGATCGACTAATTAAAACAAAGATTTCTTTAAAAAAACCCATCATTTAATCAGCTCCCAATTTAATGGTTGCCCTCTTTGAATATTTTCAGAAGCTTTTTTTCCGAGGATTTTCTTAAGCTCTCTTGGCTTTAAGCCATAGCCAGGCCTAATACTACGCACATTTTCATGGGTAAACTTTTCTCCCGCCTTGATATCTTTTACAGCATACAATGAGCGGCGGAATACCATATTTCCTTTTTCACTTTCTTTACGTTCATAATTAACTTTTCCAAGAGCCTGCCAAGCAACTTTGCTATCACGACAAAGCTGATCGAGCTCTGGCTTTTCCAGTGAGAAGCTATCGTCAGGCCCACCACCATTTCGATCAAGTGTGACATGCTTTTCAATCAAACATGCTCCGAGAGCCACCGAAGTAACCGCAGTGGTATTATCTATGGTGTGGTCTGAAAGGCCCGTCAAAACATCAAAGCGCTCAGCCATATTTGGAATCGTTGCCAAATTGTAGTCCTCAGCCGGGGCAGGATAGCCACTTACACAGTGCAACACTATTAAATCTTCGCAGCCTGCGTTCCTGGCGGCGTCAACGGCTTCCTGGATTTCTTCTTCATTCGCCATACCGGTCGAAATGATCATAGGTTTACCAGTTTTGGCTACATATTCGATCAAAGGAATATCGATAGCTTCGAATGATGCTATCTTATATGCTGGCGCACCAAGTTCTTCCAACAAATCTACCGCTGAAAAATCGAACGGTGAGCTAAAAATAGTGATCCCCAGCTCTTTGGCTTTTTCAAACAATGGCTTATGCCATTCCCATGGCATATGAGCTTCTGTGTATAAATCATACAGGGTTCTATTGTCCCACAAGCCGCCTTTGATTTTAAAATCTTCTTTATCGCAGTCGATTGTCAACGTATCTTGCGTATATGTCTGTATCTTAATGGCATCGGCGCCACATTCTTTCGCCATTTCCAAAATCTTATAAGCATTTTCAATGTCCCCATTATGGTTGGCAGACATTTCGGCGATAACATAAGGAGAGTAACCAGGACCTATTTTTCGTCCATCTATTGTAATGTAATCTTTCATATTAGTTCTCTAACTTCCCTCGAATAAACAATTCACGGTTAACTTGTCGGTAACCTGCAGTTTTAAACAAAGCTTGCGATGCTGCATTTGCTTCGAACACAGTGGCGTTAATTTCAATATCGGGGTGGATTATATCGATAACCGCCAACGTTTTCTTTGCCAGTCCCTTACCGTGATATTGAGGGGCAATAAAAATGGATATAATAAATTTGACAGGGTTTACCTCATCAAGACGAACAGCTCCTACTTGTTTATCCTCCCAGTGGACAATATAAAAGAAACTATATTGGGAGTTCAATTTTTTTATCATCCATGCTTGGTGCTCTTCCCATGTAGGTATTTCGGGGTTAAGCGCATAACGCCTTGTCTCAGGTAAACGCTGCCATTCGTACACTTGACGAATATCCTTGCTAGTTGCTTCGATGAGTACAATGCCGTACTTTTCGAGGCCGATCGCAGCGGCAGCTACCTTACCCACACCTTTACCGTCACATAAATTTAAATTTTTAGTTCTCATTGTTGCAAATCGATTAATCAACTCATCCAATTTAGTATTTAACGTAGTGCGAATGTCTTCGATTGAAATTGAGATGGCGGCGCTCTCTTCAACTAGATTACGGCATATTTGCAACTGATTATCAGCTAAAGGGATCATTATGCTTGGTAAGCCCATACACGCCCTTTCCCAGGAGGTAGAACCAGGCGCGCCTATGGCTATCGTATGTTCTAACATGAGGGCAGCCATATCTTCGGCGAAAGGAATATGTGTAATCCAATCACTATGTTGCTCGCAAAACGACGCTACAGAAGTATAGTGAGGGGCCTTTTCACCGAGCAGAACCGTGGTTTGAATTGCTATTTCTCGACTTGAGAGCGCCTTTAAAACCTCAAGCGTCGCATTTGGGTTATCGATTCCCCCCATAGTCAGCAACAACCTGTGGTTTTGCTTATCTATCTTCTTATCGACAGCGAGCGGATGTAATTCAGAAAAACGAGCCTTCAACAACGCATAGTTGGTTCCAGCAAGCACGACACTACCTGGAGACTTTTGTCGATACTCACTAGCTTCTCTGCCAACCGTTTGATCTATGACCATATCGGTATCATGTTCACGTACTAGATCATCTATGACAACTAACTTACACGAGGTACGAGAATTTATAAGCGTTTCCCATTGTGCGGTGATCCCATAGTGATCAATTACCACTAAATCTGCGTCACCAGCAACCGACAAAAAGTCCTCTGCATCATTTAATAAAGGTACTTGAAGCCATGCCTGATAATCGGATGTGCTTTTTGGTACCATGGATTCACAAGGCTTTGATAATCGCTCCACTTTGAAGCCACGGCTTTGCGTATAGTCACACAAATCGCCGGGCTGTACCCGCATCACAAACACCACGTCATTACCTTGCTTTTTCAGCTCCTCAGCCAGTGATAAGCAGCGCATGACGTGCCCACTGCCAATATACACAGAGGCGTCTACACGGAATACAACTTTTACCATGCAGTCCAACCACCATCTACAGATATGTTAGCTCCGTTTACAAACGAACTGGCACAGCTTGATAAAAATGCAATAGGCCCAACAATTTCGTTTGAAACCCCCACTCGTCCTAAAGGAACCTTGGCAGAAAGCTCCTCTAAAAATTCAGGCAAATTAGTGCAAGGATCTGGAAACGGGCCTGGAGAAATTGAGTTGAACCTAATACCTTCCTTACCAAACTCACAAGCAGAATATCTCGCCCATTGAAGTAATGCGGCTTTAGCTGCACCATAAAATGGAGGGTTTGTCCCTTCAGCTCTTTGATATATGCCTTGATCTGGACTAACAACCGCATACATAGACGCGATGTTAATTACCGAAGCAACTTCGGACCTTTTAACTGCTTCTCGTAATTTGGTCAACGCATTAATTAATATATTATGAGCTGAAGTAACAACAACGTGATAGGCCTCTTGGTAAGCATCCTCGACAGCCGTTTCAACAGTTCCACCGGCCCCTGAATAGGCATTATTTACAATAACATTCAGTGGCCCTTTGTAGGTCTTAAAATATTGTTCAATGCTTGCTTTATCCGTTACATCAAAGACCGCGCCCTCTGCCTTACCACCTGTTTTTTTTATTTCATTAACAAGAGCATCCGCTTTTTCCGCACTTCGCGAATTGACCAATATTCTAGCACCCGCTGAAGCGAGCCCAACACACATGGCTTTGCCTAAATAACCTGTTGCACCAGTAACTAAGATCACACTATTGTTAAGAGCTAATAAATCTTTATTCATGCCTGCTCCATTGTGCTGGGTCCAGAGTTTTTATATCAACGAGTTGAACGTTTTCTCTTTCGATTTCATCAAGTTGTTCTTTTGAAAATTCAGGTTTGGTGATCGTATTCACGTTTTCTCTTATCTGGCAATCTGTTTCGGCTCCAATTACCAAGGCGTCAACCCAATCAAGAGAAGACACATACCTGATACACAATTCATGTATTGAAGAACAGCCAAGAACTGAGGCTTTAGCCTCAAGCCAGTTGATTACTTCTTGGAATTCCTCAACATGAGCTTTTTTCCACACTGCAGAATCAGAACACACTAGAAGCCCCTGCAGTAAGGTACTACGCACATGAATTTGGATATTTCGCTTAGCTTTTTCCTTTTTAAGGCTTTCAATTGCATTAACCCATCGATAGTCTAAAATATTGAATGGTATCTGAATTAAGCTAAATTCTTGGATTTTCAACACCTCTAGCAACTCTTCTGGACTCTGGATTGATACTCCTAGCTCATCAATAACACCTTCTTTTTTGAATTTGCTTAATAATTTAAGAATATAACCATCGTAGTCTCTGACATGGCTTGCTCTATGAAGCATTAGTGAGTCTAACTTCTCCAGATTTAGAGCCTTCAAAGAGCTATTAACAGAACCTTCAACCTCTTTAGTTAATTCTTCAATACCACAATCAGCTTTTAGGTTTTCAAGTGGTGAGAGTTTGGTTATAACTCTAACTCCGCTCTGCTCATGCTGTTTTAACCACCCACCAATAATCTCTTCACTGTTTCCATAAGCCCTAGCTGTATCAAAATATTCAATTCCTAACTGCTCTGATATTGATAAAATTTTATGAGCTGAATCACACGAGGGCTTACCGGTTTGATTTGCGACCCCATACTCGAGCCCTAACTGTACACAACCTAATACGATCTTCTTTTCCCTAACTTTTTCATTAATGTTTTTTTTTAAATTAGAAATAAGCTCATTCGAATCAATAGTGGTCGCAGAATCTACCCCATTAAATACTTGAACAATGTTTAGATAATCGTCCAGCGTATCAACAGTGCACCTGAGGGAGCTAAAGTTATCATTCAGTTGCGCAATATAGTAGCTGAAACCAAAATTCCTTTTTATATACGGTGTCACATGCTCTAGATCAAAAGCTGAATCAGTTTTTATAAGTGCTTCCCTTAAATATTTAAGCTTGGTAACTTCTGCTGACATGCCATATGGCAAACCTGAATTGTCGCTATCTGCACAAATATATTTAAGATTTCTGTCAATAAACTGCTCGATAACTTTTGCGATGAAACTGCTATCAGGAAAAACATTGTCGGCTGTCAGCCGCACGATAATTGTTTCGTCATCGAACTCCTGAAAAGCATCAACGAACCTTTTAAGGACATTTTGAAGGTCACCACGAAAGTAGTTAATTCCATGAGCAGCAAAAACATCACATAAATAGTCATCTGTGGTCTCTGAAGACGTCAAGGCTGCAATATCCCAATTCTCAGAGCTAGCTCTTTTGGCTGCCAAAACAGCCAGCGGCATTCCTGCGATAGGAAGAAGCACTTTTCCGGGCAGGCGTGACGAATTCGTTCTAGCTTGAAGTGCTACAACTATTTTCTTATCTAATAATGTCATCTCAGAACATTTCTCAGTACATCAACAACCTCATCTTGCTGTTCAATAGTCATACCATGGAACATGGGGATGGAGATTGCCTCTTGGTAATACTTTTCCGCTTCTGGGAAGTCACCCCAATCAAAACCCATTTCCTTGTAATAGGGCTGGGTGTGAACCGGAATATAATGCAGATTCACACCGATTCCTTTTTCCCTCAGCTCTTCGAACACTTGCTTATGGGTTTTGTTGATTAAATCTAATTGCAACCTGATTACATATAAATGTAATCCAGAATAGGTATTCTCAAGCTGAAAGGGTAAAGTCAATGGCAGCTCTTTTAGTTGTTCGTTATATCTGCCTGCCAGCTTATGACGCGCAGAAATAAACTCTCCTAGGCGTTGCATTTGAGAAACACCCAAAGCCGCTTGTAATTCAGTCATACGATAGTTGTAACCAAGGGCTATTTGTTCATAATACCATCCACCATGTGACTCCTCTTGCATCATGCTTTCATCGCGTGTAATGCCATGACTACGCAACAAACTCATTTTATCGAACAATTCCTTATCATTAGTTACAGCCATACCACCCTCAGCCGTGGTAACAATTTTCACCGGATGAAAACTAAATATGGTAATATCGGAGTATGTACATGAGCCGATTTTTGAATCTTGGTAACTTCCACCAATCGCATGCGACGCGTCTTCTATGAGTTTGAAGCCATATTGCAATGACAATTCATGAATTCGCTTCATGTCGCACGGCTGACCACACAAATGCACTGCGACTAATACCTTCGGGAGCTTTCCAGCTTGTTCAGCTTGAATGAGCTTTTGCTCTAATTTATCAGGGCATAAGTTATAAGTTCTTGGATCAATATCTACAAAGTCGATGCCCGCGCCGCAATACAAACCGCAATTTGACGAGGCAACAAATGTGATCGGCGTTGTCCAAATTATGTCTCTTTCGCCGAGACCCAATGCCAAACAGGCGATATGTAAAGCGGAGGTTGCACTGTTAACAGCGCAACCAAATTGACTGCCGGTGAACTCTGTAACAGCCTTCTCAAAGGCTGGTACTTGAGGACCTTGAGTCAAGAAGTCTGATTGTAATACTTGCAGTACTGCATCAATATCTTGTTTTGAGATATCTTGCTTTCCGTAAGGTATCATTTTGGTCCTTTAAACTTCAAAAGATGGGTCAACGTGCTGCTTGATAAGCTCTCGGAGCGACTCAGTACTTTCCCATTCAGTATTAGTGCCTGAGTTATACTTAAAGCCAAACGGGACCTTCGTTGCATTATGGTGTTTCATAAAGTCTTCTTCTGTATTCATAAATGATACAGATGGCAAGATTGCGTACTTGTCTCCAAGGTCAATCGTATTAATCGAATCAGTTTCTGTTAGCATTTCTTCATGTAGCTTTTCACCAGGGCGTATGCCAACAACTGTTGTTTCGCATTCTGGCGCTACGGCTTTTGCTATGTCTAAGATTTTGTATGAAGGGATCTTCGGAATGAAAATCTCTCCGCCTAAATGATGCTCAATGGCAAACATAACCAAGTCAACACCAGCCTGCAAAGAAATGTTGAAACGAGTCATTTCGGGGTGAGTAATTGGCAAAACTCCTTCTTCACGCTTATTTAAGAAGAAAGGAATTACAGAGCCTCTCGAACCCATTACATTACCGTAGCGCACGACACTAAAACGAATATCTTTAGAGCCGCGAATATTATTTGCTGCAGCAAACAGCTTATCTGAAGCCAACTTAGTTGCACCATAAAGGTTGATAGGAGCACATGCCTTATCCGTTGACAATGCAACAACATCTTTTACGCCACACTCCAAAGCTGCATGAATAACGTTTTCAGCTCCATCCACGTTGGTTCTTATACACTCAGTAGGGTTATATTCAGCAGTATCAACTTGTTTAATAGCTGCAGCATGGATAATTACATCAACCCCTTCACAGGCTTGTTTCATGCGAGCTTGATCGCGCACATCGCCAATGAAGAATCTTAACTGAGGGAACTCATGGAATGGATACTTTAGCTTTATTTCAGACTGCTTTAACTCATCTCTTGAATAAATAATTATCTTTTTCACCTCAGGATAACGAGTCAAAATAGTTTCAATAAATTTTTTCCCAAAAGAACCCGTACCACCAGTTATTAATACTGTTTTATTATCCAACACTATTTAACCCTCACCCTTTACTTCTCGTAATAAAACTTTTTGTCAAAATATAAAGCGCGCTAAGAATTAAGCCAAATAGAAATCCAAGTACACAAATAATCGCTCTGTTGGGTTTTACTTTTTCTTCGGGCGCTTTAGCCCTATTCAATGTTCTAAAAACAAACTCATCCGATACATTAGCTAGCATTTTAGTTTTATGCTGCTCTTGAATAAGCTCACTAAAAACTGTTCTTATTTCAGCAACCGAGGTTTCATTTATTTGTTGCTCTAAATATTCAATACTTTGATTTGCTTCATCTAAAGCTCGAACTTTCATGTATTGATTGATATCTTGCACTAATAAATCCGTCCACTGTTTTGCTATAATTGGTGAGTAATGAGAAACGGAAACACTTACCAAACCTGTTTCTTTATCCTGGCTAACCGCAACGCGTTCTTTAAACCGCTTATAAAGCTCCCAACTAGTCGGCTCTACGGTTTTACCCTTCGGCGCTTCACGGATCCATTTTTTCTGGGATACATCGTATGACTCATCGTCAATAACTAGTTCATTGGTGGGCTGTTTCCAGTCCTTTGCTGCAAACAAAGGGACTGCTAAATCATGTCTCTTAATAAATCCCTCGGCAAAGCCCCAGCTTTTCATTACCTCCATCGCAATTACCGCATCAGAAGATTGACCCGTTCCAATATTAATTCCTGCCAAAGATGCTAAGCCTCCAAATTCACCGGCAAGGGATGCAAGCTTGCCACCAGCTCCACTGTCATTGGGTTGCACAACGGCAGTAGCTTTATACTCATTGGGTAGTGATAATGCATAAATAACTGAAGCTACGGTAAATAAGAATGTTACACATATAATCCACCATTTCCCTTTCCACAAAATGGAAAGAAGCTTACGTAAATCGATTTCATCATCTCTATAATTTTGGCTGCTAGCTTGTGTTTGTTGGTTGTTCGTCTGAGTCATAGTTACATTTTATCTTTTATCAAGTCTTACTTATAGCTCCATCATCCATGACAATGAAACATTATATTTGTCATCTTGATAGCCAAAACTATCAATACGTTCATCTTTCGCTTCAAGTTGAATACCCAAAAGACCGTATCGGGTTGGTTTTTGATATTGTACTTCTAGTTGATTAAAACTTACCGCTTTCTGATTAATGCTATGATTACCAGCAACACCATCATTATTTAAATCTACATTAGCTAGGCGAACTTTGAACTTGTCACCATTTCTATGGCTAGCCACAAAACCTAAGGCAATACTTTGAGTGTCGTTATCATAAGTAGAGCCAATAGAGCGCCCTTCCGTACGGTAACCCGTTTGGTAAATACTGTTGTTGTAGGTCAGGTTAGTTCTTTCATCATTTTCGGTATCTGCGTATTCAAGATAAGATGTCACCGACATCCCATAAAACTGAAAGTTCCGTTTATAACCAAACTGGTGTACCTTACGCGAAGGTAAGTAACCCGCTTCATCTTCGCCGATAAGCTGTAAATAAACAGAACCTTGGTAGCTAGGCGTTGGCAAGCGCCAATTTAAATCAATTCCTGCTAACTGGTTGCCAGGTTCATTACTTCTATCGGCAGTGCAACCACCTTCCAGTTCATCACAATTATCTCGACCAATGAGTAAGTCCCAGAAGCTGGATAAACTTTCTGGGCGATCTTTACCTCCCCACTGGGCAGTTCTTCTTAAGCCAATTTCTAAAGAATCAAACGGTTTAAAGTTAATACTCATTCCAAGAAGTTTAGCTCGAGGGACAAACCGATCACTTTCCAATTGACCGGCAAAAGCAGTAAGGCTCCAAGGTCCAATCCAAGAAAACCATTTACTTTCAAACGGATCAGAATAATTTCGCTGTATCGATAAACCCGGAACAGGGCGCGCATTATTCGACAATATCAAAGAGCTATCCCAACCAGGGCCCCACC
This sequence comes from Kangiella sp. TOML190, assembly GCF_023706045.1. Classification (NCBI taxonomy): domain Bacteria; kingdom Pseudomonadati; phylum Pseudomonadota; class Gammaproteobacteria; order Kangiellales; family Kangiellaceae; genus Kangiella; species Kangiella sp. TOML190. The sequence goes on from NZ_BQYL01000001.1 coordinate 2,374,873, forward strand.
AGCGTTCAATCACACCAGCAGAATAGATCCAGTTACCCCAAATTGCTGCAAGGTAAGAGTTATCCAATCGATACTCCTCACCATCAATTGGATCAACGGCGCGAGTAGCTTCTATATTCCAAGCAAAGTGCTTGCTCATTCCTGTGGTTTTTGAGGTAATTTCAGCCTCTTCTCGCCTATCATCGCCAAAGTGACGCAAAATTCTTTCTTGATTTCCCGCCTTTAAACTCAAATAACTATGAGTCTTCAATTTAGTTTGATATTTGCCTTGGCGTTTGACTCTTTTGAAAATCAACAAATCCTGTTTCGAAAGCAAACTAGTGTCAGCATTTTCAAGATCTTGAATAATTGGCGCCCAGGTTAGCGGCCAGCTGGTTACTGGCGCAGTTATCACTCCAAGATCTGATAAATATTCTATATCTGCTCTTAACCAGGCATTACGAGTGTCTATCCATGGCTCGGCAATAGCCAGACCCGGGATAAAGAAACAAAAAGTTAGCAGTTGTTTTTTCATTAAAAGCTATTAACCGCGGCAGCACCGAGTGCTAATTGATATACAATCTGGCTAACTTTGGTCCATAACTCTAAGCCATCCACTCGGCTAGTGTCCAAAGGCACAACAATAGTATCTCCGGCTTGAACTTCATGCTCACCGTGGGTCAGCCAACCACTTCTATTGGGTAATACTACTGAGCCATCCGCCTTTACAATGTATATGGCATCGGAGTTGGCAGTTTCTTTTTCACCACCACTGCGCAAAATATAATCGTCATAATCTAAGTTGTCATTATAAAGATGCGAGGTTGGTACCTGAACCTCTCCCACCACAGTGATTTCTTGACGGTGTGCAGGAATATAAAGCTTATCACCATCTTTTAACATCACATCTGAAACAGAACCTTCAATAATTCCTTGTAAATCCACCACTAAACGACCAGTGGCTTCTGTAGTATCTAACACATCTAATAGCGACTTTGCAGAGTCCACGTCGGCAGACTTACCAATATTTTTATTCTCTAGTTCTGCCGCCGCAACATCTTGGCGTAAGCGCTCTTTTAATTTACGCAACTCTTTTTCTTCATGCTCTCGCAGTTCTCTACGCGAGAAAACCGCAGCTCTTGCAGAACCGAAAGCATTAATGCCTCCAACACGCTTTATCAATTGCGAAAGCGTCTCTCCCCTTTGAATACGATACTCTCCAGGGAATTTAACCTCTCCCGAAACTTCAACGTTAGAGAAGTCTCTGTACTCAGGAGTAACTTTTATTTTAAGTTGATCGTGAGGCTTAAGTTGAAAACTTACGTTCCCTAGGAATTCCTGCTGTAGATCCACAGTCGCGTGAGTAACTTTCGCCTCTAAAGGATCGTTAAGATCGTAGCGTGTCACCTCAGCCTCTACTGCAAATGCCGATTCTTGTAAGCCTCCAGCAGCAAAAATCAAATCAACTGCGGTCATATTATCAGTTAAGGGATACTCACCAGGAAATTTAACGGCACCGGTTACAGAAATAACTTTTGCAGGCGATTTAAAACTTGCTTGAGATTTTAAGTTTGAAACAAGCTCTATTACCAGCGCATTCCTTAATTCTAAGCCTAGCTCTTCATTAATAAGTGCTTCATTTTTTTCGCTCTCATTACCACTTTTTTTTCGACTAGACTGATTCGTCGTACTGGTCAGATTGAAAGCTGACGCTTTGTTGCTTTCTTGTAGTTTTTCTATTTCTTTCCTCTCGATTTGTTCTTTATGCTCTTGAATAGCTTTCTTCTCAATAGCGTTACTCAGCACAATAATTCTATCGCGTGCTTCTAGTTGAAGGTTTGTAGCTGAGGCTTTATTTTCAGAAATAGCTCGCAAATCAATCTTCAAAGGTTGTAAGCTTTTTAGCGGCTTAGTTTCTCGGATTAATAAAGCAAAATCCAAATTAGCATTCGGCTTGAGCATATCTGTCGTTTTAATAATATCAGAAACTCGCAAGCCTGAACGCCAAGCGTAAGCCCCTTCGCGATAAATATGACCTTCTAAATTAACAACATTCTCTTGTCTTTCTAAAACGGGAAATACTTGTAATAAGTCACCATTTTGTAAACGAGCCTTTTTTCCCGTCGACGTTTTTAAGTTAACATCAACCACTGTCATAGAGCCGTTAGCATCAACTCTCTGTACTCGACTGGCTTCTGGCGCAGCATTAGGTAACAAGCCGCCCGCTAGTGACAAAAGTTCAGCAAGTGTTTTTTCACCTTTAAGTTCATAAATCGCGGGGCGCACAACTTCACCCGCGATCGAAGCCGTCTTCTTAACCGATGGAATAAAAATCACATCGCCAGCTTGTAAGCGACGATCGCCACGGGTATCCCCTCTTAGCAGAAGATCATACAAATCCAAAGTGCTAACTAAGCGGCCATTACGCTTAAGTTGAATATTACGCAAAGAGCCAATCTCTTTAACGCCACCACTAACGTAGAGTGCGTTTAAAATAGTAGATAAAGAAGAAACTGTATAAGCCCCCGGACGATAAGCTTCACCAGAAATAAACACTTGAATAGAGCGAAGTTCGCCCATCGAAATATTGGCTTGAACCCCAATAATCTGCTCTTGGATCTGCTCATTCAGTTTTGCTTTTAACTCATCGTAAGATAGACCTGAGACATAGATGGGACCAAGATTTGGAAATTGAATAGCACCGTCGCGACCAACTTGCAATTCATAGGAAGAATTTTCTTTACCATAAAGCTGAACTCTTACCATATCGCCAGGGCCAGCAATATAGTTAGAGGGAACTGGAATATTGCCTACTGGCGTATAAGTAGTAGGTTCGCCTGCAAATAAATCATAGCCAAACTTCTCAAGCGGTTCATCGACTTTTGCAATTTTCTCAGTAGTCTCTTGATGCTTATTCTTTTCTAAACCAAGTTCTTCTAGCGCTTTAATATCGCGTGGCAAAATAGCCGGAGTTTGAACATCAAGTAAGGTTTTATCAGTATCCGTTTGTTCTCTTAAGGATGCACATAAAGAATCGACATCATAACCCGCAGCTTTTGCCGCTTGCTTTTGCGCCTCGGTAGCATTGGTACAAAGTTTTTTCGCCTGAGATAAGTCAGGGCTCGCTGCTTCTAATGTAAAACTTGAAAATAACGATAACAGCAAACTGATTGTCACTAATCTAATCTTGTTCATTCTTGTAACTTCTCTTCCTCGTAACTTCTCTACGCTTTTATTATTTAAACTTAACGTTGCACTTCTGCGATGAAAAAAGGATTCAGCAGTGAATCCTTAGTATTATAAACCAACTCTTCGCCCGTTTCATAATTAACACAGTGCCCACCGGCATACTTTAATACTGCGTGAGCCGCTGCTGTATCCCATTCGCAAGTAGGCCCCAAACGCGGATATAAATCGGCTTTGCCTTCCGCAAGATAACATATTTTTAAAGAACTACCCATCACTTCCACTTGATGCCTTCCTAGCTGTTCTAAATAAGCATTGAGCTGCTCTGAAGGATGCGAGCGACTGCCCATCACTTTCATCACATGCGACTCATTTTTATTAGTACTGCCGGACTTTGCTCGAACCGCTTTAATTACTAGCGCTGGTTCACTTTTAAACTGTTTCCAAGCACCAATTGCTGCCGTAGCAAAATACAGGACTCCTAGAACTGGCGCATATACTACCCCTAATACTGGTAGGCCTTGATAGATCAGGGCGATATTCACCGTAAATTCGCCATTGCGTTTGATAAATTCTTTAGTTCCATCCAAAGGATCAACTAGCCAATAACAATCCCAAAGCCGGCGCTCTTGCCAACTAATATCAGTCGATTCTTCTGATAAAATAGGAACTTGCGGGGTTAAGACGGTAAGTTGCTCTAGAATGTGACCGTGAGAAGCCAAATCAGCTTCGGTCAGAGGCGACTGGTCGGTTTTTTCAAAAACCGCAAAGTCTTGACTATAGATATCAAGAATCTTCTGCCCAGCATCAAGCGCTATACGGTTGATTTTATCAACGAACTTACGGCCTATGTATGGCTCTATTTTTTTATTCTTTTGTAATTCAATTTGCAGCTCAATATCCATGCTTATAAAAGTTTTAAACTACTCCAATGCGAAATTTAGGTACGCTACCGCCCTTGGGTTATGGCTCCCAAAGCGCCTTAAAAAATTAAATTAAGCGAACTCTTAAATCTACGCACAATTCAAAGTGGCGCTATTATAAAGGCAAAGCCAAGTGGTTGGAACAGTTGCATGAAATTAAACCACCTAAACTTGGGTTAATCTTCCAGTTTAGCGACTTGGGTATTTAAAATTTCTAACTCCGTCACCTTATTTAAAACTGTCAACAAGATAATCGAGCGTTCTTCACCATTTTTTGCCTTGTAAATCCCTTCTAAATCTTTGAATACGCCATCGGTAATTTTCACTTTTTCACCAACTTTTGGAACGTTCGATTCTATGCTTTCTGCGGTCAGACTTGAAACGTCCTGTTTGATGCTCTCAATCAATGGTTCGGGAACCTTAGCTACCTGACTACCAAAGCGCACAAAATCTCTTACTCCACGAGTCGATCGGATTTTTGACCAACCGATGGCTTCATCATCCAAGCGCACAAAAATATAGTTGGCAAAAAGCGGTTCTAAGACCTTTTGTCGTTTGCCACGAATAATTTTTTCAATTTCAATAGTAGGATAAAAGTTCTCAATCCCCTGATTATCCAAATGCTCTTTAGCCTTGGCCTGCTGCTTTGGTTTGGCTTGAATGAGATACCAACTAGTCATTTGGCTCACTACTCAAAGACTTTCTAAACACTTGATTTTTATCATTAAAATCCTGAATTAAAGCTGCGACACCATGTTCATTAATAATGCTTTGATATTGATGTTGTTTCAGTTTGATAAAACTGATTCCTTGAAACCTAAAGTCGTAAATCAGCCAGTGATTCTCAGGACGATACAGTTTCAGATCCACTGTAAGATCCGGAAACGTTTCAAGCACTAACTTGGCCGTTAGCCATCCCTTATTGCCTTTGCTGGTGAGCTGCAAACCGTCCACCAAGGCTTGCTGACCTTCGAATTTCTGCATGGTTTCGAACAAATAACGCTGCATGGTTTCGCGGTAGGCCTGAGTTAATTCTTCTCGCTCAGTTTTAGACAGTTTTTTCCAGATTTTTACCCCAACCATGGCTCGAATGGTTAATTTCGAGGACCAAACATTCATTAAGTCACTATCAACAAAATCCAATAAAACCTGGGGATCTTGCTGCATTTTGCGCTTATTTTCGGTTAAAAAGCGCTGAATGTCGAAAAATTGTTGCTGAAAATCGTGTTTGATTTGCTCAAGACTGGTCGAAGTTATTAAGTTACGGTTGGCTTTTGCAGCGACAGAAGTGGTCATAAGCCCCGTTGTTAAAACGATGCTTGCTGAAATCGAAAGGACGCTGAAACTCGAACAAAGGAACTTACTCAATTGGGATCTGAAGTTTTTGTTGTTATTTTTCTTTATAAACATCGATCTTAATACTCTCTACACTTCATATACGGCTTAGTTTCTACAGTTTCGCTGTTCCAACCAAAAGGCTAAATACGCCTCTTGTTTGGACGCGCAATTGTACCAGCTAACCATGCAAATTCATCCCAAAAGTAGATTTTCGAGAAATAATTAACTAAAAATCATGTTGCTTTGATACTGAGTTCTCTCAAATGTTCAATTTTATCCCGAACTTTTGCCGCCTTTTCAAACTCCAGATCCTTAGCAAAATCGAGCATTTGAGATTCTAACTCATTAATTTCATTAACAATTTCCTTAAGTGACTTAGTTGCATAATCAGCTTTACGTTCAGCCACTTTGCGCGAAACCGCCGCATCCCGCCCCGTATCCATGACATCCGTAATCTTTTTAGACACGCCCTTAGGGGTAATTCCATGCTTTTCGTTGAATTCTTGCTGAATTTTACGCCGTCGATTGGTTTCACCAATGGCCCTTTCCATCGATCCGGTGATCCTATCGCCATATAATATGGCTTTACCCTTTAAATTACGCGCCGCACGACCAATGGTCTGGATCAGTGAGCGCTCCGAACGTAGAAAGCCCTCTTTGTCCGCATCCAAAATAGCAACAAGTGAGACTTCCGGCATGTCCAGCCCTTCGCGTAACAAGTTAATCCCCACCAGCACGTCAAATTCGCCAATCCGCAAATCGCGGATAATTTCCATCCGCTCCACCGTATCAATATCCGAATGCAAATAGCGCACCCGCACCCCATGCTCCGATAAATAATCGGTTAAATCCTCAGCCATGCGCTTGGTTAAAGTGGTGATCAACACCCTTTCATTAACTGCAACTCGTTGATTTATCTCAGAAAGCACATCGTCCACCTGAGTGCCAACTGGGCGCACCTCCACTTCCGGATCAATAAGCCCAGTTGGCCGAACCAGCTGCTCAACCACCTGCCCAGTATGTTCTTTTTCATAATCGCCTGGGGTTGCGGAGACGAAAATGGTTTGTGGCGCAATTCGTTCGAATTCTTCAAACCGTAACGGCCGATTATCCAAGGCTGAAGGCAAGCGAAAGCCAAACTCCACCAAGGTTTCTTTGCGCGAGCGGTCGCCTTTATACATGGCGCCAATTTGCGATACGGTAACGTGTGACTCATCAATCACCATCAAAGCATCCGGTGGTAAATAATCCAGTAAACACGGCGGTGGCTCGCCGGGCCTAGCGCCGGATAAGAAGCGCGAATAATTTTCAATCCCTGAGCAATAACCCAACTCCTGCATCATTTCGATATCAAATTTCACCCGCTGTTCAAGTCGCTGCGCTTCCACCAACTTATTCATCTCGTACAACTGGGCCAAACGTTCTTTTAGCTCGACTTTGATTTCTTCGATTGCATCCAAAATAGTCTGGCGCGAGGTCACATAATGACTTTTGGGGAAAATGGTGACGCGCGATAACCGCTTTAAAACTTCACCAGTCAAGGGATCAAATGTCTGAATGGATTCCACTTCATCGTCAAACAGCTCAATCCGAATGGCATTTTTATCGGACTCAGCAGGATAAATGTCAATTAAATCGCCGCGCACCCGATAAGTTGCCCGCTCTAGATCAAACTCATTGCGAGTGTATTGTAACTCGGCTAAGCGCCTTAAAATAAAGCGCTGATCGATGCTGTCGCCAACCTTCAGGTGCATCACCATGCTGTGAAAAGCTTTTGGATCGCCCAAACCATAAATTGCCGATACTGAAGCCACGATAATCGCATCGCGCCGCTCTAATAAAGCCCTAGTAGCCGACAGCCGCATCTGCTCAATATGCTCATTAATCGAAGAGTCTTTTTCAATGAAAGTATCTGAGGCTGGCACATAGGCTTCTGGCTGATAATAGTCGTAGTAAGAAACAAAGTATTCCACTGAATTGGTCGGGAAAAATTCTTTAAATTCGCCGTAAAGTTGCGCCGCCAAAGTTTTATTGGGAGCCATCACGATGGTTGGGCGGCCACTTTGTGCCACAACGTTAGCTACCGTGTAGGTTTTACCAGAGCCAGTAACGCCAAGCAGCGTTTGGTGCGATAAGCCATCGTCTAACCCTTCGAGTAATTGCTTTATGGCTGTGGGTTGATCGCCCGCAGGGGCAAATGCCGATTCAATTTTAAAATCTTGACTCATAAGCGTTTTTGGCTTGGGTCGGCTAGTAAGTTGGAGTATGATTGGCGCTTATTGTCGCACATTGCGCTAGTTCTAGGTAACTATTTGTCATTGTAACAACACTGGGGATTTCTCGTGACAACTAAACTTTCCAATCGGGTTCAACTGGTAAAACCTTCACCCACACTGGCCGTTGCTGCCAAAGCAAAAGAGCTCAAGCGCCAAGGGCGCGATATAGTCGGCTTAGGCACTGGTGAACCGGATTTTGATACCCCGCAGCACATCAAACAGGCTGCGATTGACGCCATTAATCAAGGCGCTACCAAATATACTCCGGTGGATGGAACTGTCGAGCTAAAAAATGCCATTATCGAAAAATTCAAGCGCGACAATGGCTTAGACTATCAAGCAAATCAAATTTTAGTCTCTTGTGGTGGCAAACAGAGCTTTTATAACCTGTGCCAAGCGCTCTTGAATGATGGTGATGAAGTCATTATCCCCGCGCCCTATTGGGTATCCTATCCCGATATGGCGATTTTAGCTGGCGCTAAACCGGTCATTATTGAAACTTCGATTGAGCAGCATTTAAAAATCAGTCCAACTCAGCTCGAAGCAGCAATCACGGATAAAACCCGGCTGTTCGTCATTAACAGTCCTAGCAACCCCACCGGCGTTGCTTACAGTAAAGCCGAATTAGCAGCTTTAGCCGATGTGTTGCTGAAATACCCTAATGTTTTGATCGCCACTGACGATATGTACGAGCATATTCTATGGAGCGACGAATCCTTCAGTAACATTTTAAATGCTTGCCCAGAACTCTATGACAGAACCATTGTATTAAATGGCGTTTCAAAGGCCTATGCCATGACCGGCTGGCGCATAGGTTATGCCGGTGGTCCAGCAGACTTGATTGGTGCCATGAAAAAGATTCAATCGCAAAGCACCTCGAATCCGGCCGCCCCGAGCCAAGCAGCCGCGACTGCTGCGCTCGATGGTGATCAAGCTTGTATTCAACCAATGTTGACCGAATTTAAAAAACGCCATGACTATTTAGTTGAAGCCTTAAATGCTATTGAAGGGATCACCTGCTTGCCCAGTGACGGCACTTTTTATGCCTTCCCCAACGTTCGAGGCTTAATTGAAAAGCATGGTTGTGAATCGGATTTAGACTTAGCTGAACTGCTAATCGAGAAAGTTGACCTAGCCTTAGTCCCTGGTTCAGCTTTTGGCGCACCGGGGCATTTGCGCTTATCTTATGCAGCCAGTATGGAGACCTTAAAAGAAGCCATAGCCCGATTACAGAAAATGGCCTAAAAAGTTAAAATTTTCGCAATAAAGTGTTGACCAAAACCCGAAATATGTCTATTATCTCGCCCCGTTCAGCACTTATTGTGAATACCATAAAAGCTGAGCAAACGACATAATTCCCCCTTAGTTCAGTTGGTAGAACGGTGGACTGTTAATCCATATGTCGCTGGTTCAAGTCCAGCAGGGGGAGCCATATTTTAAAGGCCTTTCAGCAATGAAAGGCCTTTTTTATTGTATATTGTTCTAATACCAATACTTGATCCCAATCGCCACATTTCGTTCTTCGCCTGGAAAGTAGCGCTCATTGCCAAAGGCAAAATCAGCTCGAGTCGCAAAGCGCTTATCAGCGATATTCCTTACCCTGGCAAATAAGGTAACTTGCGGTTTAGGTTGCCAACTTAAACGCAAATTAGCGACCGTATGGCCAGAATAATCATTGCTGTTTGCCGCGTCTGTATAGTAATCATCCACATAAATAAGCTCTAATTCACTTTGCCAACTGGAGTTGATATCCCACAATAAGCGACTATTGGCTAACCAACGAGGAGCCGTATCAATATCATCGCCCGATGAAATGATTTCGCTATCACGGCTTACGTCTCGATTAAATTGATACTTATGACGGCCATAGCTTAAGGATGTTTGCCAATTCAACTGCTGATTCAAATCAATGTTTGCGGCTAATTCAAAGCCACTATGCGACGTTTTACCATTGGTCACATTAAAACCGTCGGCATCGCGAAAAAAGAAGTTTCTTTTACGCATACTGTAAGCTGAAATTTCAAACTGATAGCTACTATTGGTATGGCGCCAGCCCATTTCAAAACTATCCAAAGTCTCAGCATCCAGTTCGCCAATAGTTTGATTGATTTGCAGTCGATAGAGATCGGTCGTTTGCGGCGGTCTAGCGCCTCTGGCTAAAGAGGCAAACCAAAAGTCTTTGTTAGTCGCTTGATAACTTGCGGCCAACTTACTGGTGACTGTAGTAAAGCTATCATCCCGATCCGCAGCCCGCAAAAAACGCCCGACACTATCGGCGACAGTCTTATTGTCGTAATCATAACGAGTATGGTTGATTCGCATTCCCGCTTGCAATTGCCAGTCTTGACTTGGCTGCCACCGCAAACGGGCAAAAGGCGCCATTTCTTTCGCGGTCACTTGATAATCGTAATGTAAACCCTGGGTAAAGCTGAAAATATCTGGGCGGGCTTGGGTTTCAGTCAAATTACCTTCGGTATAGTCCCAATCAAAACCAACTAACAGTTCAAATTGTTCGTTAAGCTCGCGACGAAACTGACTTAAAAAACCCAGCGACCAATGATCATTTTCTTCCAGTGCTTTGGAAGGTAAAAAATGCATCAAAAATTCCATCTCAGTCCAGCGCACGTAAGGTGTAATAGTTGCTTGCCAACCAGAGAGTTCATGAATATCAAATTCAGCACTGATTAGCGCATGATCTAAATCGCGAAAAGCTTCAGGATTAGGGTTGGTGCGACGCAATGCATCGTCTTCATAAGCGTTATCCCCTAGCACAAAACCCGCAGTTTCTTGTTCCAAATGATGCAGCGACAATCGCAATCTCATGTCGTACTCGGCGGCTGAGTAACCGTAAGCAAACTGGCCTTTGATCTGATCAACGCCAGAGTCATCGCGATAACCGCCATCATGAAAAATTTGAACTCCAGCTAAAAGGCCTGATACCGAATCGCTTTTACCACCTTTCCAAGAAAAATCAGAACGTTCAAACTCCGCAAGCGTTAAGCTCCCCGAGCCACCCGAAGTAGCCAAAGGATCATCTGACAAGACGTTAAAAATACCATGAATAGCATTAGAGCCATAAGTAACATCGCCTGGGCCACGTACTACTTCTATCTGTCGAGCCAACCCGGTTTGCGCACCAAACAAACCATTAACATTGGCAAAGCCAGCACTACGCAAGGGCACACCATCTTGCAAATACAAGAATGAGCCGGAGCCAGCGCCGCCCGTGAGCACCGGAGAGCGTAAAGCGGTCAAGTGCTCTTGGCCAGAGCCCTGTTGCACCCAAACACTAGGCAATCGATTCAACAACTCCGCTGGGTGTTGAGCTGCAACTCTGTCCATTTCAATTTCAGTCAAATGGCCTACCGAAGCTGCTTGAGTAGCTTTATCCGTTGGACGTCTTTCTAAAGTGATCACGATGGTGTGAAGCTGCTCTTCTTGATTATCAGATTCAGCTTCAGTTTCAGCCTTACTTTCAGCCTCTACTTTAGTGTCAGCAGCCACATAAAAATTAGCACAAACTAACAGAGCCAAGAAAAGGCCACGCAAGAGATAAGTAGACTTAAGTACGCAAGTGTTCAAATAACTATCCCTAGGAATGAACAAAATCTAAATTCAACTAAATGTATAAAACAAGAATCGGCGGCTGATGTCCAGATATAAATCGTTATAAAAAATTACAAGCAATAAAAAACCCTTGTAAACCATAGTTTTACAAGGGTTTAGATAATGGTGCCAGGGACAAACCCATAACGAGTCAATATGTAATTGATATAAACCTATAAATTTAATTCCATATATTTATATAGCACCATATATAGCACCAAACTCGATATTATTACAATTATCAGTGTCGCAATATAATCATGTTAATTTAATCTTTACCATGGCTTCGCTCTTTAAACTTGCTATTTCCTCTGCTTTCCTCGCTAGAAATTATTGACTCAAGATATTTAGAAAACTTGACTATACTTTCCCCTGGTTTCATGGCCACTTGAAAGTCTAAATCTATCCCACTCTCAGAAAGTTGCTTTCGTAATAAAGAAAAGTCTGAGCACCACTTTTCTTCCGCATCTATATCATCTCTCCTACGCCTTTCTCTTTCGGGGAGGTTACTTACAAGCCTGACCTGAAGTTTTCCAGTATCTGCCACCCCCCTTACTTCCACACCATAATCAGAATAATTATTTTTTCTAACTACCAGTTGTCCATTTTCAACCAATGCGGTCTGCATTTGTTCATTAACCGAATAACCTAATGATCGAAGCCCTTTAATCAATGCTTTTCTTCCTTTTTCAGATGCCTGCTTTTGCATTACCGCTTGTACCAAGTTATTAGCGTGTGCTTCCATATTTGTCATCACTGTGACATCTAAGGATTCTATTGCCTTATCAATTTGAACAGACAAAGGCGCAAGCCCCTCCTCTTCCAATGATTCGACTTGCACTTTAAGCAAATGCAAATTATCAACTAACTTGTTCGTCTCAATTGAGTTCCTTACAAAAGCAGCAAGGTCAATAACGAGAGAATCTATCAATACAGATTTTCTCTTGTCAGCGCCTTCTTCGTATATAGAGTTCGCTCGATTTAAAAAATGAGTCTTTTTTTCTGGTTCACATTCTATTGTTTCAATCTCTGCTAGAAGTATGTCAAGACGAGACTTTTTATCTTCTAACTCCTTATTCAATAGTTGTTCTTTTTTCCAGATATTAATGAATTGTATTTCATCAGTAGATTTCAACCTGTCAATAAGTGACATTTGTTCATCAGTAAGCTTATTCCCCTCAATAGCATTATCGCGCTTACTAGCAAGGTTTCGAAACTCTAAAGCAACAGTTTTCTCAAGCTCTATTACTTCAGCTTCGTTCATTAACTTAATTTTAGTGTAGCTAGGTAGTTTGACCGAATAGTCAATTTTTGATTGTTCATATAGAAATCTTAACGTTTTTATTGATTCTGCTAAGTTTCGCTTTCTACTAAGCTCACTTGACTTATTTTTAACTAGAATATTTTCGTATCGTTTTTTTTCCGACTTAATAAATTCAATTTCTTTAGCTACTTTTGCTGGAATAGTGCGGTAATTCTCAGGAATCGCTATCTTTTGATATCTAGATATCTTTTCAACAAATAAGTCTTCAATTTCTGTGGTTAACATTTCTTTCTTTTCTAACCAAGATAGTAGCTGCTCTATTGAAGACGTCAACATAGCCATTTGCGAAGAGCAAATGGCTAGCTTTTCCTCCTCAGTTACTATTCTAACTACTTTTGGTCCGCTCATGATTTTATCACCAAAGGTTCTATTTCAGATTGCGCAAAAGCTTGCTCTATCAAAGATTTGAGCTTTGCTTTTTCCGACTCATTTTCTCTATACCAACGGTTGCATCTTATTCTGTGGATATGTCGAACCGAACGCTGCAAAACTTGCTTTCTCCAAATTTCTCTAGCCGTTGCAGTTTTAAGAAGTTCATGTCTCGGTGCATCACATTCAATTCCAATTTCAAAGAGACCGGTAGACGGATTCTCTATAGCCAAATCTAAGCCAAATGCATCGCCATCATTTGCATGAACAACTTTACAACCTAGAGATTTTACATATGTTTCTACAGACTTAATAAACAAATTCTCACTTGAATTCACTTCTTTACCTGTCGGTTGAAGCTGTGTCAGTTGTTTAGCACTAACCTTAGCTAACTCTATTTCACCCTTACTTTTTTTGTCCGCATAGTCTAGGTACGCTTGAATGTAATCGCGAGGCTTGTTGGGTAATCTACCAGAAGTTTGCATATCTGATATCTTATCTATAGGCATAGAAGTCACAATTATAACTTTGTGTCGAGCCCGAGTAATAGCTACATTTAGTCGTTTTTCTCCACCCTTATGACCTAGAGCACCAAAATTTCTTCTGAAAGCACCATGCTGGTTTAAACCAAAAGTTGTACTAAATAAAATATAGTCTCGCTCATCACCTTGAACATTCTCAACATTCTTTACAAAAAATCCCATATCTTCGCCATTTTGAATACGATCTCGCTCAGCTAAATACATTCGAGCAAACTCTTCATTTTGGGAAGCTTCAATTTGAATCATTCCTTCAATCAATTCAGCTTGTTTTATATTAAATGTTACCACGCCTATGCTTGGAATATTTTGGTTATCGTTTAACCATATTTCCTTAAGAAGCTCTATTACCCTCTCACCTTCTTTTGGGTTAGTTTGATCAATGTAAACGCCACCAGTATGAATCACTTCCACTGGTTTTACTTTTTTAATTTCAGCGAGTGGGTGTTTCGCTGGGACGTTTAGTTTTCCTGAGTAAAATGCGTAGTTTGAAAATTCGATCAGCGCATTGTATTCAGAGCGGTAATGGATCTGAAGAGTTGTGTACGGCAATACAGAGCGACCCAAGGCAAGTAAGTCTGGACAATCTTTTATCTCTTTTCTATTCCAGGCCTCCTCTAGCGCAGAAATTTCGGCTTCTGACATATCTTCGTCTAGCTCTTCAATAATTTCGTCTTCATCCGTATCTATCTTTCTTGTGAATGAACTACTAGGTGGCATTTGTTTTTCATCGCCACTTATTACTACTCGTTTAGCACGATAAAGAGATGGAATAGAATGATCTACTAGCATTTGAGAGGCTTCATCAAAAATTACAACATCAAATAGACCAGCCTTTAAGGGTAAAACCTGACTAACTACTTCGGGATTCATCAGCCAAACAGGTCTAATCTTCATTAAACCCATATCATTTCCTAAATCAATAAATTCCCTTAACTTTTTAGTTCTTGGACCCCTAAGCCTAGTAATTGATTCCCAATCTGAATTATTGCCTAAGTCTGAATAAGAGATTTCCTGACTTAAAAGCATTTTATTTAAATTTGTTAATTCTTTATTTGCTAGGTTAAGCTGAGTCGTCGCTCTTTCTAGTGATTCAGCATCAGATAGAACCAAAGGATTTTGTTCTTCAAAGCTACCTTTCCAAGCTAACAATGTTTCTTTATAAATTATCCGTGAGACAGCATTTTCTAACGACTCAGATCGCATTAATAGTTGCCCTTTGCCCCTTAGAATTGCAAATAGTGCAATCACATCCACTTCTGTTTCTTGACTTCTAAGGCGGAATGATTGAAATGGAACAAGTGTTTTCAAAGAAGACTTCATTTTTGCAAATAATGGCGAATTCTTCTTGTTCACTAATACTCGTTTCTTTAACTTATCCACTAACTCCGTGGTAAACCATTCGGAAAGTATGGATAACTCACCTATACTTTTTTGTCTTTGTTCGGCTCTCTTTATCGCCGAGAGCATCTTCAATCTAAATTCACGAAAGCTATCCTTACTAGGTTTCTCTATAAATGCAAGAGCATCTTTTTTTCTTGGACAGCTGTATATAATCTTAGAAATACTCAAGCAGGTCCGTAAATCACCCACCACTTTATCAGTCTTAACTTTCATACTGGATAGATCCGCAGCTGGCAAATATTTATCTTCAATATTTAAAGTATTAGATAAATTTATTAGCGCTTTTCTTAAGGGCCGCAATTTTAATTCTAGGGCCAAAGCGTCTCTTAAAGGCTCTACACGCTCACTATTGAATACACCATCAACAGCTTCAAGCATTTTCTTTAACTTGAACTGTCTATAAATCCTGATGATATTAACGAAAGAAAATTTACCTTTTGGTTTTAATACTCCCTCACATCGCGAGATATTTGTGACAATTTCTTTATTGTCCAATTGCAGAATAAAATCAAACAGTAGAGGAGTATGTTCACTGCTTTGAATATTCTGGAGTTTACTTTTAATAGCAGTAGCGTTTTGATGTAGCTCTTTAGCAAGCCCTAATTCGGGGTCGTTAGAACCAAAAAGCAAGTCATTCCATTTCGTTATGATTTCAAAATCATTATTAGTTAACACTTTGAATTTATCATCCGCTATCGTTTGCCACTCTTTATAACCATCGACTTTCCCATCATCAAATGAGCTAGCGGTCTTATTTATCAATGCCTCTCTTTCTGATTCTCGTTCATAAACTTTCTGAACACATCCCTGAATTTCACTTACAATTGACTCATCGGCACTAAATAGTTTCATACCTTTAAACGGGCTATTTTCGTAATCTGAATGCAGCCAATCATTTGATAGCGATACACAAACTCTCTCAAGCTCCTTGGATTCCAAGGAAGTGTAGCCGCTAAGCATACCTCTCAATTCAGGCACGGGGATGATATCAGGGCTTTCATCTTCTACTGCTATTAATTCGCAAATGATATCCCTATAAGTCCGCTCTAACCTTTCATCATATTGATAAATCGAATCATGTAATTTATTAATATCATTTTCTAAATTTTCGAGCTGTCTTACTACACTAACTCTCTGATTTTTAGTTTTAGCTATATCTTTTTGACCTGGCCCAAAGAATTGTTCAATTTGCTCACGGATAGTTTTTATAACAGGTTGCCTGTCCCTGTTGATATCAATTACGCCGCAAATTCTTTGGGCCAAATTTTCTGCCTCAAGTCTTTTTCGAACAACATTTAAAGCCGCTTGCTTTTGACAAACTACCAAAACAGACTCTCCACGGCCTACACAATCTGCAATAATGTTTACAATTGTCTGACTTTTCCCAGTACCTGGAGGTCCCTCTATAACAACACCACACTTTTTCCGCGCCAAATTAATTGCTGAGTCTTGAGAAGGGTCAGAGGGCACAACAGAAAACTTATCGTTGTTAAGCTGCGACAGGGATGCTGCTTCAGAAGAAACTATACTGCTCATTTTTATCAATGGGTCTAGTGCAGTGTTTTCAATCGGTAATTTTTTTAGCTGACGTAAATCTTCACTTATTGCTTGGCCCACAAATTTGGCATTGAATAAGACGGCTGAACACTCGATAAACATACTTCCAGCATTCATCTCATAACTAATAGATGGATGAGTTGAAATTTCGAAGTTTAATACTTTTGCAGTACTACTAAACACTTCAACAACATCACGAGCTCTTACGTTAGAACGCCCCAGCACTTCATTTTTTAGCTCAATAAATTTATTAAACTCTTTTGTACCTAGAAGCCCTTCCAAAGCAGGATTCAGACGAACTTCTTCTCTTTCCTTGTCAAAAGAAATATTGCAAACATTGTTTCCACTGCTATGAAAGTCCATACATATAGGCCATAAAAGAATAGGTATAATTCTCGGTCTAGCGCTTGGGCTTGCTGTGCTTTTCATAAGTAGAAAGGGGAAACCTAGAAATAAACTATCTATGCCTGTTTCGCGTCGATACGAAATCGATTGATTAATAAGCCTCCGGATTCTCTGTTGTAAAACTATGTTGTCAGCGAACCTTTCAGGATCAATCGAAGTGGGAATGCCACTTCTATCAAGAATGTGACTTAAGATGCTGTCAGAACTTCTTAGTTCTGTCCCTAGCTCTGTCAAATCTATTTTTGCGCTTGTTTTACCAATAGTAAGACGAACTAGGGGCCCTCTAAGCACAGAGTTGACGACACGTTTCTCATAAAATTTAATAATATTTTCTTTATATTGCTGTTTTTCGGGCTTCGTCCATAGTTTTTCGTCTACTGATAGTAGAACAATTATTCTAGGCAAGGGCAAACGGCGCTCTATTCTGTATGTATCTGCCCAATCATCAATTCTTTCAATACCACACCTCGAAAAATCAGCGATCCTATCGTCAACTAAATGATGAATTTCTGCTCTAGGCATAGTTAACAACTTAATCGATTTATCACCATCAAAACTAGCGATATCATATTTTTCTGCTAGTGCTTTCGAGCGTTCTAAAACCATAGTGAGAGGTGTAAATTGATTTCGCCTTGCACACAGCAGTACTAATAAGTCTTCTTCATTTAATCTTTTTCTATGTAATAACGACGCTAAGCCCGCATGATCACTGTCAGGATATGACTGGCGAAGCAGTGATTCCTCAACTTCCAATTTAGCTCTAGATGTTATAATTGCATGGCTTTGATATAAAAACTCGTCCAGTTGTATTTCAAGCATTTTAGCCCGATTTAATACTCGTTCTGCTCTATGCTTTAAATTGGAAAGCCATGGCTCGCGGGATATACTTTCTAAAAATTTCGGGACTTCTCCAAATACCAATAAGTTTGCATATTCTGCATTTTGAGTTAGCCAAGCTGGAGTAATTATTTCTCCTTTCAATACCATCGGAAGAGCATCGTTCAGGATCATTAAAGTTAACGAAAAACGTATATCCTCATCTAAACTCTCAAAACCAATAACTCTCCTAAGAGTGCCTAGTCTTTCTTCTTGAAACTCACTCTCTCGCAACCATGTTTCTAAAGATCCATTTTGTAATAACTGTAGTCCTTCATCCCAGTGGCTCGACTCGGATGCAGCTAAGGAAAACTTATCTGGAGAGAAATATGCTTCATTACCCAACTGTAATGAATTAGTTAAATTAGCACTAGAAGCCTCTAGCCTTTCTCTAGGTAACTCTACATGCTCTCCATTTAACCAACGGTTTACTTGTTCCCACTTCCATCGTTCATTGGGATCTCGCGCTAGTAATCCGCACAGTAAATTTCTAATAGAAGGTTGAATATCTTCTGATATGTCTATACCTCTTGTTACAACATGGATTAAGAATGCTTTTTCGTTGATATCCTGAAAGCATTCACCATTGGTCACCTGCTCAAGCACTATCATTCCCAGGCTCCACCAATCAGAGGCGGCACTGATTGCACCTACAATAGCTTCGGGCGCAGAGTAACGTGTCAGCTCTAACGGAGAAGCAACATCTAAGTCAAAATCAGATAATCTAGCTGAACCAAAGTCAGTTACGACTAGATCTAAAGGAGTTTTTTCTCTAATCAGAATACTATGAGGGTTTAAATCGCGATGTCTCAAACCAACTTTCGAAAAATCCAACAGTGCCTTAGTTAATTCTCGAATTATTTCGCTAATGACGGCTTCATTTTCATAACCTATATACCCGACTTCTGCTAAAGCCCCACCCTCTAGCCATTCATGTATTTCATATGGTCTCGACTGCCACCGACCAGTCGTTATCAATTCTGGAATATGATCAATGTCCATAGTCTCCATGACTTGGTATATAGATTGATCAGGTTCGTGCTCTTCTTTATATAAGATTAGGAAAGCCTTTCTTTCACTTTCACCCTGTCGAACCATGAAGCTATCTTCAGATTCAGGTCTGCTATTAAGAACACTTTCTATTACCCATTCATCAATCTCTTGACCAACTAAATCAGAACTTGATGCTGGAGTTTGCTCACTATCTGGGCTAACAACTTCTGAACCGCACGCAAAGCATATTAAATCGCCATCTGCGACTTCATGTCCATTTATGCAATAGTTAACTATCGGCGGAGTAATCTCGTCTAGTAATTCTTCGGATATTTCTAGTTCAGTCAGCGGGGAAGAAGGTAATACGTTTATGAGCGGCCACCTGCACTCGTTATCATCTACTAAGTTTTCACAGTAAGTTTCATTTAACGAACGCTCAGAACTACAGCTAGGGCACTTTCGAATAAGCTCACTCATATTCTTTATCTTTATTTATACGTTTATCCATAGTTGAGACACCATCAACATTGTTAATTTTAAGTATTTCTATCAGGCTATTGATGTCAACTTGATTTGGCACTCCTGCCATCCATGCCGTGTTACCCTCATACATCAAATCAATAGAAGGACTAGAACTAGCATTGAACCCCGAACCATTGATTGCACTAACTAAATCCTCACCTTTTCTAGTGAGTGGAATAAGCTCTTGATTATCACTTCCGCGAAGGTTCAAGGATTGAGTTTGAGATATATCAAACGGTCCCGAAATAAGAGCATCAATAAGACCATCAAAGTTCTTTAAATTACTTTTCAACTTTTCATACTCATACCCAGAGTAAACTAATGTATCTATTTGCTTATGTTTTCGAGCCGATGACAAAATAGTTTTTAACTGCTCGACTTGATCGAATGGTTCTCCACCAGAGATAGTGAGACCATCAGAGTTTGGCAACCACTCATTTAACAAATTAATAACCTGGTTTATATCCACGCTATGTTTATTTTCAGCCCAAGTGTCAACAGAGATGCACCCTACACATTTAATCGAGCATCCCTGGAACCAAATCCCTACTCTCTTACCTGGCCCCATAGAAAAGACAGGGTAATGAATGCGAGAGATAGCGATTTCCATATGGTTAGAACTTTTCTAGTTTTACTACTGAAGTTGAGTCCACAATAACAAAATCTGATATTTTAAATTTGTCATTAGCCGAGGCATCCATATCAAAAAGTGCCCGTGACAGCGGGTTGACAAAGTTAGCTTCAATCATATTCCGGATCCCTCTACCACCATGAGATAAATCCTTTATGCATGCTTCTTTAAGCTTATTTTTTACAGCTTCATTCAAACTTAAGTCTATTTTTTGATTTTCCATTAGAGCAGATATTATAGAGTCCATCATTGACTCAAATATTTCTTCTCCAACATTTTTCCTAATAAAATCAAAAACTATCACATTCTCACCAATTCTATTTAAAATTTCCGGCCTATTTAGAATTAATTTGAAGTGATTTTCAATCTCATTTTTTACAGCACTTTGTACTTTTGGAAAGTCATCGTCCTGTGTAACGTTGGGCACTCGACTTCCATCTGATTCGAGTTTAAAAATACCCAAGTTTGAAGTAAATATGATAAATGTCTCTGAAAAATAGACTTTGTCACCACGGCCGGAAGTAAGTATGCCATCATCCAAAATCTGTAAAAACTTGTCTAATATTCTTGGGTGAGCCTTTTCAATTTCATCGAATAACACAACACTAAACGGTTTCTCTCTAACCGCGTTTGTTAACTCACCACCCACATCATATCCAACATACCCAGGCGGTGCTCCTATAAGTCTTTGGTCAGAATGCTCTGCACTAAACTCAGACATATCAAAGCGAACGTAAGCATTTTCATCACCGAAAAGAAGA
The DNA here is from genome assembly GCF_023706045.1 of Kangiella sp. TOML190. Lineage (NCBI taxonomy): Bacteria > Pseudomonadati > Pseudomonadota > Gammaproteobacteria > Kangiellales > Kangiellaceae > Kangiella > Kangiella sp. TOML190. The sequence continues at coordinate 2,395,562 of NZ_BQYL01000001.1, forward strand.
CTAGTCACTGTTTTCGCCAACTCTGTTTTACCAACCCCTGTTGGACCTGCTAAAAATACTACTCCCCTTGGCCTTCCCCCCTCTTTTTGAAGAGCCAACTCCTGTAATCGCTCGCTTAACTATATCCAATAGATGAGTAATAGCATGATCTTGTCCTTTAACTCGAGTTTGAATATATTTTTGACCATTCTTTACACTATCACGATTTATTTGTTTCCAAGGGTCTTCGGTTACACCAACTTTATAACGTCTAATTGCGTCACTTATTTCAGTGCTTGCAATTTTTTCAGAACGAGCCAGCTCTATGACAGCAAATAAATCTAGCAATAAAAAGCTATCAGTCTGCTCTGTGAAATGCATAATAGCTTTAGATTTGGAATCTTCATCAAGTGTTCGAAAATCCGATAAAGATCTTAACAAGCCAGGAATAAACGCTCTCCTAGTCTTATTGTCTGGTTTACTAATTGGAATACTTCTGATTTTCGGATTATCAACTATCATCCAGTCAGGTAGGTCGCCCTCTTTATCCACTACCCAAATAATAGTGTTATAAAAAGGCCTGGGGGGGCTACCGGCAGGCTTTACTCTCGCACGTTGTGACGCCACAAAAGCACGGCTAAATGCATCATGCTCTATCTTACTTAATCCATCAGGTTGAACGATCAGTTGTGAGGAAAAATTAGCAACTAGTGCCAATGGTTCGCCTTCTGCCAGAGCGATTTCATCAAGTACTCGAGAAAAATCTTCTATTCGAGGTATTTCGTTCCCATTAATAGAAAATGAAAATTTAGATGCAATCCGCTTCTGTACCTCAGAATCTATATTTAGGACTGTAGGAAATTTAAATCCTTTAACAGGGTCAAAGAAAATTGTTGCTTCATATCCTAGCGATTGAAATTCAAGAGCAAGGAAATCTTCTAAAGAGTACCAAGCACAATTTCCACCTTTCACATCTCTAATTTGAAAATCTCGTACATTTCCAGAAAGAACAAATTGGCTTTTGAGTGGCGTAAATCTAATTAAATCACGTACCCAACGCGGTTTAATGAAGTCTTCCCCCATAAATCATCCTTTTTTAATTTTATATTTCTCATGTTTAAAAAGACATAGCTCCCTCTTACAATAACCTGATATAAGATATTCAAGAGCTCTATTCTTTATAATTTAGCTTACAAAAGCACCAACACCTTTTTAAAGACATCATCGTTCTTGAATATTTTTTGATTTTGGTGGCAGTGTTGCTCGTATTTATACTTAGTACCAGCTCCATAATAGTCATAAACCATTCAATATTCCAGTCCAAGCAGGTCCGATATAAGCTTATCTCGTGCTGCTTTTAGAGTCTTTAGATCATCAAGTAAGCGATAATAAGTATTCCAGTGCATTCCCTTCTTTTTAGTCTTGATATAACTTTTACCTTGGGCCTCAAAGATACGCTCCGACAGCTTGCTAATTTTACTGTTTAACTGGTCTATATCTGAGCTGTTTTTGGATATATAAACTATATCTGAGCAGCATCTACAGCTAGGAGATATATTTTCAAGGTATAAAATACCAACCCTTTTCCTACATGATGGACAGATAAACCAATATCGTGAACTTCCATAATGACAGCTGGTAGTAGTTAATCTGACATTAATGCTGTAGTCCTTCCAATCGTCTCCATGAACTCGATATGAGTAACTGAAATGAATAAAGCTATCTAATACTTTAAAGTTTATACTTCCAATAGAGCGACCATTTGAGGACCACGATAGTTTTCCCTTATAACCTTCTTTCAAGTAGCCCTGCTGATTCATGAAATAAACGCTAATTTGCTTAACTTCCACTGTGGTTGTTTTACGGTTTAGTCTTATGTGATTTCCGCTACCTATTCCACCCATAATTTTTTACCCGAAATTAATAGTCAAATTTACCAACAATGATCTGCTATGAAGTCATCAATAAAGCTGTCATCTAAAGCTTTATCATCATTAAGAGAATTACAATCCTTGTCTCTTACTAACTCCCCCTCTTGATTACTTATATCGTGGTTTTCAACACACGCACTGAGCTCTGACTTAAAACATTGATTTTCATACAATTTTTGTAAATCCTTGTCTGGATTGTTTGTATGGCTGTTGTTTGTTAGTTGTATGGACAATGTCTGGTCCTTGTCCGGGTAACTATCTCTTTCTAAAGCAGTTACAATCTCTTTATTAGTTATCTCCAGCGCTTTGATAGTTTTATTTCTAATTTTAATACCTACGCCTGTTTTCTTAGTTTGACCAACTATTAATACCTCTTTGAGTTTTCCCATATAATCGTGAAAAGAAGATAATCTTGGCGGAAGCTTGAGATCTAATTTTACCCAAAGTTTATAAAAATCATGATTTTTACGAACTCTAAACTGTTTGCCTGGAAGCCTTTCACCTGCTTTTCCGTGAACTGTATTCTTAGCTCTATGAATTTCAGCATTATAAAAAGCTACTGCTTCTTTATTAGTTAAAACAGAATTATATTTAATACGAATACCAGGTGATTTTCCTGAACGATATGCGTCTCGACTAAAACTTTCATAGAGATATGCATCTGAATTTAATAGCTTTACTACTTGAAGAGTTAACTCCCATTTTTGCTCCTTGCTGAAATCCGGTTTTTTGCCTAAAGGATCCATAATTACTAGTCTTCCATTTTCTACAGAAACAGAGAAACCTTCATTAATTAGATCTCTGAGAGCAATATTCATAGAACTTACTTAGAAAAGCTTTCTAATAATTCTCGAATATCTTCCGCACGCCATGCGGTTGTATTAGGCCCTATTTTTACCGATGCTGGGAAACGGCCTGTTTTGACTCCATGCCACCAAGTACTTCTACTAACTGGTATTAATGCTAAAACTTGAGGTAGGCGCAAAAGGCCCGTTGATGGTAAGTCTACTGCTTGGTTTTGATTGGTCATGTTAGCTCCTCATTGGATTACTAACACCCTATTATCTACATACTTTTGACCAAATCGAGGACTGAAAAATGCTTTAATTGTCCGAATATAACTTTTTCCAACGCCTGTACTGCCTTAAAAAAGAATCATAATCAGGGAAATAGTTTAAAAATGGTTTATTTAACTCGAAGAAGTCTTCAGCTAATTTTACTTGGGTAAGTTCTCGCTTAGGCTTTCGCGAATTCTGCTTCCTCATAATCATGTGATGATGAAAGTCTTGGTACAATCTATGGAAGAAATCTCTTTTAGCATCGTTACCAGAATTTTGAGTTCTTTTCCCAAAAAATGCATACTCCAATTCAAGCTGGCCAGATGCAGAGTAGTAGTCCAACAATTTGTTATAAATCCACATCAAAAGTTCGGGAGGAGGATAATAACCGTTAAATATGTAGTCCATGTATGATTGTATTGGATGCCTGAAACCTTCCACTTCTCTGTCAATAAAGTCTCCCATATAATCATCACCTTTATACATTTGCATCAAGTGATTCCAATGCTCTTCCAGTTTAAGGTCCTGCTGGAAATTACTTTTTAAAAGTTCCTTCCTAATTTCGGAAACCTCTTTCCAAGCTTTCTGATCAAACTCTACATCCTTCTTAGTTGGCATAAATCACTCCTTGTATAAATAATCAGCCCACCACTGCATCATTTCCCTTCTTTCATCGAGATATTTAGCATGATGCGTATACGCAGCTCTAACCGAGTTTCTTTCTAAGTGCGACAGCTGCCTCTCTATTGCATCAGAGTTAAATCCTTCTTCATTCAAGATTGATGAAGCAGTAGCCCTAAACCCATGCGGAGTAGCTTTGCTTTTGCCTTTATTTTTGCCGTCATAACCCATTGAGAATATAGCTTTGCGCATAGTGTTATCAGACATTGGATCAATGCGTCTTCTTTCAGAAGGGAAAACTAATTTGTGCTGGCCGGTGATAACTTTGATTTCATTTAAAACAGATATTGATTGCCGTGATAATGGGACCAGGTGTTCAGTACTCATTTTCATCCTTTCTCCAGGGATTCGCCAAAGCATCTCATCAAAATCGAACTCGCTCCAAAGCGCTCCTCTTAGCTCTCCAGGTCGAACAAAAGTTAGAACAAGCAGTTTGATGGCTAGTTGAGTGAGTTTTCGACCAATTAGATGATATTGCTCTAAGTCTTTTAAAAATCGAGGTAACTCTTCTCGCGGCAAAGATGGGCGATGAGATAGTTTCCTAGTTTTGATTATATCGGTTAGGTCAGATGCTGGGTTTACTGTTAAGCGACCCATTTGTACAGCATAGCGACAGACCCGACTAATATCTTGCAAAACCTTTCGTGCGACATCTAGAGCATCACGTTTTTCAATCTTCTTAACGATTTGAATAATATCTTGAGGAGTTATTTGATCGACGGGCAAATGGCCTATTGAAGAAAAGGAATTTAATTTGAGTCTTCGCCATAACTTATTTGCATGACCTTCTGACCATTCTTCTCTACTTTTATCCCACCACTCTTTTGCTAGCTGAGAGAATGAATTGGTTTCATCAAATTTAAGTTTAAGCTTTTGCTCTTTCTTTTGAAGACTAGGATCAACACCCTTAGCTATCAGGCGCTTAGCATCTAGTGTAAGTTCCCTAGCCATTTTTAAAGTAATTGTTGGGTAAACACCTAAAGCCAAGGTTTTTTGTTTTCCAGAAAAGCGATATTTTAAGCGCCAATATTTTGAACCATTGGGCTTAACAAGCAGCCTGAGACCTCTCTCATCCGAGAACCATTGATCTTTGCCTTGTGGTTTTATTCCTTTAACCTTAATGTCCGTAAGAGGCATTTTGGTGCTATATTTTCTCAATTGAATTAATGTAGCACCAAATGTAGCACCAATTAGAGAAGGATTCCAGTGGACACAATTGGACCAACTTGGACAGATTAAGCAGTTAAGGTGTTGTTTTTATGTTTATTTCTGGACGGCAATGGATGCCGACAGAGAATAAGATGGTGCCCAGGGACGGACTCGAACCGTCACGGTGTTGCCACCGGGGGATTTTAAGTCCCCTGCGTCTACCAATTTCGCCACCTGGGCAGCAGATGACTGGCTATATCAGCTTGATAAAGTGGAGGCTGAGGCCGGAGTCGAACCGACGTCCACGGATTTGCAATCCGCTGTATAGCCACTCTACCACTCAGCCTTAATTCAACTTTCTTGTCAGCTATGGTGCTTCTGACGAAGCGCTGATATAAAAAACCTCGGTAATGCACCGAGGTTTTGAATTTGGAGCGAGAAAGGAGGTTCGAACTCCCGACCCCAACCTTGGCAAGGTTGTGCTCTACCAGCTGAGCTATTCTCGCGTCGTTGTGGCGTGCATTTTACTTCGAAATCCAATTGTGTCAACACAAAAGAGTAAATTTTTTAGCACTTTTTTTACCGCTGGTTAGGACTCAAACAAACTGCCGAAAAATCAGTCAGTTAGGGCTTCTAACGAGGTGCTAGCGATAAGGATTCATTATTATCCGTCTTTATTTTCGCTTGTCAAGTGAGGCCATGCAGCCCGTAAATAGTTATACATTGACCATAGCGTCAGGAGCGCTGCGATCCACATAAAGAGGTAACCAATACTTTTGGGAACGTTAAAAATATCCGGCGAAGAAAGCAGCAATAAAAAGATCGCAAAGAGCTGACAAACGGTTTTAATTTTGCCAACCCATGAGACCTGTACCACTGCCCTACTGCCCATTTCAGCCATCCATTCGCGTAGCGCTGAAACGGTGATTTCACGGCCAATAATCACCATCGCCGGAATGGCAAGCCATACCGTCGCTTCTCGTTCAACTAGCAAAATCAAGGTGATAGCAACCATTAGCTTATCAGCAACCGGATCTAAAAAAGCGCCGAAGGGCGATTCGATATTAAGACGGCGTGCTAAAAAACCGTCAAAAAAGTCAGTAGCAGAAGCAACGCAGAAGATAGATAAGGTAATCCAGCGAGCAGCTACCGTATCAATATAAAAAAACAACACAAACAACGGCACTAAAGCGATTCTAAATGCTGTTAAAATATTTGGCAGATTCCACACTGCTGTCACCCCAAGTGATAATTGTTAGACAAAGTTATTCTAACTCATTGTTTCTTAATATAAAGCTATCCATGTAAATAATCATAAATTTTTTGCGCAATTGCCAAACTGATCCCTGGTGCTTTAGCAATGTCCTTGGTGCTAGCTTTTTCAATTTCTTGCCAGCCACCAAAATGATTGAGTAGGCTTTGGCGTCGTTTAGCGCCGACACCGGGAATTTCTTCGAGTAAAGACTTGGTTGAAGACTTTTTACGTTGCTGTCGATGTTTGGTAATGGCAAAACGGTGCGCTTCGTCACGAATGTGCTGAATTAAGTGCAAGCCTTGATTGGATTCGCTTAGTTGAATCGGTTGATGCTCACCGACCAGCCATAATAGCTCCATGCCAACTTTACGATCGGCACCTTTGGAAACTCCTAACAATCGACTGGTATTGATATTTAATTCATTAAATACCTCTTCAGCATGGGTCAACTGTCCTTTGCCGCCATCAATGATCACCAAATCGGGCATCGCAGCATCTTCATCCAGAATCCTTTTGTATCGACGCTGCAAGGCTTGGCGCATCGCTGCATAATCATCGCCACCGGTGATCCCTGAAATATTAAAAATGCGGTAAGCCGCTTTCTTAGGCCCATTGTCATCAAACACCACGCATGAAGCGACGGTTTGCTGTCCTTGGGTATGACTGATGTCGAAACACTCCAGATGCTTTGGCAGCTTATCCAAATCCAGTGCTTTTTGTAGCGCTAGTAACCGCTGATAAATGTTAGATTTGCTGTTTAATTTTGCGCGTAAAGAGTGCAATGCGTTTTTTTGCGCAAATTCTAGCCAGTCTTTAGTTTGACCACGAACTGGCCTTTTAAAATTAACTTTTTTATTGAAAGAAACATCAACCGCTTCACCGATCAACGCAAACTCGGGCGAAGTTTCTGGCAACAACACAGTTTTAGGAATTTCGGCTCCAGATAAATAGTACTGGCGAACAAACGTTTCTAACACCTCAGCAAGTTCGGTGTCTTTGGGAACTTTCGGATAGAAAGCTTTATTACCGACGACCATTCCCTGACGTATAAACAGAACTAGCACGCAAGCCGTACCAGCAGCATATTCCAGCGCAACCGCATCCAAATCGGCACTGCTGCCGCTGATGGATTGTTTTTGAATGACATGGCGTAAATTTTGTATCTGATCTCGATAACGAGCAGCCTCTTCATAATCTAAATCCATGGCTGCAGACTCCATCCGTTTTTGCAGGCTATTGATAACCGATTCGCTTTTGCCTTGATAGAACTGACGAATACTGTTGATGTCTTTGGCGTAGTCCTTTTTAGAGATGTAACCCACGCAAGGCGCTGTGCAGCGTTTGATTTGATACTGCAAGCAAGGTCGAGAGCGGTTTTTGAAATAACTGTCTTCGCACTGACGAACTTGAAAGGTTTTTTGCATTAGCGACAAGCTCTGTCTGACTGCAGTAGCGCTGGGAAAAGGCCCAAAGTAATCACCGTATTGTTTTTTTGCTCCTCGATGGTAGACCAGCTTGGGGTAATCTTCTTTCGATAGAAAGATATAAGGGTAGGATTTATCGTCACGAAATACGACATTAAACCGTGGACGATGCTTTTTGATAAGGTTGTTTTCCAGTAACAGAGCTTCCGTTTCGGTTTCGCAAACCGTGGTTACAATATCTTCTATCAAGGTCACCATTAACTGCGTTTTAGGCGAACTATGACTTTTAACAAAATAGCTTTTGACTCGATTCGATAAATTTTTCGCTTTACCGACATATATAATGTTATCACTGGAATCGAGCATCCTATAAACACCAGGTTTGGTGCTTAAATGCTGCAGAATGGTTTTAATTTTTGGCTTATCTTTGGGAACTGTATCAGTCATAGCTGACCGAATATCAGGTTTGCGGTTCGATAACTTTATATCTTAAGGCTAAGTGAGTCAGCCCCACATCATTTTCAACACTCAACTTCTCGAAAAGGCGATAGCGGTAACTGTTTACGGTCTTTGGACTTAAGTGCAATTTATCAGAAATATCCTGAACTTTTTCGCCACGAGTAATCATCAGCATGACCTGCATTTCACGTTCAGAAAGTTGATTGAAAGGATTGTCATCTTTATTTTTGAATTGGGATAAAGCCATTTCTTGCGCAACTTCTGGTGCAAGGAAAACCTTGCCATGGCTTACCGCTCTTATGGCCTTGACCATTTCGTTTATATCACCACCCTTGGTGATATAGCCCATGGCTCCAGCATTGAGAAACTGGCTGGGATAAGGCTCAGAAATGTGCGCGGTCAAGGCAATGACTTTTACGTCAGGGTCAAAGCGTAGCATCCGCCGAGTGGCTTCAAGACCGCCAATTCCAGGCATATTAGCGTCCATCAAAACGACCGTAGGCTTAAGTTGTCGTTGTTTTTTAAGCGCTTCTTCGCCAGTTTCAGCTTCAGCAACAACTTCAATTCCATCTTGATCAGCTAGTATTCGCCCGAGCCCCATTCTAACTAGGTCATGGTCATCTACCAGCATTAATTTGATCATATTATTCTTGCCTTAAATCTTTATTGTTAGTAGATTACTGAAAATCATATCCCTTATCAAGAATTATCCATGAAAGCTTATTTGATCCTTTTTATAGCGCTAATAACATCGCCTATGGCAATGGCGGAGAAAACTTTGCAAGAGTGTATCGATACGCAAAACGATATCGCTAGACTAGCCTGCTATGATAGCATTTTTGGTCACAGCAAGAGTGACGGCGCAACACCTTTAGCCACCCCTTCCTCGCAAGATGATTTTGGCGCTGAACGCATTCGTTCAGAAGATAAAGCTGACTCTATGACAACCTCAATCGTGGGTGAGTTCGACTACCTTGCTAAAGGCGATAAAATACAATTAAGCAACGGCCAAACCTGGCAAGTGATTGAGAGTCGCAAATTAAGACACAAAGCAAAAAACCCTGAAGTAGTTATCTCAAAAGGCTTTATGGGTTCTTATTTCCTTGAGTTTGCAGATATCAATCGACGTATTAAAGTGAGACGCGTCAAATAAATGAACAAGCTATTGGCTGCCGATTACCAAAATATCTGGCATCCCTATACTAACACTGCTACCGATAATCCTTTATTTCTAGTCGACTCCGCTTGCGGAGTCGAACTGCATCTGGCTGATGGAACTAGTCTTATTGATGGTATGTCTTCTTGGTGGGCGGTCATTCATGGATATAATCATCCTAGCCTGAATCAGGCAGCCAAAGCTCAAATCGACAAAGTCAGTCATGTGATGTTTGGCAGCTTAACCCATGAGCCGGCCATAAAGCTTGCCGAGCAATTGCTATCATTAACCAGTAGTCACGCTAAGCAAGATTTTGCTCGAGTATTTTTCTCGGACTCAGGCTCGGTCAGTGTCGAAGTGGCCATTAAAATGGCCATCCAGTATTGGTTTGCTCAAGATCGCCCTAAAAAACACCAATTACTGACCGTTCGTCACGGCTATCACGGCGATACCTTTGCCGCTATGAGCGTCACTGATCCCGAAAATAGTATGCACTCAATGTTCCAAGGAATTCTAGCGGAACAACTATTTGCCGAGATCCCTGTCTATGGCGATGATATTGCATGGCGTCCTGAGTATATGGATTCAATTAAAGCTCAAATTGAACAGCACCATCAATCTATCGCCGCAATCATTATTGAGCCGCTAGTCCAAGGTGCTGGCGGCATGAAGTTTTATCATGCCGAATATTTGCGTCAGTTACGTCAACTTTGCAATCAGTATGAACTCTTGTTGATCTTCGACGAGATTGCTACAGGATTTGGTCGTACTGGCTCTCTATTTGCTTATCAAGCGGCGCAAGCAACCCCTGATATCCTTTGTCTTGGCAAGGCGCTAACTGGTGGTTACATGACCTTAGCAGCAACCCTAGCCAACCAGAAAGTGGTGGCGGGCATCCACGCTGATAGCCAAGAAGGCAAAGCTGGCGGAGTTCTAATGCATGGCCCGACTTTCATGGCTAACCCACTGGCCTGCGCGGTTGCTAACGCTTCTTTAGAATTGTTGCAGGTTAATAACTGGCAGCGACAAGTGGCTGCTATCGAAGAGCAACTCAAACAACAACTGACTCCCATACAAGCCCATAAACAGGTGCACGAGGTTCGAGTTAAAGGTGCCATTGGCGTGGTGGAAATGAAGCAGCCGGTTGATTTTAATTGGATAGTGCCAAAATTTGTAGAGCTCGGCGTATGGATCCGCCCTTTTGGCAAGCTGATTTACATTATGCCACCCTATATTATAAAGCCCGAGCAACTAACCAAGCTGACTCAGGCGATAGCTCAAGTTATTTCAGAAATGGACTAGTTACTGCTTGCGGGTAAACACCCAGGAGTTATCTTTACTAAACTTCTGATTAAATTTATAACCATCAAGATTAAACGATTTTAAATCTTCTGGATCGGTAATTCGGTTATCGATAATGTAACGACTAAGGCTGCCACGCGCCTTTTTAGCGAAAAAACTGATCATCTTATAATCGCCATTCTTATAGTCTTTAAAGGCTGGCGTTAACACTTGCGCGTTTAATAATTTAGGTTTGACCGATTTAAAATACTCATTAGACGCTAGATTGACCAACAGGTCCGATTTGAGCGCTTTCAGTTGCTGATTTAGAGCCTCAGTAATTTGCTCGCCCCAAAACTGATACAAATTCTTGCCCCGTTTAGTTTCTAGCTTTTTGCCCATTTCCAAACGATATGGCTGCATTAAATCCATCGGCCGCAACAAGCCATATAAACCCGATAAAATTCGTAAGTGTTTCTGCGCAAACTTGAAATCGTTGGCTTTCATGGTTTCGGCATCAAGCCCTGTGTAAACATCACCCTTAAAGGCCAGCACTGCTTGCTTAGCATTATCCGAAGTAAAGGGTTGTTGCCATTGATTAAAACGCTCAACATTAAGCTGTGCGATTTTCTCCGAAACGCCCATCAAATCTACGATATCTTGCACTTTAAATTTTTTTAGCTGCTGAATAAGCTGTTGCGAGTCCTCAAGAAAATCAGGAGTAGTACTAATAGATGATTTAGCAGGCGTTTCAAAGTCTAAAGTTTTGGCAGGAGAAACAACAGTGAGCATAGAAAATACGGTATTATTAAAAGAGTTGAAATTATGCCTTGTCCATACCGAAGCTACAAGGGTGAATTATGTAATTACCAAAATGCAGCCTAAAGCTCTCATTACTAAAGGTTGTAAGTATACGCTTATCACAAAAAGCTAATCCTATGCTTTAGATTAGCAGTCTATAAAAAAGCCTCTGTAGAAGAGGCTTGCAGAGTTATTGTCCTATATGCTTGTTTAGAAAAATCTCTATTCTCCTATACAAATTCACAATGTTATCAAAGTCCTCAAAACCATGACCTTCGTAAGTTTCCAATAAGGTTTCATACTTAATATCATGTTTCTTGAATTCACTTATCAAGCTATGGTAGTTACCCACCGGAACACGAGGATCTTTACCACCATGTATTAAAAAGACAGGGACTTTAATCTTGTCAGCGTTATGAACAGCAGAGCGCTCTTTAACGAACTGTGGGTCATCAATGCCCCAAGCCTCTTTCACAAATTTCCTACCTCCTTCAAAACGCCATGTATCAGCATTTTTCCATTCCTCTATATCATAAACTCCTACATAGCCAATGGAGCACTGGTAAAGGTCAGGCTCACGAATCACACCCATCAAAGCAGCATAGCCGCCATAACTTGCGCCATAGATACATATCTTATCTTTATTAGCATAACCTTGTTCTATAGCCCAAAGAGTCCCATCCGTTAAATCATCCTGCATTTCCTTGCCCATTTGCATATGGGCATCATACTCAAAATCGGAACTTCTTCCGCCAGAACCACGATAATTTAGTTGTAAAACTGCATAACCTCGATTGGCTAAAAACTGTGCCTCGACATCAAAACCCCAAGTATCTTGAATACCGTATGGCCCACCATGCACCAACACAACCATGGGTAAATTCTTACTTCTACCCTCTGGTAGGGTCAAGTAACCTCTAATTTCTAAACCATCGCGCGCCTTAAATTTTATTGGCTTCATTGAAGCCATCAGCTCTCTTTTAATCCAAGGCTGTGAATTCAATAAAAACTTTAGTTTAAAGTTATTCAGATCGAATAAATAATAACTTCCAGGATTTTTACCACTCCAGACGTTGACCACTATGGTTTTACCATCTGCCGTTGAGTTTAGAAAGCTAATTTCTTGACCTTTAAAGGAATTCTTTAACGAGCGATGTACTTTAGCCAAAATATGTTTATTATCAAAAAATTCCGTTTCAAGATAGCCTGGCATTCTCTGAATGCCAATCAATTGACCGTTGATATGTTGGTTATTGTCAATACCGCTGATGATAGCCGAATCACCGGCCAGTGGCAGAACCATGGTTTGATTAGCGGTATCAATATCTATCTTATAAACACCACGCTTAGCATCTTCTCCCGAAAGCTCAGCTATTAATGCATTGCTTTTAGTATCAATATCTAAAAGCCTGAAACCAATTTTCTTTTCGTCATATTCCTTAAATAAAGCCCAGTCGTCTTCTTTGCTAGCCTTCAAATAGACTCGGTATTTTTCATCATCACTATCAAAGCCAGTAGCAGCTCGAATCAAACCGGCGTTATCAGCGTGAAGAGAGCTAAATTTATCAGGCGCTGTTTCGACCCTTCTTGTTGAGCCCTTATAGACGTTCATTTTATAGGCTGCTTGAAAACCACGAGAGTTATACATTGCAACCAAAATGTAATCGTCATCTTCAGGCAGCATATTTAGGAATCTATAGTAAGAGCCATTAACTAATTTTGCTTTGCGCTTACCATCAATATTCGCAGCAAATAACACTCCGGCAGATCTAGGAACAGCAAGAGGCCCTACTCTAACTACCATAGAGGCATACACTCTTTCGTTATTTAACCAGCCGAAATCACCAACTTCCTGCTTATCTTTTGTGAAATCAAAACTTTGGATAATTTGCATTTTCTGCAAGTTTAGTACTACCAATTTTTTTTTGCCTTCGGACTCAACTCGCGCAGCCAAGTGTTCGCCGTCAGGTGATATTTTTAAAGCAGTTATATCGGAAAATTTAAAAAGTGTTTCTACTGGAATTTTTTCCGCAGAGATACTTAAAGAGAAGAGCACTAACCCCAAGAATATAAGAACTTTTTTCATGATTGTCTCGATTATTAGATATTTAATTTTGATTATTTTTCAATCGCACTATACCGAAAAGGTGGCGCGGATAGCAACTGTGTAAACCTTACTCGAATTTCCCTTCATTAAGAATTTGCCACAGTTCGACTTTATTACCTTCTGGATCGAGAAACCAAGCAAACTTGCCATAGGACTCTTCGCAGGGCTCAGCAACTATCTCACCACCATTGGCTTTAACCTGCTCCAGACAAGCCTCAAGATCATCAACAATAAGATTGAACATAAAACCCTTGGTCGAAGGCTCGAAATAATCGGTATCCTCTTTAAAAGGCCCCCAGACCGTACAAGCTCCAGCTGGTGCTTGTTCGTGCTTAAAACTGGAGCCGCCATAAGTCGGTTCCAGCTCAAACCCTAAGGTATCTTTATACCAACTACCCAGTTTATCCCTATCTTTTGCTTTGAAAAACACACCACCAATGCCAAGTGCTTTACCCATCCTTGTCTCCTATTGATCGTTTACCGAAGTTCCAAACTTTTGATGCAACTTGTCTTGATTGATTCCATTAGTAACTTTACTGTAGCCAAGCTTTTCTAAAGTTTCCTTAGCAATCCCTGAACGGCGACCACTGCGGCAATAAACGATAATTTCAGTATCTGTAGGTAAGTTCAAACTGCTAATGGTGTTCTCAATATCAGTATGCTGTAAATTGATAGCACTAGGATAATGGCCTGCCTGATACTCCTCTGCACTGCGCACGTCAATAATTACCGCATCAGAAACCGCTGGTGCTTTTTTTATCGCTAGTTTTGCCACTCTCTGCGATGGATCAATCTTAACATTGACCGCTGGATAAGGTGTTAGATCCAATAACTTAATTTCAAAACCTGAAAAGGTTGCACTACGGGGATACCCTTCTTCGCCATTAGTATTTAACATTAACGTTTGTGCCGAGTCCTTATTTGAGGCAAGTAAAATAACCTGCGCATTGCCCGCCCAAACACATTCCGTACCTTTGGCACAGCGCGAGTCATTGGCTAACTGCATAAATTCAAGCTTAACGTCATCCAGAGTTAGGCTTTGGTTAAGACTTAAATCATAGGTGTTGGTAGTTTTAGGCTTCTTTGCGACTGTCTTTTGCAGGACCTCTTCAGACGTTTGCTTAGAAACTAACTGTTCATCAGCACAGGCTATCAATAAGCAGCTCAATAGTAGCGCGGATAGGAACTTTGGAAAGAATAAGGTAACCATAAATATTGCTTAATATTTAAACTTACCCCATTCTGAAAGTTCCGGCAGTTGAGATCAAGCCTCTTTATCCCTAAACGATAAACTTTAGAAATATTTCTTTAGCACTTGCGGAATTTCAATAGTGCCGTCGGCTTGCTGATAGTTTTCTAAAATGGCCACTAAAGTACGGCCAACCGCTAAGCCAGAGCCATTTAAGGTATGTACTAACTCAGGTTTACCGGTTTCAGGATTACGCCAGCGGGCTTGCATTCGCCGCGCTTGGAAATCATTGGTATTACTGCATGAGGAAATCTCACGGTAAGTCTCTTGGCTGGGCAGCCACACTTCAATGTCGTACGTTTTGGTAGCGCCAAAACCAATATCGCCAGAACAAAGGTTAACCACTCGATACGGTAGCTCCAATAATTGCAACACCTTTTCCGCATGACCAATTAACGCTTCCAAGGCAGCCATTGAATCTGCTGACTTGGTGATATGTACCAACTCAACTTTTTCAAACTGATGCATCCGGATCAAGCCACGCACATCGCGTCCATAAGAGCCAGCTTCGCTTCTAAAGCAAGGGGTATGGGCAGTAAACTGCAGCGGCAATGCATCGGCTTCTAAAATTTCATCGCGCACTATGTTGGTCACAGG
This sequence comes from Kangiella sp. TOML190, assembly GCF_023706045.1. NCBI lineage: Bacteria > Pseudomonadati > Pseudomonadota > Gammaproteobacteria > Kangiellales > Kangiellaceae > Kangiella > Kangiella sp. TOML190. Next base: position 2,410,689 of record NZ_BQYL01000001.1, read on the forward strand.
GACTTCAGCCGTGGGGATCAAATACAAAGGTCGGTCATCTTGATTTTTGCCTTGCGCTTTAAATAAATCTTCTTCGAATTTCGGCAACTGCCCAGTGCCAGTCAAAGACTCCGCATTGACCATATAAGGCACATACAATTCTTCATAACCGTGCTCTTGGGTATGCAAATCCAGCATAAACTGAATCAAAGCGCGGTGTAGTTTCGCCAGCATGCCCTTTTTGATAATAAAGCGGCTGGCAGCAATTTTCGCAGCATTGGCAAAATCCAAGCCACCTAAATTTTCACCCACTTCCACGTGATCTTTAATCTCAAAATCAAATTCTCGCGGCGTACCCCAGCGGCGAACTTCGACATTGTCGTTCTCATCTTTGCCTTGAGGAACCGACTCATCGAGTAGGTTTGGCAGTCCATAATGAATTTCATCAAGTTGCGCCATCACTTGGGTTTGACGCGCTTTTGCCGCGTCCAGCTTAGCGCCTAAGTCCGCAACCTTGTCCAGTAAAGGCTGGATATCTTCGCCACGCGCTTTGGCTTGACCGATGGATTTCGAACTGGAGTTACGCAGATTTTGTAATTCTTGAGTTTCTACCTGGATCTGCTTGCGCTCTTCTTCAAGCTTGCTATAAGCCGCAACGTCCAATTCAAAGCCTCGTTTGGCTAAGTTGGCGGCCACAGCATCAATATCAGTTCTTAATAACTTGGGATCTAACATGAGATTTGGGTCACTTTATCCGTAATCGGCTCGCTTGATAACGCAGCCTTGGTCAAAATTTAGCTGGCTATTCTACCACCAAGCCAAGCACCAACAAAGACCATAAATAGACAAATCAGCAGGTTTGAAGCGATATACAGCAAGGCTTTTTGGTATTGTTGATGCTGAAAGAGAAGTAGCGCCTCGATCGAAAAGGTAGAGAAGGTGGTCAAGGCGCCTAAAAAGCCAATCATTACACCCTGTTTTAAATTGATTGAGATATTCGACTCTTGCCAAAAAGTTAATAAAAACCCAGCGATAAAACAACCAACCATATTGGCAATTAAAGTGCCCCAATAGACTTCATCACCAAACTTGGCCAAAGACCAGTCTTTAATCTGGAATCGGGTTAAAGCGCCTAACGCCCCGCCAATGCCAATTGATGCCACTAGTCCCCACATTATGAGCGTCCCTTATTTCGATTACGATTACGATTACGGATCCAGTTTAACTTCTCGCCAATTTTCTTTTCTAATCCTCTATTCACAGGCTGATAATACTGCTGTTCGCCTTTGTCTTCTGGGAAATAGGTTTGTCCAGCCGCATGAGCTTGTGGCTCGTTATGGTCGTATCGATATTCAGCGCCATAATCCAATTCTTTCATCAATTTAGTCGGCGCATTACGAATATGCAATGGCACTTCATAAGAGGGATCCGACTTAACATCCGCCATAGCTGCTTTATAACCCGTATATACCGCATTGCTTTTAGCCGCGCAGGCTAAATAGGTCAAAGCTTGGGCAATGGCGAGCTCACCTTCTGGACTGCCCAATCGCTCCTGCACATCCCATGCGTTTAGAGCAACGCTCAAACCCCGCGGATCGGCATTTCCAATATCTTCGCTAGCCATCCGCACCACTCGCCGCGCTACATACAAAGGATCAACCCCACCATCAAGCATCCGACAAAACCAGTACAAGGCCGCATCAGGATTTGAACCGCGCACTGACTTATGTAAAGCGGAAATTTGATCGTAAAAATGTTCACCGCCCTTATCAAAGCGACGCAATGATTGGGTTAAAGTCTCCTCTAAAACTTGCTCATCGATAAGCCAAGAGTTATCTTCCTGGCTGTCTTTAGCCATAGCCAATTCGCCAGCAATTTCCAGAAAATTTAACAAGCGCCGACCATCACCATCGGCCGCCTCAATTAACATCGCTTTGCAAGGCTCATCAATGGCTAGCTTATATTCACCCAAGCCCTTTTCTTTATCGGACAAGGCATGCTCTATCAACTCAGACAAAGCGTCAAAAGATAAGTCTTTCAACACAAACACTCGAGCCCGCGAAAGTAAAGCATTGTTCAATTCAAAAGATGGATTTTCGGTAGTCGCGCCAATAAAAGTTACAGTACCATCTTCCACAAATGGCAAAAAAGCATCCTGCTGAGCTTTATTAAAACGATGCACTTCATCAACGAATAAAATGGTTTGCTTGCCTTGCGATTGGTATTGCTTAGCCTCTTCTACCGCCGCACGAATATCTTTAACCCCAGCAAGCACCGCAGAAATGGTAATAAAATGGGCATTAGAATTATGTGCAATCAGTCGAGCCAAGGTGGTTTTGCCGGTTCCTGGCGGCCCCCAGAAGATTAAAGAAAAAGGACGCTTTGAGTCAATTGCCTGACGTAGCGGTTTACCCTCGTCCAGCAAATGCTTCTGGCCTACATAGCCCTCAAGCGAGTTTGGCCGCATTCGATCGGCCAGAGGAATATAAACATTGGACTCGTTAAAAAGGCTATCTTGCTGGCTCATTAGCACTTAGCCATTGACCGAAAGTTCGGGTGGTCTAGTTAAATCCGAGTCCAACAGCTGCTCACGCGAATCAATCAAATCAATCCCCGCAGGCGGCTTAAATTGAAACACGCCTTGGCTAAACTCTTGATTGTATTGCTGCTCAGAAAACTCGACCAAAGTTGTTTGTCCTAAGTTATCTTTGACTTTAAAAGCAACGAACTCATCGCCCTTAAACTCCATAATCATCAGCTCAAACAAGGCTTCTTCTGACTTAGGCCGTAAATGAAAAATGTACGTTTGCTCAAGACTATCGTCCGAATTTTTATCGTTAGCAGCTGAATCAACCAAGCTTGCCACAATATAATCTTTTTCCATATCCACTTGCGACTTGCTCAATAACGCCGCTGGTGAATTGTCAAAAGAATCCGCTAAAGTTGACACATTAATCTGCTCAATATCCTTATCAAACTGCCACAAATTAGCACCATCAGAAACAATTTCCTGCTCATAAGGTTCGCTCACGATCCAGCGAAACTTCATAGGTCTTTGCAGTTGGAAACTACCCTTCGAATAATCTAGCTCGTTACCCAGCTCATCGATCACTCGCTGCGAAAAATTCGCTTCTAACGACTGGATTTTGCCTAACTTGGCCTCTAAATCTCGCGCCGCATCTGCATTAGCTAAAAGGGAAGTCAAACCCAATACAGAAACACCCAACACTTTTAATAATTTTCTTATCATTTCAATACCTTAGCCATATGACTACAGCTATTACTAATCTTTGTTATGTTATAGCCTTTTCAAACTGAATTGGGGCTTAATTTGCCAGCTTAGTCCTTGGGTGGCGGAGGTGCGAGTACCTCCCTCGCCCCATTAGTCCCCATCTCGCTCACAATCCCTGCTGCTTCCATTGCTTCGACCATTCTAGCGGCTCGGTTATAACCAATCTTTAAGCGTCTTTGGATACCGGAAATTGAAGCTCTGCGCGACTCAGTCACTATGGCCACGGCCTGGTCGAAAAGTTCATCTTGCTCACTATCTTCTTCGCCAGCCATTCCCGGCATCCCTGGTACTGGCACTTCGCTGGTGCCATTAATAATCGCATCAAGGTATTCCGGCTCGCCACGGCGTTTCCAATCTTCGACCACTCGATGAACCTCATCATCATCCACAAAGGCACCATGTACCCGCGTTGGAATACTGGTTCCTCCTGGTAAATACAACATATCGCCCATGCCTAACAACTGCTCCGCGCCCATTTGATCCAAAATGGTTCGTGAATCAATTTTCGAAGAAACTTGGAAGGCAATTCGTGAGGGAATATTGGCCTTGATCAAGCCGGTAATCACATCCACAGAAGGTCTTTGCGTGGCTAAAATCAAGTGAATGCCTGCAGCTCGCGCTTTCTGCGCAATTCTGGCAATCAACTCTTCGACCTTTTTACCGACAATCATCATCATGTCCGCCAGTTCGTCAATCACCACTACTATCGAAGGCAGTTTTTCCAACACCGGCGGCTCTTCTTCTAGGCCATCGGTAGGCTGCCATAAGGGATCTGGAATGGGGTCGCCTGACTCTATGGCATCAGCTACTTTCTTATTAAAACCGGCTAGATTGCGCACTCCAAGCGCCGACATTAAGCGGTAGCGCCGCTCCATTTCGCCTACCGACCAACGCAAAGCATTAGCCGCGTCCTTCATATCAGTAACCACTTCGCATAATAGATGTGGGATCCCTTCATAGACGCTGAGTTCCAGCATTTTTGGATCGATCATGATCATGCGCAGATCTTCAGGGGTTGCTTTATACAACATACTGATGATCATGGCGTTAACCCCCACCGACTTACCAGAACCCGTCGTACCAGCGACCATCAAGTGTGGCATTTTCGCCATATTGACCACAATCGGGTTGCCAGCAATATCCTTACCGAGCGCCATTGATAGCGGTGCTTTAGCTTTGTCAAAAGCATCGGAGGCAATGACTTCTCTTAAACGAACAATCTCACGATTCTCATTAGGAATTTCAATGCCAACGTAAGTTTTACCTGGTATAACTTCCACCACTCGCACCGACATAGTCGATAGCGAGCGCGCTAAATCTTGCGCTAAATTACTGATTTTACTGACTTTAACACCTGGTGCCAGCTCAATCTCGAAGCGAGTGATCACAGGCCCAGGATGCACTTCCATCACCTGCACTTCCACTCCAAAATCTTTAAGTTTCAGCTCCAATAAACGCGACATGGCTTCCAGCGCTTCGGCGGAAACGGAAAACTTGGGTGGCTCCGGCGCATCCAACAATTCTACTTCAGGCATTGGCGTGATGGGGCCATCGAAGCCTTTGCCTAGATCCAGCGGCTTTTGCTTTTTCTTTACTTGTGCTTTTTGCACTTTCTTGCTCGGAGCCAATGGCGCGATCTTAGGCTCGATTTTTACCGGCGAGCGCGTTTGCGCTTTGGCTTTTTCTTGCTCAAAGCTCTCTTGGCGCTTAACCACCACTTTTTTCACTTCTTTTTGTTCAGCGCGTTTTTCTCTAGCTGAGGCCAACCAATCTTTAAACTGATGCCATCGATTTAGTGTCCACTCGCCAACTTTATCCATCAATTTGAGCCAAGAAATTCCAGTAAATAGCGTTAACCCCGACAGAAAAATGGCTAATAAGATTAAGGTGGTTCCATATAAACCTAGCCCATCTAAAATACCTGCAATTAATGACTCGCCCAAAATCCCGCCCGAGCTATAACTGGGTTGGGTTTGCGGATCGAAAAAGTGCAAACTACACAGTCCTGCACCAGCAATAATTGCCATTAATAGACCAGCACCTTTGACCAGCCAAAAACTTTTCGGGTGTGAATTTTCGAGCTTACGCCCGCTATAGACTAGGTAGCCGAAATAACCAACAATCAACGGCACCAAATAAGCCAAATAACCGAACAGATGCAAAAAGAAATCGGCAAACCAAGCACCTGACTTACCCGCTAGATTTTGCACTCGCTGGCCATTGCCATTGGTGAAAGAGCCTGGATCATTATGATGATAGGAAACCAATGCTAAAAAGAAAAAGATCCCCAGCGTGACCAGCAAAATCATGCCGCCCTCACTGAGCCTTTTTCGAAGCAATGCCTTAGCTTCCGACTCGGGTGTGTTTTGTTTGGTTGCTTGTGTCACTAATCTTATACCTTTATTTTTAGGTCATTCTACGCATTATTGCTTTAAAATAAAAAGCCCATTGCGAATAAATTTATGCTATATCGAAATTGGCAAATTGGGGCTTTCTTTGACTTCTTCCATCACCATATAGGAGCGCGACGCGCTAACTCCCGGCAAGGTCAATAACGTCTCGCCGAGCAGCTTTCGATAAGCTTTCATATCCGCAACTCGCGCCTTTAACAAATAATCAAAATCTCCCGATACTAGATGACACTCCAGAATCATTGGGATCTCCATAACCGCCTGTTTAAAGTCTTCGAATACATCCGGCGAGGTTCTCGATAGCCGAATTTCCACAAAAACTAATAACGAAGCCGACAACTTTAGCGGATTTAGACGAGCGCCATAGCCTTCAATAAAGCCATTGGCTTCAAGCCTTTTCACCCGCTCCAAGCAAGGAGTAGCGCTTAAACCGACCTTTTTGGCCAATTCTACATTGGATATACGACCATTGTTCTGCAATTCATTCAAAATTCGCAGATCAATTCGATCGAGTATCTGAGTGCTAGCGCTTTGAGTTCTCAAAGTATTTTTAACTACAAAATCCTATAATTTAGTTATTTATACTACAATTATTCATTTTATAGCAAATAATTCTTTAAAAACCGCATTATAATAGCGTATCTCTCTGTTGTAGATTCTTATGTTTATAACCAACCTATTGTTTGCTTTGAGCATCGTTTTGGAGACAGCTTATGTTAATTGGGGTTCCTAAAGAAATTAAAAACCATGAGTACCGTGTTGGAATGGTTCCAGGCAGTGTGCGTGAGCTGATTGCTCATGGTCATCAAGTAGTTGTCGAGCATAATGCCGGCAGCGGTATTGGTTTTACTGATGCTGATTATGAAAATGTTGGCGCCACGGTAGTCTCCTCTGCAGAAGAAGTTTTTGCCCAAGCTGATATGATCGTCAAGGTCAAAGAACCGCTGGCAGAAGAGCGCGCCCGTTTACGCGACGGTCAAATTCTCTTTACTTATTTGCATCTTGCGCCTGATCTACCGCAAACCCAAGACTTGGTGAAATCAGGTTCAATTTGTATTGCCTATGAAACGGTGACCAGTCGTAATGGCGGATTACCTTTATTAGCGCCAATGTCAGAAGTGGCTGGGCGTATGTCGATCCAAGCTGGTGCTGAGTGTTTAGAAAAATCATCCGGCGGTCGTGGCATGCTGTTAGGAGGTGTTCCTGGGGTGTCGCCAGCAAAAGTTGTGGTGATTGGCGGCGGCGTGGTTGGTACCAACGCCATTAAAATGGCAGTTGGCATGGGCGCTCGAGTGATTGTGCTGGATCGTAATGTGGACGTCTTGCGTCGCATCGATGCTGAATTTGGTACTCAAGTAGAAACCGTTTACTCAAGCCACGACTCCTTGGAGCGTCATGTAACTTCAGCGGATCTGGTGATTGGCGGCGTCTTAATTCCAGGCGCGGCAGCACCGAAATTGGTCACCGCGGAAATGGTTAAAAACATGAAGCCAGGCGCAGTCTTGGTGGACGTTGCTATCGACCAAGGTGGTTGCTTTGAAACTTCACATGCCACGACTCATGACGAACCAACTTTTATCGTTGATGACGTGGTGCATTACTGCGTAGCCAATATGCCAGGCGCAGTACCAAGAACTTCGACCTTTGCACTGAACAACGCCACTTTGCCTTTTATTATCGACATTGCTAATAAAGGTTACAAGATGGCCTTAGCTTCCGATGGACACCTACTCAATGGTCTTAATGTTTATCGCGGCAAAGTTACTGAAAAATCCGTTGCTGAGAACTTAGGTTTTGACTTTGTTGAACCGAGTGAAGCGATTGGATTAGACAGCTAATTACTCAGCTAGAAAAAAAGCGCCACTTAATGTGGCGTTTTTTTACTGAGACAAGTCTTGGTTTATTTCCTGTGCTAATTGCTTTAACGATTCGCGCATAGTTGCTACAGATTGCTCATAACCGGATGCTGGTAAGCTATTTTTAATCAGGAAGTTACGTCGTAAGCTTGAGTCATCTTTTAGTTGATAAGTCCCTGACAAAATCACGTCACCTTGTTGGGTCGGATAAAAGTGTTCCACAGAAACTTCAAGGTTGGTGCAGGTTTCGCAGCTGCTAACAAAGCTGTAATTATTACTGGCTTGATTTAGATCTGCCATCAATACTCTGCGAATGGTGTTGGACATATCATCTGCCCAACTGTGGTAATTTGCCACTATTAGTTTATGATTAGCATCGCGCATAACCAAATTAGTTTGATCCAAATAGTTCGGCACAGACACATCTGATAACTTGATCAAAGTCTGTCCCGGCGAAGGATCGATGGCTACGGGTGTAGAGTCTAATAAGTAATAATTCATTGCGGGCGGACTACTCGAGCAAGCCGAAAGCAAGATTAATAAACTACAAAAGGTCATAATGTATTTCATGTTATTTCTCCTTAGCTTGCGGCTCTGGATCAGCACCCTGCTGCCCACCGAAAATTAATGAGTTAGGTTTATTACTCAAGCTTTTTAACAACGGTTGCAAATCTTGCATGGTTTCTTGTAGCTGGCTCATGGTTTTTTCAAGCTCTTTATAAGCAGCAGAGTTAGGCTGAAATCCCTGCAACGTTTTTTGCAATTCAACTAACGATTGATCTAAGTTTTGAGGTAACTGCTTAATACTTTGCTGTTGTAATAATGAAGTCAACTCTTGCAGCGCTTTATCCATGCTAAGTAGAGCTTGGTCGGCCGAACCTAGAGCCTTGTTAGCACCTCCAACCGTTTTATCCAGCGGCAACTCATTGAATTTGTCGAGCAAACTGCTAACTTTTATCGCAATTTTTCCAAGACCACCGGACACTGTAGGTATCACGTGGTAAGGCCCATAGTTTTCAAGATTTTCCGCAGGGTTGCCAGTATAGTCTAAACTTATTCGCAAGCTTCCTAACAACAGATTAGCACTTTCGATACTGGCCACTAAGCCACTTTTGATGAAACCTTTAAACTCTTCATTAAATTTATCAAGGGTTTCCCTATTATTGGTTCCGGTTATTCGCCCAGGCTCAATTTTGATGATCACAATAATTTCCGAGGCATTTTGTTTCCCAGCAATTTTTGTCTTTTCATCGTATTTTAAATAAGGGGTTTTGACCGTACCAATTCGAATGCCCCGATACTCAACTGGCGCTCCGGCATACAAGCCGCCAACCGAATCCTCAACCAACAAAGCATACTCTAAATATTCATATTCTCGATCTTCATAAATACTATTTTCATCAGGATAAAGTATAAAGTCTTTTGGTTCCGTTAGCTTCGTTCCTAGAGACAAGTCCGTAGGCACATCAAACTGAATTCCGCCTGCAAGCAAAGACTCCACAGAAGGCATATTCACTTTCAAGCCTTTTATGGTTGTTTCTACTGACAAGCCACCAACGTTCCAGAAAAAGGTATTAGTTGTAACCAATTCGTCATAAGGTTTGTTGATAAAAATATCGTAAACCGTTTGTCGTTTTTTAACGTCAAATTTCGAACTTTCCACCTTTCCCACAGTAAAGCCACGATATAAAACAGGACTGCCCCGATTTACTGGCTTGCCATCTTTTGATAACAACCGAAGATGCATTCCTTCACTATTGGCCAACGTAATTGGCGGCTCTTCAAGCCCGACAAACTCATCTTGAAATTGATCCGAAATGCCTGGCGATAGTTCAATGAAAGCTCCTGAAAGCAATGTTCCCAAGCCACTAACACCGTCTTTGCCAACTCGCGGCTTAACTACCCAAAAGTTAGTGTCTTGGCGCAGAAAGTCTTTCATATCTTTGTCAATTTCAACTTGAATCACCACCTTGCTGCGGTCTTCATTGAAATTGACTTTTTTAACTGTACCAATATCTACATTACGGGTTTTAACTTTGGTTTTGCCAGCTTCAATACTATCGGCGGTTAAAAAAGCAATTTCGATATCGACGCCTTTTTGCTGGAAATAATTCCAGATCATGCCAAGACCAAGTAGCAAAGCAACAATAGGCACAATCCAAATTTTGGAGACCTTCGCTTTTTTCTTTACATTAGGTTTGCTGCCGCTCAAGTTATCACTCATAACTACTCCAACTTATCCCATATCAATCGAGTATCGAAACTGTGTGCTGCTACCATGGTGACCATCACCACCCCCGCGAATAAAAATGCAGCTATGCCAGCATGAATCGTCATTAAATTTCCCACCTGCACCAGAGCCACCATCAAAGCCACAACGAAAACATCGATCATTGACCACTTGCCAATAAACTCCGTAACCCGATACATTTTGGTCAGCTCTTGGTATTTTAACTTTTCCTTTTTACTCACGTTGTAACACAACCAAAATAAAGCGGCTATTTTTGCAATAGGAATAAACACACTGGCAATAAAAATCACCGATGCCACAAAATAAGACTTAAGTTGCAAAAAGATAATCACACCTCCAATAATGGTCGAATAGGTTTTATCACCTACCACATTGGTGACCATAATAGGAAAGGTATTGGCCGGAATATAAAGCAAAATCGAGGTGATTAACAAAGCTATGGTGGTCTGAACCGAATTTGGTGTCCGCAGGTGCAGGTGGCTACCGCAGCGCGAACAATGCCCTTTTTCAACAGCATCCAATTTGCCGCAGTCATGGCAAGCCGCTAAACCGTAATGAGCCGCGGAGTCACTTGGATATTCGGGACGCTTATTGAAAGACTTATCCATACCCACCCGTTTGCGACAATGTTAAGTTACGATCCCACACCCATCGCCATAATTTTTGCTTATCCACCAGACCCAAAATATAGGTGAAAAAAATCACAAAGGCGACGTAAGCCCAAAAAGATATACCCATGGTTATGTGAGCCAATGACACTAGCTTGATTAAGCTCACCAATACTCCAATCAAAAATACCTCGGCCATAGTCCAAGGGAGGAGCCAACCGATAAAACGACCAATGAGAACTGGCGGCTCGCGTTTAATCGAGAATTTAAGAGGGACTAGCAAAGTGAGTAGCAGAATTAAATAAACTGCCGGAAGCAACATAATAAAACAAATAATTAGAATCGCTAACAGGTAGTAGCCGCCATAAAAAAGCTCGGTTGAAGCTTGCGCTAAGGTGATACTCCTTACTTGGCCACCCGCATCCATCGACATAAAAGGAAAAAAATTAGCAATGGTCAAAGCGATCAAAGCAGCAAGGGATAAAGCTATGGTGTAATCTTCCGGATTAGCATGGCCATTAGCAATCTTATGCTGGCAACGAGGACAGCTATAAGACTGCTTCTGCTTAAAATCTGCAGGCAGATCGATTAACAGATCACACTCATGGCAAGCGATTATTTCAGCCATTACTATTATCCTTAATTGGCATCCTTGATATTCGCAAAAATCACAAAGCAAGAGTCTAGATTAATGCAAATATCATAGCCTTAAAATTGCTATGTATAAGATAATACAACAATTTTTTTAAATTCACATTATTATTGATAGAAATTTTGAAGTGCTAGAGTGTTAAGAAAAACACCCAATTAAGAAACTTACCTGACAGGCTTATCGCCTTATAAGAATTTTTTAAGCAAAAAAAAGCCGCATCATTTGATGCGGCTTTTTCAACAATTCTTAAACTAATCTAACGATTAAAGCTTAACAACGTTTGCAGCTTGAGCGCCTTTAGGGCCTTGCTCGATTTCGAACTGAACTTTTTCACCTTCGTTCAAGCTCTTGAAACCGTCACCTTGAATCGCACGGAAGTGTACAAACACATCTTCGCCTTGCTCTTGCTCGATGAAACCAAAACCTTTTGAGTCGTTAAACCATTTAACAGTACCAGTGATTGCTGACATAATTATATCTCCAAGCGTAATGCTTATTTAAACTGTTGCCAAAGTCGGCATATTTTACTGAACACTAATGACACTACTATTACGATATTAAGGCGTGCTACTAACTTTGGGCAAACCGTTTCACAAAGCGAAACTGGCGTGTCTTACTAGTACCGTCGAACTTTAAAATCTTACATAGCTGTTGCATTAACCAGCACCATGCACGATACAGTATTTACATAAAAAGTAAAGAAAATAACGCCCAAAATTCAACAATTTAGCTAAAATTCCTAATACTTCTCATCGGATGTCAGGATTATTAACGCAACCATTAGCTTTAGCGCGCAGGCTTGAGCAACAGGATTAGTTTTTGTAAGCTTGAACTAAGCAATTTAACCCATTGAGTGATATTTTTATGGCTAAAGCCAACAAAACCCAGCCCACAAACGCCAGTGTCGAAGACTTTTTAACGTCCGTTGAACATAAAAAGCGGCGTGAAGACGGCCTTAGAATGCTCGAAATCATGACTGAAATCACTGGCGAAAAAGCCGTTATGTGGGGCGATTCTATCGTTGGTTTCGGTAGCTACCCCTACAAAACCAAGTCTGGCTGCGCTGGTAATTGGTTTTATACGGGCTTTTCGCCACGCAAACAAAACCTAACTCTATACATTATGGATGGCTTTAAAAAGCGCCCAGAACTGCTTGATAAACTTGGTAAATGTAAAACCAGTGTGGCTTGTCTGTATATCAACAAACTGGAAGACGTGGATGAAAAAGTTCTGCGCCAAGTGATCAAGGAATCCGCCGACTACGTCAAAGAAAATCAGTCCGGGTGTTAAGACTCCTCGGCAGCTAGTCTGACAATTTCTATAAAGCCGATTGAATTTAGCTATCGTTATAATTAATCCTATGGCTTGGGTTTATTTTTAGCTTGCAAGCCCCTACAATCTAGCCATCAAATTTATTAGATATTTTGTTCGGAGATCACTATGAGCGAAGCACGTCATATTCGTTGCTTAATTTTGGGTTCTGGCCCAGCGGGCTATAGCGCTGCGGTGTATGCAGCACGCGCTAACCTTGAGCCGGTAGTTATTACTGGCATGCAGCAAGGCGGCCAGCTAACCACCACCACCGACGTAGACAACTGGCCTGGCGATCATGAAGGCGTTCAAGGGCCAGACTTGATGGTCAGAATGCAAAAACATGCCGAGCGCTTTGGCACCGAAATGATCTTTGACCATATCCATACCGTGGATTTAAAGCAAAAACCCTACACCTTGACGGGCGATGCTGGTACTTACACCTGCGATGCCTTGATCATCTGTACCGGTGCTTCGGCAAAATACCTTGGTTTACCTTCGGAAGAAGCTTTTATGGGCAAGGGCGTTTCTGCTTGTGCTACTTGCGATGGGTTCTTCTATCGCAATCAAAAAGTTGCCGTGGTAGGCGGCGGTAATACCGCAGTGGAAGAAGCTTTGTATCTATCGAACATTGCCAGCGAAGTTCACCTGATCCACCGTCGTGATGAGTTCCGCTCAGAAAAGATCTTAGAAGATAAACTGCGTGACAAAGCCAAAAATGGCAATGTAACGCTACACTTATTCCGCACTTTAGAAGAAGTGGTGGGTGATGATATGGGCGTAACGGGTATTCGGATTAAAAACGTCCAAGATAACTCAATTGAAGAGCTGGAACTGCAAGGCTGCTTTATTGCCATTGGCCATAAGCCAAATACCGACATTTTCCAAGGCCAATTGGAGATGAAAGACGGCTATATCATAGTTAACTCCGGCTTGAAGGGCAATGCAACTGCCACCAGTGTGGAAGGCGTGTTCGCCGCCGGCGATGTTTCTGATCACGTCTACCGCCAAGCCATTACTTCCGCTGGCACAGGCTGTATGGCCGCGCTTGATGCCGAGAAGTATTTGGATCAATAAAACTTTCAGTGTTCTTGAAAAGGCTGTTTTTACAGCCTTTTTTATTGAAGGCAATACTTTCTTGGCTAAACCGCCTATACTGCACTTTGATTCCAGTGACTCAGCCGAAAAACTTACTATGAGCTCATCCAACTTTACCCAACTCAAGCTTCACACCGCTTTACAAGAGAATCTATTAAGCTTGGGCTTTAGCCAAATGACGCCGATCCAAGCACAAAGTTTGCCGCTAATCATTAACGGCAAAGATGTGATTGGTCAGGCAAAAACCGGCTCTGGCAAAACCGCCGCTTTTGGTCTGGGTCTTTTACAAAAGCTGGATGTAAAAAACTTTAATCTACAATCCTTAGTGCTCTGCCCTACGCGCGAATTAGCCGAACAAGTAGCCGAAGAAATTCGTAGTTTAGCCAGAAAGATGGCCAACGTTAAGGTGATCGTGGTTTGCGGCGGTATTCCAAAAAAAATACAAACCGCGGCATTAGCAAAGGGTGTGCATATCGTTGTCGGTACACCAGGGCGCGTGGAAGAGCACCTTGATGCAGGCACCATGAAACTGGATGCGCTTACTACATTAGTGCTGGATGAAGCCGATAGAATGCTCGATATGGGCTTTCAACCCTCGATTGACGCCATTATCAACTTTGCACCGAAAAAACGCCAAACTCTGCTGTTTAGCGCCATCTACCCCCAAGAAATCGAATCGATTGCGCAACGAGTGATGCAAAAACCTGAGTTGATTCAAATCGACTCGAGCGATGATCAACCAAGTATAGAACAGCATTTTTATAAAGTTCAGGATGATAGCCAGCGCTTAACGGCTACTAGATTGATCTTGTTAGCACAGCGTCCCGACTCAAGCATGATTTTTTGTAACACTAAAAAAGAAGTCAAAGCCGTTGCCGGCGAACTAAAACGTTTTGGTTTTAGCGTTCTGGCGCTACATGGCGATCTCGATCAGATTGAGCGCGATCAAGCCTTGATCCAGTTTGCCAATAAAAGTACTTCCGTTTTAGTGGCTACCGACGTTGCCGGGCGCGGTTTGGATATTGATGCTTTGGATCTGGTCATTAACTATCATACTGCCAGTGATCCAGAAACTCACCTTCATCGGATTGGTCGTACTGGGCGTGCTGGTAATCAAGGTATCGCTTGTTCCTTATTTTCTGATAAGGAGCGCTATAAAATTAGCCGCCTTGCTGAATACCTAGAGTTTAAAATTGAAGCAGAAAACCTGCCGGACTTAGCGCTTTTAAAACAGCCTGGTTTTAAAGCACCAATGGCAACTCTGCAGATCAGCGGTGGTAAGAAAAATAAGATCCGGCCAGGCGATATTGTCGGCGCTTTGACTCAAAGCCTTGATATTACTGGTGATGATATTGGTAAAATAAAAGTTGCTGCTAACTGGTCTTATGTTGCGGTTAGTCGAAAGCTGGTAGATAGCGCTTTTCGGATCCTAACCGATGAAAAAATTAAAGGGCGTAAATACCGGATCAAGCGGATCAGCTAATCCGTCCTATTTTCTCAACAAGCTAGCTGATCAGCAAAGTGGGATCGATGGCGTAAAAATAATCTGCAGCATTTATCAAGGACTGGGCCGTTAAAGATTCGACCGCATACACTTCAGAAATCACTTTCGAGTCTTGGCGAATGGTTTTAAGTAGCAGCTCAAAATCTCCATCACCTGATAATAAAATCACTCTATCGACTTGTTTCTGCATTACCGCTTTTAGCATATCAATGGTGATCCCAACGTCCCAATCGCCTTTGGCCGAGCCATCGCTTCTTTGGATAAAAGGCTTTAGCTTGATCTCAAAACCAATATGCTTGAGCGCATCTTGGAACTTGATCTGACTATCTTGATTGGAGTGAATCGCATAAGCATTGGCTAAAACAATTTCGCCCTGCTGGGCAATTTTTTGATAAAAATCGCGGTAATTAAAAGGACGGCCAAAGGCGTCGCGACTGGTGTAATAAATATTTTGCACATCAACAAAAATGCCTATACGCTTATTTTTTGATGTCATCATTTTGATTTTTTACTCGCCTTATTACTCTTTGCCCAAACGGAATCCGCCTTGGCATTTCGACCTATCACTTTGGATTTATTCTTAACCAGTTTTCCCTTGCTTTTAGCTTTTGCTTTTAAGTTTGTTTTTCCCTTGGCTTGATGACTCTTAGCCGCCGGCTGGGTTTGATTGTTTTGCTGGGCTTTGGTGTTTTTCGGTTTTTTCGGCTTCTTGACCTTTTTGGGTCTAATCGGTTTTGATGCCGGCACTTCATGGCTTGGTTCAAAGCCACCAACGTATTCACGCTCAATATGCTTTTGAATCAGTTGCTCAATGGCTTCTAGTTGCTTGATTTCGTCTGCTGCTACCAAAGAAACCGCCTGCCCTTGCGCTCCGGCTCTACCTGTTCTGCCTATCCTATGCACATAATCTTCAGCGACATTTGGTAAATCAAAATTCACCACTTGCGGGAGCTGGTTAATATCAATTCCGCGCGCAGCAATGTCCGTTGCCACTAACACTTGGATCTTATTGCTTTTAAAGTCGGCCAAAGCTTTGGTTCTAGCACCCTGACTTTTATTACCATGAATAGCTAGCGCCTTAATTTTAGCCGCATTGAGTTGTTTTACCAGCTTATTAGCACCATGTTTGGTGCGTACAAAAACTAGCACCTGATGCCAACGATGCTCTGTGATCAGTTCAATCAACAACCCTGATTTTTGTTTTTTATCGACCGGATGGAACCATTGCTTAACGCTCTTGGCTGCGGCATTAGGCGGACTAACTGAAACTTCAACAGGATTATTGACAATAGTTTTGGCTAAGGCCCGGATCTCATCGGAAAAAGTCGCAGAAAACATCAAGTTTTGCCTTGTGGCTGGCAAAACCTTAAGAATACGTTTTATATCGTGAATAAAACCCATATCAAGCATTCGATCGGCTTCATCCAGCACCAGAATTTCCAGCTGATCAAACTTGACCGTATTTTGCTGATGCAAATCCAACAAGCGACCTGGAGTTGCCACCAAAATATCAACACCTTTGCGCAATCGCATCATTTGCGGATTAATTTTTACGCCACCAAACACCACCAGTGAACTCAAGGATAGGCTTTTGCCATAGGTTTCAACACTTTTACCTACTTGCGCCGCTAATTCACGGGTGGGCGCTAAAATTAATGCGCGCGCACAATTGGATTTTGCTTTTTTACCTTTGGAGAGTAATTGCAAAATGGGCAAGGTAAAACCCGCCGTTTTGCCAGTTCCGGTTTGTGCTGCGGCTAACAAATCACGACCGTTCAAAACTTCAGGAATGGCTTTTAACTGAATCGGCGAAGGCTTGTCATAGCCCTGCTGCATAACCGTTTGCAACAACTCAGGGATCAAGCCTGTGGCTTTAAAACTCATGGCATTTCTCTAATAATTAAGCAAAATAAACCGAGGCAAAGCCTCACAATGGCGCCAGCTTACCCTAGCGTCATAGTCAAAGCCAGATAAGTTCTGATATTATCAACCAGTGAAGCACTTAAAACCTATTCCGATCCAGCCATGAGTCAATCCATATATTTATTAGACTCAGATCCAATTTTCCCTTCGGCGCACTTTGCCCAGCAAGAGCCGAATGGGCTGTTAGCTATTGGTGGCGATTTATCTAGCCCAAGGTTACTTGAAGCCTATCGTAACGGCATATTCCCTTGGTACTGCGAAGGGGAACCGATTCTTTGGTGGTCGCCCAATCCGCGCTGTGTGTTTAACCTCACCGACGATTATCCTATTCACATTTCTAAGTCGCTAAAGCGCCACTTAAAAAAAAGCCACTATCGAATCCTTATCAATCAGGATTTTAAAAAGGTCATCGCTAGCTGCTCAAAGCCCCGTCCTAAGCAGGCAGAAACTTGGATTTTACCCGAAATGCAACGAGCTTATATTGAGCTTAACCGTCAAGGCTATGCTCATTCGGTGGAAGTCTACGATGAGACTGACGCCTTAATTGGCGGTCTTTATGGGGTCAGCCTTGGCAAGTTTTTCTTCGGTGAGTCCATGTTTAGTGCAAAGCCAGATGCCTCTAAAATTGCTTTAGCACATCTTAGCTACTATCTAAAAAAAGCTGGTTTTGTTTTAATCGACTGTCAAGTTCCTAACGATCATCTGTACTCACTTGGGGCGGTTGATATTGGCCGCGACAATTTTTTAGCCTTACTCCAAAAGTACCGAGACTGGCAACAACCAGCAGATTTGTTTAAAGTTGCTAAAGAGCTTACGGATTGGCAATAGCTGTTAACTCTTACACTAAACCTGTTATCAATTTGCTGTAAGTTAACGAGTATGACCGACAAACAAAAACCGACCCAACATATCAAACTTTACGCAGGACCAACCCATGCTTGCGGTTATTTGGACGATCAATCTTCGGTTTCAGTTTTTGCTGATCCTAGTTTGGACTTTGATAATCTACTCTATTCCGAGCTCAGTCGACTAGGCTTTCGTCGTAGCGGCAACCACGTTTACCGCCCGCAATGTGCCAGCTGCAGCGCTTGTTGGGCTTATCGAGTGCTAGTCGATAAATTCCAGCCAAGCAAAAGCCAAAAACGAATTCTTAAAGCCAACCAAGAGCTAGAACTCTACATTGTACCAGCCCAAGCACTCAGTAAAGATTATCAGCTGTATGAGCAATACATCAATCATCGACATCAAGATGGTGATATGTATCCGCCCTCTTTTCAACAATACGAAGAATTTTTATTTTCCGATTGGTGCGAGTCTTTGCTGGTTAAGGCGCTCGATGGGCAAGGACAATGCCATGCCATTATGGCTTTGGATATTTTAGACGATGGCCTGTCCGCAGTGTACTCTTTCTTCGCGCCACAAAGTCCTTATAAAAGCCTTGGTACCTATTTGATCCTGAAAACTATAGAAATTTGTGCCGCGCAAAATTTACCCTATTGCTATCTAGGTTATTACATCAAAGACTGCCAAAAAATGAACTACAAAGGCCAATACTTACCAGCCGAAGTTTACCGCCAAAACCGTTGGCAATCCTATTAACTCTAGAGCAAAAGCTTCCTTTGAATTTAGCCAAAACTTCCCCTAGAAGCCAAATAACCGCTAAATCCTTGCCAATTCAGCCCTTATTCAGCTATTTTGGCTAAAATACTTTGCGATTATTGGTCAAATAGTGCATTATACGCGCGTTTTTTGAACACATAGTCAGTCTCAAGTAAGAGACACATGTTTGGCAACAAAGGTATAAAATTTATATGGCAAAAGAAGATGTAATTGAGTTAGAAGGCAAGGTGCTGGAAACTCTACCCAACACCATGTTTCGAGTTGAACTTGAAAATGGTCATGTGGTCACAGCGCATATCTCTGGAAAAATGCGCAAAAACTATATTCGTATTTTAACTGGCGATACGGTCACGGTTGAAATCAGTCCTTACGATCTGTCTAAAGGTAGAATTACCTTCCGCGCTCGTTAAAATCTTCTGCTATTGATGAAATCCTAAGGTTAAGACCAACCCTTAGCATCATCATTTAAAAAGGCGCACAAGGCGCCTTTTTTTGTTGCTTCATGTATAAATACATTAGATATCGCTTTGTGTACCTGCGGGTAATTTCTCACGATGCGGTTCAATGCGAATATCCAAGTTACCGTTTTGAACGCTAATATAAACATCACCGCCTTGGATCAAATCACCAAACAACAGCTCATTCGCCAGCGGTTTACGGATTGAATCGCTGATCACCCGCTCCATTGGCCTTGCGCCCATCCGAATGTCATAACCCAGATCGGCTAGATGCTGTCTTGCTTGATCATTTACATGTAGGTTCACTTGCTTCTCATCCAGCTGCCCTTGCAATTCGGTTAAGAATTTATCGACAATTGACAAGATAACTTTCGGTGGTAGCGCTTTAAACCATACAATAGAGTCCAAGCGGTTTCTAAATTCCGGTGAGAAAGTTCGGTTAATCGCTTCGACATTATCGCGCGAATAATCTTCTTGACCTTTAAAGCCCATATTGGCCTTAGAAAGTTCCTGCGCACCAGCGTTGGAAGTCATCACCAAAACCACATTTCTAAAATCGGCTTTACGACCATTGTTATCGGTTAAAGTACCGTTATCCATAACCTGCAATAGAAGATTAAATACGTCCGGATGAGCCTTTTCAATCTCGTCTAGCAACAACACCGCATGTGGATTTTTGTTAATCGCCTCGGTTAGCAAACCGCCCTGATCATAACCAACATAGCCCGGCGGCGCGCCAATTAAACGCGATACCGTGTGTCGCTCCATATATTCGGACATATCAAACCGGATCAGCTCCACGCCCATCAAACCCGCTAATTGCTTAGTCACCTCTGTTTTACCCACCCCAGTAGGGCCGGCAAATAAGAAGGAACCGACAGGCTTATTTTCTTGGCCTAAACCAGCCCGCGATAATTTGATCGCCTCAGATAAGGTCTCGATAGCTTGATCTTGACCAAAAACCACCATTTTCAAATTACGCTCAAGGTTTTTCAGCAACTCTTTATCAGAAGTGGATACCGTCTTTTCAGGAATACGCGCAACTTTCGCCACTACCTGTTCGATCTCGTAAGCACTGATCACCGACTTGCGCTCCGCTTCGGGCACCACTCGTTGCCTTGCACCAGCTTCATCAATCAAGTCAATCGCTTTATCCGGGAGTTGACGATCGGTAATGTATTTAGCGCTCAGTTCAGCGGCAGCTTTTAAGGCCGCTGCTTGATATTTAACACCATGATGCTTTTCGTAACGTTCTTGCAAGCCTTCCAAGATTTGAATGGTTTCACTCACCGTAGGCTCTTTAATATCAATTTTTTGGAAACGCCGTGCCAGCGCATGATCCTTTTCGAAAATACCGCGATACTCTTGATAAGTAGTGGAACCAATGCAACGTAAGTCACCATTGGCAAGTACTGGCTTAATCAAATTCGAGGCGTCCATCGAGCCGCCTGAAGCTGCGCCTGCGCCAATAATGGTATGGATTTCATCGATAAATAAAATCACATTGGTTTCTTTTTTAAGCTGCGCCAAGACCGCTTTTAAACGTTTTTCAAAATCGCCTCGATACTTGGTTCCAGCCAATAAAACGCCTAAATCTAAGCTGTAAACCACCGCATCGGCAATCACTTCCGGTACATCTTCATCAACGATACGTTTAGCCAAACCTTCAGCAATTGCGGTTTTTCCAACACCTGCTTCACCTACCAGCAGAGGGTTGTTTTTACGGCGGCGACTTAATATTTGAACGACTCTTTCAACTTCGTAAGCACGGCCAATCAAAGGATCAATTTTACCGTCGCTAGCCAATTGATTAAGGTTTATCGCATATTGATCGAGCGGTCTGGCCTCTTCAACTGGCTCCGCGTCTTCACTGGCTTCGTTATCATGGCCCAACTGCAAATCATCTTCATTTTTACCCACGCCATGAGAAATATAGTTCACCACATCAAGCCGCGAAATATCTTGCTTCGAGAGCAAAAATACGGCCTGGCTTTCCGGTTCACTGAACATTGCCACCAAAACATTAGCGCCAGTAACAGACTCGCGGCCTGAAGATTGAACATGGAACACGGCTCTTTGTAGAACCCGCTGGAAACCTATGGTCGGCTGAATTTCAAAATCACTCTCTTCTTCAGAAAATAAAGGCGTAGTTTTGTCCACAAAAGATTCTAAATCACTGCGCAAGTTGCCCACATTGGCATCGCAAGCTTTAAGTACCTCAATGGCATCTTTATTATCCAATAAGGCCAACATCAGGTGTTCAATGGTAATGAATTCATGACGCTTTTCACGCGCCTTATGAAAGGCTTTATTTAAGGATTGTTCTAACTCTTTATCTAACATTCGTCACCTCAGATTGCTTTAGGTGCTAGTAAGCACTGCACAAACCGTCTTTCTTCTAACCTTCAGGCTCCATAACACACATCAACGGATGCTCATGGGCTCTAGAAAACTCATTCACCTGCACGACCTTGGTTTCGGCAATATCCGGCGTAAAAATGCCGCAAATGCCTTTGCCATCATGATGAACCTGTAACATCACCCGCGTCGCAGCTTCTTCGTGCAGGGCGAAGAATTTACGCAAAACTTCCACCACAAAATCCATCGGCGTATAGTCGTCATTTAACAATATGACTTTATACATTGGCGGTTGTTTCACTTCCGGCTTGGTTTCTGCAACCGCTAAACCGTGATCCCGCTCCTGTTCAAAATTATCGTTCTGGCTCATTGATAAATACTAAAGCAATTTCTTAAGTCTATTATGACGTTAAAGTGGGGGTAAAGTGAAGGACTTCAAGGCAACAATCGACCAAGGGTAAAAAGCAGCCGACCAGTGAAATCGGGGATTGTCTAACAACTTCTGCCGTCGAATATTTTTACACCAGATGCTTACTGACTACATAAAAGCTTAATATCGTGCTAGTATTGGCTAAGCTATTGATAACCATAGCAATAAAAAAGGAGTGGTGAAACCAATACCAACTCCTAGCTAGAGAGCTTTGCGCATAAAACAATGAACTTTAACCCAGCAAATTGAAGCGGGTTTAGGGAGCTTATGTGCGCCATGATAATAAATGCTTATGCGATTGACCGCATACGTTTTAAAAATAACCAAGGCTACTAGCGGTGAAGCTTAAACGGAATAACTGGCAAAACTTTGTAAAGGAACTCAAGCGCCGCAAAGTCGTTCAAGTTCTCATTGCTTACATTGCGTTTTCCTGGCTTGTGATCCAGGTCGCAGATGTTTTGGCTGATGCTTTTGAAACGCCCAATTGGGTCTTAAAAGCCCTCTTCATTACTCTCGTCGCTGGTTTTCCAGTAACTGGTATCATCTCTTGGATATTCGATTACACCGGTCACGGCTTTGAAAAAACCAAAGAATTACCCCATCCCAGTGCCTTAGACATCAAAGCCATCCCAATTATTTTTCATGGCAGTTTTGCCAAGGATATTTCGCCCGAAGTTCGCAAAGAAAAATTTAAAGACTATGTCTTATGGTCGGACGATTATTATGCTCAAAAACATGAAATTTATGAGCGTGAGTTTTTGATCTTATTCAAAAACTCAATTGATGCCCTACGCTACGCCATCAAAATTCAAAACCACTCCTTATCCTTAAAGTCGCCTTTAAAAATTTCGGTAATCGAAGCACCAAAAGATTTTTCCAAAAATTTTTCAGAGTCCGAAGAAATTATTCGCGCTCGAACCATAGCAGTAGATTCGCAAGCTGGCGCTATCATTACCACCAAAACGGTCACCAAGGCCATTAAAAATCGAGGGATAGAAAGTGTAGAAAAAGCGTTTCACCCGCTCGAGTCACATCAAAGCGCCATCGAACAAGAAGAATACATCATCGATCCTGAACAAATTCACCGAGTCAACCAAGCGCTAAACGAATACTCAGATACTATCCTGTATCCAAAAACGCCGTTAGTATTAAAACTGGCTGCGCTGGTGTTTTTAACGGTGATTGCTGCAGTTATGTGGCGATTTATTCCAAGCCTAGAATCAAAATCCAATGCTACTATCGCAATACTGCCCTTCAGTAACACTAGCGCTGATAAAGCACATCAAAGTTTCGTAAGCGGCTTAAGTGAAGACATTTTTAATAACATTGCGCAAATCCCTGAAATAAATGTAATTTCTAGACGCTCATCGCAAGCCTTAGAAAACAGTAATTTGCCATTGAAAGAAATAGGTGAGCTGCTAAACGCCAACTGGATTCTTGAAGGTAGCATTAATCGTGTGGATGAACGGGTTCGAGTCTCTATGTGGATTTCCGATAGCGATAACGGCCATGAGTTGTGGAACCAAGTCTTTAACTTGAGTGTTAACGATTTATTAGTTGGCAATCGAACCATTTTAAAATCACTGGCAAATTTTTTGGAACAGCCGATTGACGCAGTCGCCATTACTAAAGTTGGTGATAATCCCAATAAAGAGCTTTATCCAAAGTACCTACAAGCCAAAGGGCTATTAAAGCAGCCACCAACTATGGAGCGACTAAAAGCCATTGAAGCTATTTTCAACCAAATCCTAGAACAGCAAACCGACTTTTTGCCCGCCATGGCAGGGCTTTGCCGAACTTATTTATTAATGTATGCAGAGAATCACGAGCTTAGCTTTTTTGAGCAAGCTGAAAATCAATGCACTAAAACCTACCGCAAACAAGAAACTAACGTTGATATTTTAATTGCTCTCACCAAGTTGCATATTTTAAAAGGCAATTTGCAAGAAGCCGAGCGATTTATTCAAACCGCTCAATCTATAAACCCCAGCGACGTTGAAGTGATCTATAACCAATCGCAACTTGAATCAGCCAAAGGTAATACTGAAGAAGCTAAAACTAAACTCGAACAAGCTATATTGATCGAGCCTGGTTATTGGCAGCTGTGGAGAAGTCTAGGAATTGCTCATCTTCAAGATGGCGAATGGGATCTTGCCGTAAAAAAATTTAATAAAGTAATTACGCTATTACCTGACGAAAGGGATGGCTACGATAATTTAGGTGCAGCATTTTTCTTCAAGGGTCAGTTTGATGACGCTGCTGCTGCTTATGAGCAATCATTAAGTATTAACCGAAGTGGTGCAGCCTTATCCAATATTGCAACCATGTGGTTTTACCATGGCGACTATATCAAAGCTTCTAACTACTATTTGCAAGCAATACAAATAACTCCTAAGGATTATCGTTTATGGCTAAATCTAGCCGATACTAAAGCACAAACTCCTGAGTACCTAGCAGAAGCTAGGTCCCATTATCTGCATGCTCTCGATTTAATTAAGGATAGACTAGGTCTAATACCTAATGATGTAGAAGCTAGGGTTATTGCCTCTTGGTGCTATGCTCAACTTGAAGACACTAAACAAGCACAGAACTATATAGATAGCACTTTAAGCCTAAACTTTGAAGATCCCAATACACTTTATATGCTCGCAAAAAGCTATGCTCGGATTGGGCAAATCGATAAGGGAAAAGCAGCATTACAGGAATCCATAAAGCTTGGATTTCCCGAAGTAGTAATAACTTCATCACCTATCATTCAAACCCTAAATCTATACCCTTAAATTTATAGATAAACGCATGGAAATTTAAAAGGAGATATATTATGCCGATAACAAAAGTTATTAAGATTGATATTAAAGACATTAATGGAGTCAAAATTCCGGTCCTCAAGGATCCTAACGACAAGGTAATTGATATAGATAATGACGGAGAGGTTCAGTGGGAACTTGTTGATTCTAGAAGCAATGCCAAGATCACAATTAAATCCACGAAATCGTTTGATGGTAGGCCTGGGGGAAAAAAAGAAAAAGAGGGTAACGGAAAAGTTAGAGAAAAATTTAAAGGCGCAAAGAATAAAGATCGTATGGTACCTTACGATATCATCGTTAAAGGCTGCGATGCCCCGCTCGATCCAGTAATTATTATTAAAAAAAATCCGCCTTTTTTCCCAGTTATTTTCAAAAATCCTGCCGTAGCCATTGCCATGGGATTCTTTGCAGGATTATTAGTCGGCCTAATGCTTGGCTAGCGCTTTAGGCGTTAGTAGCCAATCCAGGCGGCCATAACACTCTTCCAACTGTTGCCAAGATGGAATTTTTAAATTCAGTCTGGCTACGGCAGCAGTTGGAAATTTTACATGAGCGCCCATAGCAAGCTCAGCGATCAAACTTGAGCACATGGGTTCATGCGCCACCAACATTAGTTTATTAATGGCATCACTGGTGCTTTTTATCAGTGCAATAGCTTCCTCAGTAGTCGCCAAATAGAGCTGACGACTACTTTTTAATTGGCTATTCCAATTTCCTTCGGCCATAGCAATTTCGATGGTATTTAGGGTTCTTTTAGCACTAGAACTAATCACCAACTCAGGAAGTTGCTCGATTACCGCTAAATGTTTTCCTATCAAGCTGGCCGCATTAACTCCTCGCTCAGCCAAAGGGCGATCAAAATCACGATTAAAGTTGCTGTTCCAATCGGATTTTCCATGGCGCATGATATACAGTTTTTTTGCAGTCATAATAGCTCTCCCATCATTATTAGCACATCATAACTAGGTTTAATGCCTGCTGCATGACATAAATAATAAGCTTTTATGACATCAATACCAATTGACACTTGAAGTTAAAAGTAATATTTACCATACTCTTAACTCAACTTGGTCAAGCCAAAAAACTATAATAATGACTGAACAAATTCTTGGCGTTGCGATTCCTTTTTTTATTCTATTTATCTTGGTCGAAGCCGCCTACTCACTTTGGAAGAAAAAAGATTTCTATCGCGTTAACGATGCGGTTTCGAGTTTAAGCTGTGGTTCGGTGACTATTCTGGTTGAAGTTTTTAGTAAAATACCTTGGATATTATTGTATATCTATCTTTTCAAAAATTTTTCCATTGTCCAATTTCCCATCAGCTCGATAGCTGCTTGGATAATCTTTTTTATGTTCAACGATTTTCTTTATTATTGGGCACATCGCTTAAGTCATGAAATTAATTTTCTTTGGAGTGGCCACCTGCCTCACCATCAAAGCGAAGAGTACAACCTAACGACCGCGCTGCGACAAGGTGCTTTGCAAGGAACCATTGTATTTCCGATATACTTACCCATGGCTATTCTAGGCTGCCCGATTGAAATGTATTTGGTACTGGCAGTTGTTAATAAACTCTATCAATTTTGGATCCATACCCGCACTATCGACAAGGTCCCTTTAATCGAAGGGATTCTTAATACCCCTTCAGCTCATCGTGTACACCACGCTGTTAACCAAGCTTATGTGGATCGTAATTATGGCGGAACCTTTATGGTTTTTGACAAGTGGTTTGGAACTTGGGTCGAAGAAGATAAGGCTAATCCGGCGGTTTATGGCGTGCGTAAGCCCTATCGTAGCTTTAATCCAATCAAAGCACACATAGACTGGTGGATTCGGCTTGGTAAAGATGCTTATCATACCAAAAGCTGGAAAGATAAAATCAAGCTCTGGTTTATGCCCACTGGCTGGCGCCCTAAAGACGTCTCAAACTCACATCCTTGGGACACTTTCGATCTTGCCAGCTTCGAAAAGTATGACCCTAAAGTTTCAAGCAGACGCCAGTGGTTGTCACTCACCTTGTACGCCATCATCGCCATCAGCATCCCTACTGTTCTAAACCTAAAGGGGCAGCTCTTGATCTGGCAACATGCTTTAATCGTGCTAGCTTATTTGCTACTGATATACCTAGCAAATCGACTCAACTATTAATCGTATCACCAGTAAAACTATTTAAAACTTGCCACAAAAGCAGGCAGCTTTTGTGCTATTCTATTTTTATCCTTGAATTAAATTTTTGAGCATGAGCAAAGTATCCATTTTTTCTCCCAGCGGCCAATACTCTAAGATACCTCTTTATTCAGGTAAGGTATCGGCAGGCTTTCCTGGCGTAGTCGATGAGCATATGGAAGATACTTTAAGTCTGGATCAATTGTTGATTAAACACCCAGCGACCACCTTTTTTGCACAGGTTGAAGGCGACTCCATGGTCGATGCTGGTATTTTTCAAAATGATATTTTAGTGATCGACCGCTCACTGCACGCTCAAGATGGCGATATTGTGGTCGCCTTATTGGATAATGAATTTACCGTAAAACGCCTAAAAACTAGTGGCAAATTACGCTTACAGGCTGAAAACTCAGCATATCCAGATATCATCATTACAGGCGAAAACCAGCTGACCATTTGGGGCGTGGTTACCGGCTTAGCCAGAAGCTTTAAGTAGCGCTTTTAAATACTATGCCTAACATCTTAGCAAAACCACAGATCAGCTACGCTTTATGTGACGTTAATAGTTTCTACGTTTCTTGTGAACGGATTTTTCGGCCAGATCTCGCAAAAAAGCCAGTTATTGTATTAAGCAACAATGACGGCTGTATTATCTCTATGTCCGACGAAGCTAAAGCTTTGGGGATTGGAATGGCGGTCCCTTACCATCAAGCCAAGGATATTATAGAGCGGCATCAAGTCACCACTTTCTCTTCGAATTATGGGCTTTATGGCGATATTTCTAACCGTTTTAACGCTGTGCTTGGTGATTATTGTGACCTGGTAGCACCCTATTCGGTTGACGAGTCTTTTCTACGCTTTGATGGCTTTCAAGAAGACTTAACCAAACGCTGCCTACACATTAAGCAAGAGCTTAAGCGCTCCCTTTCCCTACCCGTTTGTATTGGTTTGGGCCCGACCAAAACTCTTGCCAAAGTCGCTAACCATTACGCAAAAAAACACAAGCAATCGAGCAATGGGGTCGTCGATTTGCATTGCTCGAATCAGCGCCAATGGATCTTGCAGCAGATACCCGTTCGTAAAATCTGGGGAATAGGCAGCCGCCTTGCCATAAAACTGAATCATCAAAATATCCGTACCGCTTGGGATCTGCATAATGCAGACTTTAAAGTTTTGCAGCGAATATTTTCGGTCAATATGGAACGGATGGTATTAGAACTTCGCGGGCAGGCGTGTCTTAACTTTGAACAGCTACCACAACCCAAAAAATCAATTCTAAACTCACGCTCTTTCGGCAAGCGAATCACGGCTTATTCTGATCTTAAAGAAGCCTTAAGTTATCATGCCACCCGTTGTAGCGAAAAATTAAGGGCTCAAAACTCCTTAGCAACAGCCATTACTTTATTTTTATATGCTAAGAAAAACCATCAAGCTCGAAGCTACCATCACCATCCTCAAATAACGGTGCGCTTTCCAGCAGCGACTGACGATACAGGGCTGTTTGTGCAGGCAGTTGAAAAAGGTTTGCGGCGACTTTACCAGGAAGGCACTTATTATAAAAAAGCAGGCATATTACTAACTGGATTAACTGATAAGCAAGGCCATCAATCAGATCTTTTTGTTGGTTTAGCGCAGCGCCCAGAGTTAATGCAGAGCATCGATAGCATTAACTCTCGCTTTGGCAAAGACGCAGTGAAATTCGCTAGCTTAGGAGTCAGCGCAAACTGGGCTATGCGTGCCAATTCCTTCTCCGCTCGCTACACCAGCCGTTGGCAGGATATTTTGCAAATAACGGCTCGCTAATTCTCACAAATTAGCCCTATAAAAAAAGCTCCCGAAGGAGCTTTTTTTATAGGTAACGGTTTAATATTTACCGACGAAGTTGATAAACCAACCGTCATAATCGTAGTCTAGATTCGCTAAATTATCGCTAAAGTCAGTAAAATTATAACCTAAACCAACTTTAAAATTATCGCTTAAATGATAATCAGCTCCAATTAACCAACCTTTACGCTTATCATCATTTTCTTTTGATTTAAGCAAACGGTATTCAGCTAACGCATCCCACTCTTTAATTAAATGATAGCGAGCTTGGATGGCATAGAGATCAACGGTACTTTTAAACCAGCTGCCACTACCGCGAGCTTCACGAACCTGACCGCGACGATGCGCAACTTTACCCGCCAGTTCCC
Source organism: Kangiella sp. TOML190 (assembly GCF_023706045.1). Classification (NCBI taxonomy): domain Bacteria; kingdom Pseudomonadati; phylum Pseudomonadota; class Gammaproteobacteria; order Kangiellales; family Kangiellaceae; genus Kangiella; species Kangiella sp. TOML190. The sequence goes on from NZ_BQYL01000001.1 coordinate 2,439,605, forward strand.
ACTCAGGGTTCAAGCGATAGATACCTTCGAAGGAGTAGATATCAGATTTTTGATCGGAACCGCTAGTTACTTGAGCCAAAGTTCTTAAGTCATACAAGTAGGTATATTTACCAAGCAGCGCCCAACGGTTGTTATTGATTGGACGATAAGCAAAACCTAGGTTTGCTTCGGTAAATTTAGCATCTTGAGTAGGATCGGTTTGATCTTCAGTATCCGAGTGATTAACACGAGCCGCTAAACGCCAATCTTCATTCAGTTTATAAGAAATGCGGTTAGTGGTTAACCATTGTTCGCGGTTTTCTGCACCCGAATCCTCACGGTATTCCAACTTAGAAGTCCAATCAACATCAGACGAACGGTAGTTGCCGCTAATACTCATGGCTTGTCTATCAACAGTACCACCATCTTTATTTTCTAATTCACCGTCCTGTAAATTAATACCAAGCGTCCAACCTTGTGCTGGAATAAAGTCCAAGCCAAAGGTGTGTGCTATACCCGTTTCAAGAGGCGATTTTAACTGCTGACTTTCGTTATAAATCGTCACCTGATTCGAAACTCGCCATCTTTGACCTAACGTAATGCCATCATTAATACTTGGGCCAAAAACACTGTTAGTGGTATCGGTGGAATAGGTATATCGGCCATATATACTGTAATCCGGATTAACATAGTAATCGCCAGTTAAAGTGGCAGCATCACCTCGATGTCCAGTGCTATACTCGGCACCCAGCGAAGAACGATCGCCAAACAAATATTTAGTGCCTAAGGTCACTAGGTCATTGTTATCATAGCTACCGCCATCGTTATCCAAAGTAAATTGGCCTGTACCATAGAGGTCCCAAGTCTCGCCAATACGATGATTGTATTGCACAGCGCCAAGGGTTGCAGAGGTTTCAACGCCCGAAAGGGTTTCTTCCAATTGGCGCACCTCGGCAGTAACGCGAGCTTTAGGGGTCACTTGATAGGCAAGATTAACTTGCGCTTGTTCAAGCTTATCCGCGCCTGCTTCGTACTCACTAATGCGAGCTGCAATCGAAACATCATCATTAACTTCACCGCTGAACTCAGCGCCGGTTTCGGTAGTTTCTTCGTTTAGCGTACGACGGGCTACCGAATAACCTTCATCGGTTTCACGGTGCCATGCGCCAGCCGTCCACTGCTCTTCAGTCCAGCCAAGCTCTTTAAAGTTGGCTCGAGCCTCAATCGAATAAGCGTCGCCTTCTTTACCAGAAGTGTCATTCAAAGGATCCGCCGCTATTTCGTTGAAACTGAAACCACCGTTATCAGAGAAGTAACTAGCGGCTTGGTTTGATTCAGACTTAGCACTTTCTAGCTTTAAATAAGTACCGCGGCCTGCCTGTAAGGTTAAATCGAGTGCCTGCAACTCATAGTCGTCACCAGCGCGATTTTCATCAACAAAGGTACCGCCAATTGCTACATGATCACCGATCCAAACTTTTGCACGACCACCTAAAGTGGTTTCGTCAGAATCGAATCCTGTTGGTAAATATTCATAATCCACCAAAAGAATATTATCAAAACCATCTAAAGGCTCGTCACGAATGATGGTGCCTATATTTTGACGAGAAATTTGATTTAAAGGACGATTTAGAATAATGCGGCCTTGCAACTCGTCAATTTCATAATCAGAGCCACGCTGTAAGGTAACGCTAGTTTCTACACGTCCAGTGGTACTGTCACGAACCTCGAGCACTACCCGCTCAGAGCCAGGTAAAACATCGGTATTACGCAAGTAATACAAGCTACCGCCGGTACCAAGAAATTCGTTATGGCCCAATGCGGTTTGCGCTTCAGAGCCAAAAGCTTTTAATTGAGTTTTAGCCTCACCTAGCTCGGTGGTTTCAATGGAGCGCCAATTGATCGCAGCACCGTAAAGCGCACGGGAATATTGCGCAAATTCATTGCCAGTAATTCCAGTATTGAAATTACCCCAAAGCGCCTGACTCTTATCCCAGTCGACTCGCACGTAGAATTTACCTTGAGTGTCAACATCACGATAAACGCTAGAGTCATCGCCATATACCGGATAATAACGATCGGGATCAAGGCGACGGAATACATCTTGCGGATCTTTGTCGAGGAAGCCATCGAATAAATCTTCGAGTTCTCGTTCGCGCGTATCGGCTTGTGCTGTGATTAAGTACTTACCCTTAACCTTACCTTTTAAATAAAACGCTAAGCGGCCGTTAAGTAAAAAGTCATCATCAAAAGTATCACCATCATCCACCGCTTCGATACTGTCAGAAACGCTATTTTTTGAAGCCGTCAAATCTGCCAACGCGACCATAAACATGTATTTACCAGTCACATCAATAGTCAGTTGTTTCGAAAGGTATTTCTCGCCACGTCCGATATCTACGGTAAATTGATGCTGTCCGACTGGAAGTAAGTATTCGGCAACAAACTTTTGCTCCAAGTCCACTGGAATATTATCGCCGTTAACACTTACCGTTTGCCCGCGCGGAATATCCTGACCAAAAATCCGAACTCTCGAACCATAGACAGGAATGTTTTGCTGACGTAAGTTATTTGAGCCATAAGTTACCGATTCAACAATATCGTTTGCAATTTGTTGATCATCTTCTTGCTCTGAAGGATCTCTTGTAGCTGTCTCAGCAAGACGGGAAACATTGTTTTTCTTTTCTTGCTCAGAAACTAGCAAGAAGTTTTTAACTTGCGTCTCGTCCATTCGGCCATCTTTATCGTAAGCACGAATGACGTACAACAACTCGTCACCTAACACCAACTCTTGATCCAGTGTTAAACTTCCGTCCCACTCGAAACGACCGTTGTTAATCACAGGCACGTCCATAGTTCGCAATGGTGTTACTAAGTCTGTATCTTTACCTTCAAAAATTACAACTTCCAAGCGCTCGATAAAGGCGGCATAGTTGTTGTAATAACTAAAGTTGACTGTTTCAGCAATTTTGCCATCAGCAAAGGCAACCCTACTAGGGCCATTCAAACTTAACGAGGGACGCGTCAGCGCCGGATCTTCAGTTGCCCATAAAAGACCACCGTTTTCCAGCTGCACCATCATATTGCTGGTGACATCTACTCGTTTTTTATCCGGAGTGAAACCCTTCTCATCATAAGTGTAAACTTCTTTATAAGCCACATCGACACGTCGATTCTCTTGATGCGACTTTTCATCGTTGCCGAGCGCTTTAGGATTTTCCTCGCCATCACTTTTCACTCGGAACAATAGCCCATTTTGAGTGCGGCACTGTTCATCAGAGCATTCAAATTTTGTTTGCTCTTTAGCCATAGGCCCGCTGTTCTTTTCTTCCGCAGCGAACGCAGTCGGAACTAGGGCATACAAAATTGTTGCTAAACTAAAAGACAGAGCGGTGTTTTTTTGCTTTAAATATCTCATACCGCACCTCCGTCTACACTTTTATACTCGTTATTGGATAGTTCCACTTTCACTTCATTCACTTGCGATTTATCGATATATTTCATTAATTCTTGATAGACCTTTTGCGCACGTTTCAGTCCTAATTGATAGTTATAGTCTTTATCCGCACGCACATCCGTATTACCACTCAAGACGATAGCGCCGCCGCCAAATTGATTGAGGTTATTAGCGATAGCTTTAATCACCGTCAAAAACTCAGGCTTAATCTCGGTTTTATTCAAACTAAAGAACACGGAACCTAGGCTAATTTTGTCGCCAATAGTCAACACCTCTCTACCCGCAATATCAGAAGCTGGAGAAGCAATAAGCACCACTTCCAACTGCTCCTTCATTTCGGGTTTAAGCTGTTTTAACAGCGCATCACGCACCTTGGCCGCACGGTCAAAGGCAATGGCTAAGCCGCCGCCATGACCGTCAAAGATCAGTTTAGCGCTGTCATATTGATTAATTTTTTCAGCCATTTGAGTAAGCAAAGGCTTAAATTCATCTTTAATCACAGCACTATTGTCTTCAAAGAATAGGCTACCCAGTTCTATCTCTACCGACTTACTACCAGCATCTTTTAGTTTTGGCTCTGGAATTTGAATACCAAAGTCAAAGCGAGTAGATAAACCTTGAGTGATCCGTTTAACCCTCGGATTCTCGGTGGTAAAGGTTGAACCGCGTGGAATAGTCGCTGGGTCTACTTTCATGATGAAGTTTTGGCCTCGACTGAAGCTATCTACCTCAATCGCATTGAGATGGAAGCGACCATAAGCATCGGTTTCAATAATCAAACCTTCAACTGTCGCCAATCTCACTCCAGGGATACCACGCTCAGTAATACCTTCATTACTGATTATGAAGTTCACCTGATATTGACCATTCACTAAGACCACTTGACGCTCAACAGTAATGTTTTGCGCTGATAAGCCGTCCTCGACCTGCCCTTGATGCGAGTAAGTTACCTTACCCATAGCATCCATACGTACTTCACTGCCTTCCACGGTGGTTAACACGAAGTCGTTGGTAAACTTAGGCTCAGTCATCATTTGGCTGATCACCATCCGATAGTTAGCTACCGGATCCATGTAGGAGTTGCGACCACTTAGAGTACCTAACTCAATACCATGATTGATCGGTGCGCTCGCATCCGCCTCTGGCTGCGGCCCATTACCTCGATCTACCGTGGTTGAATTAGCCACATAAGTCGACTCATCAATACCACCTTTAACCACAATGTTGCTCGCGGTCGCATCGTCTTGCCAGCCGTCACCATCCCTATCATTAAAGACTTTACCTAGGATAGTCGCTTGCTCGAAATCAGGATCCGACTCGATCATCACCGTTGCGCTTGCGGTATTACTGATCTCTTGACCGTTAAACATAGCCACAACTTTGTTAACCTGTTGGCCATTGGTCACGGTCGCACCAATCCGCATCATGTATTCAATACTGATGGTTTGCCCCGCTTCAATGTCCACACCACTAAACTCTAGCGGACGATAAGGAGTAATCGCGTCGTTAGCATCATTTGAATCATTGATAACACCACTTCCATCAACATAACTGAAGCCTAGTGGCGGCGTATCTGCGATTTGAATATTGGTTGCATTGGTGTTGCCAATATTCTCTACGGTGATGCTGTATCTAACGAAGTCGCCAATAGAAGCCTGAGAAATGCTAGCCGTTTTGGTCAAGACTAAGTCAAACTCAGCGTTATCCGAATCCAAGTAGTCAGGAATACCATCCTCATCAGCATCTTCAGTAATAGAATCCTCAACGCCTGTATCTAAGCCATCGCCGTCATCATCAACATCGCGGTAATCTTCAATACCATCAGTGTCAGCATCCGGCGTAGCCGCTCCAGTACCACCAGAGTCAGTATCGAAGGCATCATCAATACCATCAGCGTCAGCATCAGAACCTACAGGAGTAACATCTGGATTACCGTCCATATCCACGTCGTGACCTTCGGTCGCGTCAGGAACACTGTCGTTATCACTATCGACATCTTGGAAATCTGGTGCGCCATCACCATCGGTATCAGTGGCTGGAGGCACAGTGCCAGAATCAGCGCCACCTTGCTCTACCACATCTGGAATACCGTTGTCGCCAACCTCGCCATCGATGCGGCCATCGCCATCGGTATCAAGATCGCCATTATCAGACTCAACCACATCTAAAATACCGTCGCCATCGCTATCCAAATCCTCTGAATCTGGAATACCGTCACCATCGGTATCGGTAGCGCCATCACCCTCTTGCGAATCTGGAATACCGTCATTGTCATCATCCAGATCTTCAGTGTTAGGAATACCATCGCCATCGGTATCTACACCCACCACTATTACAATGGTTGCAGTATCACAATTGCTAGGATTTCCCTCTTCACAAATCTCGTAAGTCACGGTGTAAGTATCCGCCGGAGTATCAGCAGGCACAATCACATTACCGTCAGCATCGATAGTAACGCCGCTACCGTCATCATCAGTGACGGTAATAGTCACATCGGCAGGATCAATTGTTGAACCGCCTAACGAATCATTATCAAGAACGTTACCAGCAGTTCCACCCGTCACATTACTGATAGGCGTTGCGCTAAAGTCATCGTTCTCAGCCTCAATCGCTAAGTTATCCACGACCACCACAACCGTTGCGGTATCGCAGAGACCTTCAGGACTACAAATCTCGTAGGTCACGGTGTAAGTGCCTGGCGTCGCACCCGCCGGTACGCTTAAGTTACCGCTGGCATCAACCGCCACACCGGTCAAGCCGCCATCGTTGGTCACGCTCACGCTGTCCACGTTGCTGCTGTCCGCTGCCGCGCCATTGACCGTATCGTTATCAAACACGTTACCCGCCGTGCCGCCTGCGGCTGGACCCACTGGCGTTGCCGAGAAGTCATCGTCGTTGGCTTCTATCGAACCCACAACCACCGTCGCCGTCGCCGTGTCGCACACCCCGTCCACATTACAAATCTCGTAAGTCACGGTGTAAGTGCCTGGCGTCGCACCCGCCGGTACGCTTAAGTTACCGCTGGCATCAATCGCCACACCGGTCAAGCCGCCATCGTTGGTCACGCTCACGCTGTCCACGTTGCTGCTGTCCGCTGCCGCGCCATTGACCGTATCGTTATCAAACACGTTACCCGCCGTGCCGCCTGCAGCTGGATCCACTGGCGTTGCCGAGAAGTCATCGTCGTTGGCTTCAACAACATCAACAGTAATCGTAACCACAGCAGTATCGCAATTTGTCGAATCGGTGGCATCACAAATCTGATAAGTCAGAGTATAGGTACCGGCAGCAGTCCCTGGTGCCACATCAACCGTTCCATCAGGATTTAAGGTCAAGGAACCTGTTGGATCGGCTACCAGCTCACTCAAAACAATATCAGCAGGATCGATCGTTGAGCCATTAAAAGAGTCATTGGATAGCACATTTAACACGCCTACCTCGCCTGTAGTGCCATCAACACCTGTCTCAGAATCATCAACAGCATCCAGTAAATTCGCCACCGTGACCGATTCACTGTTATCGTCCGGCGTGGCATTGGAGTCGGTTTGGTCGGCAGTGACCGTGCTGACCGTGTTGGTGATGGTGTCACCGGAGGTGCCCGCATCCACCGTGACCGTGATGGCCAAGCTGACCGCGCTGCCGCTGTCGATAGTGCCAATGGTCCACAGACCCGTGGCGTCGTCGTAGCTGCCTTGGCTCGGCACGTCCGAGACGTAGCTCACGCCCGCCGGTAAGACATCGGTCAAGCTCACGCTGGTCGCTTGCGCCGGGCCGTTGTTGGCCAAGCCCACCGTCCAGACGATGGTGTCGCCTTCGTTCGGGGTCGCGTTGTCCACCGCCTTGGTCACGGCCAAGTCGGTGCTGTTGCCCACCGTGACCGATTCACTGTTATCGTCCGGCGTGGCATTGGAGTCGGTTTGGTCGGCAGTGACCGTGCTGACCGTGTTGGTGATGGTGTCACCGGAGGTGCCCGCATCCACCGTGACCGTGATGGCCAAGCTGACCGCGCTGCCGCTGTCGATAGTGCCAATGGTCCACAGACCCGTGGCGTCGTCGTAGCTGCCTTGGCTCGGCACGTCCGAGACGTAGCTCACGCCCGCCGGTAAGACATCGGTCAAGCTCACGCTGGTCGCTTGCGCCGGGCCGTTGTTGGCCAAGCCCACCGTCCAGACGATGGTGTCGCCTTCGTTCGGGGTCGCGTTGTCCACCGCCTTGGTCACGGCCAAGTCGGTGCTGTTGCCCACCGTGACCGATTCACTGTTATCGTCCGGCGTGGCATTGGAGTCGGTTTGGTCGGCAGTGACCGTGCTGACCGTGTTGGTGATGGTGTCACCGGAGGTGCCCGCATCCACCGTGACCGTGATGGCCAAGCTGACCGCGCTGCCGCTGTCGATAGTGCCAATGGTCCACAGACCCGTGGCGTCGTCGTAGCTGCCTTGGCTCGGCACGTCCGAGACGTAGCTCACGCCCGCCGGTAAGACATCGGTCAAGCTCACGCTGGTCGCTTGCGCCGGGCCGTTGTTGGCCAAGCCCACCGTCCAGACGATGGTGTCGCCTTCGTTCGGGGTCGCGTTGTCCACCGCCTTGGTCACGGCCAAGTCGGTGCTGTTGCCCACCGTGACCGATTCACTGTTATCGTCCGGCGTGGCATTGGAGTCGGTTTGGTCGGCAGTGACCGTGCTGACCGTGTTGGTGATGGTGTCACCGGAGGTGCCCGCATCCACCGTGACCGTGATGGCCAAGCTGACCGCGCTGCCGCTGTCGATAGTGCCAATGGTCCACAGACCCGTGGCGTCGTCGTAGCTGCCTTGGCTCGGCACGTCCGAGACGTAGCTCACGCCCGCCGGCAAGACATCGGTCAAGCTCACGCTGGTCGCTTGCGCCGGGCCGTTGTTGGCCAAGCCCACCGTCCAGACGATGGTGTCGCCTTCGTTCGGGGTCGCGTTGTCCACCGCCTTGGTCACGGCCAAGTCGGTGCTGTTGCCCACCGTGACCGATTCACTGTTATCGTCCGGCGTGGCATTGGAGTCGGTTTGGTCGGCAGTGACCGTGCTGACCGTGTTGGTGATGGTGTCACCGGAGGTGCCCGCATCCACCGTGACCGTGATGGCCAAGCTGACCGCGCTGCCGCTGTCGATAGTGCCAATGGTCCACAGACCCGTGGCGTCGTCGTAGCTGCCTTGGCTCGGCACGTCCGAGACGTAGCTCACGCCCGCCGGTAAGACATCGGTCAAGCTCACGCTGGTCGCTTGCGCCGGGCCGTTGTTGGCCAAGCCCACCGTCCAGACGATGGTGTCGCCTTCGTTCGGGGTCGCGTTGTCCACCGCCTTGGTCACGGCCAAGTCGGTGCTGTTGCCCACCGTGACCGATTCACTGTTATCGTCCGGCGTGGCATTGGAGTCGGTTTGGTCGGCAGTGACCGTGCTGACCGTGTTGGTGATGGTGTCACCGGAGGTGCCCGCATCCACCGTGACCGTGATGGCCAAGCTGACCGCGCTGCCGCTGTCGATAGTGCCAATGGTCCACAGACCCGTGGCGTCGTCGTAGCTGCCTTGGCTCGGCACGTCCGAGACGTAGCTCACGCCCGCCGGTAAGACATCGGTCAAGCTCACGCTGGTCGCTTGCGCCGGGCCGTTGTTGGCCAAGCCCACCGTCCAGACGATGGTGTCGCCTTCGTTCGGGGTCGCGTTGTCCACCGCCTTGGTCACGGCCAAGTCGGTGCTGTTGCCCACCGTGACCGATTCACTGTTATCGTCCGGCGTGGCATTGGAGTCGGTTTGGTCGGCAGTGACCGTGCTGACCGTGTTGGTGATGGTGTCACCGGAGGTGCCCGCATCCACCGTGACCGTGATGGCCAAGCTGACCGCGCTGCCGCTGTCGATAGTGCCAATGGTCCACAGACCCGTGGCGTCGTCGTAGCTGCCTTGGCTCGGCACGTCCGAGACGTAGCTCACGCCCGCCGGTAAGACATCGGTCAAGCTCACGCTGGTCGCTTGCGCCGGGCCGTTGTTGGCCAAGCCCACCGTCCAGACGATGGTGTCGCCTTCGTTCGGGGTCGCGTTGTCCACCGCCTTGGTCACGGCCAAGTCGGTGCTGTTGCCCACCGTGACCGATTCACTGTTATCGTCCGGCGTGGCATTGGAGTCGGTTTGGTCGGCAGTGACCGCGCCGACCGTGTTGGTGATGGTGTCACCGGAGGTGCCCGCATCCACCGTGACCGTGATGGCCAAGCTGACCGCGCTGCCGCTGTCGATAGTGCCAATGGTCCACAGACCCGTGGCGTCGTCGTAGCTGCCTTGGCTCGGCACGTCCGAGACGTAGCTCACGCCCGCCGGTAAGACATCGGTCAAGCTCACGCTGGTCGCTTGCGCCGGGCCGTTGTTGGCCAAGCCCACCGTCCAGACGATGGTGTCGCCTTCGTTCGGGGTCGCGTTGTCCACCGCCTTGGTCACGGCCAAGTCGGTGCTGTTGCCCACCGTGACCGATTCACTGTTATCGTCCGGCGTGGCATTGGAGTCGGTTTGGTCGGCAGTGACCGTGCTGACCGTGTTGGTGATGGTGTCACCGGAGGTGCCCGCATCCACCGTGACCGTGATGGCCAAGCTGACCGCGCTGCCGCTGTCGATAGTGCCAATGGTCCACAGACCCGTGGCGTCGTCGTAGCTGCCTTGGCTCGGCACGTCCGAGACGTAGCTCACGCCCGCCGGTAAGACATCGGTCAAGCTCACGCTGGTCGCTTGCGCCGGGCCGTTGTTGGCCAAGCCCACCGTCCAGACGATGGTGTCGCCTTCGTTCGGGGTCGCGTTGTCCACCGCCTTGGTCACGGCCAAGTCGGTGCTGTTGCCCACCGTGACCGATTCACTGTTATCGTCCGGCGTGGCATTGGAGTCGGTTTGGTCGGCAGTGACCGTGCTGACCGTGTTGGTGATGGTGTCACCGGAGGTGCCCGCATCCACCGTGACCGTGATGGCCAAGCTGACCGCGCTGCCGCTGTCGATAGTGCCAATGGTCCACAGACCCGTGGCGTCGTCATAGCTGCCTTGGCTCGGCACGTCCGAGACGTAGCTCACGCCCGCCGGTAAGACATCGGTCAAGCTCACGCTGGTCGCTTGCGCCGGGCCGTTGTTGGCCAAGCCCACCGTCCAGACGATGGTGTCGCCTTCGTTCGGGGTCGCGTTGTCCACCGCCTTGGTCACGGCCAAGTCGGTGCTGTTGCCCACCGTGACCGATTCACTGTTATCGTCCGGCGTGGCATTGGAGTCGGTTTGGTCGGCAGTGACCGTGCTGACCGTGTTGGTGATGGTGTCACCGGAGGTGCCCGCATCCACCGTGACCGTGATGGCCAAGCTGACCGCGCTGCCGCTGTCGATAGTGCCAATGGTCCACAGACCCGTGGCGTCGTCGTAGCTGCCTTGGCTCGGCACGTCCGAGACGTAGCTCACGCCCGCCGGTAAGACATCGGTCAAGCTCACGCTGGTCGCTTGCGCCGGGCCGTTGTTGGCCAAGCCCACCGTCCAGACGATGGTGTCGCCTTCGTTCGGGGTCGCGTTGTCCACCGCCTTGGTCACGGCCAAGTCGGTGCTGTTGCCCACCGTGACCGATTCACTGTTATCGTCCGGCGTGGCATTGGAGTCGGTTTGGTCGGCAGTGACCGTGCTGACCGTGTTGGTGATGGTGTCACCGGAGGTGCCCGCATCCACCGTGACCGTGATGGCCAAGCTGACCGCGCTGCCGCTGTCGATAGTGCCAATGGTCCACAGACCCGTGGCGTCGTCATAGCTGCCTTGGCTCGGCACGTCCGAGACGTAGCTCACGCCCGCCGGTAAGACATCGGTCAAGCTCACGCTGGTCGCTTGCGCCGGGCCGTTGTTGGCCAAGCCCACCGTCCAGACGATGGTGTCGCCTTCGTTCGGGGTCGCGTTGTCCACCGCCTTGGTCACGGCCAAGTCGGTGCTGTTGCCCACCGTGACCGATTCACTGTTATCGTCCGGCGTGGCATTGGAGTCGGTTTGGTCGGCAGTGACCGTGCTGACCGTGTTGGTGATGGTGTCACCGGAGGTGCCCGCATCCACCGTGACCGTGATGGCCAAGCTGACCGCGCTGCCGCTGTCGATAGTGCCAATGGTCCACAGACCCGTGGCGTCGTCGTAGCTGCCTTGGCTCGGCACGTCCGAGACGTAGCTCACGCCCGCCGGCAAGACATCGGTCAAGCTCACGCTGGTCGCTTGCGCCGGGCCGTTGTTGGCCAAGCCCACCGTCCAGACGATGGTGTCGCCTTCGTTCGGGGTCGCGTTGTCCACCGCCTTGGTCACGGCCAAGTCGGTGCTGTTGCCCACCGTGACCGATTCACTGTTATCGTCCGGCGTGGCATTGGAGTCGGTTTGGTCGGCAGTGACCGTGCTGACCGTGTTGGTGATGGTGTCACCGGAGGTGCCCGCATCCACCGTGACCGTGATGGCCAAGCTGACCGCGCTGCCGCTGTCGATAGTGCCAATGGTCCACAGACCCGTGGCGTCGTCATGGCTGCCTTGGCTCGGACGTCCGAGACATGGCTCACGCCCGCCGGTAAGACATCGGTCAAGCTCACGCTGGTCGCTTGCGCCGGGCCGTTGTTGGCCAAGCCCACCGTCCAGACGATGGTGTCGCCTTCGTTCGGGGTCGCGTTGTCCACCGCCTTGGTCACGGCCAAGTCGGTGCTGTTGCCCACCGTGACCGATTCACTGTTATCGTCCGGCGTGGCATTGGAGTCGGTTTGGTCGGCAGTGACCGTGCTGACCGTGTTGGTGATGGTGTCACCGGAGGTGCCCGCATCCACCGTGACCGTGATGGCCAAGCTGACCGCGCTGCCGCTGTCGATAGTGCCAATGGTCCACAGACCCGTGGCGTCGTCATGGCTGCCTTGGCTCGGCACGTCCGAGACATAGCTCACGCCCGCCGGTAAGACATCGGTCAAGCTCACGCTGGTCGCTTGCGCCGGGCCGTTGTTGGCCAAGCCCACCGTCCAGACGATGGTGTCGCCTTCGTTCGGGGTCGCGTTGTCCACCGCCTTGGTCACGGCCAAGTCGGTGCTGTTGCCCACCGTGACCGATTCACTGTTATCGTCCGGCGTGGCATTGGAGTCGGTTTGGTCGGCAGTGACCGTGCTGACCGTGTTGGTGATGGTGTCACCGGAGGTGCCCGCATCCACCGTGACCGTGATGGCCAAGCTGACCGCGCTGCCGCTGTCGATAGTGCCAATGGTCCACAGACCCGTGGCGTCGTCATGGCTGCCTTGGCTCGGCACGTCCGAGACATGGCTCACGCCCGCCGGTAAGACATCGGTCAAGCTCACGCTGGTCGCTTGCGCCGGGCCGTTGTTGGCCAAGCCCACCGTCCAGACGATGGTGTCGCCTTCGTTCGGGGTCGCGTTGTCCACCGCCTTGGTCACGGCCAAGTCGGTGCTGTTGCCCACCGTGACCGATTCACTGTTATCGTCCGGCGTGGCATTGGAGTCGGTTTGGTCGGCAGTGACCGTGCTGACCGTGTTGGTGATGGTGTCACCGGAGGTGCCCGCATCCACCGTGACCGTGATGGCCAAGCTGACCGCGCTGCCGCTGTCGATAGTGCCAATGGTCCACAGACCCGTGGCGTCGTCATGGCTGCCTTGGCTCGGCACGTCCGAGACATGGCTCACGCCCGCCGGTAAGACATCGGTCAAGCTCACGCTGGTCGCTTGCGCCGGGCCGTTGTTGGCCAAGCCCACCGTCCAGACGATGGTGTCGCCTTCGTTCGGGGTCGCGTTGTCCACCGCCTTGGTCACGGCCAAGTCGGTGCTGTTGCCCACCGTGACCGATTCACTGTTATCGTCCGGCGTGGCATTGGAGTCGGTTTGGTCGGCAGTGACCGTGCTGACCGTGTTGGTGATGGTGTCACCGGAGGTGCCCGCATCCACCGTGACCGTGATGGCCAAGCTGACCGCGCTGCCGCTGTCGATAGTGCCAATGGTCCACAGACCCGTGGCGTCGTCATGGCTGCCTTGGCTCGGCACGTCCGAGACATGGCTCACGCCCGCCGGTAAGACATCGGTCAAGCTCACGCTGGTCGCTTGCGCCGGGCCGTTGTTGGCCAAGCCCACCGTCCAGACGATGGTGTCGCCTTCGTTCGGGGTCGCGTTGTCCACCGCCTTGGTCACGGCCAAGTCGGTGCTGTTGCCCACCGTGACCGATTCACTGTTATCGTCCGGCGTGGCATTGGAGTCGGTTTGGTCGGCAGTGACCGTGCTGACCGTGTTGGTGATGGTGTCACCGGAGGTGCCCGCATCCACCGTGACCGTGATGGCCAAGCTGACCGCGCTGCCGCTGTCGATAGTGCCAATGGTCCACAGACCCGTGGCGTCGTCATGGCTGCCTTGGCTCGGCACGTCCGAGACATAGCTCACGCCCGCCGGTAAGACATCGGTCAAGCTCACGCTGGTCGCTTGCGCCGGGCCGTTGTTGGCCAAGCCCACCGTCCAGACGATGGTGTCGCCTTCGTTCGGGGTCGCGTTGTCCACCGCCTTGGTCACGGCCAAGTCGGTGCTGTTGCCCACCGTGACCGATTCACTGTTATCGTCCGGCGTGGCATTGGAGTCGGTTTGGTCGGCAGTGACCGTGCTGACCGTGTTGGTGATGGTGTCACCGGAGGTGCCCGCATCCACCGTGACCGTGATGGCCAAGCTGACCGCGCTGCCGCTGTCGATAGTGCCAATGGTCCACAGACCCGTGGCGTCGTCATGGCTGCCTTGGCTCGGCACGTCCGAGACATGGCTCACGCCCGCCGGTAAGACATCGGTCAAGCTCACGCTGGTCGCTTGCGCCGGGCCGTTGTTGGCCAAGCCCACCGTCCAGACGATGGTGTCGCCTTCGTTCGGGGTCGCGTTGTCCACCGCCTTGGTCACGGCCAAGTCGGTGCTGTTGCCCACCGTGACCGATTCACTGTTATCGTCCGGCGTGGCATTGGAGTCGGTTTGGTCGGCAGTGACCGTGCTGACCGTGTTGGTGATGGTGTCACCGGAGGTGCCCCGCATCCACCGTGACCGTGATGGCCAAGCTGACCGCGCTGCCGCTGTCGATAGTGCCAATGGTCCACAGACCCGTGGCGTCGTCATGGCTGCCTTGGCTCGGCACGTCCGAGACATAGCTCACGCCCGCCGGTAAGACATCGGTCAAGCTCACGCTGGTCGCTTGCGCCGGGCCGTTGTTGGCCAAGCCCACCGTCCAGACGATGGTGTCGCCTTCGTTCGGGGTCGCGTTGTCCACCGCCTTGGTCACGGCCAAGTCGGTGCTGTTGCCCACCGTGACCGATTCACTGTTATCGTCCGGCGTGGCATTGGAGTCGGTTTGGTCGGCAGTGACCGTGCTGACCGTGTTGGTGATGGTGTCACCGGAGGTGCCCGCATCCACCGTGACCGTGATGGCCAAGCTGACCGCGCTGCCGCTGTCGATAGTGCCAATGGTCCACAGACCCGTGGCGTCGTCATGGCTGCCTTGGCTCGGCACGTCCGAGACATAGCTCACGCCCGCCGGTAAGACATCGGTCAAGCTCACGCTGGTCGCTTGCGCCGGGCCGTTGTTGGCCAAGCCCACCGTCCAGACGATGGTGTCGCCCTCGTCCGGCGTGGCGTTGTCC